>JBQNBL010000004.1:0-113238 GCA_052169955.1 Treponema sp.
ATATTTGGAAAAGAAGCTTCTAAGAGTGTAAACCCAGATGAAGCTGTTGCAATGGGTGCTGCAATTCAAGGTGGTATCTTGGGTGGAGATGTAAAAGATGTACTCTTACTTGATGTTACTCCTCTTTCACTTGGTATAGAAACATTGGGAGGAGTTTTCACAAAGTTGATTAATAGGAATACAACAATTCCTACAAAGAAAAGTCAAATATTCTCTACGGCAGCAGATGGACAGACAGCAGTTTCTATCCATGTTTTACAAGGTGAACGCGGAATGGTGAGCCAGAACAGAACTCTTGGCAACTTTGACCTTGTAGGTATTCCTCCAGCACCTCGTGGTGTGCCTCAAATTGAAGTTACTTTTGATATTGACGCTAATGGTATTGTGCATGTCTCAGCAAAAGACTTAGGAACAGGAAAGGAGCAACATATACGAATAGAAAGTTCTTCAGGTTTGAGTGATGCAGAAATTGATAGAATGGTAAAAGAAGCAGAAGCTAATGCCGAAGCTGATAAGAAAGAGCAAGAGAAGGTAGAAGTTAGAAACGAAGCTGATAGTTTGGTTTACCAAACAGAGAAAACATTAAAAGAACTTGGTGACAAAGTGCCTCAAGCAGAAAAGGCTAGCATTGAAGATGCAGTAGCAGCAGTTAAGAGAGCTTTGGAAAGTGGAGACATAAACGATATTAAAGCGAAGACTGAAGCCTTGAAGCAAGTTGGCATGAAGATGGGGGAAGAGCTTTATAAACAAAATCAGGCTGCAGGTGGAGCTACAGGACAAGCAGGGCCTAATCCATCAGAAAACACAAAAGGAAGTTCTGATGGTGTAGACTACGAAGTAGTAAACGAAGATAAATAAAAAAGATTTTAATAAAAGATGAGATGTTTTGTGGTAATGTCGCTCCAAGGGCATCTGTCGGCATTATTTCATTCGAGCATCTCATCTTTTCTCATTTTTGGAGTTAAAACGTGGCGTCAAAACGTGATTATTACGAAGTACTTGAGGTTAGTAAAACAGCAACTAACGATGAAATCAAAAAGGCTTATAGAAAGTTAGCAATTAAATATCATCCTGATAAAAATCCCGGTAACAAAGAAGCAGAAGAAAAGTTTAAGGAAGCAACTGAAGCTTATGAAGTGCTAATTGATGAGAAAAAACGAAAAGCTTACGATCAGTTTGGACACTCTGGTGTGGATGGTATGGGTGGTGCAGGCTTTGATCCAAGTGCTTTTAGTGGTTTTGAAGACTTATTTGGTGGTGGCTTTTCTAGCATTTTTGAAGGCATATTTGGTGGTGGTTCTTCAGGCTTTGGATTTGGTGGCTTTGGTGGGGAAAGACGAGGTTCAGGAGCTTCGAGTGCAACTCATGGAAGTAACCTTCAGTATAATTTGAGTATTCCTTTTATTGAAGCTGTTTATGGGAAAAAAGTTGATATTTCATATTCTCACGATGTTTCTTGTCATGTTTGTAATGGAAGTGGAGCTGAAGGGAACGCAAAGAGAACAACTTGTCCCGATTGCAAGGGTATGGGGCAGGTTAGACAATCTACAGGTTTTATGACAATTGCTAGAACTTGTTCTCGCTGTGGGGGGCATGGAACAATAATAGAAAAACCATGTAAAAATTGTAGAGGAACAGGACTAGAAAAGAAAAAACAAACTATAAAAGTGACAATTCCTGCTGGAGTTGAAGATGGAAGGCGGATTGTTATTCCGGGACAAGGTAATGCCGGTAGTTATGGTGGTTCAAGTGGTGATTTATTCATCTTTATAATTGTTAAACCTCATGAAGTTTTTGAACGTGATGGTAAAAACTTGTATTGTGCTATGCCAATTTCAATAACTCAAGCAGTTTTAGGTGGGGAGGTAACTGTAACAACACTTGATGAAAGAGCTATAAATGTGAAGATTCCGCAAGGAACGCAACATGGTGCGATGATTAAAGTTTCAGGAGAAGGAGTCCCAACTTCATCAGGTGGAAAAGGAGATTTATACATACAAGTGAAGATTAAAGTTCCTTCAAAGCTATCTTCAAAATCAAAAGACTTACTTAAACAGGTGTCAGAAATTGAAGGAGAAGAAAAAGCTCCTAAATTTATCAAACTAAAGGATTTGTAGAAAAAAGAAAAATTACTATGGAAAATATGCAGAAAAAGGGATATAATTGGTGGTATGGAGGCTAAATTATGGCTAAATTAACAAATGAAATGAAAGAGCTTATGGCAAAGCAATTGGCACACATTGCAACTGTAAGCAGTGATGGAATGCCTAACATAGGTCCTAAGAGAACTATGAGAATAGTTGATGACAGCACTCTTATGTATAACGAAAACACAGGCAAGCAGACACAGCAAAACATACAAAATAACGCACGTGTTGCTGTAGCTTATGTTGACTGGGAGAAACTAGATGGTTATCGTTTTGTTGGTAAAGCAGAAATCTTTACAGAAGGAAATATTTTTGATGACGCTGTTGCATGGGCACAAGGAAAAGTCCCAAAATCAGTTGTGGTTATTCATATTGAAGAAATTTATTCACTTCATATTGGTGCACCTGCAGGAACTAGACTACAATAAAAAACTCTTATTTTGAACTTAAGCCATACATCTTAATTGATGTATGGCTTTTTTTGTTTATAAAGAATTTGTTCAATAAATATTGGAATATAGACCTTATTAAAGGTTGCAACATGTTAAGTTTCATTCATATGAAAACTGTACAGTTTTCGATCCCTAAATAGTGCAGTTTCGCATAGCGAAACTGTACAGTTTGCGATCTCTAAACTGTACAGTTTAAGGGCAGTACATTAGCTAAGGTACAATCATAACACTAGCTAATGTACAACTTTAACATTAGCTAATGTATGAATGTAATTTTAGATGGATGTAAGATTTGGGGTTTATGTGAGATATGAAAGATAACTTTCTTCATAGGTAAAACCTTAATCTAAAGTATATATTATTGCAAGGGAATTTTAGAAATCTTATATTTTTATTAAAATTTTTTGCTTCATCTTGTTTTTGCATTTTTGTGTTGTATCTTGCTTGTGGCAATGTTAACTTTAGCAATATGGAAGAATTTTGAAAGCTTCTTTTAACTAAAAGAGAAGAATATGAAAAAACTCATCGTTATTTTTGTGCTAGCTTTTGTGGCATTTGTTTCTTGTAAGCAATTCGATTTTGGCGAGAGTCAAGAGAATGGGGAATATGGAACAGTCGTTTTTGATTTGACAGATCGTTTGAATGTAAGGGCTGTGGGCAAGGATGGGCTTCCTAAACTAGCAGATTCTGAAATGAAGATTTTAGTTGAAGCTAATGGGCAACGTATGAAAACGGTAGAATTTTCTGGGCAGGAAAGAAGGCAGTATAAAGGAACTTTCTTAGTTGGCTCTAAGGTAAAGTTTACTGTCATAGTTATGACAAAGAGTGGAAAGTGGAAAGGAAGTAGCGAAATAACTGTGGCTAGTGGCACAAACAATTTAACTGTGAGGTTGAAAAAGGCAGTTGCAGAGCTGGAGCCTCTGAAGTTTAGACTCATTGATGGGGGAAAAGATGGTCAAGGGAATCCTATTATAAAGTTTGAGCTGGGGTTTTTGGGCGAAGAAACACCTTTCTTTAATGAAACAGTCTCAGGGGACTATAAAAATAAAGCTCCTTCTTTCTGTAGAGACTCGAAAGGCAGAACGTACATCTTTTATGTAGATTCTGATAGTGTTGGTAGTGCAAATAAGATATTAAGACGCTATACAAGTGAAGGAGTTTTGGATACTTCATTTAGTTATGAAGACGATGTAGGGCAAATATGGAATCTATTTGTTGTTTCAGACCATAAAACAGGAAAGCTTTTTACTTCTTATGTGCAGGGTGGTAACTGGGGCTTTTACTTAGTGAAAGAAGGAAACCCAAAAGAAGGAATACCTACGGAATTGAAGAGTATAACGTTAGATCCTTCTTTTGCTATGACAGACATGAAACTTATGGGTGTGTATGATGGAGTTTTTGCTTTTGTTGATAAAGATGTTTCAGAATATAAGATTAAACTCTGTAGATATGAAGAAGAAGGCACGTCAATTTCACTAAAATCAATAAAAACAAAAACACTTGATAGTGATTTTTTGAAGACAGATATAAAGACACCAGTAAATACAACTACTTTGAATGGTGAATTTGTTGACTGCTTTATGAATGATAAAAACATTTATCTTCTATATAAATATGCTAATAATCAAGGATTTAGTATTTCTACCGGTGGAATTGTAAAGTGTGATTATACTGTGCAAGGTGAGCCAGAGGCTATCAAGGAGGTAAAAAAACTTATAAGTAAGGACGAATATGCTACGGATGCTCGTAATATTGTCAACCTAAAAGACGAGAAAAAAGAGTTTTATGGGCCTCAGCGTTTTGTGGGCTTTGATGAAGACGGTTTGTATGTTGCGGATGATGGTATGACCTATGTGCGTGAGGCAGGAGCATTTCAGATTAAAGAGCATAAGAATAGGTTGGCATATTTCGATTTGAGAAGAGAAAGTTTGTCTATCAAAGGCGAGCATTCCAATCTTGATACGTGGATGGTGGAAGCAAGAGCAATTTCAAAGATAAATGCAACTTTGTTTTTTAGTCATGTGAAAAAAGGTACTAACGATGTTATAAAGTGCAAAGTTTATGATGGTAAGCAGCTTGTAAAGTTTGATACTAAGGATGTCTTGACTGTGGAAGAGAGTGGAGCATTAAGATACGCTTTTGATTCTTTTGGAAGTTTGTATGTCCATATTAAAGATACCTATAGCCCTGGTAATGATAAGATAGAAAAATATGTTCCATACAAAACTGAAAGTGGCATTGTGTATGAAAAAAACAGTATTAGAGTGAGTGGGTTAGGGTTAACAGATGATATAGCTTTTGAAGTGTTTTATTATGACAATGCAAAAAAGGACTTATATTGCATTGTTTATAGTAATCCAGAGGCAAAATCTATCTTATACAAGCTTAATGATAATAACTGGGAAGAAATAGGTAATGATAACTATAGTTTTAAGAGCTATATGACTATTTATGATGGGAAGATTTGGGCGTATGACAAAGATAATGGAAAGATTGAAAATATAGGAATAAATGAAAAAGAGAAAAAACTAGATTCACCTACTAGTTTTGCAGCTCCAGCTGAGCTTACTTCTACTGTAGATGTTAAATGCCTTTCAGCATGCAAAAATAACTTGTATTTCTTTTATATAGGTGATCAAAAGAAAGAAGTTCGTGCTTTGGCTTTAGGAATGAATGGACAAAATCCTAAAAAAGAAACTCTTTTTAGAATAGAAAGAGATTCAAAAGTAAACAATCTTGGTATAAAGCCAATAGGTATTGATGAAGAAAAAGGAGAATTGAGAGTCCTCTATGATGGCACGGAAAAAGATTATGACGGTAGGGCTATAGCAAACGCAAATAAGTATATTTCGCTTAAATATGATGGTGGCAACCTTTCTAAAGAAGTACACAATCTTCCGTCTAGTGCTAATGACATCCTTTGGTATGAAGAAATGCCTCTTTGGAAAGGCACAAAAGATGTTGTGCTGTGGGAGAATATGGGGAGAGGTCGTGCAGGAATAAAATTGTATGTAGTTGCTGTAGAAAATGTAGCAAATGATCTACCCACTCCATCTCTTGAAAGTAGTAGTGGTAGTAGTGATAGTTTTATTATTTATGAAAAATTTTGTTACGACCAGGAAAGGCAATTTATATGTGGTAATTGAAAAGGATAATAAATATTATATTGTACGCTTTAAGTTAAATGATGAAGGAAAGTATAATTTTTCGGAGTTTATAGGTAAGGTGGGTACTCCTGATTTTAATTCTTACGACGCAAAATTAGGTATTATTGATTCTCCCGCCGTTGATTTTGGTGGGTTCATTATGGCAGTTTATGCAGATAGTGCTGAATCAGGTGTGATATATTACAGGGATATGAATTATTCCGGTAGTAATGTTTTACGTATAAAACAGCATAAGTTTGAAAACAATGATTTTGCGGGTGATGAAAGTAATCCTAATAATAGTATTGATTGGATGGATAATGAACTTAACTCTAATAAAATTGAAAGGCAATTTATAGCTATGGCTGCAAATAAAGATGGCGTTTTTGTGGCTCAAAAAGAACTTGAATATGTAAAAGGTTTTGATAATAGTAAAATTTATAAAGACTACAATATAGAAGTGAGAAAATATCCACATAATGCACCTAATTATGATGCTCCTATCAGCCGTGTGGATATAGTGGGCAAGCCTTCTAAAAGAGTTCCTACCGGTAATCTTAAAAAATATGATAGTCCGATTGATTCTAGTGGTGAGAATATAAATTGGGATACCAATATAAATGAGACCATCACTGATATGTATACTTATAACGGTTCTTTATATGCACTTTCTTATAAACGTATAGGTGGAGGTAATGATGTTTTTACACTTGATCAAGCTAAGTACACAAAAGCGGAAGTTTCAGGTGCAATGTGGAAAGTATTGGATGATACCAAAGGAACTAAAAACATAGCTACAAAGATTTATGAGAAGAACGTAACAGATAAGAAAGCAGAGTCAGCTTTTTCTCCAAGACATTTTATTGGTGTTTTGCCCGAAAAGCTTATAGCGGATTGCGACTACTACTATGCATGGACTGGAAAAGCTCCGAGTAACGCAGATAAGGTGTATGTAGAAAATCATGATAAGATATTCTTTCTTAGTCTGAAAAATGGTAATGTAACTTCGGATTCGGAGCAAGAAGTGAAAGCTCATTTTTATTTTAACTATAACGAAGAGCAAGGAAATAGTCCTATTTCTTCTTGGAACTAAAACAAAAAATTGTCTTTTGAGGTAATTTATTATAAGTTAAAGGAACTACTGATTTTTCAAAAATAACCAGTAGTTCTTTTTTTTGTTTTTCTTATCTATTTATTATAACGTTCTTTTAATGTTATACTTATGGATATACAATTAACAAAAATGGTTGATTGAAAAAATGAGATAAAAATTTGGGGTATACTTATAGTATATATTAAGATTATAATGAGCGGTAATATATTTGGTTCGATATTTCAGGTTATGACATTTGGAGAAAGCCATGGAGTGGCTGTTGGAGCTGTAGTTGATGGTTGTCCTTCCAATGTTTCTATATCTATAGAAGATTTTCAACAAGATTTAAATAAAAGACGTGCAAAAATAAGGGAAAATAATTTAGGGATAGATGATTTTTTTTCTCTTACAACTGAGCGAAAAGAAAAAGATGAATGCAAAATTCTTTCTGGCATTGTTGATGATAAAACTCTTGGCACTCCTATAGCTGTTGTCGTGGAAAATCATGATATTAATCCAACCAGCTATGAGTCTCTACATGATGTTTATAGACCTTCTCATGCGGATTATACATATGAAAAGAAATTTAATTCCTCACTTTTTCAAGGTGGGGGGAGAGCTTCTGGGCGAGAGACAATAGGACGCGTTCTTGCAGGGACAATTGCAAGAAAATTAATTGAAAAAATGTCAGAAGAAAAGGGATTGCCTAAGATTATTATAGAAACTAGGTTAAATGAAATTGCAGGAATAAAATTAGCACAGTCTATTAAAATGGAAGAAGAATTGCCAGTTGATGTTGTAACAAAAATAAAAAAAATAAGAGAAGAAGGCGATTCTATTGGAGCAATTTTGGAATGTGATATTTTTAATGTGCAAGAAGGATTGGGTGAACCTGTTTTTTCAAAGCTTGATGCAGAACTTTCTAAAGCAATAATATCAATTGGGGGGGTTAAGGGAGTTGAATTTGGAAGTGGTTTTGAGTGTGCAAGATTGAAAGGTAGCGAAAATAATGATATTTATAAAAATCATAATGGTGGTATTTTTGGTGGAATATCAGATGGTAGTAAAATCAATCTTTCTATAGCTTTAAAGCCAATTCCTTCAATAAAGAAAAAGCAAAGAGCTTATTCTAAAGATGGTAGGATAAAAGAAATTTCGATTGAAGGTCGCCATGATATTTGCTTATTTCCCAGAATAGTGCCTGTGATAGAAGCTATGTGTTTCATTACTCTTGCAGATGCTTGGCTTTTGCAAAATAGAAATAGATTTTTTTAAGTATGATATTAGCTTTGTTTATATAATAAATTTTCTATTGACTTTTATTTATTTTTAATATACTCTAGAAACCTATTTTAGCATGCATTTACTGCTTTTATGTATGCTTGTATGCTAATTTTGGAGGTGCAGTAACAAATATGGTTAAGATAAGATTAAAAAGGATAGGTGCAAAGAAGAGACCTTTTTATCGTGTTGTAGTTCAGGATGCACGAGAACCTAGAAACGGGAAGACTATTGATGAGGTTGGACTTTATCAACCTGTGTCTCCTAGTGAAAATCAAATTTCATTTTGTGAAGAAAAGGTGCGAAATTGGCTTAGTAAGGGTGCTCAGCCTACAGAAACAGTCAAAAGATTGTTAAACAAAATGAAGATTACTTTATAGTGATGGGGTATATATGCAAAAGGAATTAATTGAATATATTGCTAAATCTTTGGTTGATGATCCTTCTTCTGTTGTTGTTGAGGAAAAAGAAAGTGATAAGGATACTGTTTTAACATTGAAAGTTTCTGATGGAGATATTGGCAAGGTTATTGGTAAGCGAGGACGTATTGCTCATGCTATTCGTACTTTATTAAGTGCATGCTCCGGAAAAACAGGTAAAAGATATACTTTAGAAATATTAGACTGATCTGACATGGAATTAGTGGTAACCGGGAATGTATGTGGAACTTTTGGTGTTGGTGGCTTTGTAAAAGTTGTCAGTTCTTCCGGTGAGTACGATCATTTCTTTGAGTTAAAGAGTGTATATATTGTTTTTCCTAAATGTAAGTTAACTCGAAGGAAAGATGGTTGGTTTAGTGTAGAGAGTGTGAGACTAATTCCTTCACATATTTTGATTAAGTTTGAAGGAGTTGATACATTAGAAGACGCAAAGTGTTTTGTTGGTGGCGAGGTTCAAGTTCATAAAAATGAGGCTTGTGGTTTGCTTGAGAATGAGTTTTATGCTTGTGATTTGTGTCTTTGTGTACTTGTTTCTGAGGGAACTTCTGTTGGTAGGGTTGTGAATGTAGTGGATGCTGCAGGTTCTTTGCTTGAGATTGAAAAGAATGATGGGAAAGTTTGTTATGTGCCTTTCAATAATGAGTTTATTGGAGTGGTGAATATAACAGAAAGAATGATTGAGCTGAAAAAGAGTTGGATACTTGAATGAAATTTACTGTTGTTACACTCTTTCCTGAAATTGTTTCTGCTTTTTTTAATGCTTCTATCATGGCGAAAGCTGTGGATAGGGGGTTGATTACTTACGAGTTTGTTAACATTCGTGATTTTTCATTTGATAAGCATAAGACTTGTGACGATGTGACGTATGGAGGCGGGGCAGGGATGTTAATGTTGCCCGAACCTTTAGCGGGTGCATTGGACTCTGTCGGTGCAAAAGATAAACATGTGGTTTTTCCTTCTCCATCTGGCTGTAGATTTACTCAAGATGATGCTGTACGTCTTGCAAAAAAAGATGAAATCGTGCTTTTGTGTGGGCGATATGAAGGAATTGATCAACGTATAATAGATGAATATGTTGATGAAGAAATTTCTGTAGGTGATTATGTGCTTTCTTCTGGCGAAATTGCGACGCTAGTTGTGATTGATGCAGTGTATAGATTGGTTGAAGGTGTTATATCCCCTTCTTCACTTGAAAGTGAGAGTTTTGTGGATTATCTTTTAGAGTATCCGCAGTATACAAGACCTGCTGTGTTTAGGGGAAGGCGTGTTCCTGAAGTTTTGTTGTCGGGGCATCATGCCAATATTGAAAAATGGCGAAATAAAAAACGTATAGAGAAAACCTATATGAATAGACCTGATTTGATTGAGAAATCTCGCAAGTTGAATACTTGGACGAGTGAAAATGATAGAATTTTAGAGGAGTTTATAAATGAAAGGGGTTATTAGCAAAATTGAGGCACAGCAAATGCTTGGCTCACCTCATCAATTTAAAGTGGGGGATACTGTAAAAGTTCATTTCAAAATAATTGAAGGTAAAACAGAGCGTATACAGGTTTATGAAGGACTTGTAATTTGCTTTAAAAACTCGGGAGTTAGTAGAACTTTCACTGTACGAAAGAATTCTTATGGTGTTGGTGTTGAGCGTGTTTTTCCTTTCCATTCTCCTCGCATTGCAAAAGTTGAGGTTGTGCGAGAAGGTAAGGTGAGACGTGCAAAGTTGTACTATATAAGAGAGAAAATAGGTAAGGCTGCTAAGATTAAAACGCTTATCAACAAGAAAGTGGAAGCAAAATAGGATTAACGTTGTTGCAGTTTTGCTTTGCTCTATATAAGGAGGTACATATGAAGAAGATAGTTATTTCTTTTATGGTTATCTTTTCATTATTTGCTGGAAGACTCTTTGCAGATGGGGATACTTCGATAAAAGTTCAGTCTTTGATAAACAAAGGCTTGTTCAAAAATAAGATGGAGATTATGTCGTTAGCTTCGAATCTTACGGCATCTGAAAAAGAGACGTTGATTAGTCGCAATAAAATGCGTGGCTATTTCCCTATGTATATGCAATATGCTTTGGGTTATGGTATAGGTTCTTTTATAACAAAAGACTATGTTGCAGGAGCTATACACTGTACGATAGATGTTGTTTGTGATGTGGTTATGATTGCGATGTTTGCCACCTATGTTAAGAGTATTTTTGGTGTTGTTGATAGGACTAGTGGATTTGATGATGTTTATAAAGCTGCTAAAAACTATCTTTATGCGGGTATTGGAACAGCTGTGGTTTTGATTATTAACCGCATTGCTCAAGCGATAACTTTAACTGTCCATGTTAATAAGTGGAATAACACTTTGACGGAAGTTTTTGCAGGGGCTTCTTCAAGCAATAATGGGAAGATGGCGGTGAATTTAGTTCCAATCATAGATGAGAATAAGTTTGGCTTGGGGCTTAATTTCGCTATACCTAAAAAGAGTTCTTAAGCTGTTTGGTGGTTTTTTTGAATGCGAATTTAGGTGTGCTTTATGTGGTAGCAACTCCAATAGGCAATTTGAAGGATATAACTTTGAGAGCCTTGGAGGTGCTGAAAGAAGTTGATGTGGTTTCATGTGAAGACACAAGGCATACGTTGAAGTTGTTATCTCATTATGAGATAAGAAAGCATCTTGTAAGTTTGCATGCGAGAAATGAAAAGCTTGCTTGCAGTAAGGTTTTGGACTTGTTGCAAGCGGGTAAGAATGTTGCTTATGTGAGTGATGCAGGTACACCAACAATTAGTGACCCTGGTGCTATTTTAGTAAACGGAGCTAGGCAGATCGGTATTAAGGTAGTTCCTATTCCTGGTTGCTCTGCTTTTGCAACGTTATTTAGTGTGTCGGGGATTTTTGATAAGTCTATTATTTTTGAGGGTTTTCTATCTCCTAAGCCGGGTAGACGTAAAAAGCGGTTGATGGAGTTAATGAGTTCTGGCTCTGCTGTTGCCTTGTATGAATCTCCTTACAGAATTCTCAAATTGTTAAAAGATGTTGCTGAGATTGATGGTGATAGACTTGTTGTTGTTGGTAAGGAATTGACAAAGATACACGAAAATGTAATAACTGGAAGTGTTAATGAAGTGCTTGAGATGTTTTCTTCATTAGAGAATATTAAAGGTGAGTTTTCATTGCTTGTCTCTGCGAAAACTTAAACTTCTTACTTGAAGATGTCGATAAAACGGGAAGGGAGGAGAGGAAATTATGATGATAGAAAAGCTTAGCGGGACAAATCCTGTAGCTAATATACAGAGAACTTTAATAAAAGACGAAATATCTTCTTACAATACCCATGATTCCGTAACTGTTTCTAGGGAAGCTGAGAAATTTGCAGAAGTCCATTTTGCTATGGAGGCTGTTAAAAATGCAAGTGATATTAGGCTTGACAAAGTAGAAGAGATGAAGGCGAAACTTAAAGATCCTTCATATATTGATGGAATTGTCAATTCGCTTGCTGATAAAATAATGGAAGCATACGGTATTTAATTCTATTTAACATTAAGGTGAAGACATCTTGCCTTTTTCTGATGGCAGATTTTATGCAAAAATGATGTTAGCTATTGTGAGGGACTATGGGCGATTTTGTGTTCAACTTATCTCCTAATTTGATTGCAGGTGTTGATGTTTTAATTTCTTTGGGAGACTATGTTTCCAAATATGGCTCCCGTTTTATGTTAATCATTGATCCAGCTTTCAAGGATGTGGAACTCTTGGTTAGAATTAAACAGTCTCTGGAGAAAAAATCACTAAAACTCTTTACTTTTGATGGTATACAGAAGACGGCTGATTCCGAAACTATTGTGCGGGCTTTGCGTCTGGCTCAGGTGGCTCATGTAGATGCTGTTATAGCTCTTGGAGATGTAGTTACTTGTTTTATTGCTAAGGCTATTGCAAGTCTCTACAACGAAGAAAAAACTATATATAATTACTTGGAAGGTGAGGCAATTGTTGAACCTTCAATTCCGTTGATCCAAATTCCAACAACATGTAACAATCCTTTTCTTTTTACTGATTTGGTGTATGTTTCTGATTCACGAAGTAGAGCTTTGTATACAATAAAATGTAAGCCTGATGTTTGTTCTCTAGTATTGTTTGATTCGAACATATATAAAAAGTTATCCCTTAATGCTGTTCGGTTAATGCTTTTTTCTGCTCTTACCGTTGCTTTTGAAGCATATGTCTCTAGGAAGGCAAACTTTTTTTCAGATGCTTTAATAAAAAAAGCATTTTCTTTTTATATGACGGCTCTTAATTTTGGAGCTGATAATGCTGTTGGGCAGTCAATAGAAGAAATAATGTGTCAGGCAGGAGTTTTGCTTGCTATGGGGGTCAAGTCTTCCAATATTGGCCTTGCATCAGCCATATCATTGATTACAAATGGAAAGTATGATGTGGATATGCCTTCTATGTTGTCAGTCCTTTCTTCTTTTGTGCTAGAAGATGCGATTACTTCAAACTTATCAAAAGTTGTAGAGTTTTCAGAAATATTTTTGGGTAGTGCTTGCCCTGCGGATATTACGTTAGAGGAATTTTCTTTGAAATGTGTAGAAGCTGTGAGAGAAAAACTTTTAAGCATTGAGTTACCTTCAAAAATTGCAAGTTTAGATCTAGTGTTGGAAGATATGACGAGTGTTTCTGAAGATGTTTTAAAATTAGATTTTATGAATTACATACCTAGATCTCTAACTTCTAATGATGTTTTAGAAATAATTAAAAAAGCCTTCTAATTTCTGCTACTTCTGGTGAATTAATTGATTGAATTCTATAAGTTAAAACTACTTCCTAAAAAGCAAAGATTACATAAGGTGTTAAAGCTTCTTGAGCTTGCTGAGCATTCTATTGTTGATAGAAAAAACGATGAGTTATTAGATGGGTTTTATCTTAAGCAGTTATTTGCTGTTATAGTTGATGAAGTAGATGATGATACATCCAAGGCAATTTCTGATTGGAGTAAAAACTCTTTAGATGAAGAGCGACGGACTATAATAAATACTGTTAGGCATTCTTTGTACAAACTTACAGGTTATTCACCTTCAGAGTGGGATTTAATTTTGCCTTCTACTGAATCCCTCCAAGATGAGTTAAAAGAATTCAAACGTTTTCATTTTGATAATTTATTTGTTTATGCTGAAGATATTAGAACTCCATTTAATATAGGCTCTATTTTTCGGACAGCTGAGTCTTTTGGTGTTGAAAAAATCTTTTTATCTGAAAATTGCATCAGTCCAAAAAATGCTAAAGCCCAACGTGTTGCTATGGGAACCATTGATTATATTTCTTGGGAACATATTAAGATAGAAAACTTGCCCAACCTTCCGATAATCGCTTTAGAAACTGGAGGTAAAAATATAAGTGATTTCCATTTTCCAAAAGAAGGAATCGTAGTGATTGGAAATGAAGAATTGGGGGTTAGTGCTGAGCTTCTCCAAAAAGCTGATAGCGTTGTTAGTATTCCTATGTATGGAATAAAAGCTTCAATAAATGTGAGTGTTGCTTTTGGTATATTTATGCAAAAATGGACAGAAGCTGTTGTAAAAGAATATTAAACTTTCTATTTTTTTATTCGATAATCAAACTATGTCTTTGCATGATATTCTTCTTTTAAGCAAGCAAGTGATTTTATCTTGGCAAGTTTTAGTGATTTTGTTTGTGGTATTTTTATTTATCTCTTTGATTTTTTATATTGCAAATTATCATAAGGATGTGCTTGATTATTCTATTCCAATAACCAAAGAGACAAAAAAGAATGCTAAAAAAAATAAAGAAAGCTAAGAGCCAAGCTAATTTCAATTATTGATAAAACCTCTTTCTGATAAACTAACATAGTTCTCTCGTTGGGAGAATATTATGTGGTCTAGTATCTCTATACCTAGTAATGAGGCTGCATCTAGCAATCTATATGTTAATTTAATGTCTTCGTCAGAAGGTTCTACATTACCTGACGGATGATTATGGGCGAGAATTACCGATGCCGCTCTATCTACTAACACATCTGCAAAAACTTCTCGCGGGTGAACTATAGTATTAGTGGCGGTTCCAATGGAAACAACTCTTATGTTTATAATTTCGTTTGAGCCAGTGAGTGAAATAACAATGAAATGTTCAGATTTTCTTGTAGCATAGTGCTTTAGATATGGTAAAACATCCAATGGCTGATTTATTTTTCCATATAAACAAGAATGGTATCTTCTACCTAATTCAAATGTTGCCAAAATAGATGAGATTTTACTATCTCCCATACCTCTTATTTTTCTCAAATCATTTTCAATATTATCGCTTTTATCAATAATTTTTAGAACCTTTTTTGAAAGCTTTTTTAAGCTATATTCTTTTGTCCCAGTTCTTAATAATATCGAAACCAATTCCTCATCAGACATGGCTAAAACGCTTTTATTAAAAAGTTTTTCTCTAAGTGTTGGTTTTTTTTCATTTAGAATTTCTTGCAATTGACACGCTAATAACATAGTATCCATAAGTTTATCCTCCAAATAGCTGACAAACTATTATTAGAATAAATATGGTGGTTTTGGCTCTATTAGCGATAAAAAAAGCATTATTTACTACCACACTATATATAATTTGCCATCTTATAAAGGAAAATATATTATGTTATACTTACATTGGGGGGTTGAAATGGCAATATCTGATAATATTAAAGAAATAAGGGAGCGAATGTCTAAAGCGTGTCAAAGATGTGGTCGCAAAATAGAAGAAGTTCGTCTTTTGCTGGCAACAAAAACTGTGTCTCCCACTGGGATAATACAAGCATTCAATGCAGGAGAAACCCTAATTGGTGAGAATAAAGTGCAAGAGTTGGTTGCAAAAGCAGAAGAATTGCGACCTTTCAAACATGAAAGTCATTTTATAGGGCATTTGCAATCAAATAAAATAAAGGATGTTTTGAAATATGCTGATTGTGTAGAGTCTGTGGATAGGTTAGATTTAGCTGAAAAGTTAGAAAAAAAACTGGAAGCTGAAAATAGAACTCTTGATATTTTTATACAGGTGAACACTTCAGAAGAGGAAAGTAAATTTGGTTGTAAGGTAGAAGAAGCTATTCCATTAATAGAAAAAGTGAATATGTTTCCTCATTTAAGAATTAAAGGTTTGATGACTATCGGGCTTTTTTCGGATGATCCTAAGTTAACTAGACCATGTTTTAAGACCTTATATGAAATAGGAAAGAAAGCTGAAAATTTGGGATGTTTAGATGTAAAAACTCTTGAGCTATCTATGGGTATGTCAGGTGATTTTGAAATGGCAATTGAAGAAGGGGCAACCATAATTAGAGTTGGTACTAGTATTTTTGGTAAGAGGATATACCCAGATTCATATTATTGGAATGAGAATAAATAACTATGAGATATTTTTTTAAGGATTATTTTGTTTTTTTCTTTTTATTAATCAATCTGAATGTTTTCGCATTACAAGAACGTACAGTCTCTCCTAAAACATGTTCTATAGAAGCTATGCTTTCAGGGGTTGATATAAGTATTTCTTCTTATGATGGAGATGCAATAAGCTACAGTGCTGATATAAGGAATGGAATGAAGGTATCTATAGTTGAAGATAATAATTGCTTGAGATTTAGGAATTCTCATCCTGTTAAAGGAAATATCAAAGTACTAGTGCCAAAAGATATGCAGTTAGAGAGTTGTAGAGTTTATGCTACTTCAGGTTCTGTTGATCTATCAGATATCAAAGCAATTTATTTTACTTCTACAATGTGTGAAGGAAATGTTAATATTTCTAGGTCTGTTTTTAAAGTTGCTTCTTTCAGTGTAGCTTCTGGAAATATTAAGTTGGAGGCAGATATAACTTCAACATGTGACTTTTGTTTCAGTGAAACAAAAGCAAATCTTGCGTTGAAGGGGGGGCTTTCTGATTTTAATTTTTTCTATCCTTATGAGATTTTTTCTTCTTGTTTTATTGATGGAAGAAATTGCACAAAGGATGATAAATTTCTAACTGATAAACGTAAGAAAAAGAGACTTGGAATTACTCAAACTAGCTCGAATACAACATTAAATTTTGTTGCACGTTAGAGTTTATGCCATTCTTTTATGCTTTTTAATAAAACTCTATTATTTTATAAAACCAAACACCTGTAAAGGCTTGATTCTGTAACGAACTCTCACATAGATCCAAGCAATTACCAAGCCAAAAAAGTGTCCTAAATGGGCGACTCCATCATTTCTAAATATTTGAGTGAGTTCTATGATAAAATATCCCATAATGAGAATAGCAGAAGGAATTGGAATTGTAAAATATAGATATATATTAGAATCAGGATATAACACAGCAAAAGCAAACATCACAGCATATAAAGCACCAGATGCTCCGATTATAGGAACATTGACTCCTAGAAGATAATAGCATATACACATGGCAAGCCCTGCGATACTACCACAAAGAAGATAGAATAACAAAAACTCTTTAGAGCCCATTTTCCTTTCTATTGCAATACCAAACCAAAAAAGAGCAAGCATATTAAAGAATATATGTAAAAAACTTCCATGCAGAAACATATATGTGAAAATCTGCCAAAACATCTTTTTCTGAAAAAAAAGATTTATATTCAATGCAAACCAGTACTCAATATTAATACCACGTTGAGAAAAATATTTCTGTAAAAGATAGATAACTATGTTTACTAAAATTATGTGAAGAGCTACATTATTATATGTGTAAGGAAAGGGCTTTCTAATAAAATTAAATATTTTCATTTAAAATTACCTCAAGATAAATTTTCTTCTGCTACGTTTATTTGATTTCTTCCATTTTGTTTAGAAACATACATTGCTACATCAGCACGCTTTGTAATGCTTTTTGCATCATCTTTCTTCTGTATATAGCCTGCTATACCAATAGAAACAGTAACTTTTATTTCTATATCTCCATACTTTGTAGGTGTATCTTGTATTTTTTTTAAGATGCGGTCAGCAACACGTTTTGCTCCTTCAATACCCATACCAAACAAGGCTATTACAAATTCTTCACCACCATAGCGTGCAACAACATCGCTATTTCTGACACAAGATTTTATCATATGAGCAACGCTTGTTAAGATGACATCACCACCATCATGTCCATAAGTGTCGTTAATTTTTTTAAAAAAATCTATATCAATCATTAAAACAGATAAATGTTCGGATTTTCTAAGAGATTCGATTTTTTCTTGCAAAACTGTAAAAAAGTAGTGCTTTTGTTTTAGATGTGTCATTAAGTCTGTAGTGGACATTTCTAATAATTGTGAATTATTGATTGCGATACCTGCAAAGGTTGCAATGCCTACTAGCATTTCATATTCATGCTCAATATAAGCATTGTTGATATAGCGTTTTCCGATGATCAAAAAACCTTCCAGTTTATTTTTTGCTTTTAATGGAACAAACAGACTAGGTTCTAAATCTAGTAAACGTGAGACTTTTTCATCTTCAGCAAATTTTTCTTTAATTTCCTTGGCTTCAAAGTAAGTTTGATTTGAAATATCTAGGTATTGCAGAAAAGGATGTTTCATGTTGATCACAAAACGTTCGTCCATTGCAAAACCAAAACCATAATAACATCTATTCAAAACAAAATCGTCATCATCAAAAGAGTTACGAGTAAAAACGGCAACATCGGGAGTGCTCATTTGTGCCATGATCGTATAAAGAATCGAGTCTATCAACTTTGCAAAACCAATTTGGGAATTGAGTGCTTTAGATATTTCCAAGAGCTGTTCTAGGTCAAAAACTCTCTTTTCATAATAAGTTATCTTAGCTTCCAAAGAAACACTACCATCTTGAGATGTTTCCATTACCTTTTTATTTTTGCTTTTATCCTTTGACTCAAGCATATCTAACACCTCCGATGATGAAAAGATATTCTTTAATCTTGCACTAATTTGAAAGTTTCATATGTTCTAGCGTTATATAGTTTTTGATTATATCTATAAAACTACTAAACTTTTGCATACACTTTTCAAACTCTGCATAGCTTTCTCTATTCTTTATCGACATAGTTAAGGCTCTTATATTAGTGATATATGCAGGAACAGCCTTTTTTGCGTCCTGAATTAAGGTTTCACAAGCTTTGAATAGATTGTAATATGCTTGCCCAGCTTCTTGACAGAGTAGTTTTGCAGCATTATTTGCATCATCAACTATTCTTGAAAGTTGTTTTCGAAAATCTCCACCCTTACTAATAGCTTCAAGATAACCTTCAAGAGAAACAATGCTACAACTTCCTTTTTCTTCAAATTTTGCTTCGAACTCTAATATCTTTTTTGCTAAGTTCTCACAATAATAGTAGGGGATACCTAAAGCATCTTGAAAATCATGATTTTGAAAGTAACCTTCTACCATAACTTCTCTCAGGAATACACTCACCACTCTGTCAAAATGAACCATATTGAATGTTTTGATGACTTCTAGTGGACGAACCCAGTCAAATGACATATGAGTAAGTGCTTGTATATGAGCGTTCACTTCATCATTATAGGCAGAAACACGACGTAAAGGTTCTTTTGCAAAGGTTGCACTTATCAAAACTGAAACATCTTTATCTTGTTTAAGCTTGGTTAATTTTTTTGTGGAGGCATTAAAAGCCTCTGAGACGCGCTCTTTATATTCTGCTATGCTGGATGTTTGTTTAATTGGGGTGATGGTTTCTTCAAAATTAGGCTCCCTTTTAATTACTTTTACAAGGTTTATCAAAGTACCACGTTTCAATATTGAATTTAATATAAAAGGAATTTCCTTAAAACAAGCTTCTATTGTAATATCGCTTAGTTTTGTATCATCAGGAATCAATGAGTTTAATAACGTAAAAACATCAATTAAATCATCATCCATAACAATTTTTGAAATTAAGAAATTCAAGTCTAAAATATCTTGAATAAGTGCCTCACCTTTTACTTGTACGAAATTATAGTTAGGGAGTAAAACATCTTTTCCAACTACAGCTTCAAAAGCTGAATCAAACTTCGCAAATAGTTTATTAAAGTCGAAGTTCAAAAAATCAAAGAAAAGAAAAAGCCTATCTATTTTTTTGTCCATTACGAATATTTGTTCTGATTCTAAAGAACGCATAAAAATTGCAAATTCCTTCCTTTGATTTTGAATTGCACTATCAAATTCCTCTTTGTTGAGATATTCCAAAATTTTTGCTCTGTTTTCATAAGACAACATTCTTTTTGTTTGAGATTGTTCATATGTGAATTCGTGTTCAATAAGCATGTCAGAATATTTGGAAGAAAGACGAATATCTTTTGATGCGATTGTGTTAGTCAATATCTTCTTTATTGGCAATATTTGTTGGTATAGCTGGAATATAATGGTTGCAAATCCCGGCAATATAAAGCCATCTGAGCGATATATGCTAGGTCTTATTTTTTTCAGTTCTGCCTCTGCTATTTTCAAGTAACGTTTTTGTTGATAGTCGGGAGAAGAAGGAAAAAACACAGATATCAAAAAATCTTTGATAGAATTAAGTAAATTATCAAGAAAGCCCATAACGTTTTTATGCTATTTCATATTATATAAAAAGTCAACAATAGCGACAGTAGATGAAATCATGTAATTATCTCTACGAGAAGTTTTAAGTGATTTATGTTTTGTTGACTGATGAAAATTACTTGAGTGTGGCCTTTGCTATGCAATTGCAACATGTACAGTTTTACTATACGAAACTGTACAGTTTGCGATCCCCAAATAATACAGTTTCGCTATTGTAAACTGTACAGTTTGCGATGTCTAAACTGTACAGTTTAGGGTCAGTACATTAGCTAATGTAGAACCATAACATTAGCTAATGTAGCATTATAACATTAACTAATGTACAACGATTCCCTAGTTTAATGTACTCATGGAAGTATGAGTAAATGTGTGTATTGAAATGTGAAAGGTTAGTTTTCTTTGTTATTGACATAGAAGTTAATACGTATCATAATATATTGATTATGTCTACTATAATTATTTCAGTATTTGTTATAGCGTTGGTTCTCACTCTTATTATAGTTATTGCGGGAAAGGTGAAGAGTGCAAAAAATGGAGCAAACGAAGAGAAACGAAAAGATATTTCTGCTTTGATGAGAGAGGCTTCTAAAAGATTAACTCAAAATCCTCAAGATATAACTGGTTTGACCATGATGGGGGAAGTTGCATTTCAGCAACAGAATTGGGAAAAGGCATATTCTTGCTATGCTTCATTAATGGACAAAATGGCTGAGTTGCCTGTCAAAGAGCAGTTTGTGATAATGCTTAGATGTGGTATAACTGGGGTTAAGACTTCAAGGAATGTGGAAGCAAGAAAGGCTTTAATGAGAGCTTCTGCTGTTGATCCTCATAGTCCCGATATGAACTACTACTTGGGTTTTGTTTATTATTTAGACAAAGAGTATGAAAAGGCTATTTCATATTTCAAGAAGACGTTACTTGCACGTGCTGGTAATTATCTAGCATTAAAATACTTAGGGCAAGCTTTCCAAAAGATGCATAAATATTCAGAGGCAATTCCAAACTTAAAAAAAGCAATGGATATTAAGCCTGATGATAAAGAAGTGATGTTTGCAATGGGTGAGTGTTTTTATGAAACAGGTTCGGCAGAAAAGTGTTTGAAAATGCTAGATCGTCTACGAGCAGATCCATCTTTTGGAGCTCAATCTTCTCTTTATACAGGAATGATTAGGGCAAAGTCTGGGCAGTATAAAGAAGCAAAGGAAGATTTTACTATTGGTCTAAAGCACATGGGTGTACCTTTAGATGTTGCTAATGATTTGCGATATAGACTTTCTCAAGCTTGCATAAAGTTAGGCGAGATAAATCAGGCACTTACAGTTCTTAGAGAATTGCAACAGGTGAGTCCTGGATATAAAGATGTTGCAATGTTAATGAATTTGTATCAGGAAATGAATAAAAATAAGAATTTGCAAACTTACATTATGGCAGGACAAAGTGAGTTTGTAGGACTTTGCAGAAAGTTGGTTGGTAGATTTTATGGAAACACAGGAAAGGTAAAGATATTAGATATTCAAGTGTTGACAGATCATAGTGATATTATTGTTGAAGTGAATACTCCTAAGTTTTCAGATACTGTTGTCTTTAGATTTTTTAGAACTCAAGGCTCTATAGGGGAGCTTCTTTTGAGAGAGTTTCATTCGAAGATTCGTGATACAAAAGCAGGGCGTGGAATTTGTATGACACCTGGTGCTTTCACGGATGATGCAATTAGATATTCCGAAGGTAGACCTATTGAATTATTTGACAAAGCAAAACTCTCTGCTATGTTGAATAAGATTCAATAATTAAAACTACTATTTTTTCTTTTACGAGGGAAGGTTTTGGGAATTGTTTTCTTTTATCCTTCCCAATTCTCATAAAGTTATGAAAGCAGAGTTGTTACCAGTATATAGTCAAAAACAAAAAATATTAGATGCTCTTGAAAAAAATCGTGTTATTGTAGTGGAAAGCCCTACGGGATCTGGCAAAACAACACAGATGCCTATAATTTTGCATGAGGCAGGTTATAGTAAAACTGGCATTATTGGAGTTACTCAACCCAGACGTATAGCTGTTCTTTCTGTTAGTGAATTTATTGCCAAGCAATTAAAATGTGAACGTCCTGATCTCATTGGTTATAAAATGCGGTTTGCTGATGTTACAGATGAGCGGACAAAAATTAAAGTTATGACTGATGGTATTTTGTTGCAGGAACTCAAGCTTGATTCGTGGCTTAGTAAATATTCTGTGATTATGGTAGATGAGGCACACGAAAGAAGTTTAAACATAGATTTTATTTTGGGACTTTTAAAGCGTATTGTATCTCAACGTAGTGATTTTAAGGTGATAATTTCTTCTGCAACAATAAACACGGAGCTTTTTTCGTCTTATTTTTTTTCATGTCCCGTTATCAAAATTGATGCAATAACTTATCCTGTAACACTTATTTTTGATCCACCAGCTATTCCTGCTTCTACAGAAACTCAAGTTGCAGAGAATATGTTGTATGAGAAAATTACTTCAATAATTGACCGTGTTGTCGAAGAAAAAAGGCGTGGCGGAGTGTTAGTCTTTTTGCCGGGAGAGAGAAGTATAAAAAATTGCATTGAACGTCTTTCTAAGGAACGTTGGTATAAAAAACTGATGATAATTCCATTATATGGAAGACTTAGTAAAGAAGAACAAGACCGAGTTTTTTTAAGTCCATCAATGTGGAAAAGAAAAGTGGTCATATCCACTAACATAGCAGAAACTTCCATTACAATTAATGATATAAATACTGTAATAGATTCAGGGCTTGCAAAGTTAAACTTTTATAATCCTTATTCCTTTATTTCTAGTCTTGATGAAACACTTGTTTCAAAATCTTCTTGCAATCAAAGAAAAGGTAGGGCAGGTAGAACTGAAGAAGGCACTTGTTATAGGCTTTATTCTCGTAAAGATTTTGAAAGTAGACCCTTATATACAGTGGAAGAAATATATAGGACTGATCTTTCAGAAGTTGTTATGCGAATGAGTGAGCTAGGAATATATGACTTTGACTCTTTCGATTTTATATCTCCAACAAGTAAGAAAGGTATAATAGGTGCGATTGAAACTCTTAATATGCTAAATGCTTTAGAAAAAGATCATTCACTTAGCAATATTGGGCAAATTATGTGTAAGTTTCCATTACCTCCTCGCCAATCAAGGATGATTGCAGAAGCAATAATAAGCTATCCCAATGTTACAGAAGAAGTGATAATAGCTGCGGCTTTCCTTTCGGTACGTAGTCCTTTTTCTATGCCTGAAGGTTATGAAATGGAAGCAAGGAAGGCTCATATTACTTTTAGTGATAAAAATGGCGACTTTGTTTCTTTTCTTAAAGTTTATCGCATGTTTATTTCTACAAATGAAAGGGAAGAGTTTTGTAAAAAACACTATCTTGATGTGAAGATTATGGAAGAAATTGTTAATATAAAAGAACAATTAGAGCTCATTGTTTCGGATATGGGTATTCCTATTCTTTCTGGTGGGAGTGTTGATGACTACCTCACTTCTATTGCTAAAGGCATGATTCAAGCCGTTTGTTCTCGATATAAGCGTGGTGTTTATAGAAGCTTGACCACGGAAAAAATTGTTATTCATCCTAGTTCTTGCATGTATAGAGAAGAACCTAGATATATTGTTGCAGGTGAGATTGTTAGAACTACGCGAATGTATGCAATGTCTGTTTCTAGCTTATCAGAAAAAGTGATTAAACGTGTGGCTCCAAAATTAATTTCTTCTTGTTCTAAGGTTTCATCTAAAGAGAGAAAAGAAGGAGCTAATTATTCAAAACAGAAGAGTGAAAATAAAAAATTAGATAGTGGAAAAGTAATAAAAATTTTTGATGTTTTATATCCTGTTAGAAAAATGGGTGGAAAGAAAGTAGCAGTATTTGATTGGAATAATATTAAAGTAACTCTCAAAGGAAAATCATTCAAAGATATTGATGAGGAAATACACAAAGCTCTAAAACATAGACAAAAGGTGAGTGCTGTGCTTTATTTTGATAAGCAAAAAGCGATGGAAGGAGAAAAAATTAGAACTATGTTATATCTTTTAAGTTCTTTTGATATAGCTCCTATCCTTGATTCATCAGTTTCTAAGGCATTGAATACCAGCTTTTTACTACCGAATGATATGCAATTTCTTTTTAAGTTTTTTCCCTTTATTATGAAATTGACTACACCTAAAAAGAAAGCTAAAGAGCTAAGTTTTATAACACTGTTTCACGAAAAGGAAAATATTTTTTCATTTAGGCTTTCATCAAGTTTTAATGTAGCTATTTATAAGACGATTACCTCTATTCAAATTATTATGGAATCTTTTAATACGTCATTAACTGAAGATGAAAAAAATATGCTACAAAAACTATATTCTGCTTTATTAAAATTTTAGATTTAGCCCTCAAATCTTTTAAATTTTTAAGGATTTTGTTATGATTAAACTGAATATGAAAAAGATTATTACTTTTTGCATTTTTTTGTTTGTAACATTTTCTCTACATGCTCAGTCTTTTTCTAGGCTTTTTTATGGGCGAAATGAAAATATTTATGATGCAATTTATTTTCTTAGCATAACGAATGGTGAAGCCTTGCTATCAAATAAAACACCTCAGTCACAAGGTGAATTGCAACAGGCAATTAGAAATTTTGAACCAGAAAGTTTAGATGAGGCATCTCTTTCAACATATTCTTATATTCAAAATCGTTTTTATAAAAAGCACCTTCTTTCTTCTGAATACTTAAAATTTGACATTGATGCTAAATTTGCATTGCAATTTAAAGCATTGTATAAAACTGAATATACGCCATATGTTGACCAATTTTTAACATACAATGCAACACCTCCACCTTTAAGTGTTCCTATTGATATTTTGATATCAAATTATTGCTTCTTTTATACTGATTTGGTCGTAGAGAAGAACTTTGCTGCAACAAAACTTTCACATACCTATATAAATGTGCCATTTTTTCAACGTGACCTTGATTATCATTTTCCAACCAGAGTTGGAATGTCTATTGGTGGGGCTTTTTTTAATATTTCTTTTGCAAGAGGTCCTTTTAATGTGGGGCGTTCTCTTTCAGGTAGTATGTTAATTGCTGATGTGAATGATAGGCTTGACTACTTTAATGCAACCATTTTCACTAAAAACTTAAAAATGGATTTAAATATTTTCCAGCTTCAACATTCACGCTATGTTTTTATGCATGAGCTTTCTTTTAGAATCTTAAAAAAAGCTTCTATTACATTGCATGAAGGCTTACTTGTTAATTCATATTTTGATCCAAGGTATTTAAACCCTTTTATGATTATGCACAATCATGCTCCTTGGCATGAACCATGGCAAAGAGAAGATAAGTTGGAATATGAAGATGATGTCTACACAAGTTGTCAATTAGGAATTACTTGTGATGTAGTTCCAATAAATAATTTAAGACTTTATGGACAGTTTGGAATGAACCAAGCTCAAACTCCTTCAGAGAGAAAGAGTGGATATTCATATGTTCCTAATGGAATGGGATGTCTTTTTGGTGTTGAATATGTATATCCCATCTCAAATGGATATTTAATTGCAACCATGGAGACTAGTTATGCTGATCCTTGGTTCTATATTGGGAAAAATAAATGGGTAAGCTTTACTCACTACAGGAATGAAAATGTTTATTCATTAAGAAAAAGCTACAAAGATTCTACTATAAATATATGGTTAGCTAATCCTTATGGACCTGATACAATTACTTTCTTTACACGTATTGGTTTTAATAACCTGAATAAATGGAAGCTTGATTTTATTTATAGGTTTGTTTGCAAAGGAGAAAATGAAGCTTTCTTTTTTGATAAAAGTAAGGAAATTGCCCCAAATATTTATTACCCTCGTTCTGATAGAGCAAAGATTACTCGTCCTGACTGGGCTGCATGGACTACGCCTTCAGGTATTCCTACTTACTTTAATACTTTAAGGTTGGCATGTTTTTATAATATAATTCAGAATTTCTCTGTACGTGGGGAATTTAATTGGACTATAGCAAGTGGAAAAATTGCAGGTCATGGATTGGATGCTTCGTTGATTCTTGAATATAACATAAGATGAAAAGTGTTTGGGGGGTATATGGAAAAAGATTTTATACTTAGTCCTTCGTTGTTGAGTGCTGATTTTACTAATTTAAAAGCTTCCATACATCAAGTGGAAAATAAAACGAAATGGTTGCATCTTGATGTTATGGATGGACACTTTGTGCCAAATTTAACTTTTGGATATCCTTTAATAAAGAGTATTAGAAAAATTACCGATATTCTATTCGATGCTCATTTAATGGTAGAAAATCCCAGTGATTTTGTTGAATCTTTTGCAGAAGCAGGTGTTGATTACTTTACTTTCCATATAGAATCTTGCGTTCATGCTGATAGATTAATTAACAAAATACATGAAGCTGGTATGAAAGCTGGAGTTGCTATAGTGCCTTCTACTCCATCTAATACAATAGTCGAGATGTTGCCTATAGTGGATTTGTTGTTAGTTATGACGGTTAACCCCGGTTTTAGTGGGCAAAAGTTTATTCCTTATTGCGTGGAAAAAGTAAAAGCATTAGCTGAGGCAAAAGAAAAGTTTGGATATAGTTATCATATTTCTGTTGATGGAGGAATAAATAACGAAACACTTCCTATAGTGTTGGAAGCAGGAGCTGATGTGGTGGTTTCTGGGTCTTCCTTTTTTTCTGGCGAACTTAATATAAATATATGAGAAAGATTTCTTTGTTTTTAGTTTTATTTATTTTCTCCTTAAGTGCTTATTCAGCGAATCATTTTGTTGCAGGACTTGATGCTTATGCTAGAAATGATTGGTTAAAGGCAATTAATAGTTTTCAAGGGGCAATTAATAATGCTAAAACGGAAGGCGAGATTGAAACATCTCTTTACTACCTCATAATGTCTTTAGCTTCTAGTGGAAATTATAAGAATGCTGTCAACTCTGCAAATATTTTTTTATCTCGTTACCCTAAAAGTGATAAATATCCTGATATTTTATATCAGAGAGGGCGTTTATATTGTCTTTTAGGTTTGTTTGAAAAATCTATAAAAGAACTTTATTCTTTCATATATCAATATCCAACTCATCGCTCTCTTTTGCAAGCATATTATTGGATTGGAGAAGGTTTATATCTTTCTGGTAAATTGCAGGAAGCTAGAGATATATTTTCAAGGATTCTATTAAACTATCCTTCTTCTTCTAAGACAGAGCTTGTTAAACAACGCATTTCTTTAATTGATCAAGCATCGAACCAAGAGGAGTTATTAACGCTTTTACGCCTTAACCAAGAACAAACAATGAAGTTAGCAAAAGAGTATGAGCAAAAGCAACTTGATTATGAAAAAGCAATTGCTGAATATAAAGATAGTTTTGCGAATAAAGTGGATGAATCAAGGCTTGATGAGCTAGAGAGAATCTTGCAAGAAGAGCGAGAAAAGAATGCGGAATTATATGAAAAACTTTTAGTGCTAGAAGCAAAAAACAAAGAATTACTTGAGATTTTGGCATTGTTAGAAAAACCTAGTGAAGAACCTATTGTGGAAGAACCTATAGAGGAAGTGGCTGAAGAAGAAAAAGAAGAAACTCCTGAAGTTGATGAGGCTGCAGAGAGGAGAAGACTTGTTTTAGAAATATTAAAGAGGAAGGCAAGACAACTTGAGGGTATGTATGACGAAATATTAGAGGAAGAAAAATGAAAAAGGTCTTATTCTTGTGTTTTTCTTTTTTGATTTTTTTCTCTAATCTTTATTCTGATAATGTGATAGAGCTTAATGATGGTTATTTAAAGTTAAAAGTGTTTGATAGAACTGGGGCGTTTTGTCTTTATCAACTTTCAACTAATGGAAAAAATAACTATGTTCCATTATATGATGATATAGCTTATGGGCAGACTAACAAGTTTAGCGTGTTTTTAGATGGTAAAATATATAAATTAGAGCGAAAATTGGGAAGACCTCTTAGCGTTGAAAAAATTAACAATACTTGTTTAATCACATTTAATATAAAGGACAAATTGCATATTGTGCAACGTCTTTCTTTTATTCCTGATGAATATGGAAATACTGTGGGGCCATTATTAAAGGTTGAAACAACAATAGAAAATACTCAAAGTAAAGATGCAAATGTTGGTTTGCGAGCAATTTTTGATACATTGCTTGGGGAACATAAAAGAAAACCACCTCTTACAACAGATTTAAGAGAGACAATAACAGCTGAAACTTCATTTAATCCTAAAATTGATCGCGATTCTGTGATAATTTCAAGTAATTCCGAGTCTGCATGTATGTTCTTTTTTAAGCACGGAGTTGATGCACCACAACAGGTTTATATAGCTAATTGGGAACGCCTTAATACAAGAAAATGGCTACCAGATGTTGTAGAAGGAAGGTCTTTTAACTCGAAATATTTGCATGACGATTCTGCTTGCCTTTTTATATGGCCAATTAAGAAGCTAAAACCAACTGAAATTATGACCATTACAACTACTATAGGATATCACGATTTTATACGTTCTAGTAGGGGCTATAGTATTCAAAGCGATATGTCAGAAGATGAAGCACCACAGAAAAAAATAATAGAACCCACAGAAAATATGACAGAAGAGCAAAAGCGAAATTATGATTACATTCAGGAACTCCTTAATCGTATTCATGCTGTAGAAGAAAATCCTGATGTTATTTCTGATGATGAAATTGAAGATTTGACTGATCAAGCAGATAATGCAATTAAAGATATTGAGGAACATAAGTGATATGGCTCTTTCAATAATTGCACAAAGCAGAAAACTTTTAGCATATAAAAAATACAATGAGGTTATTAGACTCTTAGAGCCTCATGTTCTGGAATATAGAGATTCCTTTGCTTTTCATTTTTATATTGGACTTGCTTATCTAAATTTAGGGGAAATGGGTAATGCAAAGGACTATTTTTCTACTGCAAGAAAATTAAAACCAAATGATCCTGATCTTATGGCTGCAACTGCTGCTATGTACTTAAGACGAAGTGATATGCGAAATGCTGTTGCCTATTATTTGAGGATATTAAGTGTTCGTCCATCTTATACTCTTGCAAAAAAAGGTTTGGCATGTATAAAAAAATATGACACTGCAGAAGCTATGGGTGACTTTATAAGAACAGAAAAAATTAAAAGTTTGTATCCTATGCCACGTGTAATTGAATTTTATAAGAAATATATAAAAATAGGTGTTGCTCTTGTTGTTTCTTTGGTATTAGGCATTGGTGTTACTCTTTTTATTAGTTCTTTATTTAAGCCTAGTGAGCGAGAAGATATAACAGCACTAAATCTTGATTCTGCAGAAAATAAAAAATCTATTGATATGGAAGGTGTTTATCGAGAAGTACTAACACATGCTCAAGTACTTAATTCTTTTTCTCAAGCACAGAATTATTTTCAAACTTTCCATGATAATTTAGCTCAAGTTGAAATTAATAGGATTTTTAATTCTAATGCAACTTTTTCAATAAAACAAAAAGCAAAAGGGCTTGAAGCTTTATTGAAAGAACCAAGGATTGATACGATAAAGGATGTTTTTTCTCTAACAGAGGTCGAGACTAAGCCATATCTTTACAATAAATGCTATGTTTTATGGAAAGGAATGCCAACTAATGTTCAAAAAACAGAAAATAATTTAAGATTTAAGCTTTTGGTTGGCTATGATACAAAGCAAACATTAGAAGGTACAATTGATATTTTCTGTGATTTTGTGAGTGATGTTGATGTTGATAAAGTAATTAGTGTATTGGGGCAATTGCAAATTATGGAAAATAATGAAATGTATTTGAAAGGTATTACTATTCATCAAACAGGCAAGCCACTTGAGCTTGATTAATATTACTCTGTTATTATGGTATTATGGATTTTTTAGACGTACAAAATATCACGAAAAATTGGCAAACAAAAGCAATTTCAATTTCTTTTAGTCTTTTAGAAGGTTCTTCTCTGGCATTACTTGGAGATTCTGGCTCTGGTAAGACCACTATATTAAAGATGATTGCAGGACTCATAAAAATCGATAGTGGGTTGTTATTTCTTGATGGGAAAAATATAACAAATACTCCTTGTGGCTCAAGGGATGTAGGTATGGTTTTCCAAGACTATGCACTATTTCCACATCTTACTGTTGAAGATAATGTTGCTTATGGACTTTTGTGTAGTGGAAGGAGCAAAAAACAGGCTAGAGAAGAAATTAGTAGTTATCTTAAGCTTTTTGAGCTTGAAAGAATAAAAAAACTACATCCAAGTGAGATTTCAGGTGGAGAAAAGCAACGTGTATCTCTTGCAAGAAGCTTGGCTATTGGTAATCGGCTAATTCTTTTTGATGAGCCTCTTTCTGCATTAGACTCTAAACTTAGGGCAAAACTACAAGAAGAGCTAAAAGAACATCAAAAATCTCTTGGTTATACTGCTATCTATGTTACCCATGATGAAAGAGAAGCAGAAATACTGGCAGATAACATTATATACGTGGAATAAAAACATTGAGAAACTTTTGAAAGTTAATATTAGTTTTGATGTTATCTATTACTTTTGATTTTATTACATTTATCAAAAATTAAACTTTGAGGAAATATTTTATGGACAATGCTCTTAAAGATAAGCATAGTTTTATACAACTTTTGAAATTTACTGTTCCTACGATGATAACTCTCATTTTTACGTCTATTTATAACGTTGTTGATAGCCTTTTTATTTCAAACTGTGTAGGAAAAGAACCGTTTGCATCTGTAAACTTTATAATTCCTTTTTTAATATGTCTTGGAGCAGTTGGTTTTATGTTTGGAACAGGTGGAAGTGCCTTAATTTCTAAAACAATGGGAGAAGGCGATAAAGAAAAACCGAATCAACTTTTTTCTTTGATTGTTTATGTTTCTATCATTATAGGTGTGCTATTGGCTTTTTTAGGTTTTGTTTTTCTTCGTCCTGTTGCATCTATTTTGGGAGCTAAGGGTAAATTGCTAGAAGGTAGTGTGGAATATGGACGTGTTATAATATTATCTGTGCCAGCCTTTGTTTTACAATTTGAGTTCCAAAGTTTTTTTCCACAGCAGGAAAACCACGTCTTTGCCTTTATATAACCATACTTGCTGGCATCACTAACATCATCTTAGATACTTTCTTTGTTGCAGTATTTGGGTGGGGCTTAAAAGGTGCTGCTTTTGCAACAATGATAAGCCAGTATATTGGGGGCATCATACCTTTGATATATTTTTCCATGCCTAATACTAGTTTTTTAAGACTTTCTAAACCTAATTTTAATATTTTTGCATTAGCTAAAGTTTGTGCAAACGGTTCTTCTGAGCTTCTTAGTCAAATTTCAATGTCGTTTGTTAGTATGCTTTACAACGTACAACTATTAAAATATGCAGGTTCTGACGGAGTTGTAGCCTATGGTATTTTAATGTCTGTAGGCTTTATTTTTCATGCAATTTTTATTGGATATGCTGTTGGAATAACTCCTATAATTGGATATCAGTATGGAGCTAAAGACTCAGAAGAATTAAAAAATCTCCTTAAAAAGAGTTTTATATTGATAGGTTGTTTTGCAATTAGTATGTTTTTAGCATCTCTTGTGCTATCTATACCTCTAGCATTTTTATTTGTGGGATATGATAAAAACTTATTTAGTATGACTATTCATGCTTTTTCAATTTTTTCATTTGCTTTTCTTTTTTCAGGATATGCTATTTTTGGTTCTGCATTTTTTACAGCACTAAACAATGGACTTGTTTCTGCTATAATTTCTTTTATGAGAACTGTAGTCTTTGAAGTTATTGCAGTCTTGTTTCTTCCAATGATTTTGGGAATTAATGGCATTTGGGCATCAATTGTTGGAACTGAAATTATGGCAGTCATCTTGGTATTTTTCTTTCTTTCTATAAAGAAAAAACAATATGGTTATTAAGGCGGTATATGCCTATCTTTTCAAACTTTTAATATACTCTAATTTCATTCACCTTTAATCTAATTGTATTTTTACTATTTCTTTGTTAATATGCTACATCATGAAAAACTTTTCACTTGTCTCGTTCTATAAGCATCCTCGAACGATGACTACTATTATATCTCTTATAACGATTTTTTTTGTTTGGCAGTTAACAAGGATTCATCTTGATAATAATAATTTTAGATTTATTCCAAAAAAAGCTGAAGCTAGAATGGTAATGAATGAAATTTCTAATCGATTTGGAGATGAAGTGCCTATATTAATTGGGATAGAAAGAGAATATTCAAACGTTTTAGATTTTCAATTTTTGCAAGAAGTGAAAAGATTAAGCGATGAATTGGAAAAAGTTCCTCTAGTAAAAAAAACAAATTCAATTATTAATAGTCCTCATATAGAATCTCGTGATGGGGATTTTGTGAGTTCTCTATTAGTTCCCGAAAACTTTAAAGGAACAAAAGAAGAAATACTGGAGATTAAAAAGAAAATTAGGGACTGGTCTATATATGAAAAATCTCTCATTTCTGACGATTTAAAAGCATTGCAAGTTTTTGTCTTTCTTGACGTAAAAAACGAAGAAAGTGGCACAGAACAAGCTATGGCATCTTGCAAAGCAATAATGAAAAAAGTGGAAACATGGAGTTTTAGAGACTCCAAGACATACATTACTGGAATGCCTGTTTTTAGTGAAGTTGTGAACGAAGCTACATCTCACGATTTGCGTGTACTGATTCCTCTAGTCATTCTTGTTGTTATTTCAGTTCTTCTTATATCATTTAGGCGCTTTTCAGGTGTATTTTTGCCACTTTTAACAGTGATTGTTTCGACTATCTGGGCAATAGGGGCGATGGGACTATTTTCAGTTCCTCTTTCAATACTTTCAACAGTGTTACCTGTTATTTTAATAGCTGTTGGTTCTGCTTATGGAATCCACGTTATTAATAGTTATTATGATGAAGCAAGAAAAGAAAAAAATCTAACAAAAGAAGAACATAAAAACTTGGTTATTGAAGCAGTAAATGGAGTAATTCGTCCTGTAGCTTTGGCTACAATAACTACTTTTGCAGGTTTCTTTTCCTTTTGTTTTACATCTGTGTCTCCAATCTTTGAGTTCGGTCTTTTCTCTAGTCTTGGTATTTTGTTTGCTTTTTTAATTTCGATAACACTTATTCCTTCTATATTGATAATTAGATGTCCTAAAAAAATAGCTCCTAAAGGAGACTTAATTGTAGAAGGAATAGATTTTAGTAAAATTGATTCTTTTCTTGCACGTACCTTTGTGGTTATAACAGATCATAAGCGTTCTGTAATGATTTTTGCTTTTGCCGCTATTTTTATTTCTTTTTTTGGAATTAAACGCCTAGATATTGACAATGTTTTTATGGAATATTTTGATACAGATGTTTCAGTTGTAAAATCCGATACATTTGTTAGAGAGAAATTTGGAGGCTCAAAGCTACTTAATATAGTGATAAGCTCAGAAAAAGAAGGAAGAGTTGTATCTTCAGAAGTATTAAAAGCTTGTGATGAGCTTTCTCTTTATTTAACGAAAGAAGTAAAAGATGTTGGAAAAATAACATCTTTAGTCGAATTAATTAAAAGACTTAATCAAGTTTATAATGCTGATGAAGAACCTGAAGGCATTAAAGTTACGAATAGTATAGCAAATGAAACATCAGATTTCGGCGATTTTGGAGATGATAGTGAAGATAATTCTAGCATAGAGGAAATAGAAAAAGAAAAGGAGACAAAAACATACACTCAAGAAGAAATGCTCGAAATGCTTCATAACATTGTTTGCGAACGTGAGCAACGACATATCTCGGCAGACGAAGTCTTTACAGAGCTTTCTAAAAAAGTTAACTATAACGGCTTATCATATTATGAGATCCCTACATCACTCAAAAAATATGGCAAAACTAGCATTGAAGAACTAGATTCTTTAATACAAAACTACCTATTACTTCTTGCAGGAAATGTTGATGGCATGGTTGATAACATCTATAATCCCAAAGCATTAAAGTTGAATGTACAACTACGAACTATAGGACAAAAAGATACAGATAAAGTCTTATCAATTATAAATGAATTCATAGCGACTAATTTTCCAAAAGATGTTGATGTGAAAATTGGTGGCTCTGTATTGGTTGAGAAATCTCTTAATAATCTGGTAGTACAATCTCAATTGATTTCTGTAAGTATTTCTCTAATTATTGTTTTTCTAATTTTATCCATCTATTATAAGTCATTGATGGCAGGTATTATTGGAGTTATCCCTCTTGTCATTTCAATACTGATGAATTTTGCTTTTATGGGATTTTTCAAGATCAAACTAAATATTGGTACTGCTATGGTAGCAAGTTTTGCAATAGGTATTGGAATTGACTATACTATTCACTACCTTGCTGCATACCAAAAGGAGCTTGCAAAACATGGCACGGAAGATTCATTCCTTTATGCAACGTTTTTAGGTTCAGGAAAGGCGATCTTGTTTAATGCAACTTCTGTTGGTTTAGGTTTTGCTGTTCTCACTTTTTCTAAATTTAATATGCTTTCGGAATTAGGTTTTTTAATTGCACTTATTATGGTTACAAGTTCATTAGGCTCTCTAACAGTCTTACCTACGTTGTTAACGATTATCAAACCTAAGTTTTTTCATAAGAATGTGGAAAAATAATGTGATGAATAGCACAAATAAAACGGATCAAAATTATACAACTCTTATCTATGAGCGTTTTGGCAATATAAGACGTGCAAGGGGGTTTTATCTATATACTGACAAAAAAATACGTCTTCTTGATATGTATCTTTCAGATGGGAGAGCAATATTGGGGCATAAAACTGGTCGTGTTGTGACAACATTTAAAAGAGAGCTTGATAAAGGACTTTTTGCTATTTATCCGTCAAATAATATAAACTTATTAAAGCGAGCATTAAAGCAACTTTTTCCACAATATGAAAGCCTCATTTTTGCAACAAAAGAAAAAGCTATTGATGTGATTGAAAATGTATTGAATATTTCCTCTTGCAGTGTTTATAGGCATTTTTTGAATAAAGATTTTGGTGCATGCTTTTTATTTTTACCATATCCTTCCTTAAACACTAGCATTGTCTTATATAAAGATATAGAAAAGGCTCATTTAATAAAAGAGGATTTTATATTACCAGCTGAAGCTAGAGCTATAAGTTCATTTATATATGATGTGATTGAAAGCAAAAAACGTCGTGAAAATGGAGCTTTACATCATTCTATGTCTAGCAAAAAAATTTTCAAAAAAGAATGCAAAACACAAAAAGAAATTGAAAAATTAATTCCCTTACTAAAGGAGTTTTTTGATATTGAAGGACAATATTTATTCTTTAAAGGTGATGATGAAGAATATAAAGAGTTTTTTGTTGCTGCACTTGAAAATAAGATATTGCTTTCTCCTTTTCGCTTACATCCTTCAATCTTTCCTTCAATAGAAAATTATAGCCAGTTGATAAGTTTTATTAAAAGCAAAATATAGTGCATTGAAGTGCTGTATTGTATCCTACAAGATAAAAAAATAATCACATAGCTATTGTTTACTCAAATTTTTCCGATAATCTTCGATAAATACTGTTCTAAGTATTTTATGTTTATGAAAAAGATAGTTTTTAGTTTGTATATATCAGTTTTAGTATTTGGAATGCAGTGTATTTACGCTCAAGTTGTGGCAACAGTTTGTATAGAGAATAAACATGCTGAAAAACCACCTTGTGATGTGACATTGTATATAGAGAATAAACTCATGGATGTTTTCTTTGATGAAGGTTTCATTGTTACAAACTTACCATATATGAAGGAAGAAATCAGTTTTTATAATTCATACAGAAAAGATCAATATGCTTTTGAAAGTGAGCCTGATTATATAATTTTGTTATATTTTTCCTATGAAGGAAAAATAAAATATGATGAAGCTAGAAGGAAAAATGTTTTACCATGCCAAAGTATTTATTGCAAGGTGATAAACAGAAGTTCTTCGAGAGTGCTTTATGAAAAAGTGGTTGAACTAGAAAAGCTTAGTGCTGTCGGTATATATAGAAAACTTGATGTTTGTGTATCTGAGCTTAACGAAAAAATAGTGAACGCAATTAGGAGGAGTAAATGAAAAAGTATATATTTATTCTTATAAGTTTATGTATCTCAACCTTTAGTGCATGGAGTGTCTGGGAAGGGAATGGAATAGCAGGAGCTACTACAGATTTTCAAGAAGATGGAATGTTTGTTAAAAGTTCTCTTTTCCCGAAATATACTCTAGTAGAAATTGTTAATCTTGAAAATGATATTAAGGCACGTGCTATTGTGTTGGAAGGGAAGGAAGTGCCGGGTATATTGATGAGTTTTTCTCCATCAGTTGCAGAAGCATTAAAAGTGCAATATGGTGAGGTAACTCGCATTAGAATTTCTAGTCCATCTTTGACTTCTGATGATGTGGCTTCTTCACTCTATCTACCAAAAGAGGAAACTGCTGAAAAAGAAAATCTTTTAGCAATGAACGAAAAAAAAGAACCAATGGTTAAGATTGAAGAAACTAAAGAAGAAAGTAAAAAGGAAAAAGAGGTTGTTTTATATGATTTTAATCCAATTGCTAAAACTAGCGAAAAAATAGATAGAAAAGATGGGGCTATTTCTTTTGATCCTGCGTTTATAGAAGAAGATGTTAAATTAGACCTTCATATACCTGAAACATCTATTGCTCCGAAAAAAACAGAGGTTGTTTTAGTAAAAAAAGAAGAAATAAAAACACCACCACCTATTAAAGAAAATGCAATACCTGTAAAAGAGGTTTTGGTGCTTCCAAAAACGGAGAAACCTCTTACCACTACTATGTCTCCCAAAACAGTTTCAACTCCTTTGAAGCCAATATATCTTGAAGATGCATCTTTGCGTCCTCCTAAGGAAGTGCCTCCTATTGTTGTATTAGAAAAGAAACAAATAAATGATGCACCTGTAAGAGATGTTGTGATGATTGAAAAAAAGAAAAAAGAAGAACCTAGACTTTTTATTAAAGTTGATGAGGTGGATCCAATAAAGAATGCTAGCAAAGAAGAACCTAAAGAGCAGGCAATTGTACCAGTTAGTGAAGTGAGGGATGTTGAAAAAAAGCCTATAGAAACACCCCAAAAACCTGAAAAAGTACAAGAAGCTACTCAAATTAAAACGCCTATAGTTGAGGATAAAAAACAAGAAATTGTTGGCGTTAGTGAAGTAGGAATTCCAGAGCATGTGGAAGAAGAAAAAGATATAGTTTTGCCTAATGTTATAGAGCTTCCTCAAGTGGTTCATGCTCCTGATGAAGAAAAAGAAATTGTTCCTCCAGTTGCTATAGTGGGGATGCCACAAAAACCAGAAGAGAATCCTGAAACAGAGGAGACTAAAGTTCCTATTGTTGATGTGGTAACTCCTTTAGAAGCGCCTATTGAGGAACAACCTATCGAAGAAGAGGCTTCTAATGAGAGGTCTATTCTTGAAGAACCTAGCAAAGAAGAGCCTGTTGTTGAAGAGCTTATTGCGGAAGTTTTAGTACAAGAAGAAGCCACTGAGGAACTTCCAGAAGAAATGGAAGAACTTGTTGTAGTAAAAGAACTAGATGAAATGCCTTTAGATGAAGTCAAGTTGAGAAATGGTATAGAAGAGGACGCTGGCAAAGAAATGGCTATGCTTACGAAAGAAAGTGATGTTAAGGCTTTAGATGAAACTATCCCTGAGAAAAATATTGAGGAAGAGGCATTTGTAACAGAAACTGTGCAAGAAGTTAAAGAAAGAAAAGATATGTTGATTGAAGAGACTCAACCAGTTGAAGAACCTGAGCCAGTTGAGGAGTCTAAGGCAATTGAGGAACCTAAACCAATTGTAGAGGAAGTTATTCGAGAGAAAGTTATCTTGCCTCCATCGAAAGAAGAAACAAAACAGGAGATGAATAACAAACCAACTGCACCTATGAAAAAAGATTATCTTAAAGCAGAAACTAAGGAGACATTTTCAACAGGAAAGACCTTGAAGAATTCTAGCTATGTACAGATTGCAGTTTATACTAGTGCATTGGCAGTTGAAGATTTATTAAAAAAATATTCTGGACAATATCCTATTACTGTTGAAAAGGGGGATGATGTGGCTGGAGCTAGATATATTGTATTTATTGGCCCACTCAAAAGAGATGAACTTGGAGCAATTCAAGAAAGATTTAAGAGTTTTGGCTTTCAAGACTGTTTTTTGAAATAAAAACCTACAATATGATAGGAGGGTATGCCTTCCTATCATATTTTTTATAGTAATGACCATATAAGTTTTTTCTAATATTTAAGCTACATTGATTTGTAGCTTTTTGCTCAACAAATAATAAACTCATATATTGATTAATGTTTAAATATTTACTGTTCTACCCCTCTGTTTTAAATGTATGTCAAGGAATACATTTTTTAGGAGGCGTATATGAATATTAGGTGTGATTATTGTACTTGCAATAATGAAAAAAATCATTGGGTGGGGTACATAATACTAAGCTATTATGGTGTCTTACTCTAGGGTTCTTGATGTTTGCAGTTTCTTGCAGACAAGGGCTTCAAGGTCAAAAGCCAGAGTCTCCTGATGATTTAAAAAAAATTACTATTACTATAGAAGCTGATGAGGGGTATGAATTCATTGATAGCAAAACACCTTGTACAATGGTGATTGATAAAGAGATAACATGGAATAAAATAAAGGCAAAAGCTCAAGAGAAAATAACTATCAAAACTGGCTATAAAATATCAGATTGGACTTTAGGAAAAGGTGGGGCTTTATTGATAGATTCTTTTGTTTTTTCTAGCAATATTAAAATCTATGCTAATTCTATAAAAGAAGGAGACCCTGAAATAGAAAAAATTAGCATAACAGTTTCTGGTGATGAAAATGTGGAAGTAGCAAAGCCTAATATAATTTTTGCTAAAAAAGGGGCAAAATGGGGTAATCTAAAAGCCACTGCAGAAAGCATGTTAAAAATAAAAGAAAGTCATGGTATTAATGAGTGGTGTTTGGATAGCAAATTGGGCAAAGCATTAAAAGATGATACAGATTTTCAATCTGATGTTACTGTCTTTGCTGTTACAAGAAGTAAAAAAGAAATTATTATTAGAATAGATGGAGATGAAAGACTTGATATAACTAGTCCTAATTATATTTCTATCACTGAAGCAAAAACTTTTATAGAAGTAGAAGCTTTAATCAAAGAAAAACTAAAGTTAAAAAAAGAATGGTCAAATGAATATTATGAAATTTATGACTATAGAAACGGAAATGAGGAAGGAGAAGAACTAAAAAGTAATGTTTCTATAGCAGACGATATCACTATATATGTTAGGACAAACTACAAGAAATTTAAATTAGAAGATACTATCCTTAAAACTTATGAAGGAGAAAAGCCTAGGGGAAGAATAATTATTCCAAAGAAAGTTACTGTTATAGATGAAAAAGCCTTTTATAATTTGCCAAAATTAACAGCGGTAAATTTGAGAGAATGTCCTAATCTCACTAAGATTGGTTATGCTGCTTTTTATAAGTGTTTTGCACTAGAAAAGATTGACTTTACTGGTTGTAGCAATCTTGTAGAAATTGCAGAAGGAGCTTTTGTTGACTGTTCATCTCTTACCAATATAGACTTATCTCCATGTGTAAACCTTACTCAAATTAATAAGCTATTATTTACAAGATGTAGCAAACTGGAAAGTGTTAATCTTCAAGGACTTTCTAAAATAACTGAGATTAAAGATCAAGCATTTTCTGCATGTAGTAGCCTTAAAACATTAGATTTATCTCAACTACCAAAACTTACTAAAATTGGTTTATCAGCTTTTTTTGAATGTAAAAAACTTGAAAGTGTAAATTTAACTGGATTAAATAATGTTATCCATATGGGTGACTATATTTTTACAAAATGTTCATCTCTAGTTAGCATAGATTTATCTCCTTGTTATCGTCTTAGTGAATTAAGGCTACATTCATTTTCAGAATGTACCAAACTAGAAAATGTAAACTTAACAGGTCTTTCACATCTTAGAGAAATTCAAAGCAACGCTTTCTTTGACTGTAGTAACCTAAAAACAATAGATTTATCACCTCTAAAGGATCTTGAAGAAATAGGTTCTTCTGTATTTTATAAATGTGGAAATCTTGAGAGCATAAACCTAACTGGCTTGGATAAGATTAGAGATATTGGGTTAGGAGCATTTTCAGATTGTTCTTCTCTTACTAAGATAGATTTATCTTCTAGTCCTAAACTTAGCAAAATTGAAGAAAGTCTTTTTTGGAAATGTGCAAAGTTGAAAACCGTAATATTGAGCGATTCACCTGTCATTACGGCAATTGGAAACTCTTCATTTAGAGATTGTCCATCTCTTGAGACTTTAGATTTATCAGGAGCAAAACAGCTTACAAACATTGATAACTGGGCTTTTTATAATTCTACTAATTTAGTGTTGAAACTACCTTCGTCAATTACAACGCTAGGAAAACGTCCTTTTGGGAAAGATGCGGAAAGTTGGTGTAAAAAGATTTTAGTACCTAATGATGAGTTAAAAACTCTGGTAAAAGGTAAAGATTATTCAGAAACCAGAATTGAAACATATACACCATAAGAGAAAATCTTTATCAGATGCTAAAGTCATAGGATGAAGAGATAGAGAGTATAGAACATTGTGGTTGCTATGCAACTGCAATGTTCTATTAATTGAAAGGAAACTCTTAGAATTCACTTCCTATTTAAGATTATATTGATTAGAATATCGTATTATAATAGGAATTTTTCATATGAAAAGAATACTTCAACAAGTATTAACCATAACTTTATATTTACGAATCTTTAAACTTCTCAAGATAAATAATTTCTTATTTTACTTTACCAAATGTCAATTAAGTACACTAGCTAATGTTATAATAGTACATTAGCTAGTGTTATGGTTGTACCTTAGCTAATGTACTGCCCCTAAACTGTACAGTTTAGGCATCGCAAACTGTACAGTTTTGCTATGCGAAACTGTATTATTTAGTGATCGCAAACTGTACATGTTGCAACCTCGGAAGATGTTGCGATTCAATAAATTTTCCACTCATCGCAGAGGCGTGAGCCTCTGACATGTTGCAACCTCGAAAGAGGTTGCGATTCAATAAAAATTCTGCTCATCGCAAGTTTCTTTGATAGTTTTGTATAACGAGGGAGTACAGTTTCTATATGCGAACTGATATGTTGAAATCTTGAATTCAATTACATTTCAAAATTTTGTATTATGAAACTAGAACACTCAAAATCATACTTTTTAAAAAACTTATTGACCTTTTGTAATTTTTTCATATAATACTCAAGTTATGACAGTAGTCTACTTTAGGAGCATATATGTGGGTATTGTATATTATCCTTCCTGCTGTCGGCATAATTCTTGGATGGACAATTCGATGGCTATATGCAAGGTTTCAATTATCTAGTTGCGAACAAAAAGCAGTAAGGATAGTACAGGAGGCGACTAAGTCAGCTGAAGCAAAAAGTAAAGAATTTTTACTAGAAGCGAAAGAGCAGTTAATTCGGGAACAAAAACAGCAGGAAGCAGAAAATAGAGAAAGAAGGAATGACCTTCAGCGTTTTGAACGTAGATTAACGCAAAAAGAGGAATTGTTAGAGAAGCGGATTGAAGCAACGGACAAAAATGATAAGCTACTTCTTGAGCGAAAAGAAAGTTTGGACGAAAGAGAGAAAATCTTAAATGGAGAGGTGGAAAGACAAAAGTTAGAACTTGAAAAAATTGCAGGTCTTACAAGAGAAGAAGCAAAAGCTATACTGGTTGAAGGCTTAGAGGTTGAAGCTAAGCACGATGCTCATGCTTTGATTAACAAGATTGAAGCTGAAGCACAAGTAGTAGCGGAGAAAAAAGCTAGGGATATTTTGATTACTACCATTCAGCGTATGGCGACTGAAATATCTAACGATGTTAGTGTTGCAACGGTTAGTCTTCCCTCTGATGAAATGAAAGGTAGAATTATTGGGCGTGAAGGGCGTAATATCAGGGCTTTAGAGACGATGACAGGAGCTGACATAATAATTGATGACACTCCTGAGGCTGTTGTTGTTTCTTGCTTTGATCCTGTGCGTAAAGAAATAGCCCGTGTTTCTCTTGAACGTCTAGTCCTTGATGGACGTATTCACCCTGGTCGCATTGAAGAGATTATTCAAAAAGTTTCAAAAGAAGTCTCACAAAAAATATATGAAGAAGGCGAGAAAGTTCTGTTTGATATTGGTATTCATAATATGTGCCAAGAAGGCATTAAGGCATTAGGCAGACTCTACTTTAGGACGAGCTATGGGCAGAATGTTTTACATCATTCCAAGGAAACAGCGATTATTGCAGGGATGATTGCAAGTGAGGTTGGAGCCGATGTGAAAATTGCAAAGAGAGCGGCACTTCTTCATGACATAGGTAAAGGAGCTGAAACAGATTCTGACAAGAACCATGCTGAAGTTGGTATGGAAATGGCAAAACGTATGGGAGAAGATCCACGAATAGTTAATGCTATTGCAGCTCATCATAATGATGTGGAACCAACTAGCGTTGAAGCAATAATAGTGCAAATTGCAGATGCGATTTCTGCTGCAAGACCGGGTGCTAGAAGAGAGAGTATGGATAACTACATTAAGAGACTTGAAAACCTTGAAGCTATAGCAAATGAATTTGATGGTGTTGATCGCACTTATGCTATACAGGCAGGAAGAGAGTTGAGAGTGTTGGTTAATAACGAAAAGAAAAGCGACACTGACGCTAAGATTTTAGCAAGAGATATAGCAAAGAAAATAGAAGATGAGCTTACGTATCCTGGTAAAATAAAAATAACATTGATTAGAGAAACACGTATTGTTGAATATGCAAGATGATAAAAGTTTCAAGAATATACTTTTTTAGAGATATTTATAACTCCTAATTTATGGGAGCGTTTTGATATGCTCCCGTTTTTAACTTTTGAATAATAGCTTTTTAGAGGATTCTTATGCCTAAAATTGAAGTGAATAAACATAGTTTTTTTAAACTTTTAGGAAAGCAATATAACATAGATGAGCTTGAAGACCTTCTTACCTTTGCAAAGGCAGAGTTGGATGTGCCTCCTTTGGAGTTTGAGGCATCTGATGTACTCAAAATAGAACTTAATGATACTAATAGACCTGATCTTTGGACAGAAAATGGTCTTGGTCGTCTTTTAAATATATTAAAAAACAAAAAGAAATCTAAAAGAAGCAACTATAATTCTTTTCTTTCAATGCAAGATGTGAGCAAAACTGTGTCAGAAGCACATGTAATAAAGATTTCTTCTAGTGTAAAAAAGGTTCGCCCATTTATAGCAGGTTTTTTAGTTAAAGGCAAAAAAGTTACTACTGAAGAGCTTGATACTATAATCCAAACACAGGAAAAGCTATGCACTAATTATGGGAAAAAAAGACAAACACTTGCAATGGGCATATATAGGGCTAATCTTATTTCATGGCCTATTTCATATACAACAGAATCTTCTTCTTTTGAGTTTACACCTCTTAATTTTGAGAAACCTATGGCTCTTAAAGAGATATTAAAATCTCATCCTAAAGGCATTGAATATGCTGATATTTTAAAGGATTTTAAGAAATATCCTATTCTAAAAGATTCAAATGACGAGGTGCTTTCGTTTCCTCCAATTATCAATAGTGCAAAAATTGGTGCTGTGGAAGAAGGTGATGACTTTCTGTTTGTGGAGTTTACAGGTACGCAATTGAGTAATGTTTTACTAAGTTGTAACATTGTTGCTTGTGATTTTTCTGATAATGGTTGGGAAGTTATTCCCGTCAAAGTTGAAGAAAATCAAAAAGAATTGATGACTCCTGTATATTTTCAAGAGCCTTGCAATGTTAAAATAAGTTATATCAATAAGCTACTAGGCAGTAGTTTTTCGATGAAAGAAGTTATTCTAGCTTTAGAAAAAATGGATAGCAACGCGAAGATCTTAGATGAAGATACTATTCAGGTTAGTATAGCACCATATAGAAATGACTACCTTCATCCTGTTGATGTTGTGGAAGATGTGATGATTGCATCATCTCTTTCTTCTTTTGAAGCTAGCTCTCCAAATGACTTTACCATAGGAAGACTTTTGCCACAAACTGTTTTGGCTAGAAAATTGAAAAAACTATTAATTGGAATGGGATATGAAGAGTTTATTTTCAATTATCTTGGTTCAAAAGAAGATTATATCGAAAAGATGAATGCGTCAGGAGATAATGTTTTAGAAATAGTAAATCCTATTTCTGAAAATTATCAGTTTGTGCGACCTTCAATTCTTCCTTCTTTGCTTTCGTCTGAAAGTGCTTCTTCCACAGCAAGTTACCCTCATAAGATATTTGAACTTGGTAAGATTGCATTTATTTCGGAGTTGGGGGAGAATGGTTGTAAAACATCTAATAGTCTATGCTTTTTAACTGCAGAAAGAGAAGCAAACTACAATAAGATTGCAAGTGAGGTTTCTGCATTATTCTATTATCTTAATCTTGATTATAAGGTAAAAGAGGCAACAGATCCAAAGTTCATTTTGGGGCGTGCTGTAACATGTGTTGTGGGAAATAAAGTTGTTGGTACTTTTGGAGAGCTTAGTCCGGAGATTTTGGAAAAATGGAAAATTACAATGCCTTGTGTGATGGCAGAATTTGATGTTGATTTACTTAGCAGTTTTTTAAGATAGACTTCTCTGATTGTTTTTTTGTTTTTGCATTGATATAATTGCCATCTCATATTAATGACTTTTAAGGAGTGTTTTGTGAAGTACAAAATTGCAGTCATTGGTACAGGTTCTTGGGGAACTGCTTTAGCGTGTGCTGTGGCAAGAAATGAGCATCAGGTTGTTATTTGGGGTAGAAACAAAGAACTTTGTGAAGAAATAAATACTAAACACGAAAATGCTATTCACTTAAAAGGTTTCTCTTTGCCTGAATCTTTGTTTGCAACAAATGATTTATCTTTGGCTGTGCAAAATGCAGATATAATTATTCTTGCAAGTCCTTCGTTATATTTAAAAGAAACTGTCAATTTATTGCTTAATACCTTACCATTTCAAGAAGATATCAAGAAAGAAAAATTACCAACAATTGGGGTTCTTACTAAAGGCTTTATGCCAAATGCAGAAGGGACACCTCAATTTATAATTGAGACGCTTGAAAAAATGTTTCCTCCTTCTTATGCGACAAATCTTGTCTATATCTCAGGCCCATCTCATGCTGAAGAAGTTGTTATGGGAGCGATGACGGGGCTTATTGCAGCTTCTTCTAATCCTATGGCATCAATAAGGTGTAGGGAAGCTTTGAAAAGTAAAAGTCTTTTAGTATATTCAAGTCTTGATATTGTGGGAGTGCAGGTATGTGCTGCAATTAAAAATGTTATAGCTATAGCTTTTGGAATTCTTGATGCACTTTCTGAGACAACTGATATTTTTGGAGACAATACTCGTTCTTTATTGCTTGCAGCAGGTTTAAACGAAATTCAAACAATAGGGGCAACAATGGGGGCAACTCATGCAGAGACCTTTACTTCAATTGCAGGTGTTGGAGACTTAGAAGTTACCTGTAGAAGTAAGTATGGAAGAAATCGTCGCTTTGGCTTTGAAATAGTAAAAAACAATCTTTTGGAGCCATATAAAAATATTGATGAATTAATTCAGAATATTTCAAAAATAGGTTATTTACCTGAAGGTGTTATGGCGTGTAACTATGTGCATAAAATTGCAATTAGAGAAGGATTAAAATTGCCAATGTGTTCAGGCATATATAAGATATTAAATAAAGAAGTGAATGCTCAAAACTATATAGAGCAAATAATGAATGGAGAAGTTTGATGTTAGAAAAAATTACAGAAAAGTTTTCAGATGTATTTAGGAGTATTTCGGGAAAATCTAAGATCACTGAAAAGAATATTGAAGAGGCTGTTGAGCAAATAAAGCTTGCTTTGCTTGATGCTGATGTTAATTTACGTGTAGTTAGAAGATTTATTAATTCAACTATAGAAGAGGCTTTGGGAGAAAAAGTTTTAAAGGCTGTAGACCCTGGTCAGCAATTTATTAAAATTGTCTATGACAAAATGACTTCATTTTTAGGAGATGAGAAAAAGGAACTTTCGCTACGAGGTCCAGATACTCAATCAGTGATTTTGTTTTTGGGTTTGCAAGGTTCAGGTAAGACTACAACAGTTGCAAAGCTTGCAAATAAGTTAAAAAAAGATGGTAAAAAGCCTTTGCTTGTGGCTTGTGATATTGTTCGTCCTGCTGCCATTGAGCAACTTTCGTTTTTGGCTGATAAAATAGAAGTGCCTATATATAAGGAAGAAAATAATAAAAATGCTGTGGTAATTGCAAAAAATGCTTTAGCTTTTGCAAAGAAAAACTTTTATGATACTGTTATAGTAGACACTGCAGGTCGCCTACAAATTGATGAAGAGATGATGAATGAGATCATTGATATTAAAAAGACGATTGCACCTGTTGAGACAGTTTTAGTTTCTGATGCAATGACAGGTCAGAAAGCTGCAGATATTGCTAAGGAATTTGATGAGAGAGTTGGAATTACAGGTTTAATCCTTACAAAATTTGATTCTGACACTCGTGGTGGTGCTGCTCTTTCATTAAAAACAATTACTGGTAAGCCAATATTCTTTATAGGTTCTGGAGAGAAAATAGAAGATTTAGAGACTTTTTATCCAGAGCGTATTGCTTCTCGTATTTTAGGCATGGGTGACGTGGTGAGTTTTGTCGAAAAAGCTCAAGAAGTCTATGATAAAGAAGAAATGCTAAAGTTGCAAAAAAAGATGGCAACTGAAGGCTTTTCACTTGGAGATATGTTGGAGCAATTAGAGCAGATGGATAAGATGGGACCTATAGATTCTATGCTTGAAATGTTGCCAGGTCTTGCTGGTAAAATCTCAAAAGATGATATTGATCTTGAAGGTATAAAAAGACAGAAGGCAATTATTCGCTCAATGACCCTTAAAGAAAGAGCAAATCATTTAATTATAGGGCCTCCACGAAGAAAAAGAATTGCAAAAGGCTCAGGAACTTCTGTTGCAGAGGTGAATAAGCTATTGAAGCAATTTGAAAAATCACGTTTGATGATGAAAAAACTGGCTAAAAATAAAGGGATGCAAGCACAGTTTTTTAATGCTCTTATGAAATAGGAGAAAAATATGAATAAGTTAATTTTATTGGTCTTGTTTTTTCATTGTTTGAGTTTTCTTACCTGTAAGTCTATAGATTCTTCAAGTAAAAAGGCTGAAACTATGGAAATGCAAAAATTGACTTTAGCGAAAAAAAACTCTGATGTAAAATATGATTTTTTGAGTACAAATTACTATTCTAGCAATCCTTATGCACAAGGCATATATATTGCACGTTCTTTTGCGGATGCCATTGCAATAACAGAAGGTGACAGTAGACTTGAAGAAACACTTTCTAATATAGACTTTGAAAAAGAAGCTCTTATTTTTGTTTTTGCAGGCACTTTTAATACTGGCGGTTATGGTATAAAAGTAGATTCTATAACACGTACAGCAAAAAATCAGATTTCTGCTATTTTTTCTATCACAACTCCTGCACCTAGTAGCATTGTAACACAGGCGTTTACCAATCCTTCAATAATTGTTTCAGTTAAAGTAAATAAGGCTGATACAATTCAAGCAAGCTTTAAATAAAGCTTAAAGAAAAAATAAGAACAGCCTAAAAACTTAATTTTTTTTAAGTTTTTGGGCTGTTTCTTTTCCAGTTTATTAGACAAATCTCTATATATTTTAGTATGAACCGACGGTTCACTTTCTGCTACAATCTCCGATCCAGATGTTGTTAATTGGAAAGTTGCAAGGGTAGAACAAAAAAAATAATAATTGATATATCCTTCTTAAAATAGTATAAGATTTAAGAAGGATATATTATAGCATTATTCAGGAGGTTATTATGAGTAAACAAAGGCTATTATACACATTAATGATTTTTTCATTTTGTTTTTTTGTTTTTTCCTGTAGGGAACCAGCTAATATAAATATGAATTATGTACTAGCTTTGCAGTATGATGACATGCTCATAAAAGAAAAGAATGTCTTAGATTCATTAAAAATTACGATGATAGAAAGGCAAATAGCTAAATATGACATTAATATACACAAACGTGGTTATCATAATAGTTCTTCCAATTATAGTGGGCAATACATGATAGAGATTTATGCTAAAGAAACAGGAACTAGAGTGCAACGTAAATTTAATAGAGCTATGTCACAACTTCTTGATGATCAATATTTGATGGGAGCAAGGATAGAAGACCCGTCTGGCACATATAAAACAGTAGAAATATATCCTTTTGCTAAGTATGCCTGTTTTACATGCAAAGGCACCAAAGTCATCAAGATAAACTTAGAAAAGCAGTAATTGATGTTATTCTATATTAGAGAGGTATAATATGAAAAAGCAACTTGTATATGTCTTAATATTTTCTTTTTTGGGATTGTTAACTTTTTCTTGTATAGGTTTAATTAATATATCCGCAAGGTATGTAGTAGCACTACATTATGATGATGGCACTCGTATAGAAGATGAAAAACTACTAGAATCATTAAAAATTACTATGATAGAAAAACAAAAAACTAAGTATGAATGCAGTATTAACTACAAAAATAATCTTCTTAACAGTTCTGGTCAGTATGAAATTAATATTAGGGCAGGGAACTATGGAGCACAATATAAATATGACAAAGCAAGACTGCAATTTATAGCTGATCATGAGTTGATGGGAGCAAGGATAGAAGATCCTTCTGGCACATATAAAACAGTAGAAATATATCCTTTTACTGATTATGTATGTGTTGAAGGGTATAACACACAAGTAATTAAAGTAAAGCTAGAAAAAAAGTAAACCATCTTTTTTACTCTTCTAGGCTTTGCTTATTTAAAAGCATTTTTACGTAGTACATGAATAATATAAGAAAGAAAAGAAAAATTAATGAAATAATTTTATATCGTTTATGTTTTCTAAAAAAATCAAGTTTTACAAAAAAGAAATTTCCAGCAAGTAAAAAGATAAGCCCTTGCTATCTTACAATAGACATGTGTATTTTTCAATATTAGAGGTTTTATAAATTTTATGTTAATAAAAGAAACATATGGCATTCTTCTAGCTAATATTTAATTTGAAAATTCATTAAAACAAGTTAAACGAATAGAAAAAAAATAAAGAGCGTGTTATCATAACAAAACTGAATTTTTTCTTTATGTTATGAACATATCTAAAACTTTTATTAGCTTTAGATGTTTCATTAATCTATGGAGTGATGAAATGAAAAAAAATGTTTTATTATGTTTAATTATGCTTTTTCCTTTTTTATTATTTTCACAAAATGCAAAAGAGATAGTGAAAAAGGCTAAAACACAGGTTGACCTATCATCCTTAGGAACTCGTGCAAAAATGCAGATTCAAAAAGATGGAAAAACTCTTAATATTTTGGTTATAGATCAATATTCTTCAAAAGATAAAAATGGATTTCAACGCACCTTAATTGATTTTAAGGAGCCAGCTATTGCAAAAGGTACGCGTTTTTTAATGCAAGAAAAAAAAGATGGAAGTATGGATCAACGTATCTTTTTGCCATCGCTAAAAAAAGTGAGGCGTATCGCAACTGAAAGTGATGGAAGCGAAAGCTTTATGGGAACGGACTTTTCATACAATGATGTTTCTTTTATGACTAGGGACGCTGAACATGATGATTTTTCAATGTTAGAAGATAAGACTATTGATGGGAAAACCTGCTATGTAGTAGAAGGAAAACCAAAAGATGTAGGTTATAGCTATGCTAAAACAATCATGTTTATTTCGAAACAAGATAATATGATTTTGAAAGTTGAATTTTACAACAAAGAAAATGTGCTTGTAAAAATATTAGAGCTTTCAAATTACAAAAACATTCAAGATGTTTTAACACCTATGCAAACAAAGCTTTCTACTGTGGCCACAAACACTTCAACTATAATTGAATTACAAAAAGTGAATTATGGAATGCAAATACCAGAGAAAGTGTTTACAACCAAATATTTAGAAACAGGTAGATAAAATTGAAACGCTTTTTATTTATTTTTGTATTTGTTTTGTTGTGCACTTCCTTTTATAGTCAAACAAATGATGAGGCAAACACAGAAACTGAAGAAGATCTAAACTTTGATTTTCAAGATACATCTTCAAACAAAGATGATTTTTCTGTAAGTATTGGCGGAGCTTTTTTTACAGGTATTAACATTTTTTTTAATGATTTTAAGGCTTTTCAAGATGTTAAACCTTCTTCACTTGTTTGGGGGAGTTTGAAGTTAGAAGCTACAGCTCCTTTAAGCTATGCTATGTTTTCTGTGAATCTAAATGATCAAACTTTACCTTTTAATTTAGGACAAAGGTCTTTGCTTTCTAAAGAACCTATTATTCCACAATGGATTGATGAGGCATTTTTGCAAGTTAATTTAGGAGCCTTTTATTTTTCAGGTGGGCTTAAAAAAGTCAGTTGGGGGCGTTCTGATTTATTTAGTGTTCTTGATGTTGTAAATCCCAAAGATGAGACTACTAGCTTTGATGTTGAAGAAAAGAAGAAGCTTTCAGTACCTATGTTTCAATGTGTGGTTTATATGCCTCGTGATGTGAAACTTGAAGCTGTTTTTTTGCCAATATTTATTCCAAATCTTTTTGCTTTAGAAGGTCGATGGAAGCCTTATGCTGTTAGTGAAATTGAAGAGTTTACTAATATAAAAGAGGGTAAAAAAATACAAGATATTTTGAATGTGGATACAGCAAAGCTTTTTTATGCACATGGTGGATTGAGGCTTACTACAACAATTGCTCTAAGCCATGATTTAGGTTTTCAATATTTTTATGGTTATAGTAAAAGACCATATATAACAGGAAAAACTGATTTTGTTGCCTACTATCCTAGCTTTCATAACATAGCTTTTGATTATGGCACTGCTATAGGACCTTTTAATTTAAAAACGGAACTTTGTGCAAATATAGCTACAAATGGAAATAATGGAAGCAACAACTCTAATATTGCATGGAATGCTGGTTTTGATGTTGCACTAAAATATGGCTTGAGCTTAAACATGGTTTTAAAAGAGACTATATATTTTTATTCTTCTCAGACAAAAGATGTCGCTTTTGCATTGCTTAGAAAAGCTAGCAATACTGACACTTTAGCATTTTTTTCACTTTCTCAAAGTATTTTGCGAGGAGCTTTAGAATGGAAGCTTAGCTTTATTGCTGGTTTTGAAGATATTGATTTTGCTATAGTACCTTCAATTCATTGTATTTTTGGAACTGTGATATTAGATGCAAAACTTGGTTTTTTTGTTGGAAAAAATGGGAAAGGCTCTTATAGTCAGTATAAAAAGAATAATTTTGTCAAATTAAGTTTAGGCTACGAGTTCTAATGGCTGATAAAATGTAATTCAATATTTACTTTTATTGTAAGTTTAAGTATACTTATAAGTGTATATGGTTAACGCTTAAAGCAGAAGACTTATTATCTGATGAAATAAATCGTTATTACTCCCTGTTAAACAGTAAATATTCCATCTCTTAGTTCCTTTTTTCTCTTTAGAAGAAAATCATATATTAAATATGTTTGGAGGTTCGCATGGGAATTTACAAAAAGTTATTTAAGTATGTGTCAGAAAAGAGATATTTGGCGTATATTTCAATGTTTTTAGCAAGTATAGCAGCTGTTTTAGCGGTTGGTGCTTACTATATTTTATGGAATTTTCTATATGCTCTTTTAGTGGATAAGAACATAACTAATGCTAAACTTACTGCTATCATAATTGTTTCATTTTTAGTTTGTAACATTTTGTTCACATTCTTTGCTACATGGGCATCTCATTTATTGGCATTTAGGCTTGAAACTAATTTAAGAAAAACTGCAATTAATCATTTAATGGAAGCATCTTTTTCATTCTTCGACACAAATGCTTCAGGCAAAATTAGAAAGTTAATTGATGACAATGCAGCAGAAACTCATACCATTGTAGCTCACCTAATCCCAGATAATACTAATGCTATGCTTACTCCTATTTTAATGTTTGTTGTTATGTTTTTGGCTGACTGGCAATTGGGGCTTTTATTGTTAGCAATAACTATAATAGGTGTATTCCAAGTGAAGTTTATGATGGGAGAAAAAACCTTCATGGACACCTACATGAAAGCACTTGAAAGAATGAATGCAGAAGCAGTGGAATATGTAAGAGGTATTCAAGTAGTCAAAATATTTAGAGGAACAATTCAGTCATTTAAGGCTTTTTATGATAGTGTTGTTAGCTATTCCAAAGATGTTTTAGCCTACACTATAAGTTGTCGCATTCCTTGGGTTAGCTTTCAAGTCCTTATGAATATATGTATAGTCTTTACTATTCCTTTTGCAATTATATACCTAAATTATGGAGCTAGTGTAAACTTAATTGTTACAAAAGTTATATTTTTTGCTTGTTCTGCAGGTCTTCTCTTAACTTCATTTATGAAAGTTATGTATGTTGGGATGTATAATATGCAAGCAGGTCAAGTTGTAACAAAACTTGAAAACTTATTCGATGAAATGGAGAAGAACAAACTTGAACATGGAAAAGAAGAAAGATTTGAAAACTTTAATATTGAATTTAAAAATGTTTCTTTTGGTTATGGTGATGAAAATATACTAAAATCTCTAAACTTTTCTCTACCTGAAAAAAAGACTTATGCTCTCGTTGGTTCTTCAGGAGGAGGAAAGTCCACAATAGCAAAATTAATTTCTGGCTTCTATAAGGTGAAAGAAGGAGAGATATTGATAGGTGGAAAAAATATAGCAATGTATTCAAAAGAAGCATTGATGAAAAACATAGCTTTTGTTTTTCAAAATGCAAAGCTATTTAAAACTTCAATATTTGAAAATGTTAAAATGGGAAATCCTAACGCAACTGATAATGAGGTTATGCAAGCATTAAAAGTAGCACAATGTGAGCCTATTTTATCACGCTTTAAGGAAAGAGAAAAAACATTAATTGGTTCAAAAGGTGTTCACCTTTCTGGTGGGGAGATTCAGCGTATTGCTATAGCTAGGGCAATTCTAAAGAATGCTCCAATCATCATACTAGACGAAGCTTCTGCTGCAACAGACCCTGAAAATGAATATGAAATTCAACAAGCTTTCTCTGCTTTAATGAAAGACAAAACAGTTATTATGATAGCCCATAGGCTTTCTTCAATTAAAAATGTTGATGAAATATTAGTTATTGAAAATGGGAATGTAATTGAAAGAGGTAGCGATGAAGCTCTTCAAAAACAAGCTGGTAAGTATAAGACGCTACAAGACTTATTCTCAAAAGCAAACACATGGAGGATATATGATAGGTAAACTACAAGAAATGTTTGGTCTTACAAAGACAGGTGCTAAAGGAATGTTTAAGGCTTCAGTCCTTTCATTTTTTGCAAATGTTACGTTTATTCTTCCTATTTCAATATTGCTTTTCTTTGTTGATTCGTGTTTGCAAAATGGGAATGCAGGGAGTTTCAAAGAAATAGGTTTTTATTTAGGGGCTATGTTTGTTGTGGCTATAATTATGTTTATCGTCAATTATTTTAGCTATGATAGTTTATACACAGCTACCTATAAAGAAAGTGCTGACCTTAGGATTGAAATTGCAAATATATTAAAGGAGTTGCCTCTTTCTTATTTTTCTAAACATGACACTTCTGACATTGCTCAGACATTCTTGACTGATGTAGCTGCTATGGAACACGCTTTAAGTCATTCAATTCCTGAAATGATTGGAGTTGTAGCTTTTTTAATCATAATAGGGGCAGTTATGATTGTCTCTTCTCCATTTTTAGGATTAGCAATATTTATTCCAATTATTTTAAGCTTTTTGCTATTGGCTCTTACTTACAAAATACAAGTGGCAAACACAACTAAATATCATAAAAAATTACGAGTGCAATCTGAGTCTTTTCAGCAAGCAATAGAAATGCAACAAGAAATTAAAAGCTATTCACTTGTTGAAAAAACAGTGAGACAATTGAATGAAGATTTAGATGATACGGAAAAACTTCATATAAGAACAGAATGGGCTCAGGCGGCACCATTGCAAGTTGCTCTTATTTTGCTTAAAGCACCAATTGGTCTTGTTATATTTTTTGGTTTGCAACTGTTTTTATCTAATCAAGTTTCTCTTCTATATTTTTTGGGGTATATCATAGCTGCAGCTCGCATTGTTGACGCTGTTGCAGGAGTTGAAGCAAATTTTGCAGAGGTTATGTATATACATTCAAGGGTGCAACGAATAAAAAATCTTAGAGTGTCAGAAAGACAAAAAACAATTGAAGACGAAAAGAAAATTGAAAATTATGACATTGAGTTTAAGAATGTTGAGTTTTCTTATAATGAAGATAGCAAGGTTGTTGACGGTGCTTCGTTTGTTGCAAAACAAAACGAAGTTACTGCTCTTGTAGGTCCATCCGGTTGTGGAAAGACCACTATCTTACGTCTTGCTTCCCGTCTTTATGACCATGACAAAGGCTCTATAACAATAGGTGGAAAAAACATAGATTCAATTCCTATAGATTCGCTTTTTGAAAAAATCTCAATTGTTTTTCAAGATGTTATGCTTTTTAATACGTCTGTTTTGGAAAACATAAGAATTGGACGAAAAGATGCAACTGATGAAGAAGTTAAAGAAGCTGCAAAGCTTGCACATGCTAGTGAATTTATTGAAAAGCTTGAAAAAGGTTATGATACACTTATTGGTGAAAACGGAGCTAAACTTTCTGGAGGGGAGCGTCAACGTCTTTCTATTGCAAGAGCTTTCTTAAAGAATTCTCCTATTATAATTCTTGACGAAATAAGTTCTGCATTAGACGTTGAAAACGAAATGAATATTCAAGAAAGTTTGAATCATCTAATAAAAGATAAAACTGTCATTATAATTTCTCATAGGCTAAAGTCTATAGAAAATGTGAATAAGATTGTAGTAATGAAAGATGGAAAGGTTGAATGTGAAGGAAACCATAGCTATTTATTAGAGCATTCTCCAACCTATCGCGTAATGATTGAAAAATCTGGACTCACCGATAAATGGATGTATTAAGGCTAGCTCTCATACGTACGTTATGATACATCAATATGTATCATAACGTAAAAAAAGCATGAGTTAGTTATGTGTTCCATGTTCAGTGTTGCAGAGAATGTGATTATATGCTTACTTTATCTATTGACATACTAAAATGTTTTCTATAGTACACATTTCGCTCAGTAGATTGAGTGATTTTTGGAGGTACAAGAATGAAAATAAAGTATTTTTTACTTTCTGTGCTTAGTGTTTGTGTTGTAGCTTTTACCTTTAGTTGTGCAAATGGCTCGGGAGGGGGTACACCTCTATCTAAAGAGGACATTAAGGGTGTTTGGGCAACAGATGAATATCAAAACAAAAATGGTACTGGTAAAGCTCTTTTTGCATTTGACGAAACTCTTGCTTATCATGCACATATTAAAAATGGAAAGTTAGATACGAAAGGAGAAAAGTATCCATATGAGTTTAAAAATGGTATGCTTTCAATTCCTGCTGTAGCAAATGCAATGACTTTTTCTGTGACAAAAGATGAAATTATTTTAACTCTTAAAGGAAATAACAAAGTTTATAAAATGCATAAAGTTACAACACCTACTTTAGATGAACTAAAAGCTATTTGCAAATAATATTCTTTCCTAGTTATTACTAATACGTTATCTTTAATTTAAGAGATTGGCTTTTAATGATAAGTCCATCTCTTTTTTTTGTGATAAGGATAAAACAGTACCATACTAATAAAAGACTTTAATTTTACTAAAAAAACTGATAGGATTATAAATTACTATGAGTTTTTCTTACATTGATGTAATTATCAAAAAAAGTCTTTCTTATCTCAAACTAGAATTTTCATCATCTTTTTTGCAAGAGTTATTAGCAGAAGTAGAAGATTTGCGAAAAGAAACGGATGTGCAAAAAGTAATTACAAGCTGGATTCATATCTATATAGATGCAATCAAAAGGCAATATCAAAAACAAGATGAACTTCATGACAAGAGGATATTTCAATTTATCGAAGATTGTAATGTTAAAACAAAAATTATTTGGGGTGATGCACTAAAAGTTTTGAAAAAAATGAAAAGCGAATCTATTCATCTTATGGTAACATCTCCTCCGTATTATAATGCTCGTGACTATTCTCATTGGAATAATTTAGATGAATATCTACTCGACATGCGACATATCATTAGAGAAGCTTATCGTGTGCTTGATAATCACAGAGTGTTTGTGTGGAATGTAGGAGATATTTTTGACAACGATAATCTTTTCACAACATCTGTATGGGGAAAAAGACGTATACCTTTGGGGGCATATTTTATTAAGATTTTTGAAGAAGAAGGTTTTACTTTTGTAGATGACTATATTTGGGACAAGGGAGAAGTGCAAAGTGAGAGGCAAAAGAATGGAGAAAAACCTTATCCGTTCTACCAGTATCCCGCAAATTGCTACGAGCATATTCTAATTTTTCATAAACATAGACGTGATGATACTCGTTTTCCGTGTCCAGTGTGTGGTTGTCTTAAAGTGAATGGCAATGCTTTTAGTGAGATTGGGCTTAGAAGCTGGGAATGTAAAAATACCGAATGCTTTAAGCGTAGTGCTGCAAATAGAGGAAAAAGATTTTCTCTTAAAACACTTATTACTCAAGAGCGACAAGGTGATGAATTTAAAATAGAAGAAGATTTTATTAAAAAATATAGACGTGATATTGTTAAGTTTTCTCCTGTGATTAAAATTAATTCTAAAGGACAGAATACATTGGGGCATACAGCACCTTTCCCTTTTGATATTCCTGATATGGCAATTAGGTTTTTCTCTTATGCAGGCGAAAAAGTGCTAGATCCATTTGGTGGTAGTATGACAAGTGTTATTTCTGCATACAAAAATAATAGGATTGGCATAGGAATTGAGTTAAACAAAGCTCGTTTTAGGATGAGTATTTTACAAAACCTCAAAAAACATTTAGAAAAGAATATTGAAATAGCGGAGATTGATGATGAATAGTATAGAAGAAAAAAAGAAGCAAGTAATTGGTCTTTATGGAGAAATGCGTCTTTCTATGGAATTGCATGAACTAGGTTGGCAAGTTCATAGGGCATATATTGATGAAGGTATAGATTTTGTTATTACAAAATATTGGTGTTCTAAATGCAAAAAATATAGTAACCAATGGATAAGACATAGCCAATATGATGGACAAAATAAGCCTTGCGTAACCAATCTTTGCGAAAAGTGTCATCGAACTGAATTGACAGTAATTTCAAGATATTTACAAGTTAAAACATCGGAAGGTGTAGAAGTTAAAGAAAAAGAAGATTGCAGAAAATTCAGTTTTCATCCAAAGATTAGGTATGATATGGGTGATGATGTTTTTTACATATGGATTGCAGTTTTTGATACAAAACATGATAAGAGGACACATTTTTATATATTCAATACAAAAGATGTTGCAAAGTTTGATAATATAATGCTTCCAACATACCAAATTACTGATAACCAAAAAACCACACTTTTAATTCGTAACGATGGCACTGTTCTTACAAAAGGAAAGATATATAGTTATAATTGCTTTAACGATAGATTTTATAACGACTGGAATGCATTAGAAAAAATGTGAATCGAAGGTAAATCAATTTAGAGATATCCTATAATAACTGTCAAAATTAAGACATCATCTCAAAATCATCCGATATCAATAGATATGAGCGATGAGTCATCAGAATTCTTAAACAAACAAATAATCACGTATTTAGGCAATAAGCGAACATTAATACATAATATAGAAAAAGAAGTTGAAATAATAAAAGCAGAAATAGGAAAAGAACGTTTATGTTGTGCAGACCTTTTTTCTGGTTCGGGAATTGTTGCTCGTATGTTAAAAAAACATAGCCATAAATTAATAGTGAATGACCTAGAAAATTATTCTGCCTTAATTAATGCTTGCTATTTAACAAACAAGGCTGATTATCCGGCACTTCTTTGTGATGAATATCGTGCTTTCATTGAACAATCTTGTTCTCAGTATAAAATTAAAGGAATAATTACTAAACATTATGCACCTAAAAATGATAATGCAATTCAAAGGGGTGAGAGAGTTTTTTATACACATGAAAATGCTCTTTTGATAGATACTTATAGATATTTAATTGATGAGATTGTAAAAGAAGAAGCGGTGAAAAAGTTCTTTTTAGCACCTCTTGTTGTGGAAAGTTCCATTCATGTTAATACTAGTGGAGTTTTTAAGGGCTTTTATAAAAATAAACACACGGGAGTAGGTTGTTTTGGAGGGGCTAAAGCTGATGCACTTGCTCGCATTTATGGCAAAGTTGAATTAAAAGCACCTATATTTAGCAATTTTGATAGTGATGTAGAAATTTATCAAGAAGACACGGTGGATTTGAGTGCAAGATTTAAAAATATAGACATAGCATATCTTGACCCTCCATATAATCAGCATCCATATGGATCAAACTATTTTATGTTAAATTTGATAATTAAAAATAAATTAGATGTTCCTATTAGCAAAGTTTCAGGAATTACACAAGATTGGAATCGTTCCAGTTTTAATAAGCCCTATATGGCGTTGGAGTCTATGGAAAAAGTTATAAGCTTGCTATCTGCAAAATATATAATCATCTCTTATAATTCTGAAGGTTTTATTAGTCTTGAAGAAATGTGCAACATGCTAAAAAAATATGGAAGCTTAAAAACAGTAGAAATTAAGTATAACACTTTTAGAGGTTCACGCAATTTGCGAGGACGAAATATACATGTTAAAGAATATTTGCTTGTGTTAAAAAAGGAGTGAAAAGAGCTGAAGCCACCTATAAATGGATGTATTAAGAGATTATAGTAATTAGGTTGTGATGTTTGGCTCTAAGGAGTGGGCTTTTTTTGATGACAAGCCCATCTCTTTCTTGTGGATAAATTATAGAAAATTACAGTATGTTTTGATAAAATCGGAAGTGTATTTTTTATATTAAAATTTAGCTTAGGGCTAAACATATGGAAATAACAAAATCTAAGGGACACACTTTAATTTGTTCTGATGTCTTTGAAGGGCTTAATATTGTACCAGATAAAAGTGTAGACCTAATTTTTATTGATCCTCCTTATAACATTGGAAAGATTTTTGAAAATACAGAAGATCATTGGCAAAATGATAACGAATATCTTGAATGGTGCGCTATAAATCTATAAATGGATTGACCTTTGCATTCAAAAAATGAAAAGCGATGCTTCCATGTATATAATGACTTCAACGCAATTTATGCCATATTTTGATATTTATATTAGAAAAAGATTATCGATTCTTTCTAGGATTGTCTGGCATTATGACAGTTCTGGTGTTCAGGCAAAAAACTATTTTGGCTCTATGTATGAGCCGATTTTGTTTTGTGTGAAAAATCCAAAAAACTATTGTTTTAATTATAATGATATTTTGGTTGAAGCCAAGACAGGTGCAAAAAGACATTTAATTGACTATAGAGGAAAATATCCTAAGGAATATAATAGTAAAAAAGTACCAAGTAATGTTTGGCAGTTTTCTCGAGTTAGATATAGAATGAAAGAATACGAAAATCATTCTACACAAAAACCTACTGCTCTTTTGGAACGTATTATTTTAGCTTCTTCAGATGAAGGAGATGTTATTCTAGATCCGTTTGCTGGTACGTTTACAACATCAATTGTTGCAATGTTACTAAATAGGCAATCTATAAGTATTGATATTTCTAAAGAATATTACAAAATAGGTTTAAGACGTGTGCTAGGAATGAAGGAATACGAAGGACAGTTGTTAAATCCACCACGTAAAACTTACAAAGAAATAAAACAAACTGAGTTGTTTAATGAGGTTTTAACATGAATTATGAATCAATATACAAACTTTAAAATATTCTTAAGCTAATGATATGTTTGATTATGCAAACGACAAGAAGAAAGCTATAGGAACATTCATCAAAATAATTACAAACTTGAGAAGATTAGCAATGCCAATATTCTCAAGAATGAAACTTTCAAAAACTTGTTTTAATCTCTTAACATAATTTTGCCATCTTTAATATATACAACCTTGCCACCACATATTGAACCTGTGTAGGTTTTGGAATTAAAAAAGAGCTTGCCATACCATTTTTTATCAATTTCAGTTCGAAAGCTAAGAGTTTTGCCATCAGGTGAGAACTGTAAATAACCTACATAATCAAAAGTACCAGCCTTTTCTTTGCCATAAATGATAAAATATTCAGTTATGGTAGAAACAAAGCCTTCACGCTCTTCTTTCATGACTAAAACAGGTATGTCGCCTTCCAAAACTCCTACTTGAAAGATATCTCTTTCATTTTTTACAGACGAAGGCACAAGCCCAATTTGCTTATCTGCGAAAAGTAAGTTTAAGCCTAATGCAAAAATTACAAAAAGAAAAATCTTTTTGTTAAAATCCATTTTTATTACCTCCATAGCCTTATGGTCTTTAGTATATTATAAAAAGTTTAATACAAACAATTATATATTTTTTTGTGAAATATATTTATATTCCATAAGTTGCTATAAAAAAGAAACTATAGAGATTTTTAAGTATGATTTATCAAAATATTTTGCCAGCATAAAAATACATCGAAGTATTCTTACAATTCAAAAGAGATCATAAACAGTTTTGATTATACTACGATGTTATAAGATAATAATAGTTGCCTCTGCATTTATAAATTACAGTATGTTTTGATAAAATCAGATAAGAAACTTCAGGTACTGGGTTTGGAGCCTATGAAATATAATTGCTACTATGACTAAAGAATATTGTTGTGTGCAAGAAGTTTTAAAAGATGTTTTAGTATATGCGTGAGTACTACTCACGCATATAAAAGCAAACAATACTTGCTAACTAGCAACATTCAAATCCATTATTTCTTATTTTCAGAATTGTTTGGATTTAATTGTTTACCACGATTGCCATGCACCTGAGAATATTGCCTGTTTACACCATCTGTGCCTTTGTTGGCATTCTGCTGATTTGAAGCATTGTCGCATGGTTTAATTTTTCCACTCATAGTATCACCTCCTTTGCATAAGTTTTAGCTTTTATATATAAGCTGGATTTAAATACTAGTTTTTCTAATAAAAGCATTACTCCAATAGCTTTCTTTGATTTGTTGAGTTTAATTTTCTATTTAAGGCTTTCTTAGCTATTTTTACTAAATTCAGTTTTCTAGGTTCTGATTTTATTTTAGTTTCAAGGTCATCCAATTTACCTGCATCCTTTGCAGCAGATGTAATAATTATATCAAGCAAATCATCAATATTTTCAATACTTAAAGTCATTCCACCTGTAACATTAGCTATCCATGAAAAAAATTGAGCATCACCTAAATGCTCTAATCTGCTATCGAAATCTCCTATTTCAATTGGATAAACATCTTGCATATTTTCATTGCTGTAGAATCCACAAAAAACAGTGTTTATGGTAGTTTTATTATAATATAATTGTTTTGTGATTTTCCAAAAATCATAGCCATAAGGGCAATAATTGCATGTGTGTGGGCGAGCATCTCCAAACAGAACAACAGAACGAGTATGCAACTCTTTCCATTGAATATTTTGCAAAAGATCATTTAAAGCATCTTCCACTGCTTCGTCATCAGTACTATTTCCATTATGTAAAACGGGTGTTTCAGTAATAAATTTACATAACAGTTCAACATTTGTAGTAGGCTGACATATAGTTGTTAAATATGGTAGATGTTCATCATGATCCAAATAAAATATTATTCCAATACGTAAATTTTCTATCAATGGAAACAAAGCTACAGCAAGTTCTTTAAATTTGTTTTTTAGCAATGTATGATAATGCGTCATAGAAGTTGTCAAATCTCCTACTAAAATTAAATCAAGTCCACTGTTTTTTTGGAGTAGCTCTTCTTTTATACTTTTACTTTCAGCATTAACTATTTTATCCACACTAGCTTTTTTTGATAAATCTATTGTGTTGATTTTTTTCACTTCTTTTCTTGAAGCTAGATTGCTCTTTTTATGAAGAACAGGAAGGTTTAATTTATTATCTTCAGCCATTTTTTACTCCTTATGCTTTTTTAATTCTTCGTCAAATTTTTCACGTTCTTGTTTATTTAATAATATCTCTTTTGCTTTTGTAATGAGCCTAAACATATCCTCAGCTTCTTTTTGTTCTTCTTCACTCTTATCTTTGCTAGTGTCAGGATGATATTTTTTTGAAAGCTTTCTATAAGCCTTTTTGATTTCATCATCTGTGGCATCTTCTTTTATATTTAATATTTCATAATAATTAACAAACTCTTCAGTTGAAGTGCTATCTTCTTCGCCATCTGCTTGATCACTCCAACTACTCAAAATTTTAATCAGTAACTCATAATTTTTGCATGAGGCAAGTCCAAAAATAATATTTCTATAGCATTCGGAAAACTCCCATTTATCTTTTTCCTCAGATGCATTAATAATACATTCTTCAATAAAATTAAGCCATTCCGTAACATCATTATACAAGCCATTTTCTTTTGCATGCTCATCTATTTGAGTAAATTTTGCTTTAAGTTCTTCAAACCCTGTATCTATCTCTTCAATAGGAGTTGCAAAACCTCTAAAAGTTCCTTCACAATATTTTTCATTGAGTTCAGAAAAGACCTTTTGAACGTCTTCTACAGTTTTTATCGCTTGTCGTATAGCTTCTTTAACTACAATTTTTGCCTGTTTTCCATCTTCTGAATTATCAAAATTAATATCCTTCAAAGTTTCACTTGCTTTTTCCACATCTTTTATTTTTCTATCATATTCATCTATTTTTTCTTTTAGTGAATTTTCTATTTCTATACGTTTTCTTTCAAATTCTTCTTCTTTCTTTTTAATTTCATCATCAATAATCTTAGCTTTTTCATAAATCGTTTCTGCTTCTTTTTTAAGTTTTGAAGTTATAGATTCATTTTCAGTAGCATTTTGATTTTTTATTTTTATATCTTGCCTTTGATTCTCTAATTCATTCTTTAAATTCTGATATTCCTTTTTTTCTACTTCAGCTTCTTTCTTTTGTTTTTTAGCTTCTTTTTCACGCTCTTTTATATTAATTCTTTCTTTTTCTAATTCTTGATCTTTTTTATCAACAGTTGATTCATTTCTTGAAAGTTCACTTTTTCTTGCAGTTATTAATATTTCCTCCTTTCTGATCTCTTTAAGTCTTTCATCTATTTCTTTTTGTTTATTATTTAATTCATCCGCTCTTACTAACAAAATGTTTTCTTTTTCTTTTAATATATTAAGTCGTTTTTCATATTCTTGAACTAATGATTTCATTTCATTGTTCAACTGATGGCTTTCCTGAACAAGCTTCTGATTCTCTGCAGCAACAAGTAGAGATTCTTTTTGGACTTCTACGGAAGTTTTTTGTATTTCTAAACTAGAATTTTGAATATCTTTTGAATCTATAATCTGCTTATCTAGCCTTTCTTGTCTTTCTATTTCTTCCTTTTTTTTCTTATCTTCTAATTGTTGTTTTTCTAATTCTTTTTGTTTTCGCTTATCGCTACCTGTAATTTTTGAGAAGAAACTCATAAATACTCTCCAATAGACTTATGAGTTAAATGCCATCCATTTGAATAAGGGCATTTATACACACGTAATTTTTTTCCTTCTTCATTAAATATTATTTTTGCTCTTTTTTCTGCATCTTTTTCTGATAGGTAAAGGGCTTTAGGGCTTCCTTTTTCGTCGGTACAACCACATGGTTTATCTGACTTAGCTGTTATTCTATCTTTTGGAGATAGATGCCAATATTCACACCTATCGCATTTATAAGGAACTAACTCATTGTCATAATGTTGCAAGGCATACTCCGCTGCTTCAACAGCTGCACTTTCTGTAGAATATGTTTTTAGAGGTTTTCCACTATTTACTTTTCCAAAACATGTTGTGCTATCAAACACCATTTTTGACTCCTTTATTATAATATCATTAAAGGAAACTCCAAGAATGCCAGAACACCTTTAAGGTAGATTGCATCGTAGCAATTTTGTATGTATTAGGTAATTTAATTTTTAAATCACCTAATACATATTATATACCCCCCCCCTACGTGTCAAGAGGAATTGAGGGTAATATTACTATTTTTTAGTTTTTTAAGAAATAAATTAATATTCAAACGGTTTTTCTTTTAAGATTTCATTTAATTTTTTTGCAGAAGGCTTAATAATAAAATTCTCTTCATCTAGTTCTCCTACACTAATGAACTTAAAATTTTCATCAAGCAAAAAGTAACATATAAAAGGGTCACGTTCATAATATTCCTCGTGATACGCTATTTCTGCACCAACAGCTTTCTTCCCTGTCTCATCAAAAAATAGTTTGCTAATTGAAAAAACAAAAAAGTTAGTAAATTCTTTGGGAATTGCACTGAAAACTTTTGCTTCTATATCTTTGTAATCTCCAGATTTTGCTTTTATGTTGCCATTTTCCCAAAAAGCTATTTCGCCACCATCCATGATGTGTATCTTTCCATCTTCATAACAGGAAATATTGCTACATGAAAATAAGTCATTACCTATTTCAAAAGTTTGGGAGTCATTGAAACTAGCCTTTTTTACATTTCCGTTATCCCAAAATTCAATTCTTCTGTTTACTATAATTTTCCCAAGATTTGGTGTGGTTAATACATTTTTAGAATAACCAAGATCTATATATTTAATTTTACCATTGCTATAGAATTTTAATTCACATGATGAAGAACCATAACCTTCATCTTTTAGCTCTATTTTTCCATAAGGAGTGCTAAAACTTTGTCTATTACGAAAGTTTTGATAAACTGGTATTTTAACCATTTCCACATCTCCGTTTTTATAAAAAGATATTACTCCATATATTTTTAAACCTGCAAACATACCATTTTTGTAAGAACATTCCTTTGAAATAATAAAATCATCAGTACTAAAACTTTTGAGAGTGCCGTTTTCATATATGTTTATAATATTTTCACTAGAATCAGAATATCTATAGCCTAAAGGTATTTCTCCAAGTATTGTTTTCACCTTAGCATCTTTCATTTCTTCCTTATAATAAATACTTTTTAACGAGCCACCTTCATAAAAAGCAACTTTAGAAATAACAAAATTACCAAAAGAAGTTTCAAGGTTGAACGTGTTATCTAGTTCTCCTTTTCCAACTTGTCCATTTTCCCAGAAATATATTGTGTTTTTGAAAGACAAACTCCAATGGAAGTTTTAATCTCAGTAGGTTCAAGCAACACCACGCTTTTAAACTTGCCATTGCTATGTTTTTCAAATTTACCGATCATAGCATCAGTTCCATCGGGAAGTTTAATTGCCCAAGTATTTGAACATAAAAATAGACCAACTATAAAAATAATTCCTTTTAACTTCATAACTTTTCACCTTATATTTTAACCTATCAAAAATCTCTATGTTAGTATGATTATACTATTATATCTATTATTTTTATGCAACTATTTTTTAGAGCAAATGGTTTCTTATTTATTCATTAATATATTGCAATACTCTGAAATTATGTATAGGGGAATGTCGTATATTGGAGGGCTTATTTTGAAATCTGCAAGAGATGAGCGAGCTACTTTTTTGGGAGCATACTTATTTATATAGCTTGTTAGGCTTTTTGCTTTTAAGTTGATTCCTGCTTTTACTTCTAATGGAACAACCTCTCCCTCAAGCTCTGTGATGAAATCCACTTCAGCTGTGTTGTTTGCCCAGTAAAGAGGATTAAGTCCAATATTTTTTAATTCTTGCAAAACATATTGTTCCATTAATATTCCTTTGAACTCAGTGAATATTTTAATATCTTCAAGTAATATTTTAGGTGGAACGTTGAGCATAGAACATAGAATTCCAACATCAAAAAAATAAAGCTTAAAGGCATCATTATCGGTATAGCTTGAAATGGGCGGACTAGGTTTTGTGATATTGTGAACAGAATAGACCAAACCACTATTTTTTAACCAAGAAATAGCAGTTAAAAAATCTGATGCTCTAGCTCCTTTTTTTAGATACTTAAAAATATATTTTGAATTGTCTTTTGAAAGTTGTGAAGGAATGGATTCCCAAATCATTTTAGTTTTTAATGTGTCAAAGGCTGTGTTGTATTTTGAAAAATCGTTGGTAAAACCTGTAATTAAAGCATTTTGAATCTTTCTAACATCATCAAAGTTGTGATTTCTTGCAAAACTATCAACTGCTTCAGGCATACCTCCAACAAAGAGATATTCTCGCAACAACTCTTCAAAATCACTCTTAAAAAGCGTAATATTCTTAAAATCTAGGTCGTTTATTAGTTTCTTATATCTATTTTTTCCAATAGCTTCTAAGAACTCTAAAAAACTTAAAGGATACATCTTTAAAAAATCAACTTTGCCAATTGGAAAAGATGTTGAAGACTTTTGATGGTTTATTGCTACTCCCAATAAACTACCTGCGGAAATTATGTGATACTGTGGGAGAAATTCATAAAAATATTTTAATGATGTTAAAGCATTCAAGTTCTCTCCAATCTCATCAAAAATTATTAATGTTTCTTCTGTTATTTCAGTGTTTGAGTATATTGAAAGAGCCTTTAAAATTGCTTGAACATCTTGGGCAGATGTAAAAATATCGTTTAGTTTTTCGTTTTTTTCAAAATTAAGGTATATGTAGTTTTTGTAAAAGTTTTTTCCAAAATGCTTCATTACCCATGTTTTACCAATTTGCCTAGCACCAGAGATAATTAGCGGTTTTTTATTTTTATTTTTTTTCCAATTGATTAGCTTTTGTATTATTTTTCGCTCCATATTTTTAATGATAATTAATTTTAATAAAAAAGACAACACTTTTTCCTATGAAAAAATGTAGTCTAACCTCACTTTTTCCTATGAAAAAATGTAGTCTAACCTCACTTTTTCATAGGAAAATATGTAATGTTAGAAAATTTAAGGAATATTTATAGCTTTAACCAATGACATTTAATGTCTTGTTTTCTTCTATAAGTGTTATTTCTTAAAATATTGCTTATATCTAATTTAAGTGTTAGAATGCCATTTATGTTAGTCCTTGGTATAGAATCTTCATGCGATGAAACTGCAGCTTCCATAGTGCAAGATGGAAAAAAGATATTGAGTAATGTTGTGGCAACTCAAATACCTTTTCACGAAGCATATAAGGGGGTTGTTCCAGAAATTGCAAGCAGAAAACACATTGAGTTTATCTTGCCTGTTGTCAAAAAAGCGTTAAAAGACGCTGATGTTTCGTTAAAAGAGATAGATGGTATTGCTGCAACAAATAGACCAGGACTTATGGGATCTTTGCTTGTAGGCTTAACTTTTGCAAAAACTTTGAGCTTAGCTATAAATAAGCCATTTATTGCAATTAATCACATGCTAGCACATCTTTACGCTACACAGTTATTTGTTGAAGTTGAATATCCATATTTAGGGCTTTTGGTTTCAGGTGGGCATTGCATAATATGCAAGGTCTTAGGATTTGACGCAATTGAAGTGCTTGGCACTACTATTGACGACGCTCCAGGAGAAGCGTTTGATAAGGTGGCAAAGTTTTATAATCTAGGCTATCCGGGTGGCGTAATAATAGACAATTTGAGCAAGAATGGAAACATAAAAGCTGCAAATTTTCCTCTTCCTAACTTGCATGGTGAAGGACATGAATATGATGTTTCATATTCAGGGCTCAAAACTGCTTGCATTAACCAATTAGATCAATTTTGGAATCCTAAATATCCCAAAACAAATGAAAATATTTCTGCAAGTTTTCAACATACTGCCATCAAAATATTGTTACGTGCCATTCTTAATGCTGTAAAAGATACAAAGCTTAACACTTTGGTTGCAGGAGGTGGCGTTGCTGCAAACTCTTACTTGCGTGAAAAACTCGGCGAAGTGCCAAATCTTAAATGCCTTTTTCCTCCTTTATCGTTGTGTACAGACAATGCTGCAATGGTGGCAGGTTTGGGCTTTCATTACTTAAAAGATGGGATTACAAGTAACCTTTCGACAGAAGCAGAAGCTAGAGTGCAAGGCTTTAGTAAAAAGGGAAGACCAAAGAAATAATAAGCACAAGAAAAAGCCTTGAGATTTCCTAAAAGAACATCAAGGCTTTAATTAGTAGTGTGGTTTATATAAATTGATAAAGAATTAAAAAGGAGCATCCATTCCTAAGTCATGCATTTGTTGAGCTTCTTCGCAGAGTGCTAGATATTCTGCTCGCCTTTGGTTTGACTTGATGATGTAGTTTTTAATTGTAGTAAGTTCAATTTTAATCCCCTGTATTTTGCTTCGTATTTCTGGTTTTTCTTTTTTGAAATACTCGTCGAGTCCAGCTAATTGGCTTACTAACTCGTTGGCATCTGAGAGATTTATATTTAAAACATCAACTAAGTCCTGCTCTTTTGCATTTCTAATTTTCTTTTTCATACTCTCACTTTGAGATGAAAGACTTGCAAAAAACATTGCTTTTGAAATGACTTTTTGTTCAAACTCTGCCCATGGCAATGTATATTTTTTCTTCACTTGTGTAACACTATCTTGAATTATAATAGGAATTTCGCAAGGTGGTTCTGATATATTAAAGGCTTGTCTTAAAAAGCTGACTAATTTCGTGAAAAAAGTTTTATTTGCTTCATCTAAAATACTTTTATTTTCACGTGTTTTTTCCAAAGCTTTTGCAAAATGGCTTCCTGTATAGCCTAAAGCCTGTAGAGCAAGAAGAAGATAAGGACGCACATTTTCAATCTTTTTTTCTTTTTCTACCTCTTTTTTTACTTTTGAAAAGAGTTCTTGCAAAACTTGTTCTTGATAGGCTCTATGATCAACACTATAATCTTCTTTCAATATCTCAATAACAAAATCAGCATAAAACGGCAGTTTTTTTGCTTTTAATGCAAATACTTTCTTAATTTCTTTTAATATCTTTGTAGGATTTAGGTAGTCGTCGTTTGTAGGCTTGACATGTGGCATAAGCTCTTTTCTAACACTCAACTTGTATTTTTGTCTATAAAAGAACAATAATGCTTTAAGACAATCTGCTATATTTCGATCTGCAGTTGAAAGATTTGATAAAGCTCCACGCAAAACAGTTGTAGAAACCTTATCTGAACTTGAAAATATTGGAGCGATTATCTCATAAAGTTCTACAGTGTTTTGACTTTTAGATTTTGGTGAAAAATCTGACCATGCGAAAGTTGCATTTAATGCTAATAGTTTTTGCATTCTTTTTGGTGTTAAAAAATTGGTGTTAAATTGATAATAGCCCATAAGAAAATCTAGCATTGTTTCATAATGTGCAAGCCTTGCCCCCAATATACTTGGAGCTTCAGTTTTCATAAACGGAGATGAATCAGGAATTTCAATTTCCGTCATTTTACTGTCATATTTATAAGGATCATTATGAATAAGCCTTTTTTTGAGAAGTAAGTTTCTTACTATCTTAACGAAAGTAATTTCAACTCCATAATTTTCAAATGCAAAGGGCAGTACAGTAACGTTCAACTCCTCAGTACGCCTTACCAAAGCCCCTTCTAATTCTTGTGTAAAAGTGTTTTCCATAGCACCATAGCCTTAAAATATCTTGAGCTGAAATATTCTTAAATCTCAAAGAAAAAACCCAAGATTATACCCAGTAGTAATCGGCTTATTAATATAAATGGTTTAACAAAGTGAATATCGCTATTAAATAAGTGAACTTGAACATTTATGGCTTGATATATCTTAATACCAAAACTTAAAACTTTGCATATGAGAATTGTATTACTTCGTATAACGAAACTGTACAGTTTCGCATATGTAAACTGTACAGTTTACGATGTCTAAATAGTGCAGTTTCGCACCCCTAAACTGTACAGTTTAGGGTCACTACATTAGCTAAGGTACAATCATAACACTAGCTAATGTATGATCATAACATTAGCTAATGTACGATACAAACAAATGTAAATGTAGAATATTTTTTTTTGAAGAAAGCTCTTGAAATGACGGCATAGACACATCTTATAATCCTTTTCAAATTATAGTTTTAATCTTGTCTGCATTGTATACAAAAGTGCATAAAAAAACCACAAAAATTTACTATTTTTCTTAATTCATATTATGTTTTTTCTATTGCTGTAGATATAGCATGCAAGGTGTTAAGAGCGTAACTTTACCTATATAGTTTTTTTTTACTTTTGTCCGTATCTTAAGAAGAGCTATAGTGGAGTTCTGTTTATATTTTTACAAGGAGTGTGCGATTATGGATTTTGTTACTTGGAGTGATAAATTTAGTGTTAAAGTTGCATCTATTGATGAACAACATAAAAAGCTAGTTGCTGTTATTAATGAGCTTTATAATGCAATGAAAGCAGGAAAAACAAAAGAACAAATGGGTAAGATTTTAGGAGACCTTGTTGATTATACAAAATATCATTTTTCATATGAAGAAAAACTTCTGGAAAAAGTCGGTTATAAAGATATAGTAGAGCATAAAAAAAAACATGTTGCTTTTGTAGATAAAATTTCTACAGCATTGGAAAGTTATAAAAGTGGAAAATTGATCATGACTATTGACATTTGCAATTTTCTACAAGATTGGCTTATTCATCATATACAGGGAACAGATCAAAAGTATTCACAATTGCTAGTGGACAATGGCATAAATTAAACTTAATGTATGTTCTTTCGTCTTATTGTCAAAATGAAATAGTTATTAAAAAATCGCGATTTTTGACTGAAGGCTTTGTTGTGGAGTCGTCTGAAGTTGCTCGTGAAATATTAAAAAAACAAAAGCAAAAGTATAAAGATGCACGGCATGTGGTTCATGCTTTTGTGATTGGTAAAGAGAAGAGTATTTCAGGTTCTTCAGATGATGGAGAGCCTAAAGGAACAGCTGGAAGACCTGCACTTCTAGTGTTGCAACATTCACCAATTACTAATGTTATGATAACGATAACTCGGTGGTTTGGAGGTGTGCTTTTAGGTACTGGTGGTTTGGTTAAGGCATATACGGATAGCACGAAGGCATTATTAGATATTGCTGTGTTAAAAGAATTAAAATCAGAAAAACTATTAAGGATTTTGTGTCCCTATAGCAAAGCAGAAATAATCAAAAACATTTTAGATAAAAATGGTGCAAGTATTTGCAGTAAAACTTATACACATGATGTTGAATACTTAATTAAAATATCAGAAGAAAATGTAAAAGCTCTTGTAGACCATCTCCATGATGATGCAAGAGCTTTGGTAGAAAAACTTGATTAAAATTTTTGAGATTTTCAGAGAAAACTTTTTTGAATGCTCCTTTTTGTTATTCCCAATCCACATTGACTATAACGTCAACTATTTTTTGATTTTCATCAAACCCTTTGTTGTATTTTTGTTCGTCAACTCCAACATGAATTGTGTCTTTGTCTGCCATTGTTGTAGGAGTTTGAGGTTTGACTTCTTGGGCGAAGGTTATTTGTGCTGGTTTTATGTTTCCAAAGTTATCTATGCTAACAGTGTCTCCTGCAAATACTTTAACAATATCTCCACTTGGATTGATATAGTCCCAGATTCCTGTTTCTCCATTCAAAATGCCATTGTAACTTATCTCACCTGAAGTACCACGTACAGAAGCCGTTGCAACAGGAGTTCTAACAGTAAAAGACACTTTTTTTGTTTCTGCTGGTTTAACATTTGCTTTGATAGAACCCATGTCTAAGTATACTTTTGAAGAAAGAACATCACCTTTTTTTACAATTTCGTCTAGCCGAAGTCTAGTTAATGGTTGTACTATAATTGTAGAACCATCTACTTTCATGGTTAGTTCAGACTTAAAACCTGTAGAAATAAGAACTCCTGAATCAAGAGTTTCACCTTTTTGTGCTAACTTCCATTGACCATCTTTTTGCACCTCAACTTTTCCTTTTATTGCTATAACTTCACCTGAAACTGCAAAAATTGATGTAGTGATTAATAAGAAAGTTAAAATAATAGCTATACGTTTCATATCATACTCCCTTTATATATTTTAGAATGAAATAATTCCTTTTAAGCTAATAAATGTAAGCAGTGAAGCATCTCTTTTTATATATTGACCTAAAGAAGCTTCAATGTTTATATCGCGTCGTATTGTGTAATTTGTAGAAGCCATCCACTCAAAACCTCTATACAAAGAACCATTTGATTTTTCCCCTTTGCAAATAATATTGCATAAAGCTTCCACATAGAGTTCACTTAATGGCTTAATACTCATTTTTAAGCCCGTGTTCCATGTGTTTGTATATGGGGAATAAAATTGGCTAGAGATATGTCTGAGTGTGAAGGTTTGAAAACTATTTTTACCACCTTGTGCAAATTGCATATTCAAACCTAATTTTGCATTATATTTGTTAAAATAATATGCAATAGCACCAGTTGCAAGAATGCCTGCATTTGTTACATTTTTTGCTTTCACATAACTTCCCGAAAATGAAACAGAAAAGAATAGACGTCTGATGATTGGTCCTTTAATACCTATTGTTAAGTAGGTTTTAATTTTGCCACTACCTCCTGTTTCAAAAAAGTTTAGACTGTCTCCATATAATGAATAAGAACTTTTTAAAAGTGGCACATGGAATAAGGCCAGTAAGCCAACATAACTTTTTGTGAGAGAGTAGACATTATTAGATATTTTGATATCGTTTTCATTTAAAACAACTGCGTTAGCATTTAAAAGTCCTGTGAAAGAAAGAGAAGTCATCAAAGAAAAATGTGGATGTCTATATTGAATAAAAACACCATCGGAGCTTTGACTCATAATTATTCCTGTAGAATCTACTAGTCCACGTCTTCCTACTTCAATGAGTAGGTTGCCGTTCTTTTCTAATGGAACAAAAAAACTAAATTTTAATAGATCAATGTCAAGAATAGCTTTTGCTAATACTTTTTCGTTAACGGGTGCCATGTATTTTCTCATTTTAAAATAAGCAGAACCTTGTGTTGCAAAAGTATAAAAACCTTTTTTGTCGATGTTTTGCTTTAGCCAAAGAGAAAGCTTATTTGAATTGCTGAAAATGGATGGATTATCTGTTTTGGCAGGAGTTCCAATGTCAAAATTCAAAGATGTAGAAAATAACCCACCACCTTCAAAAGTAAATGAATATGTAGCGGTACACAACAAAACAAAAAAAAGAATAACTTTTTTCATTACTGCACCTCAGATAATTTTGAAATTATTGCAATAGCATCTCTAGGTTCAACGCTACTTGATGGAGATTTTTCATCCTCTACTAGACCTTCCATTTTCAGGTAGCGAAAAGCATAGTGAGGCGTTCTATATAAATCGTACCAGATACTTCCTTTTACCTTTCCAGCTTCCATGATTAAAGCTGCAAAAACATCATAACGAATGTTATCCTCTGCCTTTGCATCTTTTAAGTTTTTCATGTATCGAAATTTCTCAAGTGCTTCTGAAGAAGGTAATTCATCAGAGATATTTCCTACCATAACACCTGCTAAATAGCAAGCATCACCTACAGATAATGTTGAAGAACTTAATATTCTCTCTATAGCTTTTGCAGATTGTGAATAAGCAACATTTTTTAAACTAAAAAATATGATTCCTAGTAAAACAAAAAAATACATCCTCGATTTCATCGATTACACCACCCCCTTAATGTGATCGAAATAAAAAAACTCCATAATTATAAATTGATGTAATTATGCCATTTACAAAATTAATATAAACGTATAGACTGAAAATGAAAGTATGTGCGAACCAAACGAATCACTTCTAAACATCCCTATACTCCGTAGGTTAATTATAGTTCAATACTTTCTATATTTCAACTATCGAGAATATTTGTCAGTTAGGTGATGAAGTTATTTAGTAATATGTTTTCCTAGTTCATGTAAAGAATCCATAGGATATAATTGTTCAAGTTTGATTATTTTTATGTTTTCTTTTGACGAGCCAAAGATAATTAGTGCATCTTTATCCATAAACTCACTTATAACTTGTCTGCAAGCTCCACAAGGTGGAACAGGGTAGTTAGCATCAGGTGTTGCAATTGCAAGTTTTACAAACTTTTTAGTTCCCTTAGCAATTGCACTGTATACCGCAGTGCGTTCTGCACAATTTGTAAGACCATAGGATCGGTTTTCAACATTTACACCTGTAATAACTTCGCCTGTTTCAGTTAGTAAGGCAGCTCCGACCCTAAAATGTGAATACGGGGCATAGGCATTTTCAGATGTTTGCAAGGCTATGTTAAATAACTCCATATCCTTATAATCTATGTTATTACTTGATATTTTCATCTTTCTATTATAGCATATATTTCATGCCATTAAAAGATAAAATTAGGCTTGTAAGTGTAGGGAGTGTTGTATTTTTTCTTCTTTACTTTTTTGTTGTCTGTAAGCCTTTGAATAATGATTTATATTTTTTCCCATTATGGTCGTTGTCAGTGGAAAATGAAGTTGATGTGTCCTCAACTGAGGTTTCTAAAAGTAAGCTAGGTAATAGCAAAATATACCCTTTTTTGATTAAGAATAAGTTTGGATATTTTTCTGATGACGGTAAAGTTATTATGGCAGAAGAGTTTTCAGGTAAGGTATCTGCTTCTTCAAGTTATTGGTGCCAATATGGAACAGATGCAAAGGAAACGTCAATATATGATCCTTTTGGTAATCTTATCACTACAATAAAATCTATAGGGTTTGTTCATATTGTGAAAGAAAAGATCTATCTTTTTACTCCTGGCGGTTATGGACTTGCAGAGTACAATAACAAAGGGGAACGCCTTTGGAAATATGAGCATACTGCTACAATAACAGCTTTTCAATCTTCAGAAAAAGGTGTTGTTTTAGGTTATTCTGATGGAAAAGTTGCATATTTAGATGAAAAAGGGAGTGAGGTTTTTAATTTCTATCCAGGGGGTAGTGCATATCAAGTGATATCAGGAGTAGCTCTTTCGCGTGATGGAAAATTTATAGCTTGTGTTTCAGGAATTGAAAAACAGAGGGTTTTATTGGTTTATATAAATGCCCGTCAGTACAAAATTGTAAAACATGAATATCTAAAAGGAAATCTATATAGACAAGTGTTTGTCTCTTTTGATGATGATAGTTCTTGTGCAATTTTTGAATCTAGTGATGGAATTGGGATAATAGATTGCAAAACGTATCAAATTCAGTTTATAGATGAAAAAGATAAGATTGTGGATATGGGAGATGATAGAAAACTTATTACAATTCTCGCACAAAAGAATGATAGATGTAAGTTAATTGTGATAGAAAAGCCTTTTCAAAAGATTGCAACAACGTCTTTTACATCATCAGAGGCTTTTTTACTTCAAGATAAAAATAAGCTTTTTATTGGTACTACATCTAGAATTTCTGCAGTAGAGGTTAAAAATTAGGTTGAACATGAGAAAAATATTTTTAATGTTTTTGCTTTTTATTGTTTTTACTGTTAATGCTCTTGAATGGCCTATGAATGATTTTAGGTTTGCTATGCTTTTTGGAGATGCTTATTCCAAAGGTGGGAACTTTCAAGTAGGTTTAATTTTTATAGGAGACGAATCTGTTAAAGCGACAGAGTATGGAAAAAAACTTATTGCTATAGTTGAGAATAAGACTTTGCGTGAGTTTCCTAGCACTCTGGGGAATGCTTTGGTTGTAGCTCATGATAAAGGCTTGCAAACAATTTATGGAAACTTAAAGGCTGTGCCTGCAATAATAGATGAAAATTCAAGAATTGAAACTTTTTCTATAATAGGTATGGTTGGAAATAGTGGTTGGGGGGCAGATGGAGAATTGACATTTCAAGTGATAGATACTCAAGAAAAATCTTTTATTAACCCGACTCGTCATCTTTTACCTCTTTTGCCTTTTAATGATCAGGTGCTTCCAACGATTAGTGGAACTGTTTTAGTTGATGAGAAAACTAAACAAACTTATAGACTTGATGTCGCAAGGAGTGTTAAGCAAGGAGAGTATGATCTATACAGTTTTGTAAAGGATAGTATGATAGATTCAAGTGAGACGTTTATTCCTTTTGATGTTTCTGTTTCAGTTAATGGAAAAACAGCTCTTGATGTGCAGTTTTATGTGCTGGAAGGAAATAGAGGTGAATTATATCTAAAAAAGACAAAAATTAGTGCAGAGAAACTTTACAATAATGAAGGAAAAGTCTATCTAGGAAAATTACTGTTAAAGCGAGGTCGTACAGAAATTGTTATTTCTGCAACAGATGTAAGCCAAAATACAACAAGAATAACTTATCCTCTACAAGTTGAATAAGCTAATGTTATATGAAAAATTTATTTAAAAAACATTCAGAGACAAAAATAGTCTTTAACCCATCTTCATTTTTTTTAAGAGCAATGAATTTAGTTTGTGCAGTTTTTATTTTAGCTTCAAATGTAATAGGGCTAAAAACAGATACCTACTCTTTTGTTGCAATTGCAATTGCTATATTTTTAATTATGATTGCTTGCTATCATAATATTTGGGTGTTCTACATAGATAAAAGAATTGTGCAAAACAAAAAAGGAGTTCTGTTTTTTAACAAAAAGCAACAATATAAGTTTTCTGAAGTATATTCTATATTAATAGATAAATATAACAGAATGGGGCGTAGTGCTGAATATACAGAAATATCGATTCAATTCAAAGATGGAGAAATTCAAACAATCGAAAATGATAAAACTAAAAGGTTAGAAAAAGACATTTCACTTGCAAAAGAATTACAGATGTTGATTAATCCAAATGATGAATAAGGAAACTTAGATATAGCTAAATAGAAGGTGTAATTGTTGTTTGATAAGTTTTTACCAGCAAAAAGAAAATAAGTATAAACGAGAAAATAGAAAAAATACCTCCAATCATTACAAACATGTTGTATATTCCGTGTAAGAGAATGGGAATACTGAGAAAAGAAAAGTAAATATTTTTTGTCTTTGATATGGCTTTTAGATAGTATGGGGCAATAGATATATGAAAAAGGCTTGCTGTGATGAGTCTGATTGGCAGTAGCTTTATATCTAGAACGATGTATGCAATGTTTTCGAAGCTAGCAAAACAAGAAGCAAAAAATATTGCTAAGATGATTAGTTGCATTTTCATTTTTTTATTGCTAGATAGCATAATAGGGGAAATTACTTCAATATTTGATGGTTTAAAAAATACTAGTAGATAATAAAAGAAAATGAATTTTATTATTTCTTCGATAGCTCCTGAATATATAAAAGAAGCAAAAAGAATGCTTAAAACATCTTGTTGTGTTAAAAAATGAGAAAGGAAAAAAGAAATTACTAATTGGAAAATAGAAGATATAAATATCGCTAAAAATGAAAATAATGTTGCAAGCAAAACAAAGCATACTGAGACGTTCTTTTTTATAAGGCAAAAAGCAAGTATTACAGAAAAAATGAACGGAATGAAAGCAACTAGGATGAACGTGAATATACTCATCAAGATAATAAATCAGGAACAAGATAATGCCGTCGGACAGGATCGAACTGTCGACACAAGGATTTTCAGTCCTTTGCTCTACCAACTGAGCTACAACGGCTAAACACTTTTGCCATCATAATTTTTTTAAGCTACTATGTCAATATGGAAATTCTAAAATATTACTTTTTCAAAATAAATAGTAATGAAAGAAATTAATTATGACGTTATAGATTGTAGCAATCCTTTTATTAAATCAGCTATTTAAATGTTTTAAAATAAGAGTATAATAGGCAACCCTAGCATCTATTATGTTATGCTTGGAATATATTGGAATAGGAGATTAACAGTGCGAAAATTGTGTTGTGTTTTTCTTTTAGTTGGAATTTGCTTTTTTGCTTGCGAGACAATGCCAAATGAGGTTGAAACTTCAGTTGTTGAGGTTGAGAAACCAGAAGTTGAAGATCCTATTGTTGAGACTACAACAGATGAAAAGGTAAAAGAAGTAATAGTTGAAGATGTTGTACAGCCTTCTGTAGAACCTGCAGAAGAGCCTATTCAAGAAACAAAGAAAGAAATAGAGAGTTCCGCTCAGGAGAATGAGGTTATTGCAGAGTTTGGTGAAGTGAAAATCACTAAAAAACATTATAACGACACTATGGAAGAGATTAAAATTGTGGTTGAAGGTTTAAACAAAACCACAGCTTCAAAAAATTATGCTACATGGCTCACATATTTGTCTGACCAATACAAGACAACTTATTCCAATCCTTCGGTATTAAAAACAACTTCTGACACTTTGCCTGTAAAAGGCTTGAAACTTCATAATCTTAAAGATTTTTTTAATTATGTGTTTGTACCATCTCGCCAAAAAATAAAAGTAGACGACATCAAATTTCTTTCACCTATCAAGGTGAATGTAATTATGATTACAAAAGGAAAAGAACTTTTAGTCTATAATTTAGAAAGAATTAACGAGAAGTGGCTTATCGTACCTAAGATATAAGGCTTTCTGATTGGTGTTATGTTGCATTAATTTACATCATTAAAACTAGCTTATTGTCAAAAGATAAAAAATAAGCTAATATGTTTTTAGCATTACAACGTTAACGAATAAGGGGGTTGTTAGAATGCGAAATAATTTTTTGTTATTTACAGTACTTTTTGTTGCAGTTTCATTCTCTGTTTTTGCTCAAGATAATAGAAGTGATGAGTCTCTTATGACTGTTGAAGAAGCTTATCTTAATTCTATTGAAGGTGTTATCATAAAAGAAATGGTTTCATCTGAGGGAAGAGATACAAAGCTAGTTGCTTTACAGTATATTCAAGATGCTATTGAGAAGGGAAAAGTTTCTCCTGATGTGGAGCGCGCATTGGATTCTCTTGCAACTGTTGGACTTTCAACTGTTGTGTACGAAAATGGACGATCAATGAATAATTATCCTGACATCAGAATTAAGGCATGTGAACTTTTAGGTAAAATGGGAACAAAAGAGGCTATGAAGACATTGGTTCGTGTTATGTATGCTGATAATGAGCCTTCTGTTGTTACTGCTGCAGTTCATTCAGTTGGAGAATTAGGTTTCAATGATGGAGATGAAGCAGTTGATATGATTAACTGGATCAATCGTAAGTTTGATATTATTAATCCTACAAGCTCGTTGGCTCTTGAGATATTAAACACTTACGAAAAAATAGCTTCAAAGGTTCAGAACAAAAAACCTATGGTTGAAGGGATTATGAGAATTGCTTCAAACTATAGTTATGTTACACCTGTAAGAGAGAAGGCATTGGTACTCCTAAAAACAGTAACAGGGGTTAATACAAAATAAGCTGAGTATTTCTTAGTTAGAATACTGACTAGTCGGTTTATGACTAGTCAGTATTTTTTTTTGCAGTAATGTATAGTTTAATATTAGCATCTTCATCAAAAAATAGAAAAGAATTGTTATCTTGTCTTAATATTCCATTTAAGGTAGAAGAACCTACTTGTAATGAAAGTGAGATACAAGATGTTTCTTCGCTACTTCTAACACAAAAAAGAGCTTATGCGAAGATGGAAAGTGTAGCTAAAAATCATAAAAATGAAAAAATTGTTGTAATCGGTGCTGACACCGTAGTTGAAGCATCGGGAGCTATCTTTGGAAAACCGAAGAGTGTAGAAGATGCAAAGCAAATGTTTAAAATATATTCTAACTCTTCTCATCTTGTGATTTCTTCTATTTCATTGATTAACTTGCACACAAACAAGGTGCAACAGGCTTCATCAGTTAGTAAGGTATATTTTAAGAAACTTGAAGATTGTGAAATTGATGAATACCTAAAAACAGATGATTGGAAAGGCGTGGCAGGTGGGTATAAAATACAAGGAATTGCTACACTGTTCGTAGAAAAAATAGAAGGTTCTTATTCGGGCATTGTAGGACTTCCAATGAGTGATTTTTACTCTTGCTTAAAAAAATTATGTGGTGAGATGAATATTTACGATTTAATTTTGAAACATAAAAACGATTTTTAATGAATGGAATAAGGTGTTTTCCTAATATGCAATTTGTAACTTAAAGACATAATTATTTTTTTTATAAATTGTTAATTAAATAGCCATAAGGAGACTTGAATTGATGGACGATTCAGGTGATTTGCTTCAATTAATTTTTCAAAAAATCTTCAAAAGAAACTCATAGGGGGCATTAATATGCAAATATCCAACAAAAAACGTTCAAACTTAATATGGTTTTTGTTTGTTGCGATTCTTTCATTTTCTTTAATTTCTGCAAAGTGTTTTAATGACACAGAAGCTGGCACCGTGTTTGCAGACACAGCTAAGAATTCTGTTTTTTCTAAGGACTCTGTTGCGTTTTTGGAAAAAATGCAACAAGCTAATAGAGAATTAACAAGTGCTGTGTTGCCTTCTGTTCTAACAATTGATGTAGTAGAAATGAGAAAAGTGAGAGATCCTTTTAGTTTTGGTGGTTCTCCTTTTCAATTCTTTTTTGGTAAACCTGATGGAGAAGACGAAGAAGAAGGAACAAGAGAATATAAAGCTCAGGGAATGGGTTCTGGATTTGTGGTTAGAAAAAAAGGTAATACATACTATGCACTTACCAACCAGCATGTAGTTGGTAATGCAACAGATATCTCTGTTATGCTTTACGAAGGCAAAGAAATAAAAGCAAAGTTAGTTGGTTCTGATACACGAAAGGATATTGCACTGATTTCTTTTGAATCAACCGAAAATATTCCGCTTGCAAAGTTGGGAGATTCTGATGAAGTGCAAGTGGGCGACCTAGCGTTTGCTATTGGCTCTCCTATGGGCTATGTTTCTAGTGTAACACAAGGAATGATTAGTGCTTTGGGTAGACATGGTGGACCTAATAAGGGCAATGTAAACGATTTTATTCAAACAGATGCTGCAATTAATCAAGGAAACTCTGGTGGCCCATTGGTTAATATTTATGGTGAAGTTATTGGAATAAACACTTGGATTGCTTCTTCTAGCGGTGGTTCACAAGGTCTAGGCTTTTCTATACCAATAAACAATGTGAAAAAAGCTATAGATGATTTCATTAACAATGGCGTTTTGAAATATGGTTGGCTAGGTGTACAATTAGTTGAAGTTGATAAAAACTTTTTGGCAAGTTTGAACGTTGATAGTATTGAGGGGGCGTTAGCTGCACAAGTGTTTTTAGGTTCGCCTGCAGACAAAGCAGGTATTATGCCAGGAGACTTTATAGTAGAATTAAATGGAAAACATGTTAAATCTGTTGATAATCTTGTCAGAGATGTGGGTGATCTTCTTGCAGGAGAGACTGCTGTTTTCAAGATTCTTAGAAACAATAAAACCCTAACACTCAATGCAAAAATAGAAGCAAGAGATGAAAAAATTGTAGAAAACTCATCAAGGCTTTGGCCTGGCTTTACACCAATTCCTATAACAGATGAAATTATAGAAAAATTAAAGTTAAATAAGGGACAAAAAGGTGTTGTCATTGCAAATATTTTGCCAAAAAGTCCTGGTATTATAATGGGCTTAAAGCAATATGATGTGATTATTGGTGTGTGTGATAGAAAAATATCGAACATGGCTGAGTTTTACAAAGAGCTTTCTGTATCCACTAAAGAAATATGGTTTGATATTGTTAGAGAAGGTCAAAGTCTTTCTACTGTGAGATTTAAGAAAAATTAACACTGCAATTTAAGAAAGATTTTACCTTGTAAAAAAGGCTATAGGAGTTTAGTAACTTCTATAGCCTTTTTTGTGCTTCAGAGATTTTTTTTACACAAGCAACAAGTCCATATAAGAACGTAGCACTTCATCTACATCATCTTCATTTTTAATCTTTTTAGCAATTATTTTGCCCAACTCAACTCCTTCTTGATCAAAACTATTGATGTTCCATAAAAAACCTTGAAACATTACTTTGTTTTCAAAATGTGCAAGTAAAGCTCCCAATGTTTTTGTATTGAGTTCATCTCCATATATTAAAGATGATGGGCGTTCACCTGAAAAATGTTTATTTTTATTTTCATCATCTTTACCAAGAGCAAAAACATAAAGCTGTGCAATTAAATTTCTCAATAATTTTGTATGGTTTTCTTTAATTGTTTGCATATAGGTTATTTCATTAACTGCTACATTTTTTTCTTGAAAGATACTACTATTTTTGAAAGCAATAAATTGCAAAGGAATGATTTCTTTACTTTGATGTAAAAATTGATAAAAAGAATGCTGACCATTAGTGCCAGCTTCTCCAAAGATTATAGCACCTGTAGGATATTCTATTACTTCAAAATGGCGATTACAAGATTTACCACTAGATTCCATATCTAATTGTTGCAAATGATAAGGAAAGCGAGAAAGACTTTGTGAATATGGCAAAATTGCAGTTGCCTTAACTCCTAAAACATTCCTTTCATAAACACCAATAAGGGCATCTAGTAAGCTAGCATTAGATCTTATGTTTAAATTTAGTGCATTATCATCAGCTTCTCTTGCACCTTCTAAAAGATCGTCAAATAGTGCATTACCAAAACTTAATGAAATAAGCAATGCTCCGCATGCTGAAGTTGAAGAATATCGACCTCCAATATTATCATCAATATAAAAATGAGAAAGATAACTATTATCTTTTGCTAAAGGACTTGAAGAAGAAGTTACAACCACAATATTTTTTTTAGGATGCTTGATGCCTTTCATTTTCATATATTCTAAAACTAATTTTTCATTAGCTAGTGTTTCTTCTGTCGTTCCACTTTTAGAGACAATTATGAAAAGTGTAGAAGATTCATCAAGAGTTGAAAGCACTGAAACGGCATCAGTTGGATCAACATTTGAAATAAAATTAGCTTTTAATTTGGATATTTTTCTTGTTGTAGCATAATCTTTTAATGCAAGATATAAACTTCTAGGACCTAAATTGGAGCCTCCAATACCTACCTGCACTACATCAGTAAAGGGTTTATTCATGGAAGAAAGAATTTTAGCGCTATGTACATCTTGAGTAAACTGTTTAATTCTCTCTCTTTGAGTTAAATAAAAATTATGTACGCTTACCCCACATTGTAAGGTTGAGGATAACTCTTGCTTTCGAGTTAGATGGTGCAAAACACATCTATTTTCACTTGTGTTTATAACTTCACCTTTTAATAAAGCTTGGTATTTAGGTATCAATTCTTGCTCATCTGCTATATCTTGCAAACAATTAAGGATTTCACTATTCACTTGTTTTGTTGCATAGTTATATTTTAAGAAGCTAGAAATATGGCATTCATATTCTTTTATTCTACATGGGAAGTCTTTAAGTTCTTTCCTTAAGCATACTTTTTCTATATTTTTTAATCTTTTAAAAGAGCGTAATTTATCAAGATTATTCCAGTTCATACTATGTGAGTATATAGATTTAAGATATTTTTTGCAAATAAGAAATTAGTCTTTATTTTTTGGTCAATTATTTCATATAGATTATAGATAAGATTTTGGATGTTAAACTTAAATGAAGTTTATAAAAATGAAACGAGTTTTTAAGCTTTTCAAAACTTACATATTTATTCATATTAGATTATAATTCTATTCCTATTTATGTAAGAAGAAATGTGAATATGAAAGTGTTAGTTGGACTAAGTGGTGGAGTTGATTCTACTATTGCCACGAAATTATTGATAGATTCATCTTTTGACGTTACTACTTGCACCTTGCGTCTTTTGCCTGAATGTACTGGTAAAACCTTAAAGGACGATACTACAATTGAAAAAGCTAAAGAAGTTGCACGAAAACTAGGTGTCAGGCATATTGTATATGACTGTAGAAATGAATTTGAGCAAAAGGTGATTAAATATTTTTCTCACTCTTACAAGATGGGGCAAACACCAAATCCTTGTTATATATGTAATAGCAACATTAAATTTGGTATTATGCTAGAAAAAGCCTTGAATGATGGTTTTGAAAAAATTGCCACAGGACATTATGCAGGAATTAAAGAAGAAATAGTTGATGGCAATAAAATGTTTCAGCTTTTAAAAGGAAAAGATAAACAAAAAGATCAAAGTTATTTTCTTTCCTGTCTTTCACAATTTCAATTATCACATAGCATTTTTCCACTATCCCACCTAACAAAGAAAGAAGTGAAAGAAATTGCAGTTAATGCTCATCTTGCAAAAGAAGATACAGGAGAAAGCCAAGATATTTGTTTTGTTGATGATGGTGAATATGCTACTTTCATTTCTTCCATCTCTTCAAGCAAAGATTTTCCTCAAGGTGATTTTATTGATACATGTGGGAATAAAATACAAAGACACAAAGGTTTACAATATTACACTGTTGGACAAAGGCGAGGTCTTAACATTGCAATGGGCTATCCTGTTTATGTAATCAAAAAAGATGCAAAAAAAAATACTGTTACTGTTGGAGAAAAAAGTGAACTTTTTTGTCATTCACTAATTGCAAAAAATCTTAATATAATTGCTAAGCTACCCATCAATGAAAAAATTAAAATTAAGGCTAAAACTCGATATCGTCAAGTTGAAAAAGATGCTTACCTCGTATTAAAAGATGACGCGACGGCAGAAGTTGAGTTTTTTCAAAATGATGAGGCGGTTGCTACAGGTCAGGTTGTAGCTTTTTACAATGAAGATGTCTGTATTGGTTCAGGTATTATAGAAACAACATTCTAAAAAAAGTATTTTTTTATATTCAATTAAAATATTGTTTTACTCATATTCAATTATAAAGAAGTGATATTGTACATTTGGAGCTTTATATGTCTTAAATATCAAACTTAAAACTTTGTATATGAAAACTGTATTACTTCGCATAACGAAACTGTACAGTTTCGTATATGTAAACTGTACAGTTTGCGATGCCTAAATAGTGCAGTTTGCGACCCCTAAACTGTACAGTTTAGGGGCAGTACATTAGCTAAGGTACAACCATAACACTAGCTAATGTACTATTATAACATTAGCTAATGTACGATTATTTTCTAGATTAAGGGATAATTGTAGCGTGTTACATACGTGGTAATAATTTGGGAGAGATTTTTTATTTAATTGGTTTATTGATATCTTTTGCATTTTTTTTAGCATTATCGTAATCATATGTGTAGAATATGCAGTTTGCATACTATTATCAATAGAAAAATTATTTTTTTTATTTTGGAAAAGTTACGAAAAATTCAATGTAACAAGTATAGTGATATTTTTAATATTTTATAATACACTCTATCACGAGGAGTTTTTATGACAATTTATGATTATTCAGTGAAAGAAATTGAAGGCAATGAGCTTTTTCTTAGTCAATATAAGGGAAAGGTTATATTGATTGTGAATACAGCTACTGATTGTGGTTTTACGCCACATTATAAGGAGCTTGAAGAAATGTATGAAAAGTATCATGGCAAGGGTTTAGAAATAATTGATGTGCCTTGCAATCAATTTGGAGGACAAGCACCTGGAACAGACAAAGAAATTACTGAGTTTTGTAAGCTCCAATATAGTACCAAGTTTCCTCAGATGAAAAAATCTGATGTTAATGGAAAGAATGCTTTGCCACTTTATACTTATTTGAAATCTCAAAAAGGATTTGAAGGTTTTGGAGAGGGAAAAATGGCTCAGATGATGGACGAGTTTATAAAAAAGATTGATGAAAATTATAAAAACAATTCTGAAATAAAATGGAACTTTACTAAATTTGTTGTTTCCAAGGAGGGCACTGTTGTTGCTCGCTTTGAACCTACAGCACCAATGAGTGAGGTAGAGGCATGTGTTGAAAAATGCTTACAATAACCAAATGTTGAAAATATGGAATGAGAGCTTATGAAAAAGAAAAATTTTATAAAAATATTGGTTTATTCAATTTGTGCTTTATTAGTCGTAGTTGTATTATCAACCTATATTGTAGGTAGTTATTTTGTTGATTTTGCGTTGGTTCCAAATAGTGGTGGTGAGGCTAGAGTTTCGGATGGAATGAATGTGCAAAAAACACTAGAAGGATATGAGCCGTTAGATGAAGACTTAAAGATAAAAATAGCTATATCAGAAAAAGATGACGAAGTAGCATATAATGAATGGCTTAAGACAATTGAAGATAGCATTTTTCCTTTAAGTATTCGTTCAAAAGATGGGTTAAAACTTTCAGGCACAGAAATAAAACAAAAACTAGATGTTAATAACTGGGTGATTGTGGTTCATGGATATCAATCTTCAGAAGAAAGTAGCAAGCGAATTGCAAGGCATTATTATACTAGAGGTTTTAATGTTCTCACAATTAGTTTAAGAGCTCATGGAAAGAGTGAAGGAAAATATATTGGGATGGGATTTTTAGACAAAGATGATCTTCTTTTGTGGACAGAATATCTGGTTAAGGGTAATCCTAATGCTAGAATAATTTATCATGGCACATCTATGGGCTCTGCTACAGTTCTTTTTGCTTCTTCACTTGCTCTTCCTAAAAATGTTGTGGCAATTATTGCTGATTGTGGTTATAAAAATGTATGGGATATTTTTGCACTAGAATTAAAGAATAAATTTGGACTTCCGTCTTTTCCAATACTCTATATGGCAGATGTAATGGGGAGAATAAAAGCTGGATATAGCATTAAAAATGCCAGTGTTTTGGAGTCTGTAAAAAAATCTAAAACACCAACACTTTTTGTTCATACGACATCTGATGACTTTGTTCCAGTTTCTTGTGCCTATGCTTTGTATGAAGCTTGTTCTGCAAAAAAAGATTTATACATTGTTCGAGGAGCTAATCATACGCAAGCAAAATATGTTAATATGGAGCTGTACTACAAGAAGATATTTGATTTTATTGAAGATGTGGTTAAACAGTGAACCATGGAACTTATAAAATGTGAGCTTATATGAGGGGCTTATTTTATGGATGAGAATTTAGTAAGAGATGCAGAGTTTAAAGTAACGTTAAAAAATGATTATTTATTCAAACGTTTACTTGGGAGTGAAGAAAACAAACATATTTTGCAAAATTTTTTAGAATTAGTTCTTTGTATTCCTCACGAAGAAATTGAAGATTTGCAGTTATTAGATAAAGAACTCAAAAAAGACCAAATAGATGACAAGACAGGTATTTTAGATGTTAAAATAAGACTAAAGAACAGAACAATAATAAACATTGAAATTCAAGCTTTGTGGGACGATTCATTTATCTTTAGAACTCTCTTCTACTGGGCAAAAATATACGTAGAAGAATTTAAGCAAGGAGAAGATTATACAGACCTTCGGAAATGCGTTGTTATAAACATTGTAGGAAAGGGATTTAATCTTAACGATAGAATACACTCAAAATATGGCTTAAAAGAAATAGATACACATGATTTATTAACAGACATTGTTGAGATTCATTTTCTAAATTTAGAGAAGGCAAAAAAGTTAAAAGATATAGCAGATCCATTAGTAAGATGGCTATTGTTTATTGATACTAATAGCAAGGAGGAACGTGCCATGCTTTCAAAAAACTCACCTGTTTTAGCAATATTAAATGAAAAAATTAATGTGTTAGCGCTTTCACCTGAAGAAAAAAAACTGTATGAATCGCGAATGATGTTAAAAAGCGATATTGTTTCAATATCAAATAGTCAATTCAAAAAAGGCATGGCTCAAGGTATAGCTCAAGGAAAGATGGATGGGATAAGGGAAGAAAGTTTTAATACAGCACGCAGAATGAAAAAAGCTAATTGTGAAATTTCTTTTATTATGGAGATGACGGGGCTTAAGAAAACAGAAATAGAGGCTCTTTAATTTGATAAAAGTGTTGCCGAGTGAGTTTTTCGTAATATAAAAGTATAGTATGTTATGATAAGTTCTTTATTTTGCATAATTTGTTGTGACTTTCTTAGATATTTCTTATATAATTACATGTCAGAGCAATTAGAAGATTATGAAAAAGTGTGAGAAAGAAAGTTTTTATTCTTTATTTAAAGTGGCTGTGGAATGTATTGAAGGTTTTAAATCTTCTGATTCTATGCCTATATTTTCTGATGATCTCCCATCAAGCAAGTTGGCTTTTGCACGGGACACCTATTCTGTAAGACTAGAGGATGAAGTTTTTAATGATGCTATAAATTCAATATCAATAAATACAAAGCTCTATTCTTCTTTTGAAGAACTAAAGAAAGATGTTTCTATATGTGAAGCATGTCCTTTATGCAAAACCCGAAAAAGTATTGTTTTTGGTGAAGGTCCTAGAGAAACTATTGGAATGCTGGAAAAACCTGCGATATTAGTAATTGGTGAAGCACCTGGATATGATGAAGATGTACAAGGGAGACCTTTTGTTGGAGCCTCGGGTAAGTTGTTAGATAAAATGCTTCAGTCAATTGGGCTTTCTCGTACAGAAAATTGTTTCATTACAAACATTGTTAAATGCCGACCGCCTGAAAATAGAAATCCTTCAAAAAATGAAATAACTGCGTGTTCACACTTTTTAGAAGAACAGATTAGGTTTCTTTCACCTAAAATGATATTACTTTTGGGGAGTGTTGCCTTAAAGTCTCTTTTCAATACGACTTTAGGTATTTCTCACTTACATGGAAAAATATTTTATTACAATGATAAGATTCCCACAATTGCCACATATCACCCAAGTGCTCTTTTAAGAACAGAAAGTTTAAAACGTCCAGCATGGGAGGATTTAAAGTTTTTCCAATCAAAGTTTAAAGGTTTATAATGGCAAAATATCTAAATGTTGTGTTTAATGTTCCTCTTTTTCAAATTTTTACATATGAAAATATTGCTCCTGAAGAGATTGGTAAAGGAAGACGTGTTAAGGCGAGTTTTGGTTCAAAACTTATGACAGGTTTTGTTGTAGGTGACATGGATGAAAAACCTAATGATATACCTAGTAATGTGCGAATAAAAACAATAGAAAAATTTATTGATGATAAGCCTCTTTTTGGGGATTTACAGATAGAGAACGCTGCATGGATTGCAAAGTTTTATCTTTGTTCTTTTGGAGAGGCTTTATCTTCTATGCTTCCTCAAGCAAAAAAAGAAAAGGAACTGAAATTTCACAGTTTAGAAAAAAAAACTGAGAAACATAAAGAGATTATACTTTCTGATGAACAAAAAAATGCAATAGAAAAGATTACTCAAGCAAAAGATTATCATCTTTTTTATTTATATGGCATTACAGGAAGTGGAAAAACAGAAGTATTTTTACGTAGTGCAAAAAAAATAATAGAAGAAGGCAAAACAGTTTTGTATCTTGTTCCTGAAATCTCTTTGACTCACCAAGCAATAGAAGATGCTTGTGCTTATTTTTCAAATGATGTTGCCATCATTCATTCAGGACTTACTCCAAGTGAGAAGCTACTTCAATGGAAGCGAATTTCAAAAGGGGAAGTGCACATTGTAATTGGTACGCGTAGTGCTATCTTTGCAAACTTTCAAAACTTAGGGCTTATAATAATTGATGAAGAACATGACTCTTCTTATAAATCGGGTTCAACTCCTCGCTTTCATGCAAGGCAAGTTGCAATGCACATAGCAAGTATAAAAAAATGCCCTCTTGTTATGGCATCTGCAACACCTTCTTGTGAAGCATGGTATATGATGGAAAAGGGTATTATCGAAAAACTTAGCTTAACAAAAAGACTTGCGGGTGGAGCTATGCCGTATGTGGAAGTTGTAGACATTAAAGGCTTACAGGTAAGTCTTTCTTCAAGGCTTATAGAAGAGCTTAGAATAACAAAAAATATGGGTAAGCAATCTGTGATTTTCTTGAATAGGCGCGGCTTTACTTATGTTTTTCATTGCAAAAGTTGCTCTTATGAAATGATGTGTAAAAATTGTTCTGTTCCTCTTACCCTTCATAAAGACTGTATGAAAATGAAGTGTCATTATTGTGGGTGGAGTCAAAACATTCCTCAAAGTTGTCCAGAATGTGGTTCGCTTGACATAGGTTATGCAGGTTTTGGCACTGAATATGTGGAAGAAGAACTAAAAAAAGCCCTTCCTGATTGCACTGTTGCTCGCCTTGATACAGACTCTGCTCAAAAAAAAGGACACGTAAAAAAAACTATAAAAGACTTTAAGGATGGAAAACTTGATATTCTTTTAGGCACACAAATGATTGCGAAGGGATTGAATTTTCCAAACGTTAGACTTGTAGGCATTGCTTTTGCTGATGTTGGTTTAAATATGCCTGATTTTCGTTCTTACGAGCGAACTTTTTCGCTTATTATGCAGGCAGCAGGAAGAGCAGGGCGTTATTCTAATGATGGTATTGTGATTATTCAGACATTAAAACCAGAGCATCCTGCTATAGTTTGTGCTAAACATTTTGATGCTTCTTCTTATTATCAGTATGAAATTAGAGAACGTGAGATTTTGGGTTTTCCTCCACATACGAGACTTGTTAGACTTTCTTTTAGAAGCAAAAATGAGCAGAAGGTGATTGAAGAAGCAACAAAGGCTAGCTCGATATTGGAAAGAATCAAGAAGAAAGGGGTCGACATAATGGGACCTTCTGAATGTATGCTTTATATGGTTGCTGGAAACTACAGAATGCACTTGATTTTACGTGCAAAGACAATTTCACCGCTACTCAATACTATTGAACATTTCAATGCTATTCATAAGATTAAATCTAGTGTGTATCTTGAAATTGACGTTGATCCATTAAGTTTGCTTTGAGAGCTTTGTACTCCTCTAATGTTATGGAATAGTTAATTTCATTGAAAGTATTTCCCTTACATTCAAGTTTACATTTTAGACCTTGACATGTCATTCCACACTTTTTCATTACAGTTGCAGAAGCTTCATTTCCTTCATAATAATCACCTTCAAATTTTTTAGCTCCTAATTCTTCAAAACTTAATTCTATCATTTTTTGTAAAACTTCTGTCATTATACCGCGATTCCAATATTTTCTGTTCAAAACATAACCAAAACTAAAAATGTTTCCTTTAGGTCTTAATTCAATTGCTCCAATACATTTTCTTTCATCTTTTAATTCTACACAAAATACGTGATCAATTAAGTAAAAACTTTTTATTACGTTAATTGTTTCTTCTATATTTTTATGTGTTTTCCAAGTTAGATATTTAGTTACCATTGAATCTGATGCGTATTCAAAAACATCCTTTGCATCATCTAGGGTAAAACCTCGTAAAATTGTTCTTTTTGTTTCTATTGGTTTTTGCATGGGATACTCTCCAATTGAATGTCTGATATTGTACATGTTGCAAGAGATTTTTATCAAGTAATTTTATTTTAGATCAAAATGTAATTAAACCACTTTATAAATGTACAGATAAAGAATTACATTTTGGTCATAACATTGAAAAACTTTTTAGAGGTGGAACTTTTAACGTATGAGACTTTTTGTTTTTGAAGGGGAACAGCGTGAGGTAGTATTTTTTGAAACAATAAGTTAGCAATCTTAGCTTCTTATCCACTATTTTTATATGAATATTTTGAAATGGAAAAACTTTTTGTATCTTAATGCCTACATTGACATTTATCGCTATATATTTATATACTTCTTTTTTAGCAGTGCTAGTGTATAAGGAGCGTTATATGAACGACTTTAGTAAGGTGAATACCCCCCCCCCCCCGTGAAAATGAGGATAAAAAAATGAATACTAAACGCTTTTCAATTCGTATAAGATTGTTAATTGTGTTTGGTATTTTGATATTTATTTCTGTTTTTGCTTTGGGAGGGTTATCGCTTATCATAGCGAGAAAGGCAGTAACAGAGAAAGTTGAGACACACTTAAATGACAAGGTAAGAGATATTGCTGAAATCCTTGTTGGAAGAATGAAAGATTTTTTCCATTTCGTTGAAGTAGTTTCGAGAAATCCAATTTTACACGATAGTAATATTTCATGGAAAGAAAAAAGTGCATATCTAAAAAGAGAAGCCAGTTTTAATCAAGATATTCAAATACTCACGCTAGTAGATAAAAATGGTAATTTTTATTCTGATGATGGTAGAGTGCTTTCTGTTGCAGATAGGGTTCACTTTAAAAGTGCCAAAGCTGGAATTAATTATGTTTCTCGTCCACAAACATCACGAATTGATAATACTATGTCAGTAACTGTTTCAGTGCCAATGTTTGATGAAAACCATAATGTTATCTCTGTTCTTTGTGCAGACTTAGTTGGAAAATGGTTTTCTAACAATATCAAAGATATTACTATTGGAGAATCGGGCTACTGTTACGTTATAGATAAAGATGGTCTAATGATAGCTCACAAAGATTTTAGCTTAGTTGAGAATAAGCGTAACTTTATAGAAGAGGGCAAACGTGATGCAAAGTACGCATCTATTGGAAAGTTTTTGCAAAATGCTCTTCAATCTAGCAAAAGTGAAGTAGGGTATTATGACTATGACGGACGATCTTTTATTGCATCCTTTGCAAAAATTGAATCTTCTGGTAGGACTGTAGTTATACAAGCTCCTGTAGATGAGTTTATGGGGACAGTCAAGTTACTAGAAAGTTCAATCTATGGTGTTAGTGGAATTATATTGCTAATTGCATTAATCATTGTATATTTGAATGCTAGAAGACTTGTTAGACCAATACAAAAGACAGTAGAAGCTTTGCGTGGAATAGCAAAAGGCGATGGAGATTTAAGTGTTCGTTTGCCTCTTGATGGCAATGATGAGATGACTGATTTAAGTCTTTATTTTAACCAAACAATTGAGAAAATATATACATCAGTACAGAATGTTACAAAGCATGCAAGTCTTATGGATGAAGTTGGAGAAGAACTTTCCAGCAACATGACTCAAACAGCATCTAGTATTCATCAAATTAGTTCAAATATTGAAAGTGTCAAACGTCAAGCTTTAACACAGGCTACTTCTGTTACAGAGACAGCTGAAACAATTGAGCAGATTATAAAAACAATAAAACAGTTGAATGGAAGCATAGAAAGTCAAGTTGCAAGTGTAGCTCAATCATCTAGTAGCATAGAAGAAATGGTTGCAAACATCAAAAGCATAACAGGAACTTTGGAAAGAAGTGATGGATTGATTAAAGAACTTGGGGAAGCAACACGTGATGGTAAAGACACATTAAGTCGTTCTAATTCTGTAACAACAAAAATAGCTGAAGAATCAGGCTCCTTAATGGAAGCATCTAGTGTTATCCAGCATATAGCAAGTCAAACGAACCTTTTGGCTATGAATGCTGCTATAGAGGCAGCTCATGCAGGTGAGGCTGGTAAAGGCTTTGCTGTTGTAGCTGATGAAATAAGAAAGTTGGCAGAAGAGTCTAGTACTCAAGGAAAAACTATAACTGCAACATTAAAACTTCTTTCAGGTGAGATTGAAGGCTTATCTGAATCTTCTAAAATTGTCGAAACTAAATTTAATGCAATTTTTACTCTTGCAGAGCAAGTTAAAGAGATTAGCCAGCGACTCACCGAAGCAATGAGAGAACAAGAAAATGGTAGCCATGAAGTGCTTATTGCAATTAAGGATATAAATACTGTTACAATAGAGGTTAGTTCAGGCTCCGCCGAAATGTTACATGGTAGTGAAAATGTTGCAAAAGAAATGAAACGCTTAGATGAACTCACCCGTGTCATCGTTGATAGCATGAATGAAATGGCTTCAGGAGCAGTTCAAATTAATAATGCTGTGGAAGAAGTTTCTGACATAGCTCATAAAAATAAAATTAGCATTAACGGATTGGTAAAAGAAGTAGGTAAGTTTAAGCTATAGTCTTATAAATGTGAGCATTTTGATAAAACAACATGCTCACATCTTTTATTTCTTGTTTACTTAAAATTCTCTAAAAGATATACTCTTGAATATACTCCTTGCCTTATACTAATATGAATCTTATTGTCATTATATGATAAGGAGCATTAGATGAGTACTTCTAAAGAGCCAAAATTATTTTCTATTCGTAAAAAACTTGTAATTCTTTTTGGAGGTTTAATTGTCCTTTCTAGTCTTTCATTAGGGCGTACAGCTTTATATCTAGCAAAAAAGGCTGTGTTGGAAAAAGTTTCGGCACACTTAATTGATAAGGCAAAAGATACTGCAGAAATAGTTGATGGGCGAATTGATGCTATGTTTCAGTTTTTGGAGGGAGTTGCTCGTTCTACTGTTTTATATAATCCAGAAGCTACTATGCAGGCAAAACTTCAATATTTAAGGGAAGAATTAAAACAAAACAATAAAATTGATTCTTTTGGCATTTCAATGTCTGACGGCAAGTATTATTCAATAGATGGAAGTGTAACGGATATAAGAACTTTTGAATGGTTTATTGAAGCTATGAATGGGAAAAATTCAATTTCAGAACCTTGTATTTTGCGAATTACTCAAAAATTACAAATAAGAATGACTGTTCCCATTTTTGATGATAATAAAAGTGTTAAAGGGGTTTTGGTTTGTACGATAGATGGTTTGGCACTTTCAAAATATGTTGAAGATATTGTTGTAGGAAAAACTGGACGTTGCTATATATTAGATAAAAATGGTGTTACCATTGCAAGTAAAGATACCAAATGGGTAGTTCAAAAATTAAGTAGCACAGAAGAAGCAAAGAAAAATCCTGATTTTATGGAAATTGCCGCGTTTGAAAAAATTGCTTTAGGAGATGCTGACAAGGAGATACATTATTTTCATTTTGAAGGAGTTTATAATGTTGCAACTTCTGCAAAGATGGGATTATCTGATTGGACTGTAGTTTCTTATGCTCCTGTCGATGAGTTTTTAGATGCTGTTAATGTGCTTAGAATATATGTTTATTCTGTTGCCGGTATTATACTGCTGATTATGTTGCTACTAGTATATGTTTTGGCTGTGAAGTTGGTAAAACCTGTGGCAAGAATTGTAGATGTACTAAAAGATATTGCAGAGGGAGAAGGTAATTTAACAGTGCGTCTTCCATTGGAAGGAAATGATGAAGTTACTCAATTAGCTACGTATTTTAATCAAACAATTGAAAAAATCGCATATTCCATAAAGTCCTTTGGAGATAATACTCATGTTATTAAAGATGTTGGGCTTGAACTTTCTGATAATATGCTAGACACATCTACCAACGTAAAGACCATAAATAATAATATTGATGCAGTTAAAAAACAAACTGAGGATCAGTCTAATAGTGTTATTGAAACTGCTAACTCTATAGAAGAAATCATTCAAACAATAAAAAAACTAAACGATCGAATCGAAACTCAAGCAGCAAGTGTTGCAATGTCATCTTCTTCTATAGAAGAAATGGTGGCAAATATTGCAAGTATAACTAGCACACTTGAGAAAACTGATAGTGTGATAAAAGAATTAGGTGACGCTACTGCAGATGGAAAGGATACTTTGTTGCATTCTAGGAGTGTTACGGATAAGATAGCAGAAGAATCAGGCTCTTTAATGGAAGCATCGAATGTGATTCAACATATAGCGAGTCAAACAAATCTTTTAGCAATGAATGCAGCAATTGAAGCAGCTCACGCAGGCGAGGCTGGCAAGGGGTTTGCAGTTGTTGCAGATGAGATTAGAAAATTAGCTGAAGATTCAAGTTCGCAAGGTAAGATGATTACAGAAACATTAAAAATGCTGTCTTCAGAAATTGAGTCCCTGTCATTGGCATCTAAAGTAGTGGATTCTAAATTTACTGCTATTTTTGAACTTTCAAATCAAGTAAAAGAAATGAGTCAACGTTTGACCAGTGCAATGAAAGAGCAAGAGCATGGTAGTCACGAAGTATTGCTTGCTATTAAAGATATCAATTCTGTAACAAATGATGTTCAGATGGGTTCCCAGCAGATGTTAGAAGGTGGTGAGACTGTTGCAAAGGAAATGGAAAAACTAGACGGACTTACACGAGTAATAAGTGATAGTATGAATGAGATGGCTCAAGGGGCGTTGCAAATTACTAGTGCTGTTCAAGAAGTTAAAAATATCACAGAAGACAATAAAAATAATATTGAAAACCTTGTTACTGAAGTTGTTAAGTTTAAGATTTAATTGTTTAAAAAATACAAATGTTTATATAAAATGAGTGATTGCCATCAACTACTCATTTTATGCTTATGTTTTTGGCAAAACATACAAATCTACTGATAGCTCAGGAGATTTATAAAATGTAATAGATGTATTTTTATTAAATCTTATACCTGAAATTTATTCATTACATCAACGATTCCTTTTATGCTATCCTTGTTTTTGCGACTTAAGTCATTTGCTTCAATGATATTTTTAGTTATCTCGGTAGCAACATCATTTATTTCTTGCATATTGCCATTAATTATGCGTGTTAAAGCGTCCAGACGTTTCATTTCTCTAGCAATTGACTTGTTTCCTTCCAGCATTTCATTAGAACCATCTTTTATTCCATTAGCTACTTCTTTTATATCTTTCATCATATTAAAAGTTATGCTACTTCCATTGGCTTGGTCTTTTAATTCTCTTTCTATTAAATCTTCTTGTTCTGAAATATTGGTTGTGAGTTCATATACTTCATCAAAAATCTTTTCTGCCCCGTTTCCTGCCTCAATCAAATGTTTAATAACTTCGATAGTTTCTTTTAGCACATTTGCAATTTGTTTGCCCTGCATGTTAGATTCTTCTGCTAGTTTCCTAATTTCATCAGCTACAACAGCAAAACCTTTTCCTGTTTCTCCTGCATGGGCTGCCTCTATAGCGGCATTCATTGCAAGTAAATTGGTTTGGCTAGCAATATTCTGAATGACAAGACTTGCTTCTAATAGAGAATCAGATTTTTCTGCTATTTGAGTAACAACTTCGTTTGCTGTTCTAACACCTTGTTTTCCGCTAATTGTTTTAGCACACAACTCTTTGATTAATATATTGTTTTTTGCAAGCATTTCTGTAATCGAATTAATATTTTGAGTCATGCGTTCCATTTGACTAAGTCCATTGGCTACACTTTCATTTTGACTTTCAATGCTTAGATCAAGATGTTCAATTATGCGAATATCCTGCTCTATTGTTGCCAATATCTCTGTAACGCTTGAAGCTTGCCTTATAATTTCGTCTTTAATTACTGAAGTATTATTTGTGACTATCTGAGCTGTTGTTGCAGTTTTTTCCATATCGTTTGATAGTATATTTCCTATTTTCACCATTTGATCAGTTTCTTTAACCAATAGTTTAAGCATAATACTCATGTGTTCAATAGATTCATCAAAATATCCCATTAAAAGACCAATTTCATCATTGGTTTTATAATTGATTCTTGCAGTTGTGTCTCCTTTTGCAATTTTTCTAAAGACTTCTTCCATTCGTTTAAAATAACGTTTTAACCTCTTTGAAAGAATTGCAACAAAAATAATTCCTAGTAGAAATAAAATTAAAGCTATAACAACCATATTAAATACAAGACTATAAAAAATTTCTAGCAATTCTGATTTTTCAACCAATATTACAAGTTTCATATCCATGGAGTCTGTATTAAAAGTTTTTACTTGGTAGTTTTTGTTGTCTATATTGAGCTTAAAAGTCCTATTATCATAATCTTCTAATTCCGCATAAGAAGAGATGCCACAATCTTTTATGCTTTTAAAAATTACAGCTTCGTGTTTTGCATCTACTAATATTGTTCCATCATTTTGTAACAAAAGGCAATAACCTGTTTCTCCCACTTTTATGGAATCTATGAATTTTGAAAGGTTTGAAAGAGAGATATCTACGCCAATAACACCTATAATTTTATTGTTATTTACATCTTTGACTATTTTTGCAAAAGTTATCACTAATTCTTTTGTGGCAGACATATAAGCTGGTGTTAAGACAATCTTTTCTGGATTTTTGATTGCAACTTGATACCATGGTCTTGTCCGTGGATCAACTCCTTTCATATTTTCTCCATCGTCCCAACCTACAAAGCCTCCTGAGGTAGTTCCCATATAAACATCAACTACGTCAGGATATGTTTCTTTCACAGAGAGAAACATATTTTGTAATTTTCTATGGTGTGCTAGTCCTTCTTCATCTAAATCTTCAAAACCATTTTTGTTGTAGTTGTTTGATACATTGCTGGAGTTAGATATTTGCAATAATCTTTGTTTAGAAAATGTTTCTACTATATTTTTACTATTAGATGCAAAAACAGATAATGTCCTATTGATAGTAAAGAATTGTTGCTCAATGAAACGATTGTAGCTTTCTAATGTTGAACTTTGAGTTTGCAAACCTATAATAATGCAAATAATTACACTCAAAATAACAATGCACGACAAAATTAAAGCTACCATTTTGTATCGTATAGAAATATTTTTTTTCATATTTTCGCCTACCTTGTTTTTCGGGTTAAGGTATATTTCGCTTCATAATATTACATGGAGGTGGAAATAATGCTTTTGATTATTTATATGATACCTCCTTACAAATTATGATAATACCAACGTTTAGTATAATCTATGTTTTTGATAAAAACTACACCTAAAAAATTATGTATAAATGGAAGGTTATATTTAAGAGATAAGAATTAATACTCTATGTTTGATTAATATTTATATGAATAAAAATTGGGTTGAGGTAACTAAAAAAATAAAAGACGATATCAGAGTCTTTTAACTACTAATATCGCCTTTTTTAAATAGTTAAATAAAAAATATTTTACAACCTTAATATATCTGTCAGCTCATCTCCATGAAACTCCATCTGGAAAGTTCCTGAAAAAGCACCTGTTGTAGTAAGACTAAATTTTCCATTATTATCATTACTTATTCCACATTGGAGTATTTTTGAAGAGTCTTCCTCAGCATTTAGATTAAAAGAATTATATTGAGATGTATTACATTTTCCGTTAAAGTTTTCATGATTATTGTTTAGCACAGTATGTAAACTAACACCCACTTCAGTATCGTTAATTTTTGTATAAGTAATGTGTACATATCTTCCTGTTGAATCATGAGAGGTATAGCTTCCTATTTGTTCAAAGCATTTTTTAGTGTTGTCATAAAATGTTGCTGCATTAAAAAAATCTTCACCAAAATCATAGCTATATGTGTGCTCTCTATCTGCATTTTCTATTAATAATTTTATATGTTGAGTAATCTTTTCTAAAAGTCTTTCAACAAGGTCTCTATCTGGAGTATCTTTTGGAATTCCAAATGCCTTGCAATTAGATTCTTTAATACTATTAAGAGCTTCTTTAACTATTTTTGTTCTCTGATCACTAGGAAGTGCATTAAATTCACTAAGTGTGCCTGTGTAGCCCAAATCGTGTTTAAATCCATTAAATAATTCCTCATCAGTTTTGGGAGTATTACTATCAGATCTTGTTATTGCTAAGACATAAGATTTTAAATCTTGCCATGTGATAGAACTCTTATTCTTCAATGTTATAAAAGCATCTCCAAAGATATGGCTAAATATTTCTCTACGAGTTTTTTGAAAAACTTTCAAGACATCCTTTAGTGCTACTAAATCTTCAGTACCAGCATCACGAGGGACAATTTTTCTAAGCTTTACAGTGAGAAGTCTTTCATTAACATCAACACTTTTAATTTCCCATAAATGTGTTGGTTTTCCATCATGCAATCGCCTTATAATATTATCTTGAGAAAAGTCCCATGTTATTTTGTGTTTTTCACTACCTTGATCATATTCTTTTTCTATTTTTTGAATTCTCTTTATGGTTGTAGTAAGTGTTATATCTTTTGAATTTCCATTCCATGTGACTGTAGCTTTAATTTCTAACTTAACGTCAGCTATATCCTTTGTAATTTGTCCTGAGCTAATATTAAGATGTTTGTCATCTTTGCATGTATAACTAACAGTTGCAGTTGGAAAACCATTTATACTATTCACTAGTGTTATATCAGAATCAACATAAGCTCCAGCCCATGTTGATTGGTTTCTTAGTGCATCAATCACATCGTCAATATCTTTTGGATCACTCTCATCTTTTGCTCTTTTAACATTAATTTCAATAGTCTTTAATTCATAGTTTTCTGTTTCTGCTACGCTAATGGTAAGTTTTTTTGTTTCTTTCTTTTCAAGAGTAAAAGGTTGTGGAGATATAGTAAAGTTTTTGCAAACTCCAGTTTCTTTAAATTCTAGTTCTATTTTATTACTTACTACACTTTCTTCCTTTATAGTAACACTTCCACTTAATGCAGAAAGACCATGTATTGTGAGTTTTATAACATGTAGCTCTTTCTTTGTAGGTATCTCTTTTTCTTTTGCGTTGTTGGTATTTCCACCTGTATTTCCTTGATTACAAGCTGAAAAAAGAAGAATGCTAATGAGTGTTAGGTATACAAATAAGTTGTACTTTCTTAGCCCATTGATAATATTATAACGTTTTTTCATATTAATTAACCTCCAATATTAAAAACTAAACACGAGTAGTGTATTATAATTATTAAAACATATCAATAATTTGAAAGAGAACATAAGCTAGGGAAAATTTAAGATTTGGATATCCATAACTATGTAAAAATTATCTAGTTATTTCTTTAGTTAAATAAGATTCTTTCGCATTTTATAATGTGTAGAAAGTGGAATGTTCCATCCTTGTTTTATATTAAATGTTTTGAATAAATATGTAACTATTTATACCATGCTAAGCGAAAACCAGTATCATCAGAAGCATCTAGATATTGTGTGCCAAATCTATTTCCAACAGAGCAACTTTCTGCACTGCTAGTAAAGCCACCTCCACGTAAAACACGGAAAGCACCTGTTGAAGCACCAGTTGGATTTTCTTCATTCCCCTTGTTTATTTTTCCATATCTATCCCAACACCACTCTTTTACGTTGCCACTCATATCACGTAAGCCCAATGCATTTGCTCTTCTTTTTCCTACTTCTTGAGTTTTGCCTTCAGAATTTTTACTATACCACGCTACAAGTTTACATTCTGCGTTATCGGTATAGTCTTTAGTAGCTCCACTTAAATAGTTGGAAGGAGACAGTTTTCCATCGTTTTGCTTGCGTGCTGCATATTCCCATTCTGCTTCTGTTGGAAGTCTAAAGCCTTTTTTAGTTTGATCAAAATAGGCATTGTTGCATTCATTCGCATTTGTTGCATCTTTTATAGCCTCTCCATCTTTGGCTTTAAGGTACACGCACCTATTTGTGTCTTTGTAGAATATTTCAGTGAAGGCATTACACCATACAATACAATCTCGCCAGCCTGCATATGTTACTGGTTCATTTTTTTTCGTTGTTGGACTTGCACCTTCATTGCCTTCACTTCCTTCTTTTCCTTTGCTTTCAAAGACATATCCTTTTTTTTCTGCTACTGTTAAAACTTCATACCATAGCCAATAAGGAATTTCAGTTTTTGCTATTGCAAAGTTCGAAAGTTTTACTGTACGTCCTTCAAAAAAAACACCTCCAAATTCAGAAGTTATTATTGTGTTTTCAGAGATTGTTATAGCTTCATCAATGAATTTTGTTGCTTCTTTTGATAGATTTGTCATATCAATTGCTTTTCGCTTTATAGTAACAGCTTGATTCCAGCCTTTATGTTTGCCTGCAATTGGGGAGACTGAAAGAGTTACAGTATTGTCTCCAACAATGTTAAGATTGCCATTAGTAACGGTTACAGCGATAGTTTCTGTTTTTTCGCCATAAGTAAATGTTGCTGAAACATCAGTATCTTTAAGTTCTGTTACATCATTTTCTACTTCGATTTTGTAGTTTTGTGCTATTGCATCTTGTGTGGTAAAAATAGTAAGAGATTTTATTTTAAGCTCAGGGTCTCCTACTAAGCCATCTGTGCCTTTCTTGCCACCATGTCTGCATGAAAGAAGTGTGAATATTAAAAGAACAACTATCTTTATAATTTTTGTAATCTTTTTCATATGCTTTAGTCCTTAAAAAATAAAGTAAAAACTGCTTTAGGATTTTACATAATCAAAACAGATATCCAGAAAAATCTTTATGCTTATTTCTAGATATCTGTTAAGTATTTTTATAGGTTATTCTCTTATAACTACTTATACCATGTTAAACGAAATCCAACTGTGTTAGCTTTATCTTCAGGCATTAAACTAGCTCTATATCCTACAACGCACTGAGCCGCTTCGATCTTCCAGCTACCACCACGTTCTACGCGATAAGGACCAGATTCTTTGCCTGTATTTGGCGTATCTATTTTTATGCCTTTAAAATCTTCTTTGTCCCAACACCATTCTTCTACATTCCCACTCATATCACACAAGCCCAAAGCATTCGGAGTCCTTTTACCTACAGATTCTGTTTCAAATTTACTACTGCCTTTATAGCATGCAACTAATTTACATGCATCCGCATCTTTGTAGTCTGCGGTAGCACCACTTAAATAATTTAATGGGCAAAATGAACTATCACTTTGTTTTCGTGCTGAGTATTCCCACTCTGCTTCTGTTGGCAATCTAAAGCCTTTTTTAGTTTGATCAAAATAGGCATTGTTGCATTCATTCGCATTTGTTGCATCTTTTATAGGATCTCCATCTTTGGCTTTAAGGTACACACACCTATTTGTGTCTTTATAGAATATTTCAGTGAAGGCATTGCACCATACAATGCAGTCTCTCCAACTTACATTCGTTACTGGGTGTTCCTTTTTTTCTGTAGGTTTATTACCATCATCACCATCGCTTCCCTCACAACCTTTATTTGCAAAGACATATCCATTCTTTTCGGCTTGGGTGCGAACTTCATACCACAACCAATATGGCACTTCAGTTTTTGCTATTATAAACTCAGCAAGTTTAACTGTGCGGCCTTCAATAAAGACACCTTTATATTCTGCTCGATTATTAAAAAGCCCGTTTTGTTCTTCTTGTGTTAGGGCTTTACCTTTTGTTTCGCTTGCAGGAATTGTTATGGCTTTGTTAATAAACTCTGTTATAGCCTCTTGAGTGCCTCCTTGATTAGTAGCTTTCCGGTTTATTTCGACAACCTTATTCCAGCTTTTGTGTTTGCCTTTAACTGTAGCAACTGTGAGTAACACATCGTTTTTGCCAACTTTAAGCTGACCATTGGCAACCGTTACTGTGATGGTTTCTGTTTTTTCGCCATAAGTAAATGTTGCTGAAACATCAGTAGCTTTAAGTTCTGTTACATCATTTTCTACTTCTATTTTGTAGTTTTTTGCTATTGCATCTTGTGTGAAAATAGTAAGAGATTTTATCTTAAGGTCAGGGTCTTCTGCTTTTTCTTTTCGTTTTACTGTAACAGCTTGATTCCAGTCTTTATGTTTGCCTGCAATTGGGGAAACTGAAAGAGTTACAGTATTGTCTCCAACAATATTAAGCTTGCCATTTGTGACTGTTACTGTGATGGTTTCTGTTTTTTCGCCATAAGTAAATGTTGCTGAAACATCAGTAGCTTTAAGTTCTGTTACATCATTTTCTACTTCTATTTTGTAGTTTTTTGCTATTGCATCTTGTGTGAAAATAGTAAGAGATTTTATCTTAAGGTCAGGGTCTTCTGCTTTTTCTTTTCGTTTTACTGTAACAGCTTGATTCCAGTCTTTATGTTTGCCTGCAATTGGGGAAACTGAAAGAGTTACAGTATTGTCTCCAACAATATTAAGCTTGCCATTTGTGACTGTTACTGTGATGGTTTCTGTTTTTTCGCCATAAGTAAATGTTGCTGAAACATCAGTAGCTTTAAGTTCTGTTACATCATTTTCTACTTCTATTTTGTAGTTTTTTGCTATTGCATCTTGTGTGAAAATAGTAAGAGATTTTATCTTAAGGTCAGGGTCTCCTACTAAGCCATCTGTGTTTTTCTTGCCACCATGTCCGCATGAAGCAAGTGTGAATACCAAAAAGATAGCTATTGCTATCTTTATAAGATTATTGAAGTTTTTCATAAACTTCCCTCCATAAAATAAATATAAAAAACTAGTAGCATTCCCATTCATCAGAAATTACAACTTTCTAAGGAAAGGTTTACCTAGTATTTTTGCTAAAAAATATTTGTGTGAATAAAAAGGAATACTGCTGATGTAAGTTAAACCTTACATTGAGGGTAAAGCGAGTACTTGAAAACACTGATAGAACCAGACTAATCAGTAATTTAGCTGTATCACGATCTTATTGATTGCATTTCAGCCTATGTATTTTTCTATTCTCCTCTATGCTAGAAGTTTTTAGAAGTTTTGTCCAGTAGTCTTAAATAACTTTGTCAATGATAACTTCTTTGGCAATTAAATGATAAAGAAATACACGTATTTTCTTTAAGTGAATTTATTTAATGGACAAATATAAGGTTTAGATAATCATTAAGTCTTTTTCAAACTATCTAATATTATTCTCACAAAACAAAAAGCCGATGTGTTATTTAATATTCTTTAAGACACACCGGCTTTTCAAATGTTTTTAAGCAAGATTTCTTACTTAACCATTCCTAAGCATAAAAGGAAAAAGGCTTGGCGGAATGCTTCGTCTTTTAAGTATTCGTATCTACCTGTAGCTCCCCCATGCCCTGAATCCATATCCATGTGCAGAAGCAAAATGTTATTGTCAGTTTTCATAGAGCGTAATTTTGCAACATATTTAGTAGGCTCGTGAAACAATACTTGCGAGTCATTAATACCACCTGTTACTAGCATGTTTGGATAATCTTTAGCTTCAATATTGTCATAAGGAGAATAAGAAAGCATGTAGTTAAAATACTCTTCTTCGTTTGGATTTCCCCATTCTTCATATTCACCTGTTGTAAGAGGCAAGGAGTCATCAAGCATAGTAGTAACTACGTCAACAAAAGGAACAGCTGCAACCACTGCCTTGAATAATTTTGGTGCCATGTTGGTAACAGCTCCCATAAGAAGCCCTCCCGCACTACCACCTTCTATGCAAAGTTTTTCGCTGGAAGTATATCTGTCGTTGACTAACTTTTTTGCACAAGCAATAAAATCTGTGAAAGTGTTCTTCTTTTTAAGTAGTTTTCCATCTTCATACCATTGCTCTCCTAAGTCTGAACCACCACGAATCTGAGCAATTGCATAGACAAATCCCCTGTCAATCAAACTATAGCTAGTTATAGAGAAATGCACATCGCTACTATGCCCATAGCTACCATAAGAATATAAAAAGCACGGAGCAGAGCCATCTTTCTTTAAGCCTTTTTTGTAGACTAATGCCATAGGTACTTTAACTCCATCCTCTGCATCTGCCCAAACACGCTCAACAACATAGTCATCAGGATTAAAACCTGAAGGAATTTCTTGTTCCTTTAGTTTTGTTGTTTCTTTGCTTTTAACATCATATTCATAAAGAGTTGTAGGACGATTTAGCGAGCTATAATTATACCTAACAGTAGTGCTATTAAACTCAGGATTTCCTAAAAATGAAACATTGTAAACTGGCTCTGGAAAAGAAATTTGCCAGTTTTCATTACTGTCTGTGGCAAAAATAAAGATATTTATAAGCCCATTGCGTCTTTTTTCTACCATTAAGTAGCCTTCAATCATATAGAGAGCTTCGATTAGCTCTTCTTTATTGGTTGGAATGATGACTTCCCATTTTGACTTATCATTTATGTCATTTACCTTAACTTTGCAAACATAGCCATTCAAATTATTATCATCTTTGCAACGTACATAAAAGTAGTCATGGTATGGAAGAACGTCATAGTCAAAATGATGTTCTCTTTTATGAAAAAGCTCTAGCTTTCCATTGAAGTCGCAGTCTTTGATGTAATATACTTCGCTTGTGGTAGAACTATTGCTTTGTAAGATTACATATTTTCTTGCAGTGTCTGCATAGCAACCAATTCTAAACTTTCCGTCAATTTCTTCGTACAAAAGCTCTGTGCCACTTCCATCTAATGCCCTTTTAAAGAATTTGGAAGAACGTAATGTGTCGTCAATCTCTGTATAAAAAACATGCTCACTATCATTACTCCAAGCAAAAGAGTCTACACCCTCATGAGCGAAACCTATTTCTTTACCTGTTTCTAGTGATAAAAACTTCAATGTGAACTCTGCATAAGAGCCTGTTTCGTTGTAAAGATATGCAAGTTTTTTGTTGTCAGGACTTACAAAATATCCCCAAAAAATAAAGGCTGGTTTACCTTCTGCCATTTTGTTTGCATCAAGTATAATCTCTTCTTTTCCATCAAGAGTCTTTTTTCTGCAATAAGTTCGATATTGCTTGCCTTTTTCTGTTCGAGTGTAGTAGTAGTAGCCATTCTTAAAAGTTGGGTATGATTCATCATCTTCCTTTATTCGAGCAACCATTTCATCGTAAAGAGTTTTTTGTAAATCTTTGGTGCTTGCCATAACGGAATCTTTATAGGCATTCTCTGCTTTTAAATAATCAATGACCTTGCTATTAGTTTTGTCTTTTAGCCAATAGTATGGGTCAATTCGCTTTTTTCCAAATTTACTCAAATCTTTTTCAATGCGTTCTGCCACTGGTGGTTTATTCATAATATCCTCCTTATTGTCAATAATTCTGACATCAGAGGTAAAGATATACAATAAATGTGATAATTACAATAGAATTAAAACTTAAATCTTTTGGCTAGATTTTTGTGTGCTACGTCACGGATTTAATCATATTTTCATATTCTTTCATAATTGAATTAGTTTGTTTTCCTATAGCGAATGTTTTATTATCTAAAGTCTTTATAGGCATTATGCCCATAAGAGAATTAGTAATGAAACATTCATCTGCATCCAATATAAATTCTTTTGATATTAATTGTTCTTTTACTGTGTATTTTGATATTACGTAAGCTCTAAGTATTCCAGGTAATAATCCTGAACTAATTGAAGGAGTGAAAATATTCTTATCTTTTATAAAGAAAATATTACATACACTACCTTCTGCAATAAAACCTTTAGTATTACAAAAGATAAAATCTAGCACACCTTCTTTTGTTGCTTTTTGTTTTTCTAGTAGATTTTGGCTATAGGCCAAAGTTTTATGATATGTGAGGGGAGAGGTTTCATTTTTCAAGATGGAGCTATATTTTAATTTTGCTCCTTCAATATAAAGCGGACTTTTTAAATATGGATTACTTCTTTTTTTTATTATTGTGTTTTTTTCTGACACCATTATTTTAAGTGCATAAGTTTTTTGCTGTGTTTTTGCTATGTAATTGATTAACTGGTTTACCGTGATTGTTTTTTGAATACCCAAAAACACTAAAGCATTATTTAATCTTTTTATATGCTCAGGCAAAAATAGTGGTTTTTTATTATAAACAGCTATTGTTTCAAAAGCACCTATCCCAGCTTGAAAACCTAAGTCAAATATCATAGTCTTAAAATTCTTCACATTAAAATAGAATTAAAAATGGCTCTAGCTTTTTGAAATACTTCTTCAATCTCAAATTCTTCATCTGATTCATAAGTTATTCCCCCGCCAGCACCTATATGATATGTGCCATTTTGTTGCCATATTGCTGTTCGAATAACAATGTTTAAATCAATACTACCATCAAGTGCAATGTAGCCTATAGAACCAGTGTATAAATTGCGACTAGATTTTTCCACTTCATCTATAATTTTCATAGCACTAAGTTTGGGCGTACCTGTAATTGAACCACCTGGGAACATAGCAGAAAGAATATCTACAATATTAGTGTTTTCTTTTAATGCTCCTTTTACTTTGGCTACAAGATGAAACACCTGAGAATAAGTTTCAACACTAAATAAGTTTTCTACTTTTACACTGCCTGGAATGCAGATTTTATTTAGATCATTTCTTTCTAAGTCTACAATCATCAATAATTCTGATTTTTCTTTTTCTGAGCATTCCAATTCTTGCTTTAAGGCTTCATCTTCTTCTTTTGTTTTTCCTCTTTTTCTAGTTCCTTTAATTGGGCATGTAATTATTTCATTATTTTTAACTTTTAAAAAACGCTCAGGAGATGAAGATATGATTATAAAATCATCATGCTTTATATATGCTCCAAAAGGAGATGGGCTTAATGTTCTTAAAAGCTTAAAGACTTCAAAAGGATTTTTGTTAGAAGAAATCTTAAATTGTTCAGTCATATTTACTACATAAATATCACCTTCTACTATATGTTGTTTCATTTTTTCTACTGCTTTTATATAATCGCATTTTTCAAAGTCTGCTTTTATTTTTGAAGTGTCTACTTGTTTTTTCTCTAATTGCATGTCATTTAATGAAGAGCTTACCTTTTCTAAGTTGGAAGCTAAATAATTTTTAATTTCTTCAATTGTCTCATCTTCGCCCTTTAATTTACCATTTGCTACTATATATAAAAGATTATCTTGATGGTTTTCTATTATAAAAACATCATAAAAACATAAAAAAGCATCAGGAGAGGCTAACTGGTTTTTATGTTGAGAGGTAATACCTAAAATTTTAAGACCATAATTGTATGAAAAATAACCTATGGCTCCACTTATAATAGGTAACGAAGTATTATTTTCTTCTTTTTTTTCTTGCAAATAATCTTTTAGAATGTCTTCAAAAGAAGCTTTAGATGGCTCACCATTTATTTTCGCCTTTCCATTCTTAGTGGATATAGTGAAATATGGATATAAGCCTATTATAGAGACCTTTCCTTCATCTCCCTTTAAAGAAGAATCTAAAAAAGAAACGTTAGGAAAATCTTTAAAAAATTCAAATATTTGATGTATAGGTTTATGTTTTTTTATTGTTTCTATTTTCATTAAAACATCCCAAGATATTTATAATTTAAGAATGGTTAAATTGGTTTTTGATATTGTTCACATATTTTAATAAAATTCATAAGCATATCATGCCCTGACTCAGTTAGCAAGGCTTCAGGATGAAACTGTAAGCCATATATTGGTTTTTCTTTATGAGAAGCTGCCATAACTACACCATCTTCTGAGATGGCATCTAATGAGAGCGAGAGAGATAAATCTTTTTTAAAAACGCATAAAGAATGATATCGTGTAACATTTAATGGGCTTTTAAGCGTTTGAAATAAGCCTTGTTTGTTGTGTGTAATGCTAGATATTTTACCATGCATTGGTCTTATCCCTTTTTGCACTTTTGAACCAAAATAGTGGCATATTACCTGATGTCCTAAACAAACTCCCAGTATTGGTATTTTATTTTGAAAATAAGCTAAAACTTCTAACGAAAAAGTAGAATCTTCTGGTTTACCAGGCCCTGGAGATAAGACTATACCTTGCACATTTAGCTTTTCTATTTCTTTTATGCTTATTTCGTTTGGTTGCTTTATTATCACTATAGCATTTAGTTCAAAAAAATAAGAAGCAAGGTTGTAAACAAAAGAATCGTAATTATCCAACAAAAAAAGACGCATCCTTCTGTGTATCGGTATATATAAGATTTTTAGTAAATATCCTTTTATGTATGCCCTAAATAGATTTTTTTTTGTCCTAAACGAACGTTTTTTTTTCTATAAAAGAAAGAAACAGCCACCTACGCCACAAAAAAAGAAAATAGGGACTTGGAGAATTCCTTGAGACCTTAGTCGTTGTTGATAGCTATAACTTCTCTATCTCTTTTTTGGTTAATCCATAGATTTTATATACTATTTCGTCGATTTGATTGTCTAATGCTTTTATGGCGTTTTCTATCATTGCTTTGTCTTGAGGTAAACTGACTTCTTTTAGCTTTTGGTGAAGAGTTAGCTCTTGCTTTGCATAATCTGATAGGGCTTGCATTTCAGCGAGTGGAGCTATTGGAATTGGAAGGTTACGAATATGTTCGGGGTAGATATTAAAATCTTCACCACGTTGGATAGAAAGAAGATGGGATGCATATTTTGAGTTTAGAATTGCTAGAAGATAATATAGATTGACTTTTTCTGACAGCTTTTCCATTTCTTCTCTTGAATGATGAGAATATCGTTTGATACTTGCTGAAATGCTTTTGTTTTCTATACCTTTTAAGTCTTTCCATAAAACACAAAGTCGATTTGATTGATCACTTAGAATATTTTCATTATCAAAAGTAACTTTCAATTTTCCAAGTTTATTTACCAGTATCTTTGGAATAAGATATAGTTCCATAAATGTTGGACGAGATAATTTTGTAGGACAACGTTTTGTTCCATATTCAAGATATCTAATTCTATTTATAAAATATCTATCACAATCTTTTGCTTCAATATATTTTCTAGGATGTATGTCATCTTGAACTTCACTTATCAAATCCTCTTTTTTAAACTTGCCTTTTGCTGTTTTTTCGTCTGCATTTAGTACCATACCTTTGCTTATGTAACAAAAATCTCCTAGTACATATAAATCTTTATGCCGATTTGCATTTTTGTTTTTTTTCTCTAAATTCCATACCCCAGTTTTTTCATCAATCACAAGCTCAGTTATTGGTTTTTCAAATGCAATTTCTATATTCTTTTCTTCGTCTATGTGGGAAATGACTACCCCCCCCTGAGAGTATCTTTCTTTATAATAGGTATGCAGTTTGTTACTGTTGCATTTTGGAATACTTTTGTGCCTTTTAGGTCAACTATTTCTAGTAAATTATAGTTTTGCAAGATTAAATTACGCATTGCAAAAGCGTAAGTTTGGTTTGTGAATGGATATGGTATAATAGCTCCATAAATGCCACCATCTTTTAAAATATTTAAGCCTTTTTCTATAAACGGAATATATAAGTCCCATTTTTGATATAAGCTTTTGTATTTTCCACACCTAGCTAAGTATTCACGTTGTAGTTTTAATTTAGAGCTTTCAATTTGTGTGGGAGCGGAGACATACGGCGGATTGCCAATTACGCAGTCAAAACCGCCTTCGGCAAATATGTTTACAAATTCCTTTTCCCAGTCAAATGTATTTATCTCTCTCATTGCATCTAAGTCTTCAAATAGGCTAGCTTCTTTTCCTAAATAGTAGTCGCTTTCTACCAAAGCATTACCACATTTTATATTGCCCACCAACGATGGTAATAGCTTCAAATCACTATGCTTAAATAACTCTTCTTTGCTTGCAGCTTCCCGTCCTTCATCTTCTAAAAGCTTTAAATATAAAGAGAGCTTACTCACTTCCACTGCTTGCTCGTCAATGTCTAAGCCATAGATGTTATTTAATAATATTGCTTGCTTTTTCTCAATGGTAAGTTTATATGCTCCTCCCATTGCCTGATATATAGCTCCTTCTTTCAAGGCTTTTTTGAGATGTTTATTTTGAGTGTAATAATCTAAATGCCAAGCTAAAATATAAGAGTAAGTACCAACTAAAAAGCTCCCACTTCCACAAGATGGGTCGATTATTCGCATTGTTGCCACTTGCTCAGGCGTTTTGCCTTTAAGGCTAGTCCCCACTGTCCGCTTCACTATGTATTTCACAATATACTCAGGCGTATAGTATACTCCACCTGCCTTTTTAACTTCAGGCTTTTCTTCTATTATAGCTGTATGTCTCTCTCCTTTAACTCCTCTAAACCTAATAGTCTTGCCCAAAAACTGCTCGTAAATGCTACCCAAAATTTCAACAGGCAAAATAGAAAACTCATAAGGGCAGTCAGGATAGTAAAGCCCTTCAATAATGTTGGTAAAAACTTTATCTTCTATAATGAGCTCATCAAGAAATGGGAGAGTTGCAAAAAGCCCGGAGTTATATTTTGTGTTTGCTCTATCAAAAAGTTTAATGAGTGCCTTATATATAGAGGATTTTTGATTACTTATTTTAAGAAGAGTAGAATATTCTTCAATTCCTTTATCTTCTGCAATCCTAAGGAAAATAACACGATCAACAATCTTTTGCACAGCAATATTAAGCTCGTGCAAAGATATTTTAGGATTATTCAAAGCTATATTCTTTGCAAGCTCTTCTCGCCAGCTTTCAAGGGTTTTAAGGAGTTCCTTATCGACTTCGCTCGTGCCTTTTTTGTTTTTGTTCTCTTCAACATAGCGGTCGAGCCTGCCTTTCAAGATGGCTGTGCGAGAAAAAGTATTATATAGAAAATCAAAATTATTTATGTAGTCTTGGTATGTGCAGTAAAAAATGCGTGCAACACTTGCGTCATCTGTTTTATTAGGCTTAATACGAGTGTCATAAACTGCAAATTCTTCAAAGTTTGTAAGTATTGAAAGTGGCAATTTTGCACTATAGCCATAACGTCTTACTTGAAAGGCAGGCTCGGTTGCACTTTTCACATTCACACTAGGTTTTTTTGCTTCTACAAAGAAATGCCTAACGCCTCCAATTCTAAAACTATAATCAGGTGCTTTAGTAGCTCCAGTTATTTTAACTTTATCTTCTACAACGACTTCTTTGTAAGTATGTGAAAACCCTTGCTTGTTTCCAACATCCCAGTCTAAACATTTAAAAAACTCATCTATAAATTCTAGTCTCGTATTTGCTTCATCATATTGACTACTTTCATATTGTTTAGAGTTTTCTTCAAATTTTGTTTTAAGAGAAAGTAATAGATTTTTCTTTTCTTCTATTATTGTAGGCGGAAAATCCATGAATGTCATATTATAGTCTTTGTGTATTTCTTTTCAAGATAAAGAAACACAAAGTATAAAGGAGGAAAGCATAAGTGGTGAGGGATATATCTCCTTTGTGCAAAGCATCCACCTCACCACTTATAAATATTCAAAGCAATATTATTGTCAATAAAAAAAACTGTCCGCAAAGATAAAAAAAAGAATAAACTGTATTAAATCTTCACTCCACGTACCAAGATTCTATTAAGTCTTTTAATAAAGTCTGTTACATCGCTCAATTCTCTTTTTTCTGCTAAAAGTGCTTGATCTAGCAAGACGTGGGAAACATCACTAATAAATTCCTTGTCTTCACTTTCTTTAATTGAAGACAGGATAGCATGTTCTCCATTGATTTCCAAGATTGGCTTTGCTTTTTCATAGTCATTTCGCCCCATAGCCTTCATCATTCTCTCCATTTGCAAACTAGGATCTTTGTCGTCAATAACAATGCAAGAAGGAGAATCAGAAAGTCTTTTTGAAAGACGCACTTCTTTCACCTCATCTTTTAATGCTTCTTGAACTTTTTCTAGCAATGGTTTTAAACCTTCTTCTTTTTCTTTTGCTTTTGCCTTTTCTTCATCTGTGCTAAGCTCTTCATCACTTCCAAGCCTATTTGCAGCTTTAAGTTCAAAGTCTTTATACTTACCAAGTGTGGGGATAACAATATCATCAATATCTTCTGCCATGATGAGCACTTCAATGCCCTTTGCCTTATAGCTTTCTAGGTGTGGAGAGTTGCGACATG
>JBQNBL010000005.1:0-110443 GCA_052169955.1 Treponema sp.
GTCGCCTGTCGCCTGTCGCCTGTCGCCTGTCGCCTGTCGCCTGTCGCCTGTCGCCGACCATACCCAAAACACAACAACACAACTTTCTTCTCGCATGGCAAGCGTACCGAAAGGGCTTGCCTTTCAGGTACGCTTTTATTTTAGCTCATATCTTTATGAAGGAGGATTACTATGAAAAAAAGTAATTCAACACAGAAGGCACAAAGTGCCTTCAAGAAGTTGGGAGCCGTGGCGCTCATCACAGCCACACTAGCAATGTTCTTCACTGCTTGCAATCAGACAGGAGGCGGAAAGCCAACGCCCACACCAAAGCCAAAGCACGCCATCACTTTTAGCGTGGAAAGCACTACGCCAAACGGCACGCTCAAGGCAAAGGCAGACGGCGTAGACGAAACCAGCACCAGCCCCATCAACGTGGAAGCAGGCAAAACCGTAACCTTCACGGCAACAGCTAACTCAGGCTACAGGGTGAAAGGCTGGACACTCGACGGCAACGCCATCACCGAAGCAGGCACAAACACGGAATACAAGCTCAAGGTGAGCAAGCCTGCAACAGTCAAAGTGAGCTTTGAAGCCATACCGCCAACCAAGTACACAGTAACGCTCAATCAGATGGCAAACGGCAATGTAACAGCATCACCTGCAATCCCTCAAGACGGAAAGGTAGATGAAAACACTGAAATCACATTCACGGCTGAGGCGAAGGACGGCTACAAAATCGGCAAGTGGACGGTAACGCCCGCCGAAGCACTACAAGATGGAACAGGAGCTGACGGAAGCAAAACCGCAAAAGTGAAAATCACCGCCGACACAACGGTAAGCGTGAGCTTTGAAGCTAACAGCAATCCGCCTACGCCACAAACCAAGTACACGGTAACGCTCACTCAGACGGCAAACGGTAAAGTAACAGCGTCGCCTGAAATCCCTCAAGACGGAAAGGTAGATGAAAACACTGTAATCACTTTCACCGCAACAGCTAATGACGGCTATAAGATAGGCAAGTGGACGGTAACAGGCAGTACGCTTGAGACAGGAACAGGAGCGGACGGAAGCTCAACGGCAAAAGTGAAAATCACTGCCGACACGACAGTCAGCGTGAGCTTTGAGCCTATACCTCAAGCCATTCTCACGCTTGCGATAGACAAGAACATCGTCTCAGTCACGGCAAAAACTAAAGACGGCTCTGCCATAACGGTGGAAGGTTGCACCGAGCAAACACTCGCAAACGGTGTACAAACAGAGCTACATGCAACAGGCACAAGGGTAGTTCTCAAAGGCAAAATCACCGAGCTTGACTGCAAAGGCAATCAGCTTACCGCTCTCAACGTGCAAGGTTTAACTGCTTTGCAAAGTCTTAACTGCTCCAACAATCAGCTTACCGCTCTCAACGTGCAAGGTTTAACTGTTTTGCAAAGTCTTAATTGCCACTACAATAAGCTCACCGCTCTTAACGTGCAAGGCTGTACCTCTTTGCAAAAGCTTAATTGCGACGGCAACCAGCTTAACGCCAAAGCAATGACGGAGTTATTAAACGCATTGCCAGCTCGTGAGGCAAGCGATAAGGCATGGGCAACGCTTTACACTGAGGAGACAGGCGGCACCGAAGGCAACTGCAAAGACTTCACCAAGCCCGCCGAGTTGAAAGCAGCCTTTGACGGTGCAAAGAAGAGGAACTGGAAGCTAGAGAAAATAAATGCAAGCGGAACCTGGGAACACATTTAAGATTACACTCCCAGCCCACACACCCCAGCAACGACTGGGGTTTCCAAAGCAATTCGGGGGTCTCGGGGGCAAGCCCCCGAGCAGTGCGAGGAAAAGGGTTGGGGTCATAGGGGAAGGGAACTGCCAGCGTAAGCTACTAGGCGAAAACCACCGCTCTGACTTGAAAAGCCCGTAAGGGAACGGGGGTTTGTCCCTTCCCCTAAAAAGCACTTGCAAATCGGCAATTTATTGCCAAGTAAAATAAAAAGGGAATCATAAGGGGCTAGTCCCCTTATACAAGGAGGAATATATGCCTAATAAGAAGAAATCCGTTTGGGAAGTCTACCTTCGCCCAAACACACTCACCAAAGACAACGACCGCGACTGCATTGCGGACGTTTATCAACACGCTGAAACCCAGCGTAACAAAGACATCGCGGACATCATCGTCAAAGAGCGAACGGAGTTCCGCCCGGAGACAATAATGAACATCCTCACAATGCGGGACAAAGTCGTAACCCAGCTACTCGAAGAAGGCTTATCCGTGATGGACGGCGTTGTGCAGATCACGCCACGTGTCTCAGGCGTGTGGGAGACCGAAGGAGCCGAATACGACGAGAAAATCCACAAACGCACTGTGGATATCGTCCCAACTGCCGACCTTCGCGACGTGCTTGACGCAATCAGCGTGAAAGTGCTGGGAGCAAAAGAAGCGAGTGCCCGCATCACCAGCATAACCGACACAGCAACAGGCTTGAAAGACGGCACAATCACAATAGGAGACGACATCATCATCGAAGGCGACAAGCTCAAAATCGATGAGAGCGACAGCAACCAAGGCGTCTACTTCACTCGAGCCGATGGAGCCACAATCAAAACGAGCCGTCGCCTCTCAATCAATAAGCCGAGCCAAATCATTGCCCGTGTGCCTAAAAACCTCACCGCAGGACCTGTCACAGTGATGATAAGAACGAAGTATTCGGGAACCAATGTACCACTTAAAGAAGTGCGTGAAATCGTATACAAATATCCATGCGAAGCAAAGTCATAGTTTTGAACGGGCTTAATTTTAAGGCTCTTAGATAGCTCTATCTAAACCTCTCAGATCGTCCTATCTAAGCTTCTTAGATCGCTCTATCTAAGGCTCTTAGATCGCTCTATTTAAGGCTCTTAGATCGCTCTATTTAAGGCTCTTAGATCGTCCTATCTAAGCCTCTTAGATAGCTCTATCTAAAGGTCTCGATTCGCTCGGATCAGGTTGTTCCACTTTTTGCTTTTTTAGATAAAAAAACATTATCCGTTTGGGAAGAAAATAGGCATAATTGTTTTTCATCATGTTTGGATCTGAAAAGAAAGTTTTCATACTCTTTTTTCACATTGAGTTTAGTTGCAAGTTTATAAAGATCTATTGAGTTTAAGACTTCTATTGTTATAGGTCTTTTTGAATCAAAAAAGATAATAGAGTTAAGGGTTTCTTTTATCTCATTACTGCTTAAAAGCCCATAAATAAACTCGGCTTCTTTTTCATCATCAAAAGAAAGAAAATTGCAAGTATCATCTAGCATGATAGGTTTATCACAAACAGGTTTTAATAATTTAAATGAAACTTTTTTAGCCAATCCAGAAATAGCAATCTTATAGGGCTTAAAACTATATTCACCAATAGAAAAGATGGAAAAAGGTGGCTTATTTTTATAAACTTTACTTTTTCTCATTAAAATTATCTTACTATGTTTATTCAAATAATTATGAGTTTTAGGATATAGCTGTTGAATATAGCTTGTTTCCTCGCCAACTTTTTTTTGAGGCACGATAATTTTTTTTCTAATATTCATCTCTTCTTTCATTAAATCTGAACTTTTAAAAAGTGGATAAACTAAATCATCTTCAATGTCTACAAGTTCATTAAAACCATTATATAGAGAACCTTCTATGCTGGTTAGTTCAAAAACTTTGCTTACATCATGCTTAATTCCACTTCTCCATACATAATCACATTTTCCTAGTAGTTCTTTGTTTCCATTTTTTTTAATAATTCTATTTTTAGCATAAGCATAAGTAGTTTTATATTTTTTTTCTTCTATATCGTTGTAAACTTTGCATTCTTTTGTGTTTGTGCATTTGGAAAAATCAATGATAAAAAAAGATGCTTCGCAAGAAGCATTAAAATATTTTTTTGCATTAATTGGATATATATCCGCACTTTTATATTGTATTTTTGTATTCCAAACATAAGTTAAGATTTTTCTAGCTACCGATGTTTTACATAAAAAAGCAAAGATACTATTTAGGTAAAATCTTTCAATTAACTTAATTAAAATATATTCTGAAATATCAAAATTACTTTTCCCTGTTATAGCGTCTATCCCTGAAAAGCTTTTTAAGTTTGATTTTATAGGCACATTTGCTCCGCCAATTGCACTATTTTTTGAATTGGTTATCCAAGGGGGATTACCAATAAATAGGGCAGTGCTAGTTTTTTCTATTTTTTGTGAAATTAGATCAAATGAATTAAATATATCAGCATTAATTATTTCAACTTTAGGATTACCTATTTCATTAACTAGTTCTTTAACATAGTCTTTGTTGATTTCTATGCCTAATATTTTGGATTGAGAGAAATGAGAAAGAGAATGTTTTATTATTCTGCCTTTTCCACATGTAGGTTCGACAATTATATCAGGAGAAAACTTATAACTGTCTAAGATTTCAAACATTTTTACTATGAGTTCACTAGGAGTTTGAAAGTCTCCAAATTCTATTTTGTTCATAATAATTTATCTATGCCTTTAATAGTTCCAGCATTTTCAATAGTGCGACTGTATTGTAGTCTCCATTGTAATGCGTTAGAAATAGTTAAATAACCGATTTGTGGTTTATTTTCTAAGACTTCATTAGCCAGCTCATTACTAGATATTTCATCAACGGGAAGATTTCTTTCTGAGAATAAAGCAACTAAATCATCTTTATTCCCATTATTTTCTAAAATCTTGTGTATTGAAGTTGTAAGTTGATAATCAGCAGTTTTGTCTTTTTCAAGAAATATAGCATGCAAAATATTAAGCTTTGATGTTCTACTAATATGCTTATCTTCTTTGTCATATACAAAAATCAATAAATTATAACCTAATCCATATATTTTTTGTCGTGCCGAACGAAATGGGCATGAGGATTGTGGTTGAATAATACTGGTTACTTTAATATCAACTTCAAGTTCAGGAAAATCTATACCATTTGCAGAACTTCCTTTTTCAAAACAATATTTTTGACTTAAATAATCTTTGAATTTGTGTTCAATATATGTTCCAATGGCTTTTCCGTCTGTAATAGCATAAAGAGTTTTATTCTCATAAGTATTTTCCAAAAGAGAGAATTTTGCTACTTCAGTTTTCAAAATATCTAATGTCAAGTTTTTCATATTAATCTTCCCCCTATATCCCATCTGGATGCTCGCCATCCTTGGCATTCGCCATCAATAACTTCAATCTGTTGATCTGGTTCACTTCGCTGGCTCCTGGGTCAAAGTCTATCGGAGAGATGTTCACATTCTTATATCGTCTTCTCAGCTCTTTAATCATTCCTTTGCCTGTAACATGGTTCGGTAGGCATGCAAAAGGTTGCACGCAGGCTATGTTCGGCACGCCCATCTTAATCAGCTCAATCATTTCAGCCGTCAAAAACCAGCCTTCGCCTGTTATGTTGCCAAGTTGCAAGATGTCGTCAACGCTTTTTGCAAGCTCGTAGATTGAAGCCGTCGGCGTAAAGCGTCGGCTCTTTTTGAGCATTTTCTTTGCGTAGCTTCGGTAGCTTTCAATAAATGCAATGCCTGCCCTGAATGTGAGGCTTTTGAAAAACTTGTGCTCGAGCTTTGTGTTTTTGTAAATGCCCGCATAGAGTGTGTATAGAAAGAAGTCGACTAGGTCGGGGACGACGCACTCGGCTCCCTCTTTTTCGATTGTGGAGAAGATGTCGTTGTTTGCCAACGGGTGAAACTTGACAAGGATTTCGCCGACCACGCCGACTCTTGGCTTTTTGATGTCTTTTAACGGGAGTGCGTCAAAGGCAGAGATTATCTCTTTGATGATGCGGTGGTATGCTTTTCGGTTCATACCTCCTATTTCTGCTTTTATTTTGCCTGCATAAAAGTTGTAGAGGCGGTTGGCGGCTCCCTCTTCTGCCTCGTAGGGACGTGTTCGGTATAGAACTCGCATTAAAAGGTCGCCTAGGCAAAGCGTTTTTAATGCCTTGTCTATTAGGCGGAAAGTGAGCTTAAAGCCCGGATGTTTTTCTATGCCCACGTGGCTTAGTGCAATGACGGGAATGTGGGAAAGGTGAGCGTCGGATAGGGCTTTTCGGATGAAGCCTATGTAGTTTGTGGCTCGGCAACCACCACCTGTTTGGGTGATGACTAGAGCCGTTTCGTTTAGGTTGTATCTTCCCGACTGCAAGGCTTCAATCATCTGCCCCGCAACTATGATTGCAGGGTAGCATGCGTCGTTATTGACATACTTTAAGCCCACATCAATTGCCGAAGGGGTGGCGTTGTCTAAGATTTCCAAGTTGTAGCCTGAGCATTCAAAGGCTTTTTCGAGTAGGTCAAAGTGGATGGGCGACATTTGAGGAGCGAGGATTGTATAACGCTTTGCCATTTCTTTGGTGAATATGATTCTTTTGGCAAGATTGGGAACGAGTGAGCTCAAGTTTATAGATGAGTCTTTTTTTCGCTCTTGCACGCAGGAAAGGAGGCTTCTAATTCTAATTCGTATAGCTCCAAGATTTGCCCCTTCATCAATTTTGATGAGTGTGTACATCTTGTTTTTTCGCTCCAGTATTTCTTCGACTTGCTCTTGGGTTACAGCGTCAAGACCGCAACCGAAGGAGGTGAGTTGCACAAGCTCAAGGTCGCCTCGTGTTGTGGCAAAAGAGGCGGCTCGGTAAAGCCTATTGTGATAGCTCCACTGGTCAACCACTCTTAAAGGGCGTTCAACTTTTCCTAAATGGGCTACAGAGTCTTCAGTTAGAACGGCAACGCCTAAGTCTTCTATCATTTCGGGGATGCCGTGGTTTAGTTCAGGGTCTAAGTGATAGGGTCTGCCTGCAAGGATAATTCCGAGTAGCTTCTTTTCTTCTATTTCTTTTAGGACTTCCTCTCCTTTTCTTTCGGTTTCTTTCTTAAAGTTTTCAGCTTCTTTCCATGCTTCGCTGACGGCTTTTTTAACTTCTCTAAAAGACAAGCTATATTTCTTTGAAAGCTCCTTAAAAAGAGCTTTGGTGATGAGCTTTTTGTTGTAGTATGGCACAAAGAAGTTGAAGAAGGTGATGGAACTATCTTGCCTTAAAGCTTCGATGTTGTTTCTAAGGGTTTCAGAATAGCTTGTTACTATGGGGCAGTTGTAGTGATTGTTTGCTCCTTTATCTTCTTTTTTCTCAAAAGGCACGCAGGGGTAAAAGATTGTTTTTATGCCGGCTTTTAGTAGGGCTTCGATTGCTCCGTGCGATATTTTGGCAGGATAGCAAACAGACTCGGATGGAATGGATTCTAGCCCCATTTCATAGATTGCGTGGCTTGAAGGTGGGGATAGAACTACGGAAAAGCCCAGTTTAGTGAAGAATGTGAACCAGAAAGGATAGTTTTCCCACATGTTCAAAATGCGAGGAATGCCAATTTCTCCTCGCGGAGCTGTTTCTTTGATGAGCCTTTTATAGTCGAAGACTCTTTTGGCTTTCCATTTGAATATATTTGGCACTGTTTGTTTGTCTTTTTTGGTGGACGTAGTGTTTTCTATTCCTAAGTCCCGCTCAACGCCTTCTCTTCCTCGCTCGCACCTATTGCCTGTAACAAAGAGACGTTTTATGCTGTCAACATAGAATGTGTTCACTGTGAGCATGCAGTTATTTTGACATCTCTTGCAACGTGTTAAATCCAGCTTAACATCAAAGTTTTCTAGGCTGGAAAGGCTTGCAAGCGAGGTTTTAGGTTTTTCTTTTTGCTGCCACACATCTTTTGCAATTAAGGCAGCTCCATAAGCTCCCATAAGACCGGAAATGTCGGGGCGTACGGCTTCTTTTCCTGCTACCAGTTCAAAGGCGCGGAGAACGGCGTCATTATTAAAAGTGCCACCTTGCACAATAATCTTTTTGCCTATGCTTTCAGTGTTTCTGAGCTTTATCACCTTAAAGAGAGCGTTTTTGATGACAGAATACGAAAGTCCGCTCGAAATGTCTCCAACACTTGAGCCTTCTTTTTGAGCTTGCTTTACTCTACTATTCATAAAGACTGTGCAACGACTCCCTAAATCTACAGGCTCTTTTGCAAGAAGGGCAAGAGCCGAAAACTCTTCAATCTTTAAGCCAAGAGAGCGAGCAAAGTTGTCTAGGAAGCTACCACAGCCTGAAGAGCAAGCTTCGTTTAATTGAATTGAGCTTATCACTCCATTTTTGATTTGCATGGCTTTCATGTCCTGCCCGCCAATGTCGAGTAGGAACTCCACACCGGGCAAGAAAAAGGAGGCTGCTTTGTAGTGGGCTATTGTTTCAACTTCGCCTATGTCAACGCCCAGTGCCACTTGAAATAGCTTTTCTCCATAGCCTGTTGAGGCGGAGTATGCAATGTGTGCATTAGGCGGAACAATCTTGTATAAAGTTTTTAGTATTAAAAGAGCTTGTTTTATCGGGTTTCCCTGATTCACGTCATAAAATGACCATAAGACATTTCCTTCTTCGTCTATCAAAACAGCTTTTGTTGTGGTAGAGCCTGCGTCAAGACCTAAAAAAAGGCTTCCTGTTGCACTTTCCAATTGCTTTTTTTTAGCAACGTGTTTTTTGTGCCTTTCTCTAAAAGCCTGTAATTCTTCTTCATTTTTGAATAGTGGAGCGAGACGCTTTACTTCGGAGAGCTGGAATGAGGCGACTTTGTGTAAAGAGCCGATGAAGTCTTTTAATTTTATTGGCTTTGAAGAGTTTTCTTTTTCGTTAATTTGAAGAAGTGAGGATTTTTCTCCCTTTAAGCTAAAGTGAGTTTTAGAGTCAAGCACCTTTAGGCTTAAAGCTGCTCCTAATGCTACAAAAACTTGAGAGTTTTCAGGCACTATTACTTCATTAGGCTTTAGCTTTAGTGTTTCGATAAATGCGTTTTTTAATTCGCTTAAAAAATGGAGCGGGCCTCCTAAAAAAGCCACCTTGCCTCTTATGGGTTTTCCACATGCCAGCCCGGAGATTGTTTGCACCACAACAGCCTGAAAAATGCTTTTTGCAATGTCTTCTCTTCTAGCCCCTTCATTTATTAAAGGTTGAATATCAGTCTTTGCAAAAACACCGCAACGAGCCGCTATTGGGTAGATAGTTGTGGCATTTTTTGCAAGCTCATTAAGCCCTTTTGCATCTGTTTCGAGAAGAGCTGCCATTTGGTCAATAAAAGCACCTGTGCCACCTGCACAAGAGCTATTCATACGTTGCTCTGTGTTGCCATCTTGAAAATAAGTGATCTTTGCGTCTTCTCCGCCCAGCTCAATTACTACATCCGGGCTGGGAGATAGCCTGTTACAGGCTTTGGTTGCAGCCGTAACTTCTTGAATGAATGGAATCTTCAAGGCTTCAGAAATGCCTAAACCACCGCTTCCTGTTGCAATTATGCTGAGCTCTGCATTTTCATCGTCTATTTTTTTTAGTGCTTCCTCTAAAGATGAAATCATTGTTGAGCGTATGTCGGAGCGGTGTCTTGTGTAGCTACTAAAGAGGATGTTATCTGATGAGTCTAAAATAACTATTTTTATTGTTGTAGAACCTATATCGATTCCAATACGAAAAGGATTACTCATAATAATAATTGCATTCTTTAAAATGCTTATAGGCTGAACATTCTACTATAATTATTATAAAATAAAAAGACTTATTAATTTATTTTAGAAAATCGAGAAAAATGGCTTGATTTATTAACTTGAAGGAATTAAGGTTGTTACTGGTTATATTTATTATGTTATATTTATTTGAAGATAAAAATATTATTCAAAAACAGTTATTTCTTTCTAAGCAAAAATCATTATCATTTAGGGCATGGTATCATCGTACATTAGCTAATGTTAGTATTGTACATTAGCTAGTGTTATAATTGTACCTTAGCTAATGTACTGAGCCTAAATAATGCAGTTTCGCATGGCGAAACTGCATTATTTAGGGATCGCAAACTGTACAGTTTAGCTATGCGAAACTGCACTATTTAGACATCGTAAACTGTACAGTTTCGCTATGCGAAAATGTACATGTTGTGATTACATATTCAACTACGTTTCAATAAATTGCCTCTCCAATTACAAGGTTAAAGTTTTAAAATATAAGATCAATTAATTATAAGGAATGCTAAAAAAGAGACTTTATATTCTTATTGACAAATTGAAAATCTTATATGTATAATTATTCGGACTAACGGCACTAGAGGGGATAATGAAAAAAGAGGGAAAAAAATTAATTGCAAAGAATAAAAAAGCTTTCTTTGACTATTCTGTTGAATCTAGTATAGAGTGTGGTGTCGTTTTGCAAGGTACGGAAGTAAAAAGTGTGAAAGAAGGAAAGATGTCTTTTAGTGATGCTTTTGCTGAGATTCAAGGTGGAGAAGTATTTATTAAAAATTTTTCTATATCTGAGTATGTTTATTCTTCTTTCTTTAACCATAAGGTAGATCGAGTTAGAAAATTGTTGTTGCATAAAGATGAAATTAAGCGTCTTGAGCGTCGTGTGAGGGAAAAAGGCTATACCCTAATTCCGCTAGAATTTTATCTAAAACACGGTCGTTTAAAGATATTGTTAGGTGTTTGTAAAGGTAAAAAACTCTTTGACAAGAGGCAAGATATAAGGGATAGAGATTTAAAAAGAGATATGCAGCGTGATATTAAGAAGTCTTATTCATAGAGGGAGTTTGTGGGAATGTAACATACTCGAGGGCATAAGTATTTTCATATTATGGTAAAGAGAAATAAATTTAATTTAACTATTTTTATCTCACTAGCTTTTTTCTCTTTTGGAGTTTTTCTTTATTCCGCTCCAACAACTAGGGTTGCTTTTATAAAATTAGATGGGCAGAATATATCTAACCAACTTGAAAGAGCTGTTAATGAAGTCATTCTTTCTTTTACAAACGAAATTAAAGGATATATAATAGAAGATTTTAGTCAAACTAGTGAAGAAAATATTAATATGACTGGGGAGTTCACATACATCTTTACAGGTCAAATAGTAGGGCTTGATCAAGGTGTAAGGCTAGAATTAGTTTTAAAAAATAAACAGAAACAAGTGGTTAGGAGTATATCTAAAGATTATGAAGGTTCAAATAAGATACTTCTTGAATCTCGCCTTTTAGTTAAAGATTTGTTTGAAGGCGAAGATGTAGCTACTATCAACGAGAAAAATGATGTGCAGCCTGAAGAAAAAGTTGAGAGTATTCAGCTAGACATGACTGACTTTAAACCTATTTCGAGTCTTGATTCTCTTGCTGGAGCGTGGTACGGAGAAGATGGAGAAGTTGAAAAAATAATGATTATGAGAGGAGGAAGAGGAGTTGCAATATGGGTTTCGGGTATATCTTTATTGTTAGATTTAAAACTTGAAGATGGCTCTTTGATTGTAACTCAAAAAGGACTTCCACAGCCTAGGCAATTTATAGACCTACCAGACAATATAGCTTCGTTGGCAGCAAAGGCTACAAAACCAATTGTGTGGCAACTTCATATAAATCAAGATTTAAAGATATTGTCAGGCTTAAAAAAGACTTCAACGATAAAATATAATAACAATGAAATTATAAGTGTGTCTGAAGTTAGTGTCCCTGTGAAATGGCATCGAAATTGATAGTGTAAGAGCCTTGTCGCAATATACTAAAAGGTTTCTTACTTGCATCTACTATGGTAGAAGACACTCTTTTTATATCACCTGCGTCAACTATGAGGGAAACATCTTTTTGAAAAACACTTTTTATTTTTGATATTTCTTCCAATGATGTACTCCCTGATATATTAACGCTTGTGGAAAAAATGGGACTTCCAATTTTTGATAACAAAGCATTAAGCCATGCATCTTTAGGACACCTTAAAGCGATTGTTTCTGTTTTGCTTTTATAAATAATTGTTACAGGATTTGGCCAAAGGGATAAAAGGAAATCTAGCTCTAATTTTGAATAAAAGGTAAAATCTACGTATTTTAATGCCATTTCTGGCTTTTCTATCAAATATATTAGTTTTTTGTTTTTATCTCTTTTTTTTATGTTTAGCAAGCTGTTTTCTACTGAAGGGAGTCCTGAAAAACCATATATCGTGTCAGTTGGAATAATAACTACTTCCTTATTTAGAATAAAAGAGCTAGTTATAGCTATACAATTTTTCTTTTCTTTCTGTAGTATCATAAGATTTTAGGATCAATAGTTCCATTATTAAGGAAACCAAGCCTATCAAAAAAGCAAAGCGTTTACAAAGGGAGTCTGAAATAAAGCTAGGTTTATGAGTGGTTATGGCATCTCCACAACCTATATCTGTCAAAGGGTCTGCCTTAAAAGATGTCAATTTAATAATTCCCTCTCCTTCGTTTATGTAGCCAAGATCATGTGCAAATATTTTTATCGTTTGTTCGTCTGATGTGAGATTTTTTATCATGATGTCAAGATCTTCCGCTTTTTTATTAATCAAATTTACATTCTTTGTAAGATTTGAAAGTTCTTCTTCTAATTTTTTTTGTGAGTAAATTCCTGTAGCACCAAAAAAAAATGTCAAAAGCGTATAAACGGATGTCATAACAAAAAAAGGGAAAAGAATATGAATATAAAGACGCATAACCTTTTGCGGTTAACGGCTTGCTTGCTCCTTTTCTTGAACATTATGGAGAAAAATTATATAATAATGCCGTAGGTGGTAGATGGGAGTTACAATCGCTTATGTCTTTGGCTTGTAATTCCGATAACTAAGGTTGCATATCTTGCTTTGAAAAATCAATAGTTGTTAGAAGCTCATAGTTTCTAGCATTTAAGGAGAATGAGATGTCGGATCAACAAGTTGAAAAATATGACGAGTTTGGTGATTTGTCTTTGTCAGCTGAAAAAGATGGGGCTTCCAATTTAGACGAATACGGAGTTTGGATAAAGAAGAAACCTAGTGCTGAAGAACAAGTTATTCAAGACGAGTTGAAAAATGATGAAGGATCTGAGTCCACTGTAGATGAAGAACAAGAAGTAGCTTTTGATTTTGATGGACTTGCTGACTCTGATTCTTCTTACGAAGATGCTTTTGAAAAAGAGTTGAAAGAAACTGAAGTTGAGACTGCTTCAGGGGAATCTTCGGACTCTAGTCTTAATGACATTGATATGTCAAACTTTTTCACAGATTTAGAAATGTCTGCTGAAAGTGAAGAGACTGCGAAAAAAGAAGACGAAGAAGCATTAAAGATGGATTTAAATTTCGATACGGTTGATTCTTACATGAAGGAGGAAAATAAGGACGATTTTGATAGTATGTTAGGTGATACAGAAAAGACATCTGATAGTGAATTGGACGACTTTTTGTCGGATCTTAATTCGTCAACGCCACAGGTAAATCAAAAAAATACTAATGATGTAGATCAGTTGAATGGTCAGAATATAGACTTGAATATTGAGGTAGATGAGAATCAAGATTTTTTAAATATTGGGCAGACAACGGATGCAGAGGAGTCTGTTATTTTACCAACTCCAATTTCTGAGAGTACTGAGGAGTCTAATAGCGATAAAAAAGAGGAAGAGTCCGTAATTATTAAAAATACAGTTGTGGAGCCTGAAAATATAGAAGAAATACGAGAAGAAAATCGAAAAGTGATGGGGGATGAAGAGGATAAAAAAGGAGTGAGTGGTTTTAGCGATATTGAAGCTTTGGCAAACGAACTTACTTCTGATATTTCTGCCGTGACTAGTACTTTTGCATCTAAAAATGGAAATTCTATTTCTGTTGAAGGACTCGATAAAATTACTGAGCTTTTAATGGAAATAGTTAAAGAACTTTCTTCTGTGAAAGACGAGATTTCTACACTAAAAAAGACTTCTCATTTTGTCTGTGATAATGATGGTGATGTGAATGAAAAAGATGTAGAGTCAGAAGAAGCAACAGGATTTTTTAAAGATGAGGATACTGACGAGGCAATAGCTTTAACAGGAGATGAACTTAATAATATCTTGATAACTGCGGATTTTACTGAAGAGGATGAACCAAGTATTGCTATTGGTGAAGAAACTGTAGATGAAGATATGGGATTGTGTGAAGATTGTTCAGATGATGGAAAAGAAAAAGATGAAGATAGTTTTTCATCAGAAAAGACTGTTGATTTTGATGATATCACTCTAGAGAATTCAAAACTTGATGACTTTGTTATTCCTGAAGAGCTTGATTATAGCATGCTTAACAATGAAGATGGTGGAAATACTACATCATGTGAAGAGAATGTTTGTACTGAAGGTTCTGATATGTCATACTTAGATGAAGGGGAGGATGGTTTATCAGTTGATGTACCAGAAACTCAAGATATTTCAATTGAAGAACATCAGGAAGATATTTCTAGTCAGGAAAGTGGAATTGATCAAGATGATACCTTCTGCTCCAATGCTGACTCTTCGCAGGTCTTACCATCTAATATTAAAAGTGAAGTTAAATCTGTGCTAGCATATATGGATCAGCTTTTAGAAAGTTTACCAGAAGATAAAATGAAAGAATTCGCTGAATCTGAATATTTTGAAATGTATCGTAGATTGTTTAATGAGTTAGGTATTTCTTAATGGGCTTATTAGATAAACTAAAAAAAATAGAAAATTCAAAGAAAGAAGATGATCTTCCTAGATACTTTCTTTTTAAACTGGCATTTGCCTCCTTTTTGAAAGACGTCGGTGCTAAAAGAGGGGCTTTTCTAGTTAAAGAAGGAAAATATTTTCATCTCGCTTTTCCACTTGATATTGATTGTGAAGTTTTTAGAAGTTTTTCTTTAGACGCTAATGTTATGTTATCCATTGATAGAAGCCAAGATGCACCGTTTGTATTTTTTGATGATGCGTCTTCTGATAGTCAAAAGTTTGAACTTTTAAATACATCACTTTTATATGAGTTAGATGATTTAGGTTGCATGTTTTTGCTAATGGAATTTGAAGATAGAGCAAAAGTTCTGCAAGATGTTAGGAATGAGCTTATATCTAAAACTGAGAATTTTAAAAAAGAATATGAGCAAAATGAAATATTAATTACTACGACTATTCCTCCATTTCCAAAGTATATTGGTATCTCTTCAATAGAGTCCAAAATGCAAGGTGCTGTTCTAGCTTCTACAAGTCCTAATTTTCTTAAATTTAACTTTTCTTTAATGTTTGATTTTTTATCTTTACATAAAGATAGGGATAACTTGCCTCTTTTTTATTCCATGGTTAATAGAATTAGCAAGATGATTGGAAGATCTAATTTTGCAATCTTAGAAAAAGATTTTACTTTGAATGCTTGTATTTTTTCAACTCTTCCTTTAGATGATGCTATATATGCTTCTACCTTAAAGACAGTGCTTTGTTCAATATATGGAAAGGATTTAATTGATAAGTTGGAGATATCTTTTATTAAAACTTTGCACGATAAGCATGAAAAAGTATCTTCATGGATGAGTGATAATTACAATCCTATAGATGGTATATGAATGCTAATTTTCGGTTGCATTCAAAGTATAATCCACAAAAAGAAGCAGATAATTTTGTTTTGCAAATAAAAACTATTCCTCTTTTTATTGTGATAACAGAGCCAGGTGAGTCTTATCTAGCTACTTCTTTTAGAGCCAAATTTCCTAGTGCAAAAATCTTTGCTATTAGATATACAGATGATCTTTTTCTAGAGTATGATGAGCTTTTTGATGGTGTTTGGCGACCTAATAATGGAGCTTTGAGTTTTTTTTTGATAAACCATATTCCTGATGAGTTTTTTTCTAAAACGATTTTTCTTTCATGGAAGCCTAGTGAAGTTATTTGGGATATGATGTCTAAAAGAGTTTGGAATGAGATAAAAGAGGCTACAAATCTATTTGTTTCATTAATTAGAACACGCTCTTTTTTTGGTAAAAAATGGTGTAAAAATTTTTTTAATAATCTTATTTTTTCAAAAAATATAAAAACAATTAAGCTAGATGAAACTTCAGATGCTGTTTTTTTAACTTCTGGTTGTAGTTTAGAAAGATTTATAAAAAATGACGATGTTAAGAATTGTTTGAAAAAAATCTTTGTTTCATCAGCTTCTTCTAGTATTTTAGCTATCAATAATCAAAATATTTCAATTGATTTAGTTTTTGCAACTGATGGAGGTTTTTGGGCAGGTAAACATTTAAGAGGAAGTTTCTCTAATCTTGCCATTCCTTTAGAAGCTTTTGTTCCGTTTAATGTGTTGGAAAAGAAAAATGTTGTTTTTTTAAATTATGGTTCGTTGCTTGAGAACTATTTTTTTGAAAAAATGAAGATTCCTTTTTTGAGAGCAAAACGAAATGGAACTGTTGCAGGAACAGCTATTGAGTTTTTGTTGGAGTATAGTAAAAATAACATTTTTATTTCAGGTTTGGATCTAAGTTGTTCTAAGAGTTTTATTCATGCTCGTCCAAATGAAAATATTAATGAACCATTAAAAAAAGAATCAAAACTTTGTCCTCTTAGTTCTATACTAGCTGTTTCAAGTTTTAATTCTTCAAGCTTAAAAACCTATGCATCTTGGTTTTCGTCTCTTCCTGAAAGTAAGAAAGAAAGACTTTTTCGGATTGGAAATGAAGGATTGGATATTGAAGGAATTAAGAGAATAGATAATCTCGACTTTATTAATAAGTATAAACCACAAAAAAATGAAAGAATTGAAGAAATTTTTGAGCCAATGGATAGGAAAGATATTCTTCTATCATTTTTTAAAAAAATAAAAGATGAATTAGATGATGGAAGTTTTTTTAAATCTTTTTTAGATGTTGAATGTAATACTCTAGAAAAAGAACTTTGTCAACTCATTGCATTTTCAGATTATGTATTGCTAGTTAAAGATTATGAAACTAAAAAGATGGAGATTCAAAAAATAATAAAAAATAAAATAGTTGCATTTTTAGAAAAAGAAGAGAGTAGTTTGTTATGAATTATATTAGGAATCTCAGAGAAATTAAAAAAAAATCTTACATAATTTATGAGAATCTTGAAAAAACTCAAAGTGATGAAAGTTATATAAGACTTGAGAGTTCTAAAAATGGAGAGTATTTAATTCCAATTCTTAAAAATGGAAAATCTTGCCATTCTAAACATTCTCATATTAATGAGAGTGCTAGAATGTTTAATGGAAAAGAAGAAGTAGTTTTGTTTTGTGGTTTGGGAGGAGGTTTTCATATTGAATATTTTCTCTTCCATTTCCCTTTTAAAAAGATTCTTATCTGTGAAGCAACTTATGCTTCCTTAAAAAGACTTCTTGAATTGTGTGATTTTTCAAATTTGTTATCCAATAAAAATGTGATTTTGCTTCCACCAATAGAATCAAAAGATTTTGTTCAATGTTTAGTGAAGGAATATCTTCCAATTTTGATGGGGAATCTTTCTATTAAGAAGTTAAAAGCATGGGAAGATTATTTTTATCAAGATAGTGATCTTTTAGATTTGAAAATAAATGAAGCTTTGGATATTATAAAAGGGGATCTTTCAACTCAAGCCAGATTTGGTAAAATCTGGATGAGAAACATAATGTTAAATCTTAAAATTTTAACTCAAATAAATATGAAGCTTCCCAAAGTTGATAACACAAAAAAAGCTTTTATTCTTGGTGCAGGGCCTACTTTGGAAAAAGCTTTTGATGAGTTAAAAAGAAAAAGGGAAGAATATGTTGTTTTTGCATCGGATGCGTCTTTTATGCCATTATTCAATAGTGGTATTATTCCTGATTTTTTTATAAGCATTGATCCACAAGTTGCTTGTAGTACTCATTGTATTTTTCAATTTTCAAAGGAAATTGTGGCTATTTTTGATATCTCAGCTAATGCCTCACTAGTTAGGCAATTTTTTAATAATGGAAACAAAATTATTTTTACAATTGGTCAACATCCGTTTGCACAGTATATCTATAATTTTTCAATATTTCCAAGGTTAGATGTAAGTGGTGGAACTGTAGCAATTGCAGCTTTAAATGTGGCTTTTTCGTTAGGTTTTACGAAATTTGAATATGCTGGGTTAGATTTTGCATACACAAATGGTAAGCCTTACTCAAAAGGTGTGTATCTTTTTCAAACTTTTCAAGCAAATGTTAGTAGAATTAAAACGGAAGAAACATTGTTTTGTGATTTAATGTTTAGGTCAAAGGTAGAAAAAATAAAAACTGAAGATAAAATAACTTATAAAAACAAATTATTAGATTCATATAGGACGGCTTTTAAACTTGTAGAGAATAAGGATAATATATGGAAAGAAGAAGATTTTACCATTTTTGAATATGAAGTCTTTAGAAAAAAGTTAGAAGAAGACTTAAAGAGTTCATATGAAAAAATATACTTTATTTTTCTACCTTTTTTAGCATGGAAAAAGTTACATAATGATGGTGTAGATATAAAAAAAGACAATGGCTATTATAGTGTAGACCTTGTATTAAAAAAAATATTTATGCTATAATGCTAAAGATGAGACATTTATATATAAGGATTTACGCATTTATTACTATGTTGGCTATATTTTTTATAGTTGGCATGTTCGTTTTCCATATAATTGATGATACAAATAAAGAAATAGAGAATTCAGAGATAACTTTTCGTAAATTTGAAAAAGCTGTTGCATATGAGGTTAAAAGGAATTTACTAGAAGATGACCTTTCGAAGCAAAGACTGAAGAGTGTTGCAAAGGTGTTAGGTTTAAAAGGCTTTGTGATTCAAATTACACCAACTGATGGCAAGGTTTTCTCATATCCTTCAGATTCTAGTCTTTTCACTATAGTTAACGGAAATGTTTTAATAAAAGAGCATTCTAAATTCTTAAAAGTGTTTAAAACAGATGGTTATACGGCAACAGATGATGTTCAGAAAAAAATATATCTAACTGTTATGCTGAGCGTTTTTCCTTCTGAGATGGTTTTCGTAAGGAGTAGGACAGTCTTCTTTTTTGCATTGACCTTAGTGCTTTTGACAGGTTTAATTAGAATATTATTGAGCGTGAAACCATCAGAAAAAGTTGAAAGAGTATACACTTCTTTTAATGAAAGGCCTGAGTCAGTTAAGTATTCTACTTGTTCGTATGAAGCTTCATCTTCTTCGCTTAATGATTTTGATACTGCTTTTAATGTTGCAAATGATGAAACATATATTGATTTACAACAACCTAAACAAGAAGATGATTTTTCCAATGATGTTTTGTCTGACAATGTATTGAGTGTTACACGTGATTCATCTTCTTCCATTCCATTTTCATCCTCTAATGAGGATACTGCTTTAAATGATGAACCTAGAGGACTTTATTCTCCTACTACAGGTTTTTGTTGGCAGGGATATTTAATTGAAAGATTAGATTCTGAGATTAGACGGGCAACATCTACTGATCAAGATATGTCTTTTGTGATTATAAAGATTCAAGACGTTGATTTTCCTTCCTTAAATATGAAAAGTCTTTCGAAGATTCTTCTTGAAGCTTTTTCATTTAGAGATATGATATTTGAATATTCTGATGATATTTCTTTAGGTTATGCAGTAATATTGCAAGATATGTATATTGATGAGGCTCTAAAGATATGTGATGTGTTATTTTCAAAAATAAAAAATGAGATATATCTTACAGGTCAACAGGCGACTATAGGAATAGGAATAACGACACGAGCTTGTAGATTAGTAGATGTGAAAACAATATTAAGTGAGGCAGAGGGTGCGGTGTCAAGAGGTTTAAAAGCTAAAAATGATCCAATTGTGGGCTTTAGACCTAATGCGGAAAAATATAGACAACAGACAATTGAAGGACGTGACTGAAGTCCTTTTTTGGAGGTATGGTGTGAAAATTGCAATTAATGGTTTTGGTCGAATTGGAAGGTTAGTTTTTCAAGCTTTAGTTGAAAAAGAGTTATTGGGAAAAGATAAATTTGATGTTGTGGCTGTGGTGGATCTTTCTACTGATGCTTCTTATTTTGCATATCAATTGAAATATGATTCAACACAGGGAAAAATGAAGGCTGATATTAAGGTAAAGGCTGAAGATATCTTGTCTGTAAATGGGCATGATATTAAGTGTATTTCAGGAAAAGGTTTAAAACCTGAGAATCTTCCATGGAAAGAGCTTGGAATTGATGTTGTTTTAGAATGTACAGGTATATACACCAACGAAGCTGCTTATGGACACATTGAAGCAGGGGCTAAGAAAGTAATCATTTCAGCACCAGGAAAGAGCAAAGATCCAAACAAGCCTATTAAGACTTTTGTTATGGGCGTAAATGAAAATGAATATGATGCTTCAAAACATCATGTAATATCCAATGCAAGTTGCACAACCAATTGTTTGGCACCTGTGGTTCATGTTTTATTAAAAGAAGGTTTTGGAATTGAAACAGGGCTTATGACTACTATTCACGCTTATACCGCAACTCAAAAGACTGTTGATGGTGTCTCCCAAAAGGATTGGAGGGGCGGAAGGGCTGCTGCTATAAATATTATTCCTTCATCCACAGGTGCTGCAAAAGCTGTAGGTGAGGTTTTGCCTACAACCAAGGGGCGTTTAACAGGTATGTCGTTTAGAGTACCTACAGCTACAGGTTCTGTGGTTGATCTGACGTTTAGGGCGGAAAAAGATACTTCAATCGAAGAAATTGATCAAGCAATGAAAAAGGCTTCTTCTTCATACTTAAAGGGTTTTTTGTCGTATTGTGATGAAGAAATTGTTTCTCAAGATATTGTTCATGATAGTGCTTCCTCTGTTTATGATAGCAAGGCAACACTGCAGAATAATTTACCTGGTGAAAAACGATTTTTCAAGATTGTTAGTTGGTATGACAATGAGTGGGGATACTCAAATAGGGTAGTAGATCTACTGAAATTCATTACAAAATAAGTTTTGTTAAAAAGCCTACAGTTTATGTCTGTAGGCTTTTTTATTAAAGAATTCAGAATATTAAAACTTGAATATTCTTATAAATCCTAAAAATAAAATCTGGAAATTATTTATTGTATTAGAACCTTCGTGTTGACATCACTAACATTTGAATATATAATCAATTATTCATTTATTCATATAGGAGTATGTTATGGAAGAAGAAATCTATGAGTCAAAAACTCTTGTTGCTTATGCTAAGGAAAAAATGCCAAGTGAAGAGCTTATAAGCAATTTAAGTGACTTTTTTAAGAACTTTGGGGATTCTACTAGATTGAAGATTGTTTCTGCTCTTATGAGCGGAGAACTTTGTGTGGCTGATATTTGTGAAGTTCTAGAAATGTCTACATCTGCTGTTTCTCATCAACTTCGTATTTTACGTCAGGCAAAAATGGTTAGAAGTCGGCGCGATGGAAAGCAAGTTTATTATTCAATTGATGATAACCATGTAGGTATTCTTTATAGTGTGGGTTTAGCACACTTGAATGAAGAAAATAAAGAAGAAAATAAAAAAGAGGAGGTCTAAAACATGAGTCATCATTGTAATTGTTGTCATCATGAAGGTGGAAGCAAAAGTAGTTGCCATTTGGAGCATTCTCATACTGAAAATAGTCAACATGATGAAGTAATAAAATTTAGTGTTTCAATAGCATTTTTTCTTTTAGGTTTTGTTTTTAAGTTTTTTGCATCTCATATTAATATTTATGGTGTAAGTGTTTTTATTCCTTTTTTTATTATTTCTTGGGGTATTTCAGGTTACGACGTGATTTTAACACCTATTAAGAATTTTAGAAAAGGAATTATTTTTGATGAAAATTTCTTGATGTCTATTGCAACTATTGGAGCTTTTATTTTAGGGGATTGGACAGAGGCTGCAAGTGTAATGTTGTTTTATAATTTAGGTGAGATAGCACAAGGAGCAATAATAGAAAAAGCTAGAAAAAACATAATAAATGTTGCGGAATTTAATTCGAGTTTTGCACGTGTCTTAAAAGACAAAAAACAAACTATATCTACAGAAGAAAAAGATTATGAAATTAAAGAGCCAAAAGATGTTGAAATGTCTTCTACACTGTTGGTTTTTCCGGGGGAAAAAATACCTCTTGATTCTATAGTTATTAATGGTACTTCAGAACTCAACACTTCCTCAATGACAGGAGAAAGCTTACCTAGAATAGTCAATGTGGGTGATGAGGTACTTGCTGGTTTTATTAATTTAACAGGACTTTTGGTTTTAAAAACTACTGCTGTATTAAAAGATTCGGAAGCATCTAAAATGCTTGAACTAATTGAGCTAGCTCAAGAAAGAAAAACAAAGACAGAAAAACTCATCACATCTTTTGCAAAAATATATACTCCTATTGTTCTACTTTCAGCTTTAATTATTTCTGTTTTACCTCCTTTGTTTATTCATTATTTTTTAATACCTCAATCTTCTTTTGGTTTTTCATCCTTTACTTCTTGGATTCATCGTGGTTTGGTTTTTTTAGTTATATCATGTCCTTGTGCTTTTATACTATCTGTTCCATTAGCGTATTTTGCAGGAATAGGTGCTTTTGCTCGAAATGGAATATTAGTAAAAGGGGCGGATTATATTGATGCTCTTTCTAAAGTAAAAAAAATAGTTTTTGATAAGACGGGAACACTTACTCTGGGAAAATTAAATGTAACAAAAATAGTTAGCGAAGATGGAGTGAAAGAAGAAGAGCTTCTAAAATATGCAACTTTAGCTGAAAGTTCTTCAAATCATCCAATTGCAAAGGCAATTAAAAAAGCTTTAAATTCTCATTCTTTTGAAAGTTTTGAAACAAAGGATATTACTGATTATCAAGAAAAGATAGGTAAAGGGATTGAGTGTAAATTTATGAGAAAACCTCTTTATGCTGGTTCTTCTTCCTTTATAGAAGAAAAATTAAAACAAGATATTCCAATTAATGAAGAGGTGGGGTCAGTTGTATATGTAGCATATGCTGGAAAATATCTAGGCTATATTGTTTTACAAGATGAAATTAAAAAAAATGCAAAAGATACTATTGAAGAGCTAAAAAGGATTGGTATAAAAGATGTTTCAATGCTTACAGGAGATGTTGAAACTGTTGCAAAGCACGTTTCATCTTCTTTAATGCTTAACTCCTATAGAGCTAAACTTTTACCACGTGAAAAGGTGGAAGTTTTTGAAAAGGAGGCTATGTTATTTAGAGAAAAAAATACTGACGCAAAGGTTTTATTTATTGGAGATGGCATTAATGATGCTGCAGTTCTTTCTATATCTGATATTGGAGTTGCAATAGGAGATGGAGCAACAGCTGCTGCCATGGAAGCAAGCGATGTGGTATTCTTGAAAGACGACTTAAGTCTTCTTCCTAAAAGTCTTAATCTAGCGAAACGCACTAGAAACATTGTAAAAGAAAATATTGTAATTAGTTTTCTTATTAAAATAGGTTTTTTGCTTCTTGGTTCTTTAGGAATTGTAGGCTTACAGTTAGCTGTATTAGCTGATGTTGGAGTGGCTCTTCTTGCAACATTAAATTCTATGAGGTTGAAAAAATAGTTTTTTTTGAAATTTATAACTGAGGTTAATATGGATATTGAAATGTTGGAATTTCGCTCTTATTCTATGCAAGCGGTACGTTCTTTTTTAACTAATAATGATTTTTTAGAAGTTGATACACCATCTTTTTCGAATTTCTTAATTCCGGAATCTTGTCTGGAAGTTTTTAAGAGTGAATACATTAAACCAGGGAAAAATGAATGTGTTTCACTTTTTCTAACTCCTTCTCCTGAGGTTTATATAAAACAACTTATTGCAAAACATAAAAGATCTTTTTTTCAACTTTCTAAATGTTATAGAAATTTTGAATCTGTAGGTCATCTTCATAGTCCTGAATTCACCATGCTTGAATATTATTCCATGGACAAGGATTATAAATTTTCAATTGAAATTACAAAAAATCTTTTATTTTTTTTGGCTAATAAATTAAAAGACTCACCTATCCTATCCTTTGAAAATATTGAAATTTTGAAAAAAGGGTTTCTTATTAAGACTGTAGAAGAACTTTTTGAAGAATATGCACACTTTTCATTAAAAAAAGAACATTCAAAAAAAGCTCTTTTTGCTCATGCACAGGAGCTACAACCAAGTTTAATACTTGATTTTGATAGTCTAACTGTTTCTAACCTTTATGATATGATTTTTGTCCATGCAATAGAGGGAAAATTACCAAAAGATAGACTTACTTTAGTGATTGATTATCCTCAATTTTCATCTTGTCTTGCACAAGAAAGGGCTTTAGAGGAGGATTGGTTAGTAAAAGAAAGATGGGAACTTTATGGTAATGGCATTGAATTATGTAATTGTTATACAGAGGAAAGGAATAGTAACAAGATTGATGAGTATTTTTTAAGAGAAGAAGAAATTAAAAATGAAAGTGCAATTGTAAAACATCCTTCAATAAAAAACTTTGGTGCAATATGTGAAAAAATGCCACTATGTTCAGGTGTTGCAATGGGATTTGATCGTCTTTTGATGTTTCTATCAGGAAGAAAAGATATATCATCTGTATTACCTTTCCCTTTAAACGTTTAGATTTGTATATTGATGTATTTTTAAAGCTAATAAAATATTGAAGTGGTAATTATACTTGACAAAATATGAAACAATGAGTATAAGTAGTGGCATATTACGGTTGTCTTGTGCTAGAGTTTGCTACTTGACAATGTGTTCATTTATTCGTAAACTACTCCCTGCATTCACTGATGGAGTAATGCGAGAGTGGTGGAATTGGCAGACACGCTAGACTTAGGATCTAGTGCTGAAAAGCATGAGGGTTCGACCCCCTTCTCTCGCACTCGCTAACTTTGTTTAGGCTTGCGTTGTTTGCGGGAATAGCTCAGTGGTAGAGCGCCACCTTGCCAAGGTGGATGTCGCGGGTTCAATCCCCGTTTCCCGCTTTAGAAGAGCGATTCGGTGTATCGAGTCGCTCTTTTTTTTTATCCTACCTAATCTCTAAAAAATGATTTAAAATCGTGAAACTTAAAAATTGTTTTTTTGGAGGTTTTTTCTTTTTAAACTCTTGAGGAGGCTCTTATGGAATATGAAAAAAAAATAACTATTGGTGATGTGGCGGATGCTACACTTTCTGTAACAATAAAAAAAGAAACAATAAAAGATGAATATCAAAAGTTACTTTCGAAGTATGTAAAAGAAGTAGCTTTGCCTGGTTTTAGACGTGGAAAAGTACCTGCAAAACTCTTTGAAGCTAAGTATGCAGATGTTCTTAAAAAAGATTTGACTTCAGAATTAATAGAGAATGCAACCAAAGAAATATTTGAAGAATCTTCAAAAGAAGAGAGACCAATTTCATGTTCTCCAATTATTCCTAAAGAAATGCCAGATATTGATTTTAATGAAGATTTTACTTTTGTTCTTTCTTATGATGTGGCTCCTATACTGAAAATTGTAAAAGATGGAGGTTTTACAATTAAAGTTCCTGTGGTTACTGTTACTGAAAAACATATTCAAGATGAGCTTAAAAAGATACAAGAGCGTAATGCAGTATATAAGGCAAAGGAAGATGGTGAGGTGGCTGAAGATGGCAATGTGGTAACTATAGACTTTAAAGTGTTTGATGGGGAAAAAGAAGAGGACGCTCGACGAGATTATGTTTATACTTTAGGTTCAGGTCAAAATTCATATGGTTTTGATAGTGATGTTATTGGGATGAAAAAGGGAGATGTAAAAGAGATAGAAAAAACTTATCCAGATGACTATGAATTAGAGGCTTTTAGAGGTAAAGTTAAAAAGATTTCTTTTACATTGAAAGATATAAAAGTAAAAATTTTGCCTGAAATTAATGATGAACTTGCACAGGACGTAAGTTCTGACTTTAATACATTGGATGACTTAAAAAATAATGTTAGAGAAAAACTTAATAGAGATGTTGAGCTTGCTATACGCAAGGAAAAAGAAAGTAGAGTGTTAGAACAATTAAGAGAAGCAAATCCAGTTGTGGTGCCAAAATCTTTGATAATGCAAACAATTAGAGAAGAGTTATCTGGTTTCTTTCAGCGAGTAGGGATTTCTACAGATAATATTGATCAATACATTGAAGAAAATAAAGAAGCTATATTGAAGGATATGGAAGGTGAAGCAATAAAAAGAATCCACGATACTTTGTTGCTTGAGGAATTGAAAAATACAAGGACAGAAGTTTCTATTGAAGATGAAGAGTTTGATAAGTATTTGGAAAAACTATCAATAGATATGAATATGTCTTTGGCTAATCTTAAAGATATGTGTAATGCTCCAGACACAAAAGATACTATAATACGTATGTTAAGGAATGATAGATTATTTGATGATATATTCAAAACATGTAATTTTGAAAATGGTGATGAAATTTCTTCGGAAAAGTATTTAGAAACTACGGGAAATTGAGGAATTTAAAATGAGTGTGTTAGTTCCTTATGTTATAGAACAAGTAGCTGGTGGTGAGCGTACTTATGATATTTTTTCAAGATTGCTCAAGGATAGGATTATTTTTGTTGATAAAGAGCTTAATGATGTATCAGCTGATATAATTGTTGCACAGTTGTTGTTTTTGGAGTCTCAAAGTTCAGATAAAGATATAAGTCTTTATATTAATAGTCCAGGTGGGTCTGTTACAGCAGGTCTTGCAATTTATGATACTATTCAGCATATACGGCCTGATGTTCAAACTATATGTTTGGGTCAATGTGCCAGTATGGCGGCTATTTTGCTTGCAGGTGGAGCAAAAGGTAAACGTTTTGCACTTCCTTCTTCACGTGTTATGATTCATCAGCCTTGGGGTGGTGTAACAGGTCAGGCTACTGATATAAATATACAAGCAAAAGAAATATTAAGATTGAAAGACATGATTATATCATATTTTGCAAAAGATACAAAACGTACAGAAGAAGAAGTAAAAAAGGATATGGAAAGAGATTTTTTTATGTCTAGTGAGCAAGCTAAGCAATATGGAATAATAGATAGTATAATGGTCGGAAAGAAAAATGAAAATAAATAAGATGAACAATAGAATTCAAAATTGTTCTTTTTGTGGAAGAACTAAAGAAGATGGAGTGGTTATTATACCTGCTGGTAATAACCTTGCGATATGTAGTGAGTGCCTAACTTTATGTAATAAGTATGTGGATATGCATAAAGAAGTGGAAGGATTAAAAGGAATTTCTTTGGTTCCACCAAAAGAACTAAAGAAATATCTTGATGAATATGTTGTAGGTCAAGAGATGGCAAAAAAGGTTTTGTCTGTTGCTGTTTACAATCACTATAAAAGAATTACAAAGCCTTCCCTAGAGGATGATATAACTGTGGATAAATCTAATGTTTTGCTTTTAGGTCCTACAGGTTCAGGAAAGACATTGCTTGCAAAGACTTTGGCAAAAAAAATGCAAGTGCCTTTTGCCATAGCTGATGCTACGACGTTAACAGAAGCAGGTTATGTAGGTGAGGATGTTGAAAATATCTTATTAAAGCTTATTCAAGATGCTAACTGGGATATTGAAAAAGCTGAAAAAGGTATTGTTTTCATTGATGAAATTGATAAAATTGCAAGAAAGAGTGAAAATGTTTCGATTACTAGAGATGTTTCAGGTGAGGGAGTACAACAAGCTTTGTTAAAGCTTATAGAAGGGACTGTGGCTTCTGTTCCACCTCAGGGTGGTAGAAAACATCCAAATCAAGAAATGATACGTATTGATACATCTAACATTCTTTTTATTTGTGGTGGTGCTTTTGTAGGGTTGGATAAGATTTTGGAAGAGCGGATATTAAAGCAACCAGTGGGTTTTGGAGCTAACTTAAAAACTCAATTTGAAAAAGATATAGCAGAGCTTTATTCTAATCTTTGTTCTGATGATCTAGTTAGATTTGGGCTTATTCCTGAGTTGGTTGGTCGTCTTCCTGTCAAGGTCGCCTTAAATGAGTTAAATATTGATGATCTAACACGAATTCTTACAGAACCCAAGAATGCAATTATTAAACAATTTCAAGCTTCTTTTAAATTAGATGATGTGGAACTTACTTTTGATGATGCTGCTATTAAGGCTATTGCTCAGAAGGCTATTGATGAGAAAGCTGGGGCTAGAGGATTGCGGTCAATAGTGGAAAAACTTATGCTTGAATCAATGTTTGAAGCTCCATCTATTAAAGGACATAAACTTTTGCATATTACTTCTGAAATGATAAATAACTCAAGTATAAAACCACAGTTAAGTGTAGCTTGCTAGTTCATTATGGAAAAAATTGTATTTACAGGCGGAGGAACTGCAGGGCATATTTTTCCGGGGCTTGCTATTGCGGAAGCTTTGTCTGTGAATTATGAGATTATCTGGTTAGGCTCTTCAAATGGTAGAGATAGAGATTTCGTTTCTACTCTTCCTAGAGTGAGATTTGTTGCAATTCCATCAGGAAAATATCGAAGATATTTTAGCCTATTAAACTTTATAGATTTATTTAAAATTATATTCTCGTTTATTGTCTCTTTTTTTATCTTGTTGAAGCTCAAACCAGTTTTGCTATTTTCGAAAGGGGGGTTTGTTTCAACACCTCCTTGTTTTGCTTCTCGCATATTGGGAATCCCTGTTATAACACATGAATGTGATTTTTCTCCTGGTCTTGCAACTAGGCTTAATGCAAGGGTTGCAAAGAAAATATTAGTTTCATATTCTGAGACGAGTAATTTTTTTAAGAAAAAAGATAATGTAGTTTATACAGGTAACCCTGTGCGTTCTATGTTTTATAAAGCTGATGGAAAAGAAACTAATTCTTTTTTAGGCGTAATACCTCAAAAGCCTATTCTCTTAGTTTTGGGAGGGAGTTTAGGGGCTAGTCAAATAAATAATTTGATTTATGAAAATATTGAAAAGTTACTAGAGCATTTTTTTGTAGTTCATCAAACAGGGACTGCAAATATTACTGAAGCTAAGAATCTATTGCTTGAATTAAAAGAAAATGCTACTTACTATAGACCTTTTGCATTCATAAACGAAGAACTGCCTGATTTAATCTATTCTTCTAGCATTGTAGTTTCTCGCTCAGGTGCAAATACTGTTTGGGAGCTAGCCACCTTGGGTAAGCCTATGGTACTGATACCTTTAGAGCAAGGCTCTTCTCGAGGAGATCAGGTAGAAAATGCAGTATTTTTTGCTAGAGCAGAGGCTGCTGTTGTGTTGCAAGGGGAGAATGTAGGTAACTTCTTTGACACAGTGATAAATTTATTAAACGATGAAAAGCGTCGTAAAATTATGGGTGAGAATTCAAAAAAGCTAAGTAATATAAATGTAGTAAAAAGCATTGTTGACATTGTAGAAGAATTAAAGAAAAAATAGAACTTGAGGAGAATGTTATGGCAGAGGATTTTTCTTTTGAGATTGTGAAGGAGTATGGTGTTTTATCTGAAAATAAAACAGGTTGGAGACTTGAGTTAAATACTGTGAACTGGAATAAAAGAGGAGAAAAGTTTGACATTCGTAGTTGGTCTAGTGATCATCAAAAGATGGGTAAGGGAGTAACATTGACAAAAGATGAGTTGGTGAAATTGAAGGAACTTCTTAATCAGATTGAACTTTAGTTGATGGACGATTGCGATATATGGGCTTCTTTTATAGAAAGGAATGTGTGTTTTCTATGCTAGAAGGCTTGGCATATTTTTTTTAAATAATGACAAATTAATTATTTATCATACGGTTGGTATGAATGCATATAAAAGGGTATGCACTTAGTGCTGATCATTTAAATATGAAGCAAAAGCAGAAATTGGTATCAACATTTGATATAAAACTAAAGCAACTCGATTATGATACAAGTAAATAATAATATAGATTTTAAGTTTTTATAGAGTTGCTATTTAAAGTTAGATTATTTCTAGCATAAGTTACTAGGTGGGACATTTAAAAGTGCTTCAATCAAAGCTTAGCAATCTATAAAGATACATGGAAAAATTGAATAAACTTAAGGAATTGGGCTTGGGGATTTAATATTTAAAGATAACTACATCATTTTAAAAAGTTTTACTTCCATAAAGTTTTTTGCTGTTAGAACAGCCTATCTTTTTTATATCTTCATTTGATTGATCATAACATCAATTTTACAGAACTCGTATAATCTTGAATTAAGTATTTCTTTTTTGTAAACTATCAAAATATGTTAAATTCAATAATCAAATTTGTTTTTGGCTCTCAACATGAGAGAGATATAAAGGCTTTGCTTCCTACTTTGCAAAGTATAAATGATTTAGAATCTTGGGCTATTAGCTTAAAAGATGAAGACTTTAAAACTCAAACTGAGGAGTTTAAAAAAGCATACAAAGAAGGCACTCCACTAAGTGAATTTGTTCCAAAAGCGTTTGCAGTAGCTAGAGAGGCTGCTAGGAGAATGCTAGGAGAGCGTCCTTATGATGTTCAAATTATGGGCGCTTTGGTCTTAAACTCAGGCAAGATTGTTGAAATGAAAACTGGTGAAGGTAAGACTCTTATGAGTGTGGCTTCAGCCTATCTAAATAGCCTTACTGGGAAGGGCGTTCATGTAGTTACTGTTAACGACTACCTTGCTGAACGCGATGCTATGTGGATGAAAAAGGTGTATTCATTTCTAGGTGTTAGTGTTGGTGTTATTCTTTCAAACATGGATAATGAAGCAAGAAAACAGGCATACAATTGCGATATTACTTATGGAACAAATAATGAGTTCGGTTTTGACTATTTGAGAGATAATATGCAAATAGCTTTATCTCAAAAGGTGCAACGTGGATTTTCTTATTGTATTGTTGACGAAATTGACTCAATATTGATTGATGAAGCTAGAACTCCTTTAATAATTTCAGGTGGAGCAGAAGATGACACACAACGTTTTTTTGAAGTGGATAAGTTAGTAGGCAATCTAACAGAAGTATTGAAGGATCCAAAAACGGGGGAATATCCAAACGAAGTAGAAGGAGAAAAGATCGAAGGAGATTACACCATAGATGAAAAGAGTAAAAGAATCTCTTTTACGGATCAGGGAATGCTTAAAATTCAGGATATTCTAACTCGACAAGGCCTAATTCACGGTAGTTTATTTGATGAAGAAAATTTTGAATATATTCACTATTTTACCCAGTCAGTTAGAGCTCACATATTATATCACATTGACGTTGATTATGTGGTTAAAGATGGAGAAGTGCAGATAGTTGATGAGTTTACAGGGCGTATTCTTGAAGGAAGACGTTATTCAGATGGACTCCATCAAGCTATAGAAGCAAAAGAAAAGATTAAAATTGCACAAAGGAATAGGACTTTAGCTACTGTCACCTTCCAAAACTTTTTTAGAATGTATGATAAACTTTCAGGCATGACAGGAACTGCAGATACAGAAGCTACAGAGTTTAATAAGATTTATAAACTTGATGTTGTAGTTATTCCTACAAACTTACCTGTGGCGAGACGTGATGAACAAGATTTAGTCTTCTTAAATGAAGATGAAAAGTTTGAAGCTTTGTGTAACGAAATTGTAGAGGCCTACAAGCGAGGACAACCTGTATTAGTTGGTACTGTTTCTATTGAAAAATCTGAGATAGTTTCTAGGATCTTGACAAAGCGTGGTGTAAAACATGAAGTTTTAAATGCTAAGAATCATGGACGTGAAGCTTTAATCATAGCAGAAGCAGGAGCTAAGGGGGCGGTAACTATTGCAACCAACATGGCAGGACGAGGTACTGATATTAAGCTTGGAGGAAATCCTGAAATGCGTACTCTCAAACGTACGGGGACTAATCCAAATCCTGAATACTATGCAAAAGTCTACAAAGAAGAATTTGCTAAATGGCAAAAAGACTATGAAGAGGTGAAGGCTCTAGGTGGTTTATACGTAATAGGAACAGAAAGACATGAAAGTAGACGTATTGATAACCAACTTAGAGGACGTTCAGGAAGGCAAGGAGATCCGGGACGTTCACGATTTTTTATCTCATTAGATGATGAGCTTATGAGGCTTTTCGGTGGCGATAGGTTAAAGGGAATAATGAAAAAAATAGGGATGCCTACAGGTGAGCCTATTGAGCATGGAATGGTTTCTAAAAGTATTGAAAGAGCTCAAACAAAAGTTGAAATGCGAAACTTTGATATAAGAAAGCACTTACTAGAATATGATGATGTTTTAAATGATCAACGTTCTTTTATCTATAAAGAGCGAGATGCAATTCTTTCTGATGATACCTTGCTTTCAAGAATTATTAGGACAATTGAAGAAGTTGTAGAATATTCTTTTGAAGAGTATAAGCATACTACACGAAATGAAAAAGCAAGAGTAATGAGAGAAATGCAATCAATGTTCAAAAATAAGTATGGATATACTTTGTCAGAGACAACTTTTGAAGAGATAGAAAAGAATGGCTGGGAAGTGGCAGCTAAGAAGTTAGTTGAATACTTTAAAGAAGAATTAAAAAATAAAGAAGAGGCAACAGGCAAAGAAAACTTGAACATGATTATAAGGTGGCAGTATTTGCAAGCAATAGACAAGAAATGGCTTAACCACCTAGAAAATCTTGAAGCTTTGAGAGAGGCGGTCTACCTTCGTTCTTATGGACAGAAGAATCCTTTAGTTGAATATAAACTTGAAGGTTCTGATATCTTTAATGCAATGATTGATGAGATTCGTTTTGATATGGCTTCGTTTGTCATAAGAGTCAAGATTAATATTGAAGATGGGGAGCGAAGAGAGAAAACTCACTTAATAGCAGGAAATGCCTCACATTCATATGTTTCAACATTTCAGAATGCAAATATGCAAGGGAGAAATACACCTGATAAAGCACAAATAGTACGTTCTATGCCTAAGGTGGGAAGAAATGATCCTTGCCCTTGTGGTAGTGGAAAAAAATATAAGCATTGTTGTGGAAGAAATACTTAAAAAACTTTTATTCTAATAATGCAAGGTGTGTTATAGAAATGTTAGAAAACTATGGAGCAGAAAAGCTAAAACCTCTCACCATTGCTCAAAAGAATAGAACTATTAGAAATATCTTCAATCTTATTATGCATTCTTCTCGTTTTTTATTACTAGGACATTCTTATTCTGATGAGGATTGTGTTTCTTCCATGCTAGCCATTGCTTTGCTTTTGCGAAAATTTGGTAAATGTGTAGCAATGTATGTAAAAGATAATTTTCCCTCATCTTTGGCTTTTTTTCAAAAGATTTGTGAATATAATGAAATTGAACTTCTTATAAGCTCCACGAAAGATCTAGAAAAACCAGATGCGATTTTTATTTTAGATACGCCAAAGCCTGATATGATTGCTTTAGATGATAAGATATTAGACTTCTTTTTGCAAAAAAATATTCCAAAAGTTGAAATTGATCATCATTTTTCAAAAGATGCAAGGCATACAGGAGATGAACCTTACCAACTCACTCTTCATGCATCAAGTTCTTGTGAAATTGTGGCTAATATTTGCTATAAACTTTCAAGACAAATAATTGTTCTAGAAAAACATGGTATTTGTGAGCTTTATTCAAGAAACATAGTCTTGGCGATTCTTACGGGGATGATAGGAGATGCAAAGCTTGGAAACTACCTTTCTACAAAACGGGATAGGGCTTTTTTTAAATATTTTTTGAATAAACTAGGTTCAATATTGAAGGAAACACATTATATCAATAGCAAAAATATTAGTTCTATAGATGAGATTTTGCAACTTTTAGAAGAGATTTCAGAAAAAGAAAGATTTTTGTATGATGAAATTTCAAAAGAAATAACAAAAAATGAAAGTTTGGGGCTTTTGATTCTTAATGAAGAGGACTCACTTAAATTACAAAATAAGGCAGAGAATTTTCAAGATTTTATAGCAATTGTTCGTCGTATTACAGGAGAACTTTCTGATCGGCCAAATGTTGCAAGTATTTCATGTTTTTATTATCCCAAAAATATTTCAAACTTTATTGAATTTAGAGTTAGAGCTGGGGAAGTAATTAAAGGAATTGATTTTAGGCAAGTAATAGAAGATATGAAAGTACCATTAGGAAATGGTGGAGGACATCCTGGAGCTATTTGCTTTAAGATTGAGAAGAAAGAAATAGATGATTTAAATAGCTATGTTAAGCACTTAGTAGATAATGTTTTGCATCTCATTTCTATAAACCAAAAAACTCTCAGGTAAGTTTTTAGTTAACAATGCGAAAAATAAATTATGACCTTGTCATGCAAGAAATTTTAGAAAAAATAAAAGGAAAAAGACTTTTGCTTCATGCTTGTTGTGCTCCTTGTTCTTCTTCTGTTTTATTACGTCTTTTATCATTTCTTGACATAACAATTTTTTATTACAATCCAAATATAGATAAAAAAGAAGAATATGAAAAAAGAGAAGAAGAATTAAAACATTTACTTTCAGTTTACAATGCACGCCATATTTCTTTTTCACCTGTAAAACTAATCATACCTTTTTACAATCCATCTCCATTCAAAGAAATATCAAAAGGACTTGAAGAATGCAAAGAAGGAGGGGAACGTTGTGCTAAGTGTTATTCTTTACGTCTAGCTAAAACATACGAAAGGGCAAAAGTTGAAGGTTTTGATTTTTTTTGCTCTACTCTTTCTGTGAGCCCGTATAAAAATGCTTCTCTTATAAATGAAATTGGTTTTTCACTTAATGAAGGCGGAGAAAAAGAATATAATGATGACTTTTTAAAAAACTTTTCTACTCCGTTATATCTACCAAATGACTTTAAAAAAAGAAATGGATATTTAGCTTCCATAAATATAAGCAAAGAACTTTCACTATATAGGCAAGATTATTGTGGATGTGAGTTTTCTAACAGAGATAGGCATGATAAAATATGAAATAATATACGGAACATGCTAATTAAAACCATGCTATACACAATCTCAAATATAAATCATCATTATCCTTTTTATCAATGAAAAACTAAATTTAAGAAATCGGATGTGCTTTATTTGAAACTAGGATTAAAATATTAAATTGAAAGCATATTGCACTACTAAATCTAGTAGTCGACAAGAGTAATAAAAAAATATAACATTATTATACCTTTTATGAGTATGAAAAAATTTAGAATTGGTATAGATACTTTTGGATGCAAACATGGTATATCTGGTTTAGGCTCTTATCTTTTTGAGCTAATGAATAATGTTGCTCCTATTCAAGATTGTGAATTTGTTCTCTTCGGATCTGAGTTTGATAGGTATACTTATCCAACTTCTGCAAATAACATTTTTTTTGAAGGTATTAATTTAAGTGATACTGATTTTGCAAAAAGTTTTTGGCATAAAACTCACTTAAAATATTTTGTAAAAAAAAATAAATTTGATGCTATTCTATATGTTTCAGGTTTTCGATATCTCCCTCTTAATTTAGCCATTCCTTCTTTTCTAGTTGTCCATGATTTACAAAATACTAATAATTTATTCTCAAATCTTTATATTAAGTATATGATAAAAGGAGTGAGAGGATTTATCACTCCTAGTAAATATGTAAAAAATTCGCTTCTAAATTTAGGTGTTCCTTCTTCAAAGATTTCTGTAATTCATAATGGTGTAAACTTAAGCACTTTTAAACCTATGGAACTTGAAAATAAAGATATTGTTTTTGTACAACCATTTTCGATAAAAAGACCTTATATAATTTATGCTTCAAGTTTATCTGACTCATCAAAATCTCATGTGGAATTGATTAAGGCTTTTAATATTTTCAAGAAAAAAACAGGAAGTTCTCATCGATTGGTGCTTGCAGGGGCTGAAGGGGCTTCAACTGAAATTGTTAGAAAGGAAGTTATTCACTCTCATTACTCTTCAGATATACTTCTTACAGGATATTTTCCACATGATACTTTGAATAAACTATATTGTGCTGCAGATTTATGTGTTTTTCCATCTCGCAACGAAGGTTCTGGTCTTTCTGTTTTAGAAGCTCTTGCTTCAGGCATTCCTGTTGCATGTTCAAATGAGGGGGCTTTAAAAGAAATTGTTAAAGATGCTGCTCTATATTTTGATTCAACATCTCCTAATGACATAGCAGATGTAATTGAAAGATTGATCAATAAAGAAGAAAATGCAACATTAAGAGAAGAAATGATTAAAAAAGGTTTGGATTGTGTAATTCAATATAGTTGGAAAACTACCGCAATAAACACTATGGAATATATTACATCACATTTGAAATAAGATTTTATTTTTTTTAATCCATTAAGCCGATAACCATGATATTGTGTCCCATCTTTCTTATTTTTATCAAATAATTTATAATGCGGGCATATGTTTAAAGAATGGAGGAGGCGATATGTCGGATGTTCTTTCATCGTTTTCAAGATTTGCAAAAAAATTTCCAAAAGGTTCTGTGATTTTTGCTGAGTTTGAAAAGGGTTCATCGTTTTATTTAATTCAGGCAGGACGCGTACAGCTTATAAAAGTCATTAATGGAGTTGAAAAGAATATAGACATACTTGACACGGGGGAAATATTTGGTGAGATGGCAATACTGGATAACTCACCACGTTCTGCTTCTGCTATAGCCTATGATGATGTGATTGCTTTGGAGTTTAATAAGGAAAACTTTGAAGTATTGATGAGAGGAAGTCCAGTAATCGGAATGAGGCTTTTAAAAACATTTGTAAAGCGTATTTATGCTCAAAAAAGACGCTTTATGATTTTAACAATAGATGATATTCCTGCTCGTGTGGCAGACGTTTTTTTAATGCTTGATGAAACTATAGCTCATCTTGATCGAACAAGGGATTCTAGAACATTTGAAATTACAACTGAAGAGGTTTCTCGTTGGGCTGGTCTTTCTATGGAGCAAACAGCAGAAGCAATCAACAAATTTATGGAACAAGGAAGATTAGATGTTTTTCAAGATAAAATAACTGTACATAATATGACAGACTTTGCAAGATATGTAAGCACAAGAAGATTAAAGAAAAATTAGAAAAAGATGAGAAAAAAGAATCCATTTGACACGACAAAGCTAATAGATATAGCTATAAAAAAAGATCTGAAATGGGATCCAGAAAAGGTTAGATGTGAAGAATTAAGTGATGGCAATGTCAATTATCTTTTTCGTCTTATAAACAAAGACACTCGTGAGAGTGTGGTTATCAAAATAGCTGATAGCGTTACTCGCATGAGACCTGATGGAAGTATATCAAAAAAGAGAAATTTATTAGAAGCAAGATATTTAATGCGATTAAATGTAGCTCTTAATGGTTTAGAAGATCAAGTGTCAATACTAAAAACACCTAAAGTTATTTCGATTAGTGATTCAAAACACTATTTCTTAATGGAAGATGTTGTTCCTTCTATTTCTTTACGCCAAGCCTTAATGGATGGTGTAATGCCTGAAGATTTAGGATTTCGTTTTGCAACATTTATTGCTATTTCCCAAATCCCTTATGTTGGACTCATTGATCGAAGTCATTTCAATACTGAATTAGATTTTTTGCCAATTAATGATGACTTAATTAAAATAACAGAAGATTTGGTCTTTACTCATCCTTTTTTTGATAAAAGAGGAAGAAATTTATATACAAAAGGCAATGAAGAGTTTTTACATAATGAAATTACAAATGATAAGCGTTTACGCTTTATAAGTGCTAGATTATTGGATAAATTTAAAACACAAAAACAGACATTAATTCATGGAGATCTCCATACAGGCTCTGTGTTAGTAAGGTTTAATGGTGAAAAAGTTATTGGTAAGCTTTCTAACAACATGGACATGTTTGTTATTGATCCTGAATTTTCAACCCTTGCTCCTATTGCTTATGATATTGGTAATGTGATTGCTCACCTTTTTATTGCTGATGTATATAACATGATAAAATATAATGCTGATAGTAAAAAAAGACGGTATATGCACTCATATATTTTAAAACAGATTAATACTTTAGTCTCTACTTTTACTGATTTTAGTTATAGTATTTTAAAAGATGAAATTGAAAATCCTTTATATAAGAGTGAAAGATTTGTTGTTAAGTATATAGAAGATATAGTTAATGATGCTTGGAAGTTTGCAGGTCTTGAAATGATTAGGCGAGTTGTAGGCTCAGCGAAAGTGCCAGAACTTACTAGTATTACAGATATAGAAACTAGAATAAAAATGGAAAGAATAATAATAAAAGATGCAAAAAAAATCATATTCTCTAATAATAAGGATTGAGGTGTTATTATGAAAAAAAATGAAGCTGCTACATCTTTGATGAAATTTGTTGATGAAAGTCCTTCAATGTATCATGCAATAACCAATTTGGCTAACATGCTAAAAGAAGCTGGGTATACAGAGCTTTCTGGTGGAGATGTTTTTAACTTAAAGACTGGTGGAAAATATTTTACTACAACAAATGGAAGTGCAATTATTGCATGGAAAATGGGAAAAAAAATTGAAACAGGTTTTAGGATTATAGGAAGCCATAGCGATTCTCCTACATTTAAAATTAAACCTTCTCCCGATATAATTGTGCAGAATCATTATGTTAAGCTTAATACAGAGTGTTATGGAGGGGCTATAGTTTCAACATGGTTTGATCGCCCCCTTTCTGTAGCAGGTCGCCTTACAATAAAGGGTAAGAATCCTCTTACTCCTGAGATACGTCTAGTAAACATTGATAAAAATCTTCTTATCATTCCAAACCTTGCGATACATATGAATAGGGAAGTGAATGAGGGATACTCTTATAATAAACAAAAAGATACCCTTCCATTAATGGCCATTGTTGAGGGTAAAGCTCAAGACAAGAAGTCTTCATTTATGAGTATTTTAGCTAAGGAAATGGGTTTATCTACTGAAGATATCCTTTCTTTTGATTTATATTTATATGATAGAGCTCAAGGAGCTTTTGTTGGAGCTAATAAAGAGTTTTTCTCATTACCCAAGATTGACAATCTTGGTATGGCTTATCCATCTATTAGAACCTTGATTTCTAGTGGAAATGAAGATTTTACACAAGTGGCTTGTGTTTTTGATAACGAAGAAATTGGTTCTTTAACTCGTGCAGGAGCTGGAAGTCCATTCTTGTCTGACACATTAAAACGAATTGTGATTGCAGGAATGAAAAATGAAAAGATTGAAGAGGCATTTTTTGAAGTTTTTCAACGAGTTTTACATTCGTCTTTTATGATTTCAGCTGACCAAGCTCATGCTTTGCATCCTAATTATACAGAAAAGAATGACATAACTAATTTTCCTTTAATGAATGAAGGACCAGTTATAAAGATATCTGCCCCTATGTCTTATATGAGTGATGCAGTTTCTGTTTCTATTTTTAAAGAAATATGTAGACGTGCTGATGTCCCTTGTCAAACATTTGTAAATCGTTCTGACATGAGAGGTGGCTCTACTATTGGACCAATTACAATGGCAAATTTAAATATTAGATGTGTTGACATAGGAAATCCAATTTTATCTATGCATTCGGTAAGAGAACTTGGTGGAACTTTGGATCAGGAGTACATAGAAAGGGCTTTTGCTTCTTTCTATAAAGCTTAAAGAACTTTTTTTATGTCAGTTTGCTCAATAGTATTTATTTGTGTCGCAGTTTTTTTTGCAGGTTTTTTTGATTCTATAGCAGGAGGTGGTGGGCTTATTTCTTTGCCTAGCTATCTTTTTATAGGTTTGCCTGCAGATGTAGCTTTTGTATGCAATAAGTTTGCAGCAGGCTGTGGTACAACTTTTTCTGCAATTAATTTTTTTCGCTCTGGGGTTGTAAAAATAAAAGTTGCTGTTCTTTCTGGTGTTTTTGCTTTTTGCACTTCGCAAATAGGTACGCGTCTTGTATTAAGTATTGATCCAATTGTTTTAAGAACTATTCTTTTTTTGCTTTTACCTATAATTGGAGTCTTAGTCTTAGTTAAAAGAGATTTGGGGGGAATTGATAATTCAAATACTATTTCAAAAAAGAAAACAATTTTTTTTGCAATACTTATAGGTATTTTTGTTGGATTCTATGATGGTTTTTTTGGGCCTGGAACAGGAACTTTTGCAATAATTGCTTATACAACTTTGATAAAATATGATTCAAAAACAGCAGCAGGAAATTCAAAAATACTCAATCTTTTTTCTAATTATTCTTCTCTTATATTAGGTATTTTAAGTGGAAAAATAATATATTCTCTAGTTATTCCTGCAGCATTAGCAGGAATAGCTGGCAATTACGTAGGCTCATCTTTAGCCATAAAGAATGGGAATAAGATTATCAGACCTATGATGATCTTTGTGGTGGTTCTTTTATTTATCAACCTTTTATATAACTTTATTACTATCATGTGGGAAAAAAGCTAAAATAATAAAGTGAAAAGGCATTTTCTTAATAGATTCACTTAAAAACATTTCCTCTTAAGAATAAAAACTAAGGCTGGATTTAAAAGTTTGTATTTTTACACGTTTATTTTAAGTTTTATTGGGCAATGATCTGAGCCCATTACATCGCTCATAATGGTTGAAGATGTGACTTTCCCCATAAACTCATCATTTACACAAGAATAGTCTAGTCTCCATCCAATGTTTTTCTCTCTAGCAGAAAAGCGGTAGCTCCACCATGTGTACATTTGAGGTAAATTGCAAAACTCTCTAAAAGTATCTTTATAACCTGCCTCAATAAAAGATGTCATCCATTCTCTTTCTTCCGGTAAATAGCCAGGGTTACCTTGATTTCTTTCAGGATTTGCTAAATCTATAGGTTTATGTGCAATGTTATAGTCTCCACAAAGGATTATAGGAGTTTTTTCTTTAATTTTGTTACAAAGTTTTAATATTTCATCACAAAAAAATAACTTATAAGGAAGACGAAGCCCTGCTTCTTGTGAATTTGGAAAATAGCTTGATATGACGGAAAAATCCTTAAACTCAGCTACAAGGATGCGTCCTTCATCATCTATTTCTTTTACATTGATAAGTTGTACGTTTTTTGGTTCTTCTTTTGAAAAAATTGCAACTCCAGAATACCCTGGTTTGATTGCAGAACTCCAGTAAGTTTTATATGAAATATCAGCTGAAGATGGATTTATGAGAGATGAATTTAATTGTTCTTTTTTTGCCTTTGTTTCTTGAAGACATAATACATCGGGACTTTCTTTAAAAAGCCAATCTAAAAAGCCTTTTTTTTCTACTGCCCTTATGCCATTAACATTCCATGAAATAATTTCTTTAGTCATACATACTCCTTAAATTATTAAAAGGTAAAGAGCCTTTCAAAACTTAACAGTTTCGCATATGCAAACTGTTAAGTTTACGATCTCTAAATAATACAGTTTCGCATAGCAAAACTGTACAGTTTTGCCTGAGTACATTAGCTAAGGTATAACTGTAACATTAGCTAATGTACAATCATAACATTAGCTAATGTAGGTAAGAATTGTAGCAAATTCTTCACAATGTTGTCTTATGATGTAGGAATTGGAAATTTTGAAAAAGATATTAAAATTGAGAAAAAAATTCATATATCTTTCATGTTATCAAAATATAATAGATTAATCCAAGAGTAGCATTGTCAAAATATCGAAAAGAACTTAGAATGACGGCCAACTTAAAACTTATGATAGCTTTTTAAGCTTCCTTAATTTCTACTGTATTTTTTAAGGAGTATATTATGTTCTATTTTGACTATTATTACGTTGTTTTGGTGGTTCCTGCACTCATTTTATCTTTGATCGCACAATTAAAAGTAAAGACTACTTTTGAAAAATATTCTCGCATTCCAACTCATTCAGGGATTACAGGACGTGAAATGGCAGAAAGACTTATGCTTTCAAGTGATGTTAGAGGTGTGAAGGTGTCTATGATTCAAGGTAGTTTGACAGATCACTATGATCCTTCAAGTAAAGTTTTGCGTCTTTCAGAGTCTGTTTATGGTAGAACATCTGTTGCTGCAGTAGGTGTTGCAGCACATGAAATGGGGCATGCAATTCAAGATAAGGTTGGATACGGCCCATTAGTTTTACGTAGTACATTAGTTCCAGTTGCAAATATTGGCTCAAGCTTTGGCCCTATTCTAGCTTTTGCTGGACTTTTTTTTAGGTTCGCTCTTCTTACAAATATAGGGATAATTTTATTTGCAGGAGCAGTTCTTTTTTATTTTATCACATTACCTGTAGAAATAGATGCTTCTAAAAGGGCGTTAAAGATATTGGAAAACTCACATACTCTTACACGAGAAGAAATATCGGGGGTTCGAGCTGTCTTAACAGCAGCTGCCTTCACTTACATTGCTTCTGCATTAACAGCTCTCGCAAGCCTTTTACGTCTTATACTTCTTTCAAGAGATAGAAGAAATTAATAAAAACTTAAAATGTGAAATTTATTCCTACTACTAGTTTGACCTCTTTTCCTTCTATTCCTGAACTTCCTGTTGGATATGTTGCGACTATTTCTTTTGTATCTTTGTCTATTACAGTTGTTTTTCCTTTATTGCTGTAAACATAGATAAAATTTATTGATGTATATAGAGATAGTTTTTTTGCTATGCCTTTTTTTAATGAAGTCTTAATTTCAAATGAATAGCTGGGAATTGTAAAACTATCAATGTATATTTTTTTTGTGTCAAAATGAATATCTTTAGCTTCTCCCTGCAGTAGAGGAGAAAATGAAAGATTTAATGCTATATTTAATTTGTTTTTTAGTTTGATTTTCGTGTTGAATGCAATAAATGGAAAAAATATTTTTTGAATATATTGCACCCCTTTTCCTTTATATTCTTTCTTTGGCCAGCTCTCATGCCAAAATTTGGAATTATCATTGCTTTTATATTGGGTGTATCCATCTTTTGCATGCCAGTTTTTTAACGAGAAATAAAAACCTATTTGAGGTTCTGCCTCAATTGTTATGTTATATTTTTCTTGTATTGATGAGTTAGATATTTTGAAAGGAATACCTATCGATGGTGTTATTACGATATTTTTATTTAATGTTGCCCTATGACTTGAAAATAATGTTTTTTTTGCCTGAGTAGGGTCGGTGTAATCTGAATCTTTCATATTTCCACTGAATGAAGGAATTCCAAAAGCTGATTCAAAATTAATATGACAATATGGAAAATAAAATCCTGTGCTTAGACTTAAACTCATGCTGGGTAGAATTGGCCATTGAAGAAGGCTTAAAATGCGCCCATTATCAAAAACTTTTTCTTGATGTTCTCCTATGTTCATTATAAGAGCAAAGGAAAAATCGAACTTGTTTTCACAATAAAGCTGAGAAAATAAAAATAAGTAAGTAAAAAAAATAAATTTTTGCATTCTACTATATTTTAAGTTTGATGTATTTTACAAATTTTTTCAAGATTTATTAGGATAGTGATGATATCGATTATTTAAAGACTAGTAATTTTAGCTTTATGCTGTAGAGATTATATATCTATTGGAAGATTTAGGTGTTGAAATATTTTTATATTTTTCATAATATAGCCGACACTGAATCTAGTCTGTTTGTTTTTAGGGGAATACTTATACAAAAATATTAAACTTTTTTGAGCTGACTTAAAACATCTCTATATTGTCGATTGACTAAAATGCCAATTTTAGTATAATAGTCTATTACTTATGCCAACACATAGAGGGATTCAAAACATACTAAAACCCGTGTTTGACAGGCTTAAAGAGGGGGATGTTGAGGCTTCATATTCATTAATCTCAGATATTTTTGAAAATCATCTGGATAATGAAGATGTAAAATGTGCTTATAATGCAATATTTTTTTGGAAAGAAAAGCTAGGATTTTCAACTACCCGCACTTCACCCTTTGAAAGGGGGGAGTATATTTTTTCACAGTGGAAGATGTTTTTGCACTATATGGAAAAATATGATGGTAAATATGAGTTTGTCATCTATGCCTTGAAGTATTGTATGTTTAATATCATTATCAATTTCTACACTGAAGCTTTGCAATTCAAGCAGTTTACCGATAAGTCGCAGGTTTATAGAAAATTGGGCTTGTGTTATAAGGTTTTAGGTAACTATGACAAGTCCGTGGAGTTTTTACAATATACGGTTTCTTTGAATGCATCGTCTGCTATACTAGCTGAGCTTGCAGATAGTTATGCTATGTGTGGTGATGAGCGCCTTGCAAAACTTTTTTTTCGAGAGGCTTTTTTCAAAGATGCTTGTGCTGTAGAAAGAGAGTTTTTAGAATCCGAAATTATTTGTGTTTTAATCGATAAATTGGAAGTGATGGGATTTAAAGGAAAAGAGTTATTGGCATGGATTCCTGTTTATGCCGTGCTTGGTGGGCTTTTTAATGTTAAAAGGCAACTGAAAGCAACGGAGGTGGGTGAGCTAAAACAGAATATATTTCTATTGGAAAACATTTGCAAGGATAAAAGTAGCCAAGAGGCAAAACTTGCTGAACCAAAGTTAATAAACTGTTATTTTTGGCTTATAGATTATTATTCTTGTGATAGCATGACTCGTTCAAAAATAGACGAGTTGCATCTGAGAATAAAACTTCTTAATGAAGGTGTCTATAATAATTATATAAGATAATTATGTGTAAGGGTGGAATTATGGTCGATAAAAAACTAAATGATCTTTTAAATGAAGAGAAGTGGACTCGAGTAGCGATAACTAATTATACCATAAAAGATTTTGAAGGTCTCGATTCTCTCATAGAAGAAGCTAAATGTGAAGGCTCTCTTGATGTAATTTTTACTATCTGTAGTGAGCATTTGCTTCATGCAAAGATGAGTATTATAGCTTTGTACATTTTATCAATAGTTTCTCTTATTAACAAATCTGTAGATGATTCAAATCAAATTACGCTAATCAATATTTTTATCGATAATCATAAATGGCAGATTGTGGAGCATTTATGTCAGAAGATGCTTGAATATGGAGATGCACAAGCAAAATTTGCTTTAAGAACATTGGCTGAATATTATAAAGACAGCAATGATGATCGAATGTATGAAATATGGGAGAGAATTCTTAAGGTTGACTACGAAGAAGCTGATATTGCAAAGTTGTTGGCAGAAAAAGCAGAGAAAGATGAAGATGTTGAGAAGGCAATTTTTTATTATAAAAAGGCAATGTATAGATATGTTGCACAGAAGTATTTTTCAGGTATAAAAGAGATTTGGGGAAAGTTACTTGCTTTAACTCCTGACGATATAAACTTTTTTAGTTCTGTTGAAGAAAAAATTGTTGCATCTATTGAGGGAAGTGTAAAGACAATTCCTTTGTTGCAAGATTTGTATGTGTATTACAAGGATAAGAAAGATTGGAATGTAGCAGTTAGAATACTAAAGACTATTTTGAATAGAGATAGTAAAGACGATTGGGCTAGGACAGAGTTGGTGTTTTGTTTAAGACAACAATATAAAGATCATAGCCAACTCGAAAATTGTATTCTTGCTTCAGATTTAACTCAAACTTATCGTTCTGTTTTTGATGCTTTGGCAATTTTTGAAAAAAATATTGCTTTTGAGGTAGGAAACTTTGTTTTTCATCATACATGGGGAGTTGGTCGTATTTCTAAGATTGAAGGAGATGAACTTACTATCGATTTTGCAAGGAAAAGAGGACACACGATGAGTCTGAAGATGGGAATTTCTGCTCTTAAAACTCTTTCAAAAAATCATATATGGGTACTTAAAGCAACTGAAAAAGTAAAAGGTGAACTCACTAAGAAGATTAAAGGTGATATTAGGTGGGCATTAGAGACACTCATTTTAAGCTTTGATAACAATTGTGATGTTAAAAAAATGAAGAGCGAGCTTGTTCCTTCACTATTAACTCAGTCGGAGTGGACCAGTTGGAGTGTAAAAGCTAGGAGAATCCTTAATGAAGATTCTTTATTTGATCTTCATCCAAATAGTGCAGATTCTTATATGATTAAGAGTGCTGAAACTCCTATTGATGAAAAACTTTTGAATGAATTTAAAGTAAAAAAGAACTTTTTTTCACGAGTAGATATAATAAACAGATGTCAAGATAGATCTTCTGAATCTTTTATGGAAATGATTAAATATTTCCAGACATTCTTGCATGCTACCTCTCAAGTGAGTGAACACTTGATTTCTTCTTATCTTTTACTCACTAAAATAAAGGAAGAGGATGCTGGTATTCCATTGACTATTGATATAAATTTTGCATCTTTATATGAAAAAATTGAAGATGTTCCTTTACTTTATACTTTAATCAAAGATAAAGAATTGAAAAAACTTTTTCTTGCTAAGATACATGATGTGATTCCTTCATGGCAAGAAGAGTTTATAAATTTGTTTCCAATTGCTCTTTCGGAAGATATAATAAAGCCTCTTTTGATTGATAAAAAAGAAAAAATGCTTCAAGATAAGGTGATAGAATGCTATAAAAACTATCGCGTGTATAAGGAAGCTTGTATTTGGTGTTTTAAGAATGTTAAGGATACTGAGTGGTTTAAAGGTACTTCTTTGAGTATGGAAGATTTGATTATCATACTTCTTCATGTTCTTGATGCAACCTATAGAGAAATAGCAAGTCGTAAAGATACTGTAGAAAATAGAAAATATAACAAAGCTATCCATGATATTTTGTTTGGAAAGGAGTCTTTACTTTTTACTTTCATTTTGGAAAAAGATAAGGAGAGAGTTGAGAAGTTATATACTTTGATAAGTGATATTAAAGATTTAGAGCCAACTATAAAAGTTGCTTTGAGAAGTCATATTCTAGGCAAATACAAAGACTTCAAGTTTGTGGATGTTGATATTGAAGGAAAAACAGCTCACATTCATGGTCTCATGGTTACAGAAAAGATGCTGATTGCAAAGAAGAAAGAGTTACAGGAAATTCTTACAGTTCTCATGCCTCAGAATGCTAAAGACTTGAACTATGCAATGAGTTTGGGAGATTTGCGCGAAAATGCTGAATATAAATCTGCAAAGGAAGAGCAGGCACGACTTGAGAATGTATCAAAGAAGTTGCAAGAAGAAATTGATAAGGCTGAAGTTTTTGATCCTACAAGATATTATGGTGATAGAGCCTTTTTTGGCACTAAAATTAGTGTAATGAATGAGAAAACGAGCCTTCAAGAAGAATATACTATATTAGGTCCTTGGGAATCGGATCCTTCAAACGGAATTATTTCTTACATGTCGCCTTTAGGGAATTCTCTTTTAAATACTCAAGTGGGAGATACAGTAAGTTATCTGGTTAATAATGAAAAGATGTCTTATAAGGTACTAAAAATTGAAAAGATGATTGTGTAATGTACAAACATTTTAGATTTCTATTGTGTTTATGTTGTTTTTCTTTTGCTTTTTATGAAGTATCTTTATGTGCTGAAGTTTGTGATGTGCTTGTTGTTTTGGATATTTCGAGGAGTCTTTTATCATATTATGATGAGATAAACGGGGAAGTCTTAAAAGAAATATCTACACAATATTTACGAAAAGGGGATGTTTTTCATTTAATTTCATTTGATACGTCACCACGTCTTGAGCTATCACAGTTATTGGAAACAGAAGCGGATTTTTCAAACATAGTATATAAATTTTCACTTCTGTATCCTTTAGCGAAAACTTCTAACTTTTCTTATGCTCTTGATTTTTTAGAAAATTACATTTCATTATTGCCACTTTCGTATAATAAAAAGCTTATTTTTATTTCTGATGGCTTTTTTACATATTCTGAAAGTGATGTAGGTTACAATCAAGAAACTTTTGAGAAAAAACTAAATGATTTTTCTGTTTATTTATCAAAAATAGGAAAAATACAAACTTATTATATTAAGTTGCCTATCTCTTCTAACCAGATTGTAAAAGATTTAAAAAATGATGTCTCTTTTTTTGTAAATACTAGCTTTGAGATGGCAGAGATAATGGCTTATCCATTAATTTCTAAACTACCAATGTCGCTAAAAGAATATTTAAGTTTTTATGATATTGATAGGACTGTTTCGAAAAGTAAAAATGAGGCTTCTAATCTATTTTCAGCTTCTTTTAAGAATACAGAACAAAATGAGAGTAGGGGTAGCGAAGATGTAGATGATACTGAAATTGCTATTGGAAAAGAAAATGCAGAAAGCCTTGATGAAAAACCTGCAAAAATAAAAAAAACAGTTGTAAGAAATGAAGTAGCCAAAATCAATTATGAGCTGACTAAAATTGAAACTGAACCAAATGTTAATTTAGTTATAGAAGAGAATGTAGAAGGTATTGATAAGGCAGTTCAGTTTAGGACAATTTATATTTTTTTTATTGTTCTAGTTTTATTGGGTTTAATAATTTTTTCTATTAGCTTTATTTTTTTATTAGTTATGAAAAAAAGGAAAAATAAGCTTTCGAATGAAGGCTTTTCTAACCTAGAAGATAGTTTAGTTTTTCAAGAAGAGAGTGTTAACCTAAAACATAAAACTACTGAAGATTTTCAAGATAAAGATATTGAAACTAAAAATGAGGTATTACTTTCTTCAGCACAAGAGTATTTAGATGTTGAAAATGATATTGCTTCCTTTAAGAATCTTGATGTGAAAAATGATAAAGATGTTGAAAATGATAAACTTAACTTTTCAAAAACTTACGTACAAGAAACTTCAAAGATTCTTACAAAAGAAGAAAAGATTTTATTAAATGTAAAAACTTTTGAAACTAAGTCAAACACTGAATATTCTCAATCCCTTTTTACTTTATCAGCAGAAACTAAAAAAGCTTTTGCAAATGGTAACGCTATAGAAAATATGGTTTCTCTTTTAAATGCTAGTTATATAGATGCAGGGGATGTGTTTTATAGATTTAAACATTCACTTTATGCAAAAAGATATGTTAAAAACATTGATATAACAAAGAAAAATTACCTTGAGATGTTTGTTGTAAATCAGAGACGTTCTATTGGAATGAGAAATATTCATTTTTTAACTCTCAATAAAACATTCTATTTAGGTGGTGGAAAGCGAGATGATTTTTTAATCTTTTTAGTGCCTATTCCTCGTAAATTAGCCTCTATTTGTTATGATGGAAAAGAAATTATTTTTAATATATTAGAGCCAAAATATTTTCCATTCGAGAAAGAGAATGTGATAAGAGATCCAATAGATAGGTTTTTTATTATTACCTCAGATAAAGGGTATTCCATACATTTTATGTTTCGCCTTTATGAAAAAGAAGCTTTCTCTTCAAACACAATCCTCTCTAAATAGAATTAGTTTCTTTATTGAATTCTTTTTGTTTTTGTTTGTTCTATTTGCATTAGTTTTGCCAACTACATTAAGCAATCGGATTTTTGTTATTCCTTCAAGACCTGAAACATTGCAAGAGATTTTGTATTTTTTAGTACGTATTTTTGTGTTTGCAACGTTTGAAGAACTTATTTATAGAGTGTATCTACCTACTCAAATGACTCGCCTTTATGTATCAAGAAATAGATATTATAATCAATTGAAAAAAAAGGAAAAATATATTTTTCACATTATTTCTAATATCTTTTTTGCATTTGCACACTCCTACCTAGGAGTTTTTAATATTTTGTTTGCTTTTATTTCAGGAATAATTTTTAGCTTGATATATGAATATGTCAATAAAAAACTCAATATGTTATGTGCAGTTTTTCTTATTTCTTTGTTTCACTTTTTTTATAACTCAGTTGCATTTTATTTCATATATTCTTTTCTTTAATTTTGATATATGTTAAACCACAATAGAAATGACCCTTTTTATCTGATCAAGATGTTAGCTTCTTGAATGATTTTTTGTTTAGCTTAATAAAGTTTAATTCATTATTACAAGAAAATTGTTCTGGTCAAGGTAAATAGAACCAGAAGTAGCTAATAATTAATAAAAATTATAAAGCAAATCTAGCCTCAAAAGGTATTTTACATCCATTGTAAGAATGAAGTCTTTTATGGTTGTAATAAACATAAGCTTTCTTCTTCAACAGCTTTATATAATTGTGCTTCATCTTTATAACCATAGTGATAAATCAATTCATTTTTAAGTGTATTAAAATATCTTTCCATAGGAGCATTGCCATAAGGAGAGCCTGCACTACTCATACTTTGTGTAATTCCCATAGAAGTACAAAAACCTATAAATGCTTTTGGTGTAAACTGACTTCCTTGACAAGGTAGTAAAATTAATTTACTTGTATCCATATTTCTCTGTGCCTTAATTGCTTTTTTACTCTCCTTATTGCTAAATCAGTTGTAATCTCTCTATTTGTTATACTTGCAACAATACTTCTATCTTTCAAATCTATAATCGAACAATTATATCATACACTCCCATCAGATAAGAATAAATATGTAAAATCCTCATAACCACTTTTCATTTATATTTTCAGCTGTAAAATCTCTTTTTAATATATTTTTAAATATTCTATGCGGACGTTCCTTTACATATTGTGGTTTATATTTTCTTGTAATAGAAGACAATTTAAGTTCTTTGTTCATATATTTATGAATAGTTAGAGGCCTTATTTTATAACCTAAACGTTTTAAAAACTTCCAAGTCATTCTATACCCGTTTATCCCATCACTTATATGATATAATCCAACAATTACCTTTTTAATATTTTGTTTTTTATTTTTGTAATTCTGTTTTCTATTTTTTTAGATAATTGTAATAACTACTTTTAAGAATATTAAGTCTGCATAATAGCCAATTAAGACCATATTCTTCTACATTTTCTTTAATACATTCATAAATCAGGATTCTATCTCCTTTGCAGAGTATTTTGCCGTTTTTTATTTAAAAAGGATATCTCTTTTTGTAGTTCTGCTATTTCATTTTTCAATTTTAAGTTTTCTACCATATAATCATATTCAGCTTTAGATTTTTCATTAACTTCACATTCTTTTCTAAATTGAGGTGTTTAGCTGGTTATACTACCGTGAGATATATTGTATTCTTCAGATAAACTTCTTATACTTCTGCCTTCTCATATATGAAGTTGTACTATTTTCCGCTTAAATTCATTTTCATAATGTTTATGCATTTGTCTTTTCTCCTCACTTGTATTTTGATATCTTAATTTATTAGCTACCTTTGGTATAACTATAATATACCAGAATAGTCTTACATATTCTATAAATACTTTTTCTTTTTTGCTTTGCGTTATATTCTTATGCCCAAACAACATTCCTATAAATACAATCATCAAGATATGTTTCTTACATCTTTTGCCTCTTTTATCTGTAAAGCTTTAAAATGATTCTTGGATTGTTTTTCCTATCTTGAAGTCCTGATTCGTTATATTGACAAAGTGTTTAGTAATTTTGTATAATATAGAATTATGATATTGTTTACCCCCCCCCAGATAGAAATGTTTTTCTAACAAATGCCATTAGATTTCTTGTAGTATTATTAATTGTGTTTTTTAGTGCCTCTTGTGGTAGAGCAAGGAGGTTGTATGATTGTGAAAAGCCTCCTTTCCTTGTTCCTCCTGATGTTACGACAGTATGGGGCGATGATCCGTACGCTGAAATACACCCTAAACCTGTTGCAGATATTTATTGGGATAATACTCAGTCTCAGTTTGGTTATGTTCAAAACAGAAAAGGAAATGTAGAAGTAACGAAAGAATTTTCTCGATTTTTTAGAGCCATAAAGCACGCTTCTGCAGGAAATTATAGACCTCAATATTGGATCTTAAGACCAGAAGATAATGAAAATAAATTTTTGCGTTGGGTTAACACTCCTAATTTAGATCCTGAAGCTCGTAGTTCTTACACATTTGTAGGAAAAATTGAAAATGATGACAACGGGCCTTTGAGTATGCTCTATAATAGAGATCTTATAGATCCAAAAAACTTAACTATTGTGCTTTCAGATTTAGAAGAACAGGGCTTGAATGTAACGCTTCTTGCTGGTTTAATTCGCGATAAATTATTAAAAATTGATGATTATTACGCTGCAGTGATTGCAACTAAACTCCCTTTTAATGGAAAAAATTGGCGACCAGATGAAAAAATTAATAAAATGATACCAATAGAATACAGTGGAGAAAAGCCAATTTATGCAGTAATTTCGGGACCTAGAATTGCAGTTAAATCTTTTTTAAGTACTTTTAACAACTTTGCACAAGATTATAAAATCGAATACAACCTCGTAACAACTTTTCAAAAAGGGGAGCAAAAATCATTGGATATCTTTGAGGAAATTGGAATTCCTAACACTGCAAATAATAATGAAGTTAATTTACAAGCAAAAAAGATAGGCATTACTCCTAATTTAAGAAAACTTGAAGCTTACGAAACTTCTCTTGCAAAGGAAAGAATTTGGAACTTGGTAGAATGCACAGATTTTGCGGTTAATCATTTAAGGCTTTTGGTAGGAGATGAGTTAAAGCAGATCAAAGATAGATTGGGATTACGTATATTTGAATACGAAAAATCATCTCCTTCATGGAAAAATAATAATTGGCTTTGGGCGTTGAATGTTGCATTTGAATTGCCAAAAGGTTTGAAAATAGAAGATTTAGAGTTTAAGCTTAAAAACTATCGTTATCTCAAAAAAGTTCAAAAGAAAATAAAAATGAAATTTCCAATGAAGAAACAAAAGATTTAAAAACTTCTAAAGATGAAGAAGTGTTAAGAGAAAATTTATTTTTGCAAGAGTGGGATTCAAATGAAGAGTTTCTACGTAAAGACTTAGATATTTATAAATTTAATATTGATAATACAAATAAGTGTATTTTCTGTATATATCCAAAACATAAATATGGAGAACTTGAATCTTCTGTTGTTTGTTTTGACATAATTATAAAAATAAAGCAAAAAATAGAGATTCCTCGATGGGTGGAAGACTTTAATGATAACGATTATGAAAACCCTGAAAAAAATCAAAACAAAACCTTTAATTTTAAAAAATTTATTAATAACCTATTGAAAGATGAAGTGGCAGAAAATATTGAATATGTTAATTATGAGTTTATTAGGCTTCCCGTTATGCTTTTTAATATGCCTTTTGAAGTGGCAAAGTAGAGGAGTATTATGAGTAGAAAACCATGGGTAAATTTCTCGCTTACGTTATTAGTTCAAAGTATTAGTTTGCTATTTTTGTTGTTGTTTTCATATATAGTTATGGAAGTTGATTTTTTTATGTCACCTGATAATGTTCAATCTTATTCAAAGATGCAGGTACTTCTTATGGAGTGTGTATTCTTAACTATACTTTCACTTATTCCATATATTATATTTTTTATTTTAGAACGCATAAAGGCAAAAAGGGAAGGTTATCTTGAGTATTTAAAACTATCTACTCGTGTGATATGGGCTGTTTCTGTTCTAATAGCGAATATAGTTTTTATAATTTTGTTTTGTTTTTTGCAAGATGAATATGGTGTGCCTTCTGTCTTTCAGGAAAGTATTTTAGAACCATACTATTTTATTTTTCCTTTGATTGTTTTTGTATTGATAAATTTAATCCCATTTATATTTTTTAAACCACGTCCTTAAAAGGAGTAAAAAATGTCTAGGAATACAATATTTATTTGCATTGGTGGAACAGGAACACAAGTAGGAACCGCAATTGGTACTCTATATCCATTATTAAAATCATCTAAGATAGCAGGTGATGATGATATATATAGTATGTTTATATTGGATAAGGACACATTAGGAGATAATTATAGATATTGTGTTAAAGCACAAGAAAATTATAAAACAGTTTCAAGACTTCTTCCATTTGATGTATTGCCTGCTTATGAACTACATCCAGAATTGTATCAAGAACTTCAGGGTAACAAAAAAAAAGATGAAAAAAATGAAGAAAGTAGTGATAAAGAGAAAAAAAATGATTCAGGATATACCGTAATGGAGTTTATAGGAGATGATCCTTTAACCAAAGATCTTGCATATATGTGCTGGAAGGAAGAAAAACATTACGAATCTTTATCTGATGGGAATAATCGAGACCCTTCACGTGGTGCTATTGATGCTCATGTTTCATTAAAGAATTTAAAAAACACTTCTCTTTTTGAGAAATTAGAAAAGCTCATAAGTGATAACGTTTCAGTGGAAAATATTAGGCTTGTCATCTTAGCAGGGATAACGGGAGGTATGGGAGCTTCTTTAATTATTCCATTTATGGAAGAAATTAAAGAAGAACATTCTGGAGATGACAAATTATCAAAAATTGCAAAGATACCAATAGATTTAATCATCTTAGGACCATATTTCACCATTCCTACTAATCATGTAGGTGAAAAGGTTGATGATATTGGCTCAACAGATGATTCATATTATAGAGCGAGGGATCAAATTAGTGAGTTGAGAGAGTTTATTTCTCAAAATAGTTCAGGTGATAACAAGTGGCATGTTTATTACGTTGGTCTTCCAGATGGTTTTGATGATATTTGTGGGGAATTCAAAAAGAATAAAGCAAACAAAAGACATGCACATTTAGTTGAACTTATAGCTGCATTAGAATCATTACATTTGGCAAAAAAGAATGATGATGGATATTATGATGTACAATTAAAATCTGAAGATAAAAAAATTGTGATCAATTGGGATAAGCTTCCATTGGATAATAAGATTAAATTTAGAGAAGAAGCTAAAAGATTGATGAAGCTTATTGTTATAGTTGCAACAGAACTATATCCTCGTTTTGCACAAAAAAATCTAAAAGATTTAAAAAAAGATGTGTTTATTAAAATGTACATTAAGCATGTAGGTAAAAATGGGCAATTGATAGATGCAATAAAGACAAAAATTAATGACTGGTTGTTTCATACAATTCCATATTTTACATTTTGGAACGAGATTAGGCTCTACTCTAAATTGGGTGGAAATTCTGAAGTTATTATTGATTTTTTTGATGAAAAAGATATGAAAAGATTAACCGAAATATTCGAGCGTGTTATTGATGAGCCATGTGTTTCTTGGGAAAAAAAGCCATTGAATCAAATACCTTTATGCAAAAAGACATGGATGAATTATATTTCAGCTATCACACTAGATAAAAAAAATATTTCTAATATTCTTAATACTGAAGATAATTCTGAAGCATTACTTTCGTTAATGATTAGTGATATTTATGAAGTGTTGAAAAAGGAGAATTAAAGATGCCTTTACCAAATGAGAAAAAAACAGACACTAAGCCAAGTATAGAGTTAGTTACTGAAAGAAAAAGTGTTAAAGATGGATTGGGAAAATGCTATGATGACTTAGATAATATGGCTAAAAAGACACCAAATATTCCAGAAAACACGAGGAGTAATCCTGCAGACAGAGTAAAACGTTTTAGAGAAGAAATTAACTATAAAGATGAAGATTCTAAAAAAGCTGTATTGACTTCAGAAATGTTTAAGCAGTCTGCAATATTACTTGTTCATTGTGTACTATCTTCATTGTATGGAAAAAATATTAGCTTAAAATACAATGGTTTTGGTTTTTTAAAAGGTCAAAACAAGGAACTTGAAGGGCGTTTGTATTTTTTAAATAAGATGCAAGAAGCTCTCTATGATGGAAATGGGCTTAAAATAGATGATAACAGTCTTATTCGTATTTATAATGATGAAAAGCTAATAGGTCTTTTTTCTTCAAGTGGACCAATTCCTTCAATCGATTGTAGATTATTGAATAAAGATTATGATGAAATGTTTCTTAAACATCTTAAAACTAATGGTGATGATGTGATTGCATCATTAGTAAAATCTCTTAAAGAACAAGAAAAAGAATTACTAAGTTTTTATTTAAGACAATATAAAGACTTTATAGGAAACTGTTGTTTATTTATTGAACTGCAAGAGAAACTTAAAGAATTTGAGCCTAGTAGCAAGATTGAACGTAACTTTAAGGTAGATTCTTCTAAACGCTTTAGCTTTCCTACTTTAAAAGAAGATAGCAAAGATAACAACATGGACATTCTGTTTGATAGACTTATCATATTACCAATAGGTAATAGACCTGAAAATATTGGAGAAGAAGATTATAAACCAAAAGGTTTTGGTTATTCTTTGAAAAAAGAATTAGGAACATTGTCTTTTAATTTAGATACTTTATACTACGCTTGTATTCCTCCTCTCAAAAGAAATGTAGTTGAATGGATTAATAATAAAAGATTTAAACTTACATCAATTTCTATTGATAAGAATAAAAGTGAAATAGGATGTGATGTGAAATCTTTGTTTATAGAATGTAATGCTGAATTAGATGGAATTGAATTTTATTATTCACGTAATTATATTGGTGAAAAACTTCAATTTATAGATAACTTTCCAGCTCTTGATTTATATGGAATAGCCCCAAAATTTGGTTTTCTTGCGAGACGCGATATAGAAGGTTCAGATGCACAAATTTCTCCTTTAGAGAATAAAAAAAAGATGAGTATTGGCGAAATTAGCAATGTTAGAATTGAGGATACTGAATTTGAAAGCATCGATGAAACATACAAATATTCCTTGCATATTGGCAATATTCCTGAATGGGCTGGTATTGAAATTTCTGGAGATTGGTGTGGTGCATTGCCTTTGCGTGCAGGAAGTATTAAAGATGAAACTGACATAGATTGGAAAAATAGACCTCCTTTTATACATAAAAGATTTCCAGATGATGGAAAGATGCAGGTTGCTATTGACATAGGTTCTTCTCGAAGTATTGTTTTGTTTAAAAAGGATGGTATTAATCAAGATAAGTTTGACAGTAAATTGATGGAACAAGGGCTAGAGTTAGCAATTCCTATAACAGAATCATTGTATTGTTCTGAGGATCTTGAGAACGTGCCTTTTAAAAGAGATTTTTTTGAACCTTCAAAGGTATTTCATAGCATAGAGGGAAAAAATAAATTATCTATAGTTTTTACAAATAAAAAAGATAAGAATCAATTATATAAAGCTGGTAAGTTGTTTTTTCTGGATGCGAATATTGTTCAGAAAATTGGGGATAGAGCTCTTTTTTCGGATATTAAGTCTAAAATTAAACTTAAAACACGTGAAGCTAATGATAAGAAATCTAATGTAGAAGATGAAGCATCTAATGCTAAAAAAGCAATGCTTATTTTGATTCAAGGTTTACTTAGTTTAATCATAGAGAAATCTATACGTTATGGTTGTTCTAAAATTGATATTCGCACAGCCTATCTTAGAGAGCATTATTCTGGTATGAAAGAGATTTGGCATGATGCTATAACCTGCTTTAAAGATGTAATTAGAACCGCAAAAATAAAAACTGTTAGTCATGGTGATCAAGATTCAGATGTAATACCAGGTGGTTTAGGAGGACTAGATATTGTGGTAACTCCTTATTTGCCTGAATCTTTAGCAATAGCTAATGCACTTTGTGTAGAAGGGTTTCGAGCAATTTTTGGAGCTGCTATTGTTGACATAGGAGATTACTCAACTGATATTGCAATATTAAAAAACAATAATGATGATTCTGCTAATGTTGAACTTCTTGGAAATCTCTCCATCTATTTTGGTGGACGCGTGATATTTTTGCAGACTATCTGGGATTACCTAAAGACACTAATAAAACACGGTTCAGTAGATAAAGCAAAAAATAAGATAGGTAGCATTTTTGGTTCGTGCATTACAGATGATGGTATTTTAAAAAAATTGGAGAATGCATTAAAAGAGAATTTCTTAAATGAAAAAGTACCAAATAATGTTAGAGATATTCTTCTTTGTATGATTCCTAGTATTGCTAGTAGAGAGAATGATTTTCAAGATATGAAACTGCGTGATTTGATTTATTTAGGTTATCTTGCTCAGATTTTAATATTAAAACATTGCATTAAAGGTATTGAAAAAGATGGGGTTTTTAATATCTATCTTTTTGGGGGAGGTAGTTTTTGTTTTAAGGGGCAGAAAGTTGGTAATAGTGATGGTTTTAATTGGCAGAAAGTATTAGAAGGTAGAAATTGCCAGATTTTCAATCGTCATTTAAATGTTGATATGCTCGCTGCAGGATTATTTATTGACATAAATGAAAAATTTAAGGATGCAGCTAATGACAAAGAGGATGATGCAATAAAATATGAAGGTAGTCAAGCTAAAGATAGAAAATTTCCTGGTAAGGAAGAATTAGAAGATGCATATAGAGACTTTCTTGAGAATGCAAGGAAATTAAAAAGTAATTGGAGTTTCTCTGGTTATATATACAAAGATGGAACCAAAGATTTTGCAGGAGCTAAATTAGATAAAAATGATGAATTTATACGAAATAAAGATGGTAAGGTGAAAATAGAGCCTATAGATAATATTGATATAGCTCTTGAATTTGCTGGTGATTGTATGCCAGGGGACTGGGATGTTGAGATAGTTAAGATTTTATTTGCATATAGGATGACATATTTAAGTGTAATTAATCAATATGAAAAGTATGGTGACTAAAATGATTAAAGAATTGTGTAAAATACTTTTGGAGACATTTAAAGGCTTAGGACAAATATTTTGGCAAATGCTTAAAGCTATAGGTAAATTTCTTAAATCTCTTATATTTGGAGAGAAGTTCTTTTCAAAAAAGAATATGCTGGTTTTTGTTCCAGTGTTGCTTTTTTGTGCTTATGAAACATGCATTATATATCAAGAATGGGTTTTGTTTAAAAACTGTGATGCCTTGCAAAAGGAAATTAAGCAGGGAAATATTGATACTAAGAAAATAACTGAAAAAGCATTAAATCTATATAAAACTAAGTATCATAAAATGTGTAAGAACGATCTAAAGGTTTCGCTGATTATTTCTTTAATACTTTCAGGAACTATTATGTTGTTTTGCTTATTTTCTATAGCAACATGTGCAATAAGATTGTATAAAAAAAGAAAATTTAAAAAGAAAATTAAATTATTAAGATTATAACTACTTCGATTTTTGGAGTATAAAAAAATGGAATTATTTTTTAAATTTATTTCGGTTATAGGGTTAGGTCATGTTTTCCTTGTAATATCTGGCTTGTTATATTTGTGTCATTTTTTGAATTACTTTTATGATTATTTTCCCTTATTTTTTGATAGTGAAATGAGGGAATTAGATTCAAGAATATCTCTTGTTGAAATTATAACTGACGATGAAGATATTTTAGGTGCAACTGATCTTTTGTTGCCCACAGTAGATGATTTTCATGATATGGGAATTTTCATTGAAAAAGAGAATAGTTGAGGAAGGTATGATTTGGGGATGGATAGGTGTTGTTTTTGGTACTGTAGTGATTTTCTCTTCTGCTGTTTTAAGTAGTATAGATTGTGACTTATCTGATGAAATTAAGTTTTTTGATGAGAAAAAAGAATGCTTTTTTTATGAAGCTATAGTTAAATTGATAGATAAATGTGGTGAGCTAATAGATAGAATGGAAAAACTATCGACATGCTCATCTATAAATTTTGATTTGGAAAGCATGCTAGATTCTAATGCCATGTTGACTGAGCTAGAAAGAAAATATAGACCATTTAGATTCCGTAGCTATAATGAATTATTATCTAATTTAGACGAGGCGTTGAGTATAGAGCTAAAAAATATAGAACTTTTAGAAAAACGTTCTAAGTTGAAACAAGATTGGTGCATAATTGAAAAAACATTTGTAGATGATGTAAAACAAATAAAAAAAATACAGAAGATATTTAATAAGAATATTGCAAAGTTAAATAGATTTGAATCTAGAAAGAAGTTTTTTTCATATAAAAAGAATATAGCAGTTTTTATTCTTGTCTTGCTTTTTTGTGGATATGAAGTATTTGGGATAGGCAAAGATTGGGTGGCTTTTAGAAGATATGATAGTATGCCAAGTAAATTTGATGATGAAATTGAAAAATTAGGGGATAAGATAAAATTTTTTATCAAGGAAGTAGATAAAAGTAAAGAAATATCTTTAAAGAAGATTGAAAATATTTCTAAAGAAAGAAAAGATAAATTTGACAAGTTAAGACTAGAAGTTGATGCGTTTATTGTTAGTATTGATCGCTTGAAGAAAGAGTCAGAAGATATTAAGCATAAATATGAAAAGACGAATGATCCTAAAGAACTCAAAGAATTAAAAATAAGAGGTATGGCGATTTTACGAGAAATTGAAGAACTAGAGCAATCAGTGGAAAATAAAAAAAAATATACTGATGAATTAATGGAAAAAAATAGCAATGAAATAAAAATACTTGAGGCTGAAGTTAATGAAAAACGCTCTGACTATATGAAAAAAGTTGAGGATGTTGAGATGTTGTTTAATGAATTAATTGGAAAAAGAAAATTAGAGTTAGAAAAAAAATACAAAGAAGAATTGAAAAAGGGTAATTCTTCAATACACCTCTTACCTTCTGTTATGGCAGTGGTTTTGGTCTGGCTTTTGTTAACTTGTTTGCTTCTTAGATGGTGGCATCTAAAAGAGGTAAAAACAATTCATAAGGAAATGGAACGACTTGTCTCTAATTAGGAGAAAATTAGTATGTTTTGGGAATTTGTAAAAAGTGTTTTATTTTTTAGGTTGTTATATATTGCTGGTGGTGTTTCATTTTTATATTTATATGCTAAAAACTCAAGTTTGTTTGGCTTTGGCGACATGTACAAGGAAGAAAAAAACTTAAATTCTAATATTGCTAATATTAAAAAAATTAAAGGAGCAAGTAAGGCAATTCTTGTTTTCAAAAAAAATAATGATAAATTAAGGGAAGAATGTAACTGGAGGAAGCAAAAAAATACTGTTTTGGGTAATGCTATTTCTGCATGGTCTAAAGAAAAAGGAGTATTAGAGAATAAAAAAAAGAGATTGATTGATGAAAATGAAAAGTTAAAAAGTAAGGTGGATGAATTAAAAAAAATGAATGATAAACTTATGGAAGAAAAGCAAGATGAAGAAAAAAAACTTAAGTTTATAAAAGCTGATGTTGTTCAATTAAAGAATGAAAATAAAGATTTAAGAAAGAAGGTGAAGTGATGATGGTTGGTTTTTGTTTTGTCCTTATACTAATTTTATTAATACTTAATAAAAGAATTGATGATAGATGTAAGAATAAGGTAAAAGATAGTATTAATTATTATAATCATGAGAAGTTTAAAGTGCTTTATACGGCTATTACTGAATTCTTTGAAAAATACAAGATGCTACAAAATGTTTCTAACGATCTTAATGAATCATATAATGAAATACTTGCATTTAAGAGAGATGATCTTGGCTCTGAAAGCGAATTTTTAGATGGTGTTGATAAGCTATTGAAAACTCAAAAGCAATTTTATGATCATTTTATTAAAATGGAAGAGGAAGAGAAAATATTAATTAGAAATATATCAGAACTGAAAATAGAAAATACTTCTCTTAAAAAAGAAGAAGTCACTATTGCAGAAGAAAAAAGGAAAACTAGTTTTGATGTAGCTGAAATTGAAAAACAAAATAATGTTGTCTCCATTGCAATAGATGAAATGACAAAAGAAAACGAAATTATTAAAAGAAAAATCAAAGAAATAGTGATAGAATGTGCAAAGCTTGATGCAGAGTATCAAATATTGCTTGGTGAACATAGAGAATTAAAAAATTCTACTACTTGGGCCTAAGAGGTTTATTTATGAAAAAGACGGTTTCAAAGTTAAAAATTATTTGTTTGACAATTTTGCTTCTTATTAGTTTTGTGCTTCTTGTTTTTCTATTTCATGCTTTACTAGTAAATGCTGTAGAAAAACAAAAAAATCTTGATGAATTAAATAATAATGATAATGAGAAAGTTAGTTTTGAAAAACAACTAGGAGAACTTAACCTAGAAATTGTTAAGTATGTTGAAGAGCATAAGCTTGTGCAAAAGAGGGCAGAACTTGATAAGGAAAAAGAAAAATTAGAAAAGGAAAATGGTGAACTTGCCAAAATAGGGGAAGAACTGAATAAGAGACTCAATAATATTGAAGGTGAAAAAGTTACGTTAAATGAAAGAAAAGGAGAACTTGGAATAAAACAGACTTCACTTACCCAAAGAGAAAAAAAGTTAAAAGAAGATGAAGAAGCTTGGAAGATAAAAGGAGAACCTGAAAATAAAAAGCCTGAAGAATTAAAAAAAAGAAGAATTGATTTTGATAATGAAAAAAAACAATATGATGGGGATTTAAATATAAATAACCAAGGGTTTAAGGATTTAATAGTAGACGAGGATGAATATAAACAAGATAAAAAAGCTTTTGAAGATAGAATGGGAGCGTATGAGACTGAGTATTCTAACTATCAAACTAAAGAAGAGACGTTTAATAAAGAAAATTCAAAATATAGCAGTTTGCAAAAAGAAAAAAAAATCGTAGAGAGTAAAATCTCATTTATTTCAAAAAGAGATGAAGAGCTTAGATGCGAATATGATGCATTAAAAAAACATGGGATTTATTTGGTAGTTTTTATTATTTTTTTAATTTGTTTAATACTAATAGTGTCCTTTAAAATGCTTTTCAATAAAAAGCAAAAAAAGGAGAAAAACATCCCAATAGATAATATTTGTGTGTCTTCTAACCCAGAAGTAACACAGACTGATTATAAAACTATTAAGGATTTAAATTCAATATTAGATGTTACAAATCAAAATTGTTTAAGATTGAGTAAAGAAATTTCTTATGTAATAAAAAAATTTAATGATTTAGAAGAAATACTGCGTGAATTGCAAATAAAAAATAAACCTATTAGTTCTGTTGCGTTATCTACTACCGATGTTACCATAAAACCCAAAGAAAATGCTGTTGGGTTTGAAAAACAAGAAATTATTAAACCTAAAGAAATGCAATTTTCATCTTGTACTATTGATAGTCTTTATTCATCTAGTGTTGAACGCACTGAATATCTTGAAAAAAAACAATCTATCACCTATTTAAGTATTGATGATGAATTTTATCACAATGCATTAAATAATCCTAGTGCTAAGTATGATGCAGTTTTGGTTGAAAAAGGTTCTAATTCAACTTTCGTTGTAACAAAAGATAATTTATTGTATCTTAATTTTTATATTTACAATGAGAAAAAAGTGTTTCCTAATTTGCAAAATGATGTAATTAAGGTATTTGAATATATTTTTTGTTTTGAAAAAGATAAATATGGCAGGGTAGTTCGTTGTTCTCCTGCAAAGGTTAAGAAAAGAGAAGATGGAAAATATATTGTTAAAGATAAAGGTTTTGTATGGATGCAAAATGAAACATAAGTGGTTTTTTATAGTTTGTATTTTTTTGTTGTTCTCGTGTGTGGCCTCAAAAGAAAAATGTATTTTTGAATATGAATATTACATAAATAAGATTGCGAAGGAGCATTCTAGTTATACAAAAAGTGATTGGCTAAAAATCAACAATAAATTAAGGCGTTTGCAATCTAGTCTAAGAGTATATGAAAAAAGAATGAGTCCTCAGGAAAAAATGAGAGTTCTTAAAGCTTTTAACATCTATGCTTTGTATAAGAAAGATGCTAAGCCTCCTTTTGATGGTTCTGATATAGCTTCTATGGATGGTGGAGCAGGTGGTGGTATAGAAGATGATGCAACTCATATTGATAATGGGAAAACTAGTGGTGGAGATAGCTCTGTAGATATTATTGATGATAGAGTTAAAGAATTAAAAAAGATAACCGAGCAACAAAAAGAGTTATTTCTGCAACTGCAACAATTGAGGAAACAAATAGAAGAATCTTCTAGCAAGAATACAACTCCTAAACAGCAGACAGAAAAAGAACTTCTGATCAATAAACTTCAAAATGAAATGCTAATGGAAAAGCTTAGAGAAAAGAAGGCAGGAAGGAAAGAAATTCATGGGGCTATAAAAGTGCTGGTATTTCCAACTAATTTTAATGGACAGCGTTTTAAAATGAATTATGGAGATTTAAAAGGTAAAATTGAAACAGCATTAAATGTCATTCGTACCCAAGCAAAAAGATACGGAGAGAATATCTCGATAGATTATGAGTTTAGAGTGCAACATGATAATTCTTATGTTTCGATTCGTGACTACAACGAAGCCTTGAAGCGTTATGCACAATATGCTAGGCCATTTTCTAGTTATGATCTTGTTTCAATAGTTTATGCTATTGATGTGGAAGGACGTTCTTATTGTGGACTAAATGGTTCTTTAGGTAAAAATACTGCAAATGCAATCATATGGTATAAACATTGGGATGGACATTCTGCAGGTACCTTGGCACATGAACTTTTTCACACAATGGGAGCAGATGATTTATATTACGAAGAAGGGGTGGTTCCAAAGGAAGTAGAAGATAATTTTGTGAAGTTAATCGGAGATTCTATAATGATTCATGGTGAGGAAGATAACCCTTTAGACCCAATTAATGCATGGCTTATAGGTTGGAACAACAAACCAGAGCTTTGGTATGCTTGGTTTGTTGATAGGAGGAATTTAGGCGATGTGAAGGGGTGCACTCCGTGCATGGAATAAAATTGCAAACGCATATTGATACTATCTCAATTTCTAAGAGACCGTTTCAAGTTTTGTGTAAACTCTAAAAACTGGGATAAGACTTGCAAATATTTACTGATGGGCAGAGCCGATTTTTCGGATTCTGTCCATACCTGCATTATACATAAGTTTTTAGGTAAGTCAATAAAACCTGCCTAAAACAAGTTGATCTTATAGATTGCGTCCACTCAAACGTTCTTCAAAATAGATTTCCAGCTGAGAATAAATCTGTCCCAAATCCTGTCGCTTACCTATCCATTTTTTTGTTATATCCATAGTTGCCAAATAAAGCATTTTTAAAAGACTGTCATCCGATGGAAAAATGGTCTTCGCTTTAGTTACCTTTCGTAGCTGACGATTAAATCCTTCAATTGCATTTGTGGTATAAATCAGCCGCCTTATTGCTTCAGGGTACTTGAAATATGTGGATAATGTAGCCCAGTTATCATGCCATGATTTATAGATTTTTGGGTATTTAGAATCCCATTTATTTTTGAATAGTTACAGTTCATTTAAAGCTGTTTCTTCAGTTGGAGCGGTATACACTAGCTTCAGGTCAGCCATTAATTTTTTGATATCTTTATACGAAACAAACCTTGTTGAATTGCGTATCTTATGAATAATACACTGTTGAACCTCTGTTTCAGGATAAATAGCTTCAATCGCTTGTGGAAACCCATTCAAACCATCAACACACGCAATCAGGATATCCTCAACTCCTCGATTTTTTAGTCCATTCATAATAGAAAGCCAAAACTTTGCACTTTCGTTTTCACCAACATACATTCCTAGTATGTCCTTTTTACCGTTCATGTCAATGCCAAGAGCAATGTAAACTGCACGTTTTACAATACGCCCTTCACTACGTACATGGTAGTGGACTGCATCCATAAACACTACGGCATAAACTTCCTCAAGAGGACGTTCCTGCCATTCTTTTACTATCAGTAGTATTTTGTCTGTAACACGGCTGATTGTACTGTCAGAAATACCAATATCGTATAATTCCCGCATATGAGACTCTATATCTCCTGTTGTCATTCCTTTGGCATACATTGAAAGTATTTTTTCTTCCATGTCTTGAGTTACGGTATTTTGATACTTCTTAATCAGTTCAGGCTCATAATCACCATTATGATCCCTTGGAATAGCTATATCCATATCTCCGTGACTAGTGTGCATTGTTTTAGTGGAATGTCCATTTCTACTGTTGTCGGTCTCTTAACCAGAATTATTTTAACATTTCTCTAGCTGTTTAAACAAACAATAACGACAATTACCCCCATAGCCAAACGCCTTTCCATTGACTTATAATATACTTTGTCTTAAGGGCATTAATCTCCTCTTTTGAATAATTAGGTACTTTTCTTTGATAATACCTTTTTCCTCTAATTTTTCAGAATTACAAATTATCTTTTTTCAAAATCATCAACTTTTTTATTAGATACTATTAAAATACTTATATTCTTTATATGTAAAACTTATAACAACTAAAATTGCATGACTAGCGGAATTTACTCTAATGCAACCACAACACAGCAATTTTTAGAGGTTTATTTTAGAATTCTTTTGAAGGTATATTGAAAAGATCAAGAAAACTTTTACCAATATTTCCATCATTTAAATTAATCTTGTGCCACTTCGATGATCATAATTCTATCCTTTAATGCTCTCAATTTGTTTTCATCTACAAAATATTTCTTATATATTTTAGTTTTATATTTAGAACTATAATGATTCACAATCTTATTAAAAACATATAAATGATCAAATTTCTTTTCAACAATTAATGAAACAATAACTGGTATAATGGGATAAACTGTGATTATAGGAACTATAATCACACATATCCATTTAATTAGGTACAACTTTCTTTTAATCTCATCATCTGCTTTCAGTTTTCGTTGTTCTATATCAACTATTTGTTCATTCAAATATGTAATCTCATTTAATCTACTTTGCTCATTTTCTTTTTTTATTCTAGTAATTTCTCTATCTTGATTGTTAATTATATTTGTTAAACTATTGTTTTCTTCTCTGGAGTCATTTAATTTATTTTTAAGAAATTCTTTCTCTGATTGATTTATTTCTATTTCTGTTTCAGAAATACTACATAGTATATCTACTATGCAATCTTCGTTAATTTCTTCTGGTTTTCTCATTTTTCCTCTAAGATTTTCTATAGTATCAGCCATTTGCTCTTTTGTAATTTCACCTAGTGAGAATTTTTTTTGTGCTTGTTTAAAATTATTTGTAATATTTTCTGTAACAATTTTTGATAATACAATCTGAGCTCTAGATAAAATATTAAAACTTTCTGGAATTTCTTGTGTTCCAAATCCTTTATTCAAATCAAACCATAATATACTTGTTAATTTACTCATACTTATAGCTAAATTTACTTTTTTATAATGTTTTGAAAAATCATTAGACATCTTTAGCATTTTCCCTGTTTCGGTCAGAACCAAATGTTTAGACTTCCTAAAAGTATTAGATAAATTATCTGCCCTTAAAATACTTACAAAATTCAAATGTTTTATATACTTTGGTTTTTCATCAATCTGATATATTTTAATAAAGTCTTGATTTTCTAAATTAAATTTATGATATTTATCATGATAATAATCAAAATCATCTGCTTTTTGTATATCTTGATCTTTCAAGATATTATCAAAAATAGTTCTTTTTTCAACAACATCAGATCTGGTTTTACAACCATTAATAATCTCTATCATGGCACAATTTTCATGACGAATATGATATCCAGTTTCCACTATAGATTCTGCAGTTTTAAAGAAATTATCAATTTCGTCTTCAACAGCTTCAAAATACCTTACTTGTATTACATTTCCTTCATACTTATTATTCTTCCTGCTCTTAATGTTCATTTCTCGTATTAATTTGAAAAGATCATCTGCTAATTTTTTAAATAAAAGCCCATTATAGCCTGCTAAATGAAATAAAATCTCTGTTTCTACATATAATATTATCCTATCATTCCAAGCTGACTTATTAGAAATATCAATGCTATAGCTCAAACCTGTAAATAATATCACTCCCTGTGTAATTTTGTTTAATTGTTTTGTAAAGTCTACATTACCTTCATTTTCAATTATAAATGCACTTATTAAGTCTGTAAATTCATCAGATATGCTATCATTTAATAAATAAGAACAAAAACTATTTTTTAATTTATTAACTTCTAAAGGTTTAAATTTTCCCCTTTTATTTTCAATATATTGTAGTAAACTATTAAATAACTCCTCATTTTTATAGGAATTATCATTCATACTATCAGAAATACTATCGTTTTCTTTTGTTAGAGTTAAAAAATCAACTTTATAAGATGCATCATCTTTATTAACACTTTCTATTTTTTTCAATGCAGTTTTAATAACATAATCTGGAATATCAAAACCAAATTGTTCCTTTATTCTTTGTGATAATTGTTGTAATCCAAAAGAATGAAAGCCACTCTCTAATATTACATCTTCAATAAATTTTGAAACAATTAAATATATATCTCGTGTAGTATCATACAACTGTCTGTATGTCACATATGAAGCTAGTACTTTTATATCATCATCCATAACAATGAAAGCTCCTATTAATTCTAAATATAACTGAGAGTATAATAAAGGGAAACAATTTGGTAGTAAAACAAATTATCCGTCAGCATTTTTTTACAAAATGTTTTATAATTGTTATACATATGAGCCTTTTTCTGATTGTAGTAAAATAAGCAAAATTTTCCAAGTCTCATATAATTGTTGTTTTGTTTTATATGTATGTTGATATATATTCACATTTCAATATATCACAATATTGCTCTGTCCGAACATTATCATGAGAACAATTATCTTTGCTCATAGTTTGGTTAATTCCATTTTTCCAACTCTACTCCCCTATTATTTGGACTTAAATTTTCTCATAGCTGTCTATACAAAATAGGAAACTTTAATAACAAACATTGTATTATATAGATAACTGGCTATAGTATGTCTTGCTTCTAAATTTGACTGCACTATTTTTCTTAAATTCTTCTTCGTAGGGGTTGCTTATATCTCATTTCTTTAGTTTATTTTACATTTATTAGGGATATCTAGTACAACTTTATTATAGAAAGACAGTTTCGATATGCGAATTGGTGTATTAAAAAAATCAAAATTCTCATTAAAATCTACCGTGATGTATCATGTAAAAATCTAACCATAAAAGTGTCTGTGTATCACATAAAAATCTAACCCAAAGATTTAAGCCTTAATGTTTTAATTAAGGCTTACGTACATATTGTAAAACATCATTTAATGTTTTTTCAATTCTATGATACTTAAGCCTTCTTTTATGTTGGTTAGTTTTTACTTTTCTTCATCTGACAATTTATCACTTTCTAAACATCTTCTATATGGTGTTTTAGCATTATCATATTTATTATATATGTGTGCATCGTTACGTTCTTTTTCCAATATTTTCATTGAAGGATAAAAATAATTTAGTAGTAAGCACCATAACTTATACAATTTTTCTAATGCTCCTAATGCCTGTTGTCCTTCATATCGATAATAATCTACCAAGCGTCGTACTACAAGTTGGTAGTTCTTAGATTCTGAAGCCTCTTATCATAGTCTATACCTAGCATTTTATAAGGTGGTGTATTTTTAATATCTTCCTTAACCCAACGCTGAGCTTTATTTAATACAGGTCTTATTTAAGTCCAAGCAACACTTACATCAGTTGCAGTAAGTGTATAGATATGCTCTCCTGAAGTATTCCCGCCATCATGAGAAACAGTATCTATTTCAAAAAAAACTGAGTATCCGCATCAATCCCAATCGAAAAATACTCTTATAGGTATTAGTTGATTTAAGCCTTCCCCTGCTTTAGTTGTTGAAATACCATGCAATTTATTCTTTTTTCTAGGCTCTTTTAATAATCTGTTTACTGTTGTACTATTTATTGTTAATAAATCCCTGTTCGAACCATTGACTTTTGTTTGTATGTTTGTTAAGCTTCACAAAGCTGGATGCTGGAAGTTTCTGAGAATGTAACGACAGTGTTCTGCTTATTGAATTCCTTTTAGGAAGTATCCTACGTTACTAGTCTATTTTGCGGCGGTGGTGGAATGGTAGACACGTCAGCTTGAGGTGCTGATGCCTTCACGGGTGTGCTGGTTCAAGTCCAGTTCGCCGCAGTTCTTTATTAAAAATATCAACTATAATCTTTTTCAATATTTCCTTTTGTATGGCTGTTTCTTAGTATTATCTTGAAAAAAAAAGCTAAATATTTTAAACTTTTCGCATTGTTTTTTTACTTTTCATTACTTAAAAACAATAAGGTGAGAGAAAAATTGCTAGAAAATCTAATTATTAAGGGTGCTAGAGAGCATAATCTAAAAAATATCGATCTATCCCTTCCACGTGGTAAGTTAATTGTTATTTCAGGTCTTTCAGGTTCTGGAAAGAGTTCGCTTGCATTTGACACTATTTTTGCAGAAGGTAGAAGGCGCTACATGGAGTCTTTGTCTGCCTATGCAAGACAATTCTTAGGTAAAATGGATAAGCCAGATGTTGACTACATAGAAGGTCTATCTCCTTCTATAGCTATAGAGCAAAAAACAACTCATAAAAATCCTCGATCAACTGTTGGAACAATCACAGAAATATATGACTATTATCGTCTTTTGTTTGCAAGAATAGGTCATGCACATTGTCCTAAATGTGGAAGAGAAATAAAAGAACAAGATGTGGATACCATAATCAATACGATAATGAGTTGGAAAGAAGGAACAAAGATAGAAATACTATCTCCTGTTATCAAGATGAAAAAGGGTGAGCATTCTAAGATTATTGAAGATGCAAAAAAGATGGGCTTTGTTCGTGCAAGAATTGATGGAATGAGGGTGAACTTAGAGGATGACATAAAGCTTGAAAAGCAAAAAAAACACACAATAGAAATTGTAGTTGATCGTTTAAAACTTTGTTCTGATGTTAAAAAGCGTCTTTCATCTTCCATAGAGACTGCTTTAGAAGCTTCAGATGGAAAGGTAATTCTTACAAAAGAACTTGAAGGAAAAGTAGAAGAGGTGTTTTTTTCTCAGAAGAATGCTTGTCCTGATTGTGGAATTTCTATAAGTGAGTTACAACCTAGACTTTTTTCTTTTAATAGCCCAATAGGTGCATGCCCTGAATGTACTGGAATTGGTGAAATTAGAAGCTTCGATGTTGATTTATTAATTCCTGATAAAGATAAATCTTTTAATGAGAGAGGAATAATTCCATTCAATCCTGAATCTAGCTGGTATGCGTCTCATTTTGAAGCAATTGCAAAGGCTGTAGGTTTTACACTTGACACACCCTTTTCAAAACTAACAAAAGAACAGTATGAATTTCTGACACAAGGAGATGGTAGAACTCTTGAATTTAGTTATGTTTCTGAAGGTGGTGGGCATACTTACCATGATAAATTTGTGTGGAATGGAATTGTTCAAGAGATGTGGCGAAGATATAAGGAGTCTTACTCAGAAGCTCAAAAAGAGTCTTACGAAAAATACATGTCTATCAGACGTTGCAATAAGTGTAAAGGAAAAAGATTGAAAGATGAAAGTCTTTCTGTTACTGTTGGTGGCAAAAATATTGATGAAATTTCTCATTTGTCTGTTTCTGATTCTATAAAGTTTTTTGCTTCTTTGTCTTTAACTAATACAGAAAAAGAAATTGCAAAAGAAATATTAAAAGAGATTAATAATCGTCTAAAGTTTTTGCAAAATGTTGGGCTTGATTATCTTACATTAGAGAGAAGAGCTTCTACTCTTTCAGGCGGAGAGGCACAGCGTATTAGACTTGCTACACAAATTGGCTCTTCCTTAATTGGAGTTTTGTACATTCTTGATGAGCCTTCAATAGGACTTCACCAACGAGATAACCAAAAGTTAATTGATAATCTTTTATATTTGCGTGATATAGGAAACACTGTTATTGTTGTTGAACATGATGAACAAACTTTGCGTGTTGCAGACTATATTGTAGACTTAGGTCCTATGGCAGGTGTTCATGGAGGCAATATTACGGCATTGGGAAGTCCTCAAGAAGTTGCAAAAGTAAAAGAAAGTTTGACAGGTCAATACCTTGCAGGCACTCTAAAAATGGATGTTCCAAAGGTGCGAAGAAAAGGGAATGGAAAGTTTATAACTGTAAAAAATGCAAAAGAACACAATTTAAAAAATATTAGCCTTTCTATTCCTTTAGGAGTTCTTACTTGCATAACAGGTGTTTCAGGCTCGGGAAAAAGCACTCTTTTAACAGATGTAATATGTCCTGCATTGGTTAATAAATTACGGGGAACAGTATCACCCAGTGAAGCTCCTTTTTTAATGAAAGAGGGAGCGTATGGCAAGATTCTTGGAATTGAGAATATAGATAAAGTGATTAATATTGATCAAAGTCCAATAGGTAGAACTCCAAGGTCTAATCCTGCAACTTATGTAGGGCTTTTTACTCATATTAGAGATCTTTTTGCAAGTCTTCCTGAAGCAAAAGCTCAGGGCTTTAAGGCAGGTCGTTTTTCTTTTAACATCAAAGGTGGAAGATGCGAAAATTGTAGTGGTGATGGTATGTTAAAGATTGAAATGAATTTTTTGCCTGATGTTTATATAAAGTGTGATGTTTGCAAAGGTCAACGCTTTAATGAACAAACACTGGAGGTTCGATATAAGGGGAAAAACATTGCTGAGGTATTGGACATGAGTGTTGAAGAGGCTGCATCCTTTTTCTCTTCCATTCCAGCCATTTCAAACAAGTTACAAACACTTCTTTCTGTGGGTTTAGGTTACATAAGACTTGGGCAATCAGCTTTAACTCTTTCGGGAGGAGAGGCACAACGTGTTAAGCTTGCTACAGAGCTTTCTAAACGCTCTACAGGTAAAACTCTTTATATAATGGATGAGCCTACGACAGGATTACATTTTGCAGATGTCAAAATGCTTATGTCTGTCATTCAACGTTTGGTTGATAATGGTAACACTGTTTTGATGATTGAGCATAATTTAGATGTAATCTTGCAGGCGGATCATATTATAGACTTAGGACCTGAAGGAGGAGATAAGGGTGGAAATATCGTTGTAATGGGTTCCCCTGAAGAAGTTGCAAACTGTGATGCCTCCTATACAGGACATTATATAAAAGAGATGTTAGACAAACAATGAAGTTAAAGGTATTCTTTTTTCTTCTTTTTGTAGCTTTTATTGGAACATTATCCTCACAAGTAAGGCTAGGACGGGCTTTGAGCGAAGATGCCAGAGGTAGTTTTTCAAGTATGGAAGAACAACAAGAAATAAAAGCTCAAGAAAAGAAAACTAGAACTATAGTTATTAACTCTGCTAGAACTACGGAATATAAAAAAGTTAATGGAAAAAAGATTGAAAAATCTTCTTCGCCTATTGAGGTGAAAATAAGTCCACCTTTAGAAGAAAATATAACAGATGAAAGTGTAGGGAAAAAAGAAGAAAATACTGGAGAGAATGACAGTACTACTAGTGAAACGAAAAAAGATCAAATAGCAGAATATGAAAAAGAAGAATTAGTAATTTTTATAGGTAATGTTTCTATATCAGTATCTGATGGTACTTCTACTTCTACTATTATTGCCAATAGAATTGTATATAATAAAAATCGTAGCACTATGGAAGCTACAGGAAATGTGAAGTATGAACGAGCTATAGGAAAGCAGGTTGCAGAAAAGTTTTCTGGTGAATATCTTTTGTTTGATATAGAAAAGATGCAAGGTGTCTTTTTTAATGGAATTATTCAACAAGCTTCAAATAAAAAAGGGAGAGATCCTTTTTCAATTCATACCTATATTGCAGGAAAAGATGAAAGTGGTGTTATCGGTTTTAAGGGAAGCCTTTTAACAACTAGTAAATCTGAAGATAGCCTTTGGTCAATAAGAGCAAGTCGTATTTGGATATTACCAGGTAGTGAAATGGCATTTGCAAATGGGGTTTTGTCCATAGGTGTTGTCCCTCTTTTTTATTTACCTTTCTTTTATTATCCAGCAGACGAAATGCTTTTTCATCCAGTTTTTGGTTTTAGAAACAAAGAAGGTTATTTTTTACAAACTACTACATACTTGATAGGAAGAAAACCATTAGCAAAACAAGAAAAAACTTCTTCATTTTCGAATTTTTTGCAAGGAGATACGCTTAAAAAACAAAAGCTAGAAAGTTTATTTTTTAAAAAACTTGATGAAGATGCTAGCATTCAAGATCCAGCATATTTAAAAGTTATGTTTGATATGTATTCTAGATTAGGTTATCTTGTTGGTATTGAAGGAAAATTTACTCCTAAAAAGAGCTATGTAAGAGATATTGATTTTAATGCTTTTATAGGCTTTTCAAACACCATATATCCTATCGCTTCTGGTAATAGTCTTTTTTCCACATTTGCTCCTGGATCTGATAAAAAAGGGGAATTAAATAAGAGCAACTTTTTTGGTAAGGTAGTACCTTTTAGATATAATTTTAATTTCAATATGTCTTTAACAAAAGATCCTTTTAATGTGGCTATTGCATTTCCATTTATTTCAGACCCATTCTTTAAAAAAGATTTTATGAATAGAAGTGAAGACATGAACTGGTTTAACTACATGTTGAATAAAGATAGACTAGCTAAAGAAAGTTCAAACACTTCAGAGGAATCTTCATATGTTTGGCGACTTACAGGTAATGTACGTCCATCTTTCCCAATTTTACGTCCTTGGATATCTTCTATTTCTATTGATGATATTTCTACAGCATTAAATTTCTATTCAAAGTCAAACTCAAAATTGACAGGCTTGCAAGCTAATTATTCACCTGAGCGTAAATTTTATTATCCTCAAAGCTTAAAACCTTCTTTTAAATTATCTATGTCAGGAACTATTTTTTCAACTTCTATGTTAGAAAACAAAAAGAAGAATACAACAAAAAAAGAGATAGATCCACTATTAAAAGAAATTAAAAATCCTTTTCTTGAAGAAGTTGAAGAAAAAAAAGAGATTGATCAAAAACATGAGAATAAACTTAAAAAAATCTCCGAATTGAATGATGAAGAGCTTAAAGAAAAAATTGCTGGTCTAACTGAAAGCCTTTATACAAGTCTTTTGGATTCTTGTTTGCCTTTATACAAAGGAGTAGCACCTTCATCATCATCTTATTTTTTTACCAATATATTTAAATATGATTTAACCTATCGTCTTAATGGGCAAGCTATATATGAAAGTATTTTTGATCATGATGAATGGAAAGAACCTAAAGATATCAAATGGAATAAATTTTATTCTAAGTTTTATCAGCTAAAGGGGGATGCTTCAATTAACAGTAGTCTATCCTTTTATAGAGGTTTGGTAACTCTTACCAATACCTTGGCATTTTCTTCAAACTATCAAGATCACCCATATGTTAAAGATGCAACACGTGCTAATACATTAAAGCTCAATAATTACAAGATGAATATTTATACCTTAAAAAATAGCAACACACTTAACATAACACCTTTTTTGAATAACATTTTTTTTAAACCTATAACATTTAGCTGGACAATGAGTGAAACGCTGTTGCAAAGGAAATTTGTGGGGACTGTAAGTGATCCCAAATGGGAAATTGAAAAAGTAAAATGGAATAAAGACATGATCACATCACATTCTGCTAGCACTGTTTTAGGTTTTGTGATAGGGAAATACACTCAAACTTTTAATCTTTCAATGAACTTAAAGCCATTACTTTCTGCTTACACATTTTCTAGTGTTTTTAATATTCCATATGTTAAATTTAGCTTATCTACTAAATATTTTGAAAAAGAAAATGCTAGTAAAAAATGGTTTTGGGAACCTTTGAAGTTTACAACTTCTTTTTCTTTGCCATTTAATATCTCGTTGTCTCAAGAATATGTGTACAATATTGAAGATAAAAAACATGATAAGTTTGCACTTAATTTTTCTTGGAAATATGTTTCTTTTTCTTACACTATGACTAGAACATTACCATATAAACTTAATGCTTCTACTGGTTGGCAGGCAGATGGAACTGAAAAGAAATTCATTCCTTCTGCATTTGATTTATCTTTTTCTAACTCTTCCAAGCCACTTGAATTTTATTCTTGGAAAAATAGGATTCATTTTCAAGCATCTTTTTCATCTTCATTGCATTTTAACTTGGTTAGATTAACAGATAGTTATTTTACCTTTGCACCAAAGGTTACTTTTAAGATATACGAGTTTGTGGATATTAGTTTTGGTGCTACGTCAAGAAACGATTCAATAGTTAAATATTTTGGCAATAGTTTTAACTTACCTATAACATTTCAAGGGGAAACAAACATCTTTAAAGATATTTTGTATTCTTTTTTCTTCTGGGATAAGGAAAAGAGACAACTTTCAGATTTCAAACTTAAATCTATCAACTTTGAACTTACACATCATTTAAAAGATTGGACTATGACTATTTCATACTCTATTAAACCAAAACTTAAAACTGTCGGAAGTAGAAAAACATACAATTTTGATCCTACTATTTCTTTCTTTGTGCAGTGGAATCCTATTGGAGATATAAAGATTAAAGCAAAAGAAGAAGAAAAGAAGTTTAGTGTTGAACGTGGTGAAATAAAATAATACTAAAGCATTACTTTTAAGGAGATATTATGAAGATTGCATTAATTTCAGTGAGTGATAAAACGGGAATTGTTGAATTTGCTAAGGAACTATCAAAAAATTCCTATACCATTTTGGCATCTAGTGGCACTTTTAAGATATTAAAAGAAAACAAAATTGATGTTATAGAGGTGAGTGAGTATACAGGGTTTCAAGAACTTTTATCAGGAAGAGTTAAAACCTTGCATCCCTTTATTCATGCAGGGCTTTTGGCAAGAGATAGTGAAGAAGATGAGGCAGATCTTGCTAAATTACATAAAGGTAAAATTGACTTATTAGTATGTAACTTGTATCCATTTGAAAAAACAATAGCAAAGTTAGATGCAACAGAAGTTGATGGAATAGAAAACATAGATATTGGTGGAGTTGCATTATTGAGGTCTGCTGCAAAGAACTATAAAAGAGTTTTAGTAGTTCCATCTTTTGAAGATTATGAAAGAGTTATCGAAAATATTGAAAAAGGCTTTGATGAAAAACTAAGAAATGAGATGGCTATAAAAGCTTTTGATATTTGTGCAAGATATGATGTAGCTATCACTGATTGGCTAAAGGATATTTATGAAAAAAAATACGATGAAGAAAGTAGTGAAAACTTACTCTTGCTAGACGGTAAAAAAAATATTTTGCGTTATGGAGAAAATCCACACCAAAAAGCTAAAAGCTATAAGCTTAAAAGTAGTGAAAACATTGGCATTTTGCAGGGGAAATTATTGCAAGGAAAGCCACTATCTTATAACAATATACTAGATTGTGATCTAGCTTATAGAGCTACTTTGAGTTTTTCTAATTTTGCTTGTGCTGTCATTGTAAAACATCAAACACCAACAGGTATAGCTACGACAGAAAATGATCCTAGCCTTTCTCTAAAGTATGCAATAAAAAGCGATCCTGTTTCTGCATTCGGAGGCATTATTGCATTAAACAAAGAATTTGATGAGAGCTGTTGTAAAGAGATAGAAAATCTTTTTGTTGAATGTATTGTAGCAAAATCTTTTAATGAAAAAGCTAGAGAAATACTAAAACAACGTAAAAATTGTAGACTCATAGAGTTACCATTTTTGCCACTCAAAACTCAAGAAGAAATGAAGTCAATAATTGGAGGAGTGCTAGTTCAAGATTTTGATATTGTGCAAGAGAATGAAGTTGAAAATATCCATTGTGTAACAGAAAAAGACGTTAAAGTGGAAGATATGCCTCTTGCAATTTTTGCATGGAAAGCTTGTCAATTAGTAAAGTCAAACGCCATATTAGTTAGTTCTAGAGATGGGCAATGTTTTTTCACAATTGGAATAGGAACAGGGCAACCTAATAGAGTCGACGCTGCAAAAGATGCAATTACTAGAGCTGGTGATAATCTTACAAAAGATACAGTGTTGGCATCTGATGGATTTATTCCATTTATTGATACACTTGAACTAGCTAACAAAAATGGAATAAAAACAATAATACAACCTGGTGGTTCTATCCGTGATGAAGATTGTATTAAGTATTGTAATGAAAATGATATATCTATGCTTTTTACAGGAACGAGGCATTTTAAACACTAAGATTATGAGACCTACTAAAGCTATAATACATCTTGATAACTTACAACATAATATAAGAGAAGTAAAAAAAAGACTCAAAAATGATGTAAAAATTTGCCTTGCAGTTAAAGCTGACGCATATGGACATGGAGCAATTCATTCTAGTGTTGCAGCTATTAGAAGTGGTGTAACACACCTAGCTGTAGCTTCTGTGCAAGAAGGAATTGAGCTTAGAAATGCAGGCATAATTGCTCCTATAATTTCTTTAAGCATACCAAATTTAGATGAAGCAAGAGATATAATTTTGAATAACATTCAGCCAATTGTTGTGGACGAAGAATATATTGAGCATTTAAACAATGTTGCTTTTTCTCTAAATAAAAATGCGTGTGTACACTTAAAAGTTGATACAGGTATGGCACGTATTGGTTGCAATGTGGATGAGGCAACAAAGCTAGCAAAAAAAATACATGAAAAAAGCAATTTACATCTTGAAGGAGTTGCAACACATTTTGCTGTCTCTGATTCTTTTGAGCCTTCTGATGTGAGTTTTACACAAAAACAGATTTCACTTTTTAAGAAAGCAATAGAGAATATTAAACATGAAGGAATAAATATTCCTTTAGTCCATTCTTCAAATTCAGGAGCTACTCTTTTTCAAAAAGAACAATTTGACATGGTTCGTATAGGATTATTAGCTTATGGTTATTCGCCATTTGATGATGAAACAGAAAAAGAAGAAACTATCATTGACCTAAAACCTGTTATGGAACTTTTGACAGAGGTTGTATTTATAAAAGAAGTGAAAAAAGGAGATAGCATTTCGTATGGAAGAACTTGGGTTTGTTCAAAAGATACTTATATTGCAACTCTTCCAATAGGCTATGCAGATGGACTTAGTAGGAGTTTATCTTCAAAATTAAAAGTGAGAATCGGTAATGAATTTTATCCAATAGTTGGACGCATTTGTATGGACCAATGTATGGTAGATATTGGAAGGGAATCTAAAGTGAAAAGGTGGGACGAGGTGTGCATTTTTGGACCTTCTAATGAAATTAAAAACAATTCTGCAAAAGATGTAGCCAAGCTTGCAGGTACAATTTGCTATGAGATTACAAGCAATATTAATAAGCGAGTGCCACGCATTTATCTAGGTTAGATTTTCTTTATGAGTGATTTTACTGACGATGAGTCTTATAAAAAACTTGATGTTGAAAAAATAGCTTTTCTTCTCGCAGAAGGAGGAGCCTTATCTAAACTTACTGAGAATTATGAAGTTAGAGAAAATCAGCTAGAGTTGGTTAGGGCAATTACTAATTGTTATAATAAAAACACCATTGGAGTCTTTGAAGCTGGAACAGGAATTGGAAAGAGTTTTGCATATCTCATTCCTTCAATAAAATGGGCATATCTGAATAACACAAGAATCATCATTTCAACAGCAACAATTAACTTACAAAATCAACTCATAAATAAGGATATTCCCCTAGCATTCAAAATATTGGGCATAAGTCAAGATGATGTAAAAGTTGCATTGGTTAAAGGTAGAAACAATTACTTATGTCTTAGAAAGTTGGAAGAAAAACTAAATGAAACTCAATTTTTACAAGGTAAGTTTGACATTACAGGTTTTAGTGAAGAAAGAAAAGATTTAAACATTTTGTATGAATGGAGCAATAAAACTAAAACAGGAGATAGGGAAGAATTAAAAATAAAAGATGAGCTATGGAAAGAAACTGCATCAGATGCTGAAACCTGTCTTGGCACATTATGTCCTTATTTTTCAAAATGTTTTGTAACAAAAATGAAGCAAACAGCAGAATCTTCACTAATTATTGTGGCAAACCATCATCTCATTTTTGCTGATGTAAAAGTTAGAATGGATGATGAGAGTTTAGAAAAAGATGACATAGATGAAAAAGAGCAAAGAATGCCTTCTGTTTTACCAGCATTTAAGTATCTAGTCTTTGATGAAGCCCATTCAATTAAAAAAACTGCCATAAACTTTTTTTCATCCAGCATATCTCAAAAAGATATTAAGAGTCTTTTAGCGACTCTCTATTTACAAACAACAAAAAAAAGAAAGAAAGGTGTTATTGTTGAGTTAAGCTATACAGAAAAAGATATAAATTTAAAAGAGTTTGAGATTTTACAAAATGCTTTACTAGAATCTACTAATCTTCTTGACGTTTATGCTTTGCCATTTCTGTTATCTTCTAGTGCTGTTTCTATTTCAGATTTACATTCAGAAAAGAGAAGTGAATTATTAGAAAGATTTAAAAAATTATATCAGGCAATTTTTAACTTAACTCGATATCTTTCTAAAATAGTTGATATTTTAGAAGAAGACAAAAAGGATGAAAAACATAAAATTAATTTAGTGACTCAAAAGTTAACGTCTATTTTAGGTTTAATAAACAATTTTTTAAAGCATGAAGAAATAGAAGATACGGTATTTTGGTTTGAAAAAAGAAAAATAGCATTGAAAGAAGAAGTTACATTTGTTCAAACTCCACTAAATGTTGCTTCAATATTAAAAGGATATCTTTTTTCAAGATTAGATGCTTTAATTTGCGTTTCTGCAACATTGCAAGTTGGCAAAAACTTTGGATATTATTTAAATGGAGTTGGATTAAGAGAAGAAAGTTTTGAAATAAATAAGGCTTTTTTTCCTTCTCCTTTTTTGTATGAAGAAAATGTTTTGCTATCTGTTCCTAATGACATTCCCTTTCCTAATGAAAAATCTTTTCAAGATACAATAAACAAGGCTATTCTTTCTTTGATTAAAGCAACTAATGGAAGAGCTTTAGTGCTTTTCACTTCTTATTCATCATTAATTGATTCATCTGAATATGTTAAGCAACATATAAAAGAAAATATTGCAATATATACACAAGGGGAAAAGCCTCGCGTTAAACTTCTTGAAGATTTTAAGAATGATATAAGTGCTTGTCTATTTGCAACCATGTCTTTTTGGGAAGGAATTGATGTGCCAGGAGAAGCTTTAACACACCTAATACTTGTGAAACTTCCCTTTACGGTGCCAGATCATCCCGTACTATTAGCTAGAGCAAAAGCATTAGAAAAAAGAGGTTTTAATTCCTTTACTTGCTTAAATCTACCTGAGGCGGTTATTCTTTTTAAGCAAGGTTTTGGTAGGCTAATTAGGACAACGAAAGACATGGGAGTGGTTACCGTGCTTGATAAAAGGTTAATTACAAAACCTTATGGAAAAATGTTTTTAGATAGTATTCCAAAAACTATTCAGTGTTTTGCAAGTTTTGAGAAAATAATATATACTATCAAAGATTTTATTAAACAGTAGGAGAGGGACTAATGGGACAAGTTTTAGCAGCTTTATGCATCATTAGACTTTTATTTTGGAGAATGCTTTTAAATAGCTTTTGTTATGCTTTTTTTAGACGTGGTTGCGCTTATGTAAATAAATCAATTACTACTAAGGCTGCTCGCTTAGTTTTTTCTGTCTTAAAATGTTATTTAAATTTTGGCTTTTTTGCTGATAATGAATCAAAGAAAATGCTACCAGAGCAATACTTAGTTATTTCAAATCATCAAAGTCTTTTAGACATTGTAGTTTATATGAGATTTTTACAGCAAGACAGAATGAAATACATGGCAAAGTATGAACTAATAAATCATGTACCTTTGGTTTCTGTTATGTTAAAGACAGGAGATCATTGCATTGTTAAAAGACACAATAGTCCAACTCAGGCTATGATGGCAGTGGATAGGTTTGCTGTTAGGGTAAAAGAAAATAACTATATACCAGTTATTTTTCCAGAGGGTTCAAGAAGTAAAGATGGAAATGTACACACTTTTCATAGTGCAGGTTTTAGAAGATTTCTAAATCAAGAACCTTTACCTGTTGCTGTATGTGCTTTAGATGGTGGCTATAGTGTTTCTTCATTAAATCAATTTTTCAAAAGGATAAAAGGTGAAGGTTATAGGGTAAAAGTGTTGAAGGTTTTTCCACCTCCTACAACAAAAGAAGAGCAACTAAAAGTATTGGAAGAAGGTAAGGCATTGATCGAAGAGCAATTGAAAATATGGAGAACTTCTAAATAGGAAGCTCTAAATAAAAACATCTACATACGAGATTACTTATAGGTAGCATTGACATGACAGAAAAACAAAAGGGTATTATTTTTATAGTTATTTCAGCATTTCTTTTCGCACTGATGAATTTGTTTGTTAAACTTTCAGGCGATTTGCCACCAATACAAAAAGCTTTTTTTAGAAATGCTGGAGCTTTCATCATATCTTTGGTTGTTATATTAAAACAAAGAAAGGCAATTCATATAAAAAAAAATGCTTTACCACTTTTATTTTCTAGAGCAATTTTTGGCACATTAGGTATTGTTTGTAATTTTTATGCACTTACTCATTTACAACTTTCTGATGCTTCAACCCTTTCTAAACTTGCTCCTTTTTTTGTTGTAATCTTTTCATTTTTGTTCCTAAAAGAAAACATAAAATCCTATCAATTTATTGCTATCATCGTGGCTTTTTTATCTTCACTTTTGATTGTGAAACCTAGTTTTTCAGGAAGTAACTACACAACTTATGCCATCGTTGCAACTTGTGGAGCTATGGGAGCTGGGGCTGCTTACACGTGTATTAGAGCTCTTTCAAAGCATAGCATTAATGGAGCTGTCATTGTATTTTTCTTTTCTATTATTTCTTGCCTTATAATGTTGCCATTTTCCATTATTTTTTATAAACATATGACAAATATACAAATAATTTATTTGATAGGGGCAAGTGTTTCAGGGGCATTAGCACAATTTGCAGTAACTCAAGCTTATATTCACGCTCCTGGCAAAGAAATATCGCTATATGACTATTCTCAAGTAATTTTTGCTTCTTTGATGGGCTTCATATTTTATGAAGAGTTTCCTGATCCTTATAGCATTATAGGCTATCTTTTAATCTTTTTAGCTTCGTTTTATATGTTTATCAAAAAAGATTCATAAAGGTAAGTTTATATTTGAGATAACATATCTGTGTGGAAAATTGCCAAACTAGTGTGCCGAAAAAAGAGTTATTTAGTTGAGAAAACAAAAAAAAATCGGGCAACCCGGACTTGAACCGGGGACCCCAAGTCCCCCAGACTTGTACGCTAACCAACTGCGCTATTGCCCGAATTAATTACGAATGATTAATGTAATCGAAGTTATTACAAATAAGAAACTTTGTCAATATATCTATAATCTTTTTGCTATATGCGTAAATTGTAAAAATATTGACAATAATTTCATAATCAAAACACCTTGATTATGAAAACATTTTTTTCACCTTTTCCTTAAAAGTATTACCTCGGTCAAATTCATTTTTGAATAGTTCAAAGCTACTAGAAGAAGGAGAAAAAACCACATCGTCTCCCTTTCTTATTTTGTTTTTAAGCTCTAAAAGAAGTTCGTCTAAGTTATTGTATGGACCAAAATAATAGATGCCATTCTTATCTAAAAGTTCTCTTAAATGCTCTGTGGCACTTCCTTTTAGCAAAAATATGCTTTTAGTTTTATGAATTTCATTTGCAAGAGAATGAAAATCTAGATCCTTATCTGTGCCACCTGTGATTAAAATAGGTGGTTTTTCAAAAGAAGATATAGCAGCTAAAGTGGCTTCAGGAATAGTAGCTGCACTGTCATTATAAAATGAAACATCATCTTTGGTTTTTAAAAAGAACTCCATTCTATGTTCAAGACCTGAAAAATCCTTCATCACATTAATAATTTTTTCTTCTTTATTTCCTAATAAGAAAAGAGCTAAAGAGGCATTTAGTAGATTTAATCTTGATTTTTCTCCTTTTACTTTAACATCATTTGCCATTAAAGAAATTTTTTTGTCGTTTTCTTGAAAAATGCCCATTTTTTCACTTAAAAAGCAACCCTTTAAATTCTTAGGAAGCGTGGACGAGCTATACCAAAAAATATTGGAGTGGGCATTATTTGCCATTTTATGCCCCCATTCATCATCATAGTTCAAAATTAAGAAATCTTCACTTTTTTGGTTTTGAAAGATAATGCTTTTGTCAATGACATATTCTTCCATGCTAGAATACCAATTTTGATGATCTTTCATAATAGGAGTTACTATTGCAAGATGAGGCTTAAACTCCTTACAATCTTTTAAATCTCTAAGTTGCCAGCTAGAAAGCTCTAGCACTACAGGGGTATCTTCTCTTGTGTCTTCTAAAAAGGATAGAGGATTACAACCAATATTTCCTCCAAGGAAAGCTTTATATCCCAACTGTGATAGCCCATAATGCAATGCTTTGGTAGTTGAAGATTTTCCTTTAGTGCCAGTGATTGCAAGAATTGGTGCTTTAGTCAACTTTAAGAATATTGAAACATCACTTTCAATCCATTTTGCTTTTTCCAAATACTTATTTCCACATTTTTTAACAACTGGATTTTTAATTACTAAATCAGCTGTTTCAAAATCTTCTATATTATGTGTGCCTAATACAAAGCGAATGTTTTTAAACTCTTTTAACGCTTCAAGTGAAGGTTTTAGCTCTATTTTAGTTTTTAAGTCAGTAACGGTAACAAATGCACCATGTCTTGCAAAAAACTTTGCACTTTCCATGCCACCACCATTAAGACCTAGCCCCATGATGGTTACTTTTAATTGTTTAATGCTATCCAAATTCATAGAGATTATCTTATTATAAAAGATAAAAAAAGTATATAATTTTAAAAAATGGAAGTTTTTGAGTATGATTGTTTTATCTTAATTACACATTTGCAATATAGAAACTTATCTTTATTTTAAAAGCGTTTTACTATACATGAAGAAATAGTGCTATTTCGTTATGTGAAACTGTATTATTTAGGGGTCGTAAACTGTACAGTTTGCAAGCCCTAAATAGCACAGTTTCGCCTCAGTACATTAGCTAAGGTACAATCGTAACACTAGCTAATGTACAATCATAACATTAGCTAATGTAGGAGTATTGCATTTTTTAATGGAAGTGTTGGATTGTTGTATATGAAAGTATTTTTTTTGACAGTAATGATGTTGAAAAGTTATTAATATCATAATTTAAGATTCTAGCATATTTTTGTTTTTTGATACAATTAAAAAAGAGTTTTTATCTTAGTAAATGGATGCTTTTTGTGATTAGTAAGAAGGGGGGAAGCTTTTGTTTATAAAAAAATCTATCTTGCAAGGATTTGCTTTTAGTAGTTTTTTTATAGTGAAGAAAAAAGTATTAAAATTCTAGCTATTATTGTTTAGAAGAAAAAATAGCTAGATAATAATATCACGGATTATTTTAAAAAACAGTATTTTAGAGGTTTTTATATTATTTTATTGCATAATATTTTTTATGGGTGTATACTAAAAAAGGGTAAATAGAACTTATAAGAAAAATTTTTACCTTAAGAGAAATATATGAGTGACGACTCTGTAGACCATAAAAATGTTAAACGTTTTTCGATCCGCACAAAGTTATTGGTGATTTTTGGCTTGTTGATTATCGTAGCTGTGTTTATGCTAGGTCTTCTGGCTTTAACAATTGCGAAACGGGCAACAACCGAAAAAGTTGAAACACACCTAATTGATAAAGCAAAAGATACGGCAGAAATAATTGATGGGCGTATTAAGTCTCTTTTCCAATTTTTGGAAGGAATTGCTAGAATGCCAATACTGTCTGATGAAAATGCAACTGAGAAAGAAAAGATGGAGGTGCTTAAAGCAGAGGCAGCTTTTAACTCACAGATTGAAGAGTTAAACTTGACTACATTGCAAGGTAAACGACACACTTCAGATGGTAAGATTATAGAAGTAGGAGATCTAGATTGGTTTCATGCCGTAAAGACAGGAAAAGATTGGTTTTCAGAACCACTTGTTTCAAGAATAGACAACTCAAAGCTCATTTCGGTTGTTGCAGTTCCTATATATGATTCAAATCGACGATTATCGGCTATTTTAGCGGCAAATATTGCTGGAACATGGCTTTCAGATAATATTAAAGATATTGTTGTGGGCGAGACGGGGAGTTGCTTGATTATCAATAATGAAGGAGTGACTATAGCTCATAAGGACACTAGCGTAGTTGAGGCTATGTTAAACACTTTAAAAGAAAGTGCTACAAACTCTCGCTATACATCTTTAGCAAATTTTTTAACTCATGCTATTTCTAAAGATAGTGGTGAGGTGTGGTATTACGATTATGATGGGCAGTCTTATACTAATCTCTAATTTATTCTATTGCTTTTTTCATTCAAACTTGTAACAATATTGTTTTGAATATTTTTAATCGTCATACTATTTAAGAATTACTAGGTTGGTCTATGAAACGTTTTTTTTGTTTGCTTTGCTTTTTAAACATGTTTCTTTTTTCTGAAGATGGTGTATATCAGTCTTTATTAGAATATAGACTTAGTCATGATAATGAATATAAGAATCTATATCTTGAAAAGGAAATTGCAGAAAATGAGCTTAGAAAAACAAAAAATTCTTCAATTGCTAATTTAGAGTTAGGTGTTTCTGATGGGCTTTTCACTATTAGTAAAGATAAAACTCGCTCTGGTTTTTCATTAAATCCATATCTTAATTTTTCTCTTCCATTATATAACAATACAGGTTTTCGTCTTAACATGCCTATTTCAAAGAAAGGGGATGATAGCATAAATACAATAAATTTCTCACTTTTTACAGAGCTCTATGGTGTTAGTAGGAGACAGCAAAAACTTCTCATTTCTTTGGCAACAGAGAAGAGAGATAAAACACTAAAAAAAGCTAATATGTCAAAAAGTTATATTGAGAAAAAACTCTTAAAAGATATTAAAGAACTTTTTTCTTCATATCTGACTGTTTTGGACAAAGGCATTAAGGAAGTGCAAGCTAACATAAGTTACAATCAAGTAAAAGTGCAAGGTTATGGTGAAGCTTCTAGTAAGATGCGTACTAGTAAACTGGCATTGTTGCAAGCAGAAAGAGATATGAAAGATGCTGAGTTTTCTTTTAATACTAAATATAGAAGGTTCTTAAAATCTTGTGGAATGGAAGATGCTTTTGTTCCATCTAATACGGTTTCACTTGAGGAAGAACGAAAAGATGAAAATGATCGCAAACAACTCCAAATAGCAGATTTTTTAGAAGCTCTTTCTAAATCTATGCCAAAAGACGAAGTTATTAGCCTCGATTCTTTTTCTAAAGATAATTATGTTCCAATTCAAGATGCTAGAAGGGCTTACGAGGCGGGAAAACTTAAACGAGAATTACAAGTTAATCCTGTTACTCTTACAGGAGAGGCAGGTTTTTCTAATTCCAAGAAGACTTATTCAACTTCTTCACTCTTGGGAACAGGAACGGTTAATGAGCAAAATATAATCGCAGGTATAAACTTAAAGATTCCCGGTGCTAAGATTATGAGTGGGTTTGAAGTTCCTCTTGATTCTAAAAGAAGAGGGGATATAGGTATTAAGTTTGGTTTTGCAATAAATCCATTAGAGATTTGGAGTTATGTTTTAGATAAGAAAAATAGCAAAATGCAAGATGATATAGAAAGATTAAAACTCGAAGAGGGAATTGATGAGTTTGAAACTACTTTTAATGAATTAAAAACAAAAAAGGGATATCTTGAATGGCAAAGGCAAATGACAAACGAAGAAATTTCAATATATAAGCAAAATAGTGAAGAACATGCTGAATGGTTTAGAAGAGGCTTAATTAGTGGATACGAAAATATGCAGGCAGACTTAGAGTATAAAAGGGCGGTAGTCAGAGAACTTGATTCTAGAATTAATACTTCCACTTTTAATATCGAAACTAGCTTAATGTTTGAGTGATAGGAGCTTATATGAGTGATGCAACTAATGGAGTACAGGATGTTTCAATCTTGGTTAGTAATGAGAAGAAACGAAAAAAGAAAAAGGGCAAATTAAAAACTATCTTAATAATATTAGTTTTAATTGTTGTTTTTTTCGTTTTGTATAAGAAGTTTTTCTCAAAAAGTACTACAACTACGGCTATTGAATTGCCTCCAATAACTGTCACAAAAGAAGTTTCAAAAAACCAAATACAGATATCAGGGTATATTGAGGCAGCACAGCAACAAAAATTTGAATCTCCCGGTGAAGGAATAGTTGAAACTGTGAAAATTAAAGAAGGAGACAAGGTGAAAAAAGGGCAACTTCTTTTTGCTCTCGACTCTAAAAGTCAAGAAGTGCAACTTGCAAAACAAGTTTTTGCAATTGAACAAGAGAAGATTAATGGTGCTTCAAAAAAAATTACACTCATGCAAAAAGAGAGAGAACTCCTTGAAAAACAACTAAAAGATAGGAGTGTTTATGCAAAGTTTGATGGAGTGGTTGCATATCTTAATTTGGATCAAGGACAGTATGCAAAAGCTCAAGACAACTTTGGCACTTTAATTGACCGCTCTTATTTAAAAGCTACTGTTGAAGTATCTGAATCTTATGCCTATCGTCTAGTTATAGGGCAAAAGGCAAATCTTTATTTTTCGGCTGTTCCCGGTGTTGTGGTTGAAGGGATAGTTCAAGCTTTTCCTGCAATTGCAAGACTTAATAGTCAGAGGGGAAATACAGTTTTAGACACTAAAATTATAGTAGAAAATCCACCTAAAGGTGTGTTACCTGGCTATTCTTTTTCAGGTAGTATAATTGCAGGTGAAGATGAGGAAGTTTTAATCTGTGATAAAAGTGCAATAAGATATGAAGAAGGGCAACCGTTTGTTGATAGAATCTTAGATGATGGGAAGACTCAGGCTATAAAGGTGGAAGTTGCTCCTTATATTCAAGGCTTTGTTAAATTTTATTCTGGAGTGGAAGAAGGTTATAAGTTAAAAAATCAAACTGTTATTTCAAATAATAGGAAAGGACCTGGAGGAGACTAATGTGCAAAAAGAGTATAGTCTCAATGAAAAATGTCCAAAAAATCTTTTCTGTTGGAGATGTTTTGGTTCATGCCTTGCGTGGTGTTTCTTTTGAAATAGAGCAAGGGGAATTCATTTCGATATTAGGACCTTCAGGATCAGGAAAATCAACTTGCATGAATATGATTGGTTGTCTTGATCGCCCAAGTAGTGGAGATATTCTAATCGATGGAGTGAATACTCTTGACATGAGTGATAAAGATTTAGCATTGCTACGAAATGAAACAATAGGTTTTGTATTTCAGCAATATTATCTACTTCCCGGTTTGAATGTTCTGGATAACGTGATGTTGCCTCTTCGCTATCAAGGTATGCCCTACGATGAGCGAAAAAAGAGAGCAAAAGAAGAGCTTGAAAAAGTAGGGCTTAAAGATAGGCTAAAACACACTCCTAATGAACTTTCTGGAGGGCAAAAGCAACGTGTTGCAATTGCAAGAGCTTTGGTAACAAAGCCAAAGCTTATATTAGCTGATGAGCCTACTGGAGCTTTGGATTCTGAGACTGGACATTCTGTGCTAGATCTCTTTTTTTCTATAAATAAAGAAGGAACTACTGTTGTGGTTGTAACACACGATATTGACATTGGTGCTATGGCAAGGCGTTCTATTCACTTAAAAGATGGGCTTATTATTTCGGATAAAATGCAATCCTAAAAATTTTAAACGAAAAGCTTATGGGAATATAAAAAAGTTTATTTTATGAAAATAGCTTAGTTCTTGATTTTTTTGCAGGCTCTGCAACTACATTGTTGGCTTCTTCTTTCTTAGGAAGAAAGTGGATAGGAATAGATGAATCAGAGCAAGCAATAAGGGTTGCAAAAATGAGATTGCAAAGGAAAGATTTGTTTTTGGGGGAGAAGCAAGTCGATTATCTAATTTTAGAAAAGCTTTAAGGAAATATTTTATGTTCGAAGATTTTATTAATGCATTAAACAATTTTAAATCAAACAGAACTCGCACTTTACTTTCTCTTTTGGGCATATTAATTGGTGTTATGTCTGTCATTATCGCAACATCTTTAGGAAGCACTCTATATGTGAGTATTGCACAAGAGTTTAAAGACTTTAATATGGATGTTGTTGTGGTTAATCCTAGATGGAATCGTAGTACTAATTTACCATATTTAAGCATAGATGATGACTATCGATTACAAGTTTTAGCACGTGTTCCTGAAATTAAATCAATTTTTTTTGTTAGGGAGTTTACAGCTCAAGTTTATAGGAATGAATTGTCTGTTGGAGGAAAGAGTGTTTCTGCTGTTGAGCCAGATAGGCTTAAAGCATTAGGTGTTGATATTGATTATGGAAGGGATTTTTCGATTAGTGATTTTGCTAATGGCACTCAAGTGGCATTGATAGGGGCAAATGTTGCAAAAGAGCTTTTTCCAGAAGGTAATGCTGTCGGAAAAACCTTAACACTTCAAATATCAGCATCAGGAGCTTATTCAACTCCATATAATTTTAGGTTTGAAGTGATAGGTGTGTTAAAACCAAAGGATAATTGGTTTGTAAGAGTTTCAGATTCTGTTTTTGTTAATGATAAGTTTTATAAAAATAATCTTTCAAAAGCTGGAGATCCTTTTGAAGTGAAATCTCTTGATGTTGTAGCTTATAGTCAAGATTATGCAAGTTTAGTTAAAAGTAGGATTCAAGAAGTTTCTTCTGATATTGCAATGGAAAGAACTAATGCTACAAAAAAAGAAGAAGTGGTTTGGGCTTTTTCTGCAGAAGAACAATTTCAACAGTTTACCAGAATGATGAATATGATTAGTCTAATTCTTTCAGCAATTGCAGCAATTTCTCTTCTTGTTGGTGGCATAGGAATTATGAATATTATGCTTGTGACTGTTACGGAAAGAAAAAAAGAGATTGGGATTAGGAAAGCTTTGGGAGCTACTAATTCTGCTATAAGGAATCAGTTTTTAATAGAATCTGCTACACTAACGTTGTTGGGTGGAGTTTTAGGTGTTGCTGTTGGTGTTTTTTTGAGTTATATCGCTGTAGCTAAAGCTTTTCCTTCATATTTTATTTTTTCACTTAATACGAATGGTATTCTTATTTCTTTTATAGTTTCTGTTAGCATAGGAATATTTTTTGGTCTTTATCCTGCAATAAAGGCAGCAAAATTAGATCCTGTAATTGCTTTGCAAGAATAATTGTTTTATTTAATTTATCTAATTTTTAAAAAATACATTTATTATCAAATTAAAATCTTGCATAATAAATATTATGGATATATACTAGCTAACATATTTTCTTTAGGAGATTATATTTATGAGTGATTTTATTAGTACTACCCCCCCCCCCGAGAGATAATTTAAATAAGAAACGTTTTTCTATTCGCTTAAAATTACTTATAATCTTTGCCTCTCTTGTAACAGTAGCAGTGTTTTTGTTAGGTTTTTTGGCTTTGAATATGGCTCGCCGTGCTGTAACAGAAAAAGTTGAAATACACTTAAAAGACAAAGCTCAGGATACGGCAGAGATTATTGATGGCAGAATAAAAGCTTTTTGGCAATTTTTGGAAGGTGTTGCTAGAATGCCTGTTTTAAGAGATAAGGAAGCTTCAGCTATTGAAAAAGGAGCAGTTCTTGCAAAAGAAGCAAAGTTTAATTCAGCTATTCATTCTTTATGGATTAGTGACGCAAGGGGAAATGTTCGTTTTTTGGATGGCAGTATTATAAATGTAGTGGACTATTCATCTTTTAAGGCAAGTATTGCAGGAAAAAGATTTTTTTCTGAACCTTATATGGATCCTAGCATTAATAAATTTATTATGGATGTTTCAGTACCTATATATGATGATAAAAATCAAATTATAGGAGTATTAATGGCAGATATTGATGGTTTGTGGCTTTCTAACCAAATTGATGACATTGTTGTAGGAAATACTGGTTATGCTTATATAGTAGATAAAAAATGTGTTTCTATTGCAGATCCAGAACTTGAAATAGTTAAAACTTCTTTTAATACAATAGAACAAGCAAAAAAAGATAGTTCTCTTGTTACATTAGCAAACTTTCTAAAGTATGCAATAGACAAAGAAGAAAGCGAAGTGGGTTATTATACTTACAATAGAATTTCAAGTATTGCATCTTTTTCAAAAATAAAAACTACTGGTTGGACTTTGCTTATAAAAGCTCCATATCTTGAATTTATGGGAACAGTGCAAACTTTGCGGGTTTCTATGTATGTTATTGGTAGCATTATTTTAGTTGTTGCCCTCGTAATTGTTTACTTTGTAGCTTCTCGGATGGTGCGTCCAATTCAGACAACTGTTGACGCTTTGCAAGGTATAGCCCAAGGAGAAGGAGACTTAACTGTTCGCTTACCATTGGTGGGCAATGATGAAATGACAGATTTGTCTTTATATTTTAATCAAACAATTGAAAAAATAGGCTTTTCTATAAAAGCTGTTGAAAATAATGCTGAAAAAATGAAAGAAATTGGGGCCGAATTAAGTAGTAATATGAGCGAGACTGCTTCAAGCGTGCATGAAATTAGTTCTAATATTGACGGCGTTAAACAACAAGCTTTAACCCAAGCAGCAAGTGTTACAGAAACTGCTAGCACTATAGAAGAAATTACTCGCACAATTAAGCAATTGAATGCAAGCATAGAAAGCCAAGCAGCGAGTGTAGCTCAGTCTTCATCTTCTATAGAAGAGATGGTTGCAAATATCAAAAGTATAACAGAAACGCTCGAAAAAACTGACGTGTTAATTAAAGAATTGGGAACAGCTACACGAGACGGCAAAGAAACATTAACGCAATCTAATAGCGTAACACAAAAAATAGCAGAGGAGTCAGGTAGCCTTATGGAAGCTTCTAGTGTGATTCAACACATAGCTAGTCAGACTAATTTACTTGCAATGAATGCGGCTATTGAAGCAGCACATGCAGGAGAAGCGGGAAAAGGCTTTGCGGTTGTAGCGGATGAAATTAGGAAGTTAGCAGAGGAATCAAGTTCACAAGGAAAGACAATCACTGCAACATTAAAGAATCTTTCAGGAGAAATTGAAGGCTTATCATCTTCATCAAAAGTTGTGGAAGCAAAGTTTAATGCTATTTTTAGTCTTGCCCAAGAAGTTAAAGATATGAGCCAACGTTTAACTGAGGCAATGAAAGAACAAGAGAACGGTAGTAGAGAAGTGCTTACAGCAATTAAAAACATCAATTCTGTGACAAGCGAGGTGAAACAAGGTTCATCTGAAATGCTTAGAGGAAGTGAAGGAGTTGCAAAAGAGATGGAAAAGCTAGATGGACTTACACGAATAATAACAGACAGTATGAATGAGATGTCAGCAGGAGCTATGCAAATAAGCAATGCTGTGCAAGAAGTGGCCGGTATTAGTCAAAAAAATAAACAAAATATTGAAGGATTAGTGAAAGAAGTTGCAAGGTTTAAAGTATAGCTACCTTTAGAAAAGCAATCCGACATAGGCTAAAAGCCAATGTCGGATGTTCTAGGAGACCGTTTCAAGTTTTGTAGAAACTTAAAAAGACTGACATAAGATTTGTGAGTATTTGAGATAGTCTTCCTGTTTTATTTAGAAGGTATTCCAACTCCAATATATTCAAAACCATATGAAGAAACAGTATGTGGATCGTAGACATTTCTAAAATCAAAAAAATGCCTTCCGTGCATTGATTTTTTTAAAGTATCTAAATCCATTGTTCTATATTGATCCCATTCAGTTAATAAAACAATAGCATCTGCTCCTTCTACACATTTATATACATCATCAAAATATGTGATTGAGGATTCTATGTGTTTCAGTCTCCATTTTGCTTCTTTCATTGCTGCTGGATCTGTTGCTTGTAAAATAGCTCCCATTTTAAAAAGCTCTTCTAAGATAACAAGAGCTGGGGCTTCTCTCATATCATCCGTATTAGGCTTAAAGCTTAATCCTAATATTGCAAAAATTTTATTCTTGACTTCATCTTTTCCACCAAAGGATAATTTTATTTTTTCAACCATCTTTAATTTTTGCTTTTCATTTTCTTCAATTACAATATCGACTATTGAAACAGGAGATAATACATCTTTTGCTATTTTTGAAAGAGCTTTTGTGTCTTTTGGAAAGCAACTGCCACCATAACCAGGACCTGGATGCAAAAATTTTGAACCAATCCTTCCGTCTCTTCCCATTGCTTTTGCCACATCTTTTACATTTGCTCCAACTTTTTCACATAACGAGGCAATTTGATTTATATATGTGATTTTGACTGCCAAAAAAGCATTAGAAGCATATTTGATCATTTCTGCACTTTCTAAATTTGTTTCGATGTATGGTGTGTCATTTAGATATAATACTCTGTACACCTCTTTCATAATATTTCTGGCTTTTTTACTTTCAGTGCCTATTACTACACGATCAGGATGGGTAAAATCTAATATTGCACTTCCTTCTCTTAAGAATTCAGGATTTGAAACAACATCAAAATCTTCTATCTGAATACCTTTTTTGTTTGCTTCATCTTTAACCCATGTAGCAACATTTCGTGCAGTTCCTATTGGCACAGTACTTTTGTCTACAATAACTTTGTAGGAAGTTATGAAATGAGCAATACCACGAGCTACACTTTCAACATATTGTAAGTCTGCACTTCCATCATCTGAGGGAGGAGTTCCAACAGCTATGAAGATAACTTCAGAAGAAGATACAGCTTCTTTTAAAGATGTTGTAAAAGAAAGGCGTGAAGAAGCTACACCTTTTTGTACTAATTCTTTTAATCCTGGCTCATATATAGGAATGATGCCTTGCTTTAAGGCAGTGATTTTTGCCTCATCATTATCCATGCAGACTACTTTATTGCCAAAATTTGCAAGACATGCACCTGAGACCAAACCTACATATCCTGAACCTATAACAGCGATGTTTGCCATATAATAACTCCTAAAATATATCTATAAAATTTCTTTCATTTTGATTGAACATGATAAGTCCTAAAAAGAAAAAGAAAAATGTCTCTAGTATGCTTGCACATATAATCCATGAACTAACATAACCAACTCCATAAAAACAAATTCTACATAATTCTATTGGAGCATTTAGTGGATTTATATAAGAAAGCCACTGGTATTTTTCTGGAATCTGTGATAGTGGATATACTACTGCAGTGCCATACATTGCTATATTTAAGGCAAAATCTACTAAAATACGTAAATCTCTATATTTTGTTGTGATAGAAGAGATAATCATGCCAATACCATTGGCTAATAGGGCAATCCACAATAAGATAAATGGGAAAAAAAGAATGTAAAATGAAGGGGTAATATTTACGCCAATAGCAAGATAATAAATATAGAAGATAAATAAAAACAAGAATTGTATTGTAACCTTCATCAATCCACCTGCAACATTACTAATTGGGACTACAAGACGTGGAAAATATACTTTGCCAAAAACACCTTGATTTACCGAAAATAGATTGACAGCATCATTAAAGCATCCTGAAAAAAAGCCCCACAGCATTGTACCTGTGTAATAAAAAAGTATGTAGGGAAGACCATCTGTCTTTAAAGAGGCTAGGTGTCCAAATACAAACGTATATATAATACTTGAAATGAGTGGATTTATCACATACCATGCAGGACCTAATATTGTCTGTTTGTATTTTATTACAAAGTCTCGCCTTATAAAAATGCGAATTAGGTCTCTATATTCAATTATTTCTTTGATTGGAATATCTAATAAACCTCGTTTTGGTTGTAAGATAAGTGTCCATTCTTCTTCTTTTTGTGTTAAAGCTTCTGACATTTTCTCTCCTTAAAATATCTTCCTAAAATTAATATCATGTTTTTAAAGCAATTCGTTTAAATAAGAAACATCTGAAGGAAATGTAAGTTTTATGTTCTCTTTATTTCCTTCTATTATATGTATATCTATATTAGGCTCATATTTCAAGAGTAGACTGCAATCATCAGAAAAATTTGGTTCTCCAAAAGAAATAGCCTTTTTGTATGCTCTTTTTAGTATGGAAAGTAAAAAACATTGTGGTGTTTGTGCATTATACAAAGTGTTTCTGTTAGGAATATTTTGTATTTTTTCATTCTCACATACAAAAATTGTGTCAGTAGTTTTTATTGCAACAGCACAAGCTTGGTGATAATCTAAAGCCTTAACGCAAGAAGCTATTACTTCCTGACTAACTAGAGGACGCACTCCATCATGAATTAGTATTTTGCTCTCATCGTTATACAGCTCAATAGCAGAGTATGTAGAAAGAGAGCGTTCTTTTCCTCCATTAATTATGTGTTTAACTTTTAAAAATCTTTCTTTTTCTACTAAGAGTTTTATTTCTGGCAGAATATCTTTGTTTGCAACAACGCAAATTTCATCTACATAAGGTGATAGTTGAAATTTTTCAATAGTATATGCAAGTATAGCTTTTCCTTTTATTTTTACTAACTGCTTTATTTCTTTGTTCGAAAATCGACTTCCCTTTCCACCAGCTAAAATTATGGCCACTGTTTTCATATGTGTTTTTATCTAATTTTGAATATTATAGCAAAAAGAATGGTGGTTATTACTATCTGTAGTATAATGAAACGTAATAAAACCTGTGTAGGTGACCATTTTAACGCTTCTCGCATGTGATCATGAAGAGGAAATCTTATGTTTTTGAAAGTAGGAATGTGAAAAAAACGCAAGAGGGCTACTTTTACAATGCCAGTGCCTCCGTTTATTAAAACCACGCTACTAGTCATCAAAAGTAGAAATGGATTTCCTGAAACCACTACTAGAACTCCAACTATAAAACCCAAAGCCCTTGAACCAGCATCTCCCATCAATGCTTTACTAGGATAGGCATTGTGCCAAAGATAGCCCATAAGGCAACCTGATAGTAAGAATATTAATACTGCCCAAGAAGCACCATCTTGCAAATATGGAACGATTAAATAGTTTGCAACTTTTACATTTCCGAGAATAAAGTAAAAAATGCCCCCTAACGAAAAAAGAGCAATGAGTGTGAGTGTGCTAGAAAGACCGTCAATTCCATCTGTGCAATTTGTTGTATTTATTGATATCCATAATATGAGAATTGAAACTACAAAAAATATAGCTGGATGTATGGTTAAGATTTTGCTGGTGATTGGTAACCAATAAGATGTGTTTCCCTTAAAATACATAAAAAAAAGAACGCATGTTGTACAAATTGACAGGAGTAAATCAAGAGAACCTTTTAAGTATTCATTCCATGGATTACTATCCTTGTCATCAAGGTAGCCTGTAAGCATAACAAGCCATGTGAGTATTATTACCAGCATTTGTGTTATTGTAGGGTATACCAGAATGAAAAATAGAACGCAAAAGAAGGAAACAAATATTAAGCCTGAAGATGTAGGCTTTCCAACTGCTAATTCTGGATTTACTGAGAAATCTCTACCTCTATCACGAGGAAGCAAAAAATAAAATTTCGGTAAGAAAAATAGTGTTATAAAAAAGCCTGAAAAAATGCCCAATGCAATTAAAACACTATAGGATTGAAAAAGACGTAAAGGTCCATAAAGATGACCAAAATATGAAGATATAATACCTAACATGAGGGGTATAATTATAGAAAAAAATATTTATTATGTCTATATACTTGAAAAGTAAAATGTTTTAGCTTTAATTCTATTGTCTAAGTCCATGGATCATTCTTTTTATAATTTCAATTTGGTTTTGATCAAGGAAATAAAGGTCTTTGACAATGTCTTGAATGTCTGTTCTTTTTTTTGTATCAATTGTCTCATCTTTACCAGTTACAAGATATTCTACTGAAACATTTAGAATTTTTGCAATTTTAACTCCTGTTTCGATGTTTGGTAGTACTCCTCGTGCGTCTATATATGATAAAAATGTGCTGTTACTAATGCCCACTTTAGCTGACATTTCTTTTATTAAAAGCCCTTTGTTTTCAATTTCTTTTCTAAGTCTATCCTTAAATGACATGAATAAAATTATAGTAATATCTTGATGTTATTATCTTGAAATAAATAAAATATTGTTGTAGATTGTGGTGTAACATCATTTTTTTGATGTAATAATATTTATGGAGGATTCTTTATGAAAAAAAGAATGTTGACTTTGTCAATGGGATTGTTGGTTTTTGCCATTCTGGCAGGGTGCGTGAGTACACCTAATAGGCAGGTTGCAAGAGACATGAAAACACTTTCATTTGCAAATCAAGCAAATGGCGAGTTAGAGCTAAATAACAAGACTGAGTATGACTTAGTTGTATTTGCAGGCAATATAAATCGAAAAAATATTCTTGGTGGTATTCGTGCAAATGACACTCGCTCTTTTGATTTTAGACCATTTATAAGCTCTCAATCTGGTGCTTTTTTATGTAGAGCAGTGGACAAAGCAGTCTATGAACAAAAAGCTGGTAGACTAGATAGTGAAAGAGATGTTTTATGGGCAAAGTTGGTTGTTTTTGGTTCTAAAAAATCATCTTTTACTATTGTTGAGCAAGTTGGTGGAGAAGGACAATTGTTATTTGAGAATATGTCTCCATATCCTGTTGAAGTACGTTTGAATGGAACTACTGGAGAAGTATTGACTACCTTGCCTCCTCATTGTAAAGAACAATATGTATATGTAAAACAAAATAAGAGAGGTTATGTCTTTTATCCAACTTATTTGATGTATGATAGAGATACAGGAAAGATAAATAGTATTACAGGGAAGGAGGAAGATGGTATACCTGCTCGTCCTGTAGTTGGAAGTGAAAGACCTCAAAACATTCCATTTCCAATGCCTGATGGTAAACTCTATGGTGCAAGAGTTGCATATCTTACAGTAAAAAATGAAAGTGGAAGAGCATTTATATTTAGGGATGACAATACAGAAATATCATCTCAAAATGGATATTCAATGATCAATTCAGGTGAAACGTTGACTTTTGAGTTAGATGCGACAGAGTCGGGAAAAACATACAGAGCCCTTAATGCAGATCTTCGTACTGGACCTGTACAAAAGCGTTATGTGAAGCTATTTAATGGAGAGCCAACTTTGTTTAGAGCTGGAGTTGAATATGAAATTTCTGTTTATAACGAAAATGGAACTATAAAAACAGAAATAGAAAGTTCTACAGAACGTGATATAGAATACAATGCAAAAGATCAGTTGGATTTGGAATAAACTTTTTAAAAGGGTTCTATAGCACTCCATGCTATAGAACCTTGTCTATTTTTACTATGAAACCTTTATTTTATACACTTCTATTTTTTATTGTTTTTGGCTGTACTTCTACAAAAATTGTGATTGGTGCTACAAATGAAAAAGAATTGAGTATATCATTTTTTAATGATACACCTTTTGCTGTTGATATAATGCAAGATAATCCGGAATCTCTTTTTCCTATTTTGCATATAGAGCCAAAAAAAACTAAAAGATTCACTAAATTGATTTATATTGAAGATGAGACAACGTCCTTTTTTTATGCAAAGCTTCAAGTTCCAGTGAATGGGCAAGTTATTCCAATGATTGATTATAGATATTATAGGATAGAGAGCAAAAATGGGTTAGAACAAAAAGTTTCTATTAGTATAGAAGGAGCTTTATTAAAAGAAAAACAGTATTATATTGTTCTCAAAAACTCAAGCAATAAAGGGATTGAAGTGTGTAATTCAAGTGCTAGAAGTTTATATTTTAGTATGGATAACACTAAGAGTGTACCTCCTAAAAAATCCATTGTCTATTCATCAAAAGACAGAGCTTTTTATACATCACATGATAAAGTTTCTATGCTTATTTTGTATAATGGAACTGAGATACCTTTCTCCATTTCATCACTTCAACCCAGCTACATATACACTTACGAATTCAATGGAAAAGAAGTTATCAAAACTGATGAGCGTCCTCTCTTAAAAGTGGGCGAGCCATTGTGGAAAATTGAAGATGATTCTTTGATTATTGAAAAAGTTATTGCAAAAGAAAATAGCTACTATGCTGTGGGTAGGAGTAAAGTACTTGATGAAAATGGAAACCCCTATTACTGCCCATACATATGTTGCATGAATCGTGAAACAGGTAATGTTCAATGGGAGATCAAGGAAAAGATAGTAGAAGGCACTATAAACGATGCTCTTATCTTAGAAAATGGAGATATTCTTACCATTGGGCAAAGTATTGTAGAGAGAAGCAATGTAGGGGCAATGTGGCTGTATTCACCCAAAGGTGTATTGTTAAATAACAAAAAATGCCCTGAATGTTTAAGTCTTAATGCTATATCTTTAAATAATAATGAAAATGCCACATTGGTGGGCTTTGACGAAGAGGAAATTAGCTTTCTAAGTCTCTCTTTAAATAAATTGCAATATAAACCTTTAGTAATTCAACTTCCTCAAAGAGATTTTATGAGTTCAGCTATTCCTTTTTATAATCAACATTCTAAGAGTCTATTTTTATTTTGCAATTTAGTTGATGAGGAGGAAAGAATCCTATCATCTAAGCTATATGAATTAAAAGAAGATGGTAAGGTTAAAGAGATTTCATTACAAGAGAAAATATCATCTATTTCATCAGTAGTGCAAACTTCTACTGGAACTCTTTACGTTGGTGGGGAAACTTCAAGAAGTGAAAAATCAGAAGCTATCATATTGAAAATAGATGGTGAGAACCTTGAAGTTTTATATCAAGATACAAGAGCCTTTTCTTACATTTCTTCATTACATTTGAATGAAGAAAGCAAAGAATTGGTTGCAAGTGGAGTGTGTAAAGCAAAAGAAAGTTCAGGTGTGGACGGCATTCCATTTATTTCAAGTTTGGATATAAAAACTGGTAAAGAAGTATGGAGACAAGACTATAAAGGAATGAAATATCAACTTTTAAGGTCATTTGTTCCATGCCTTGACTATGGTTTTATAGCTTCTTTTTCTTCCATTTTGCCAAGTGGTGAAGACTATGGAAGTTCTAGTGTTTTACGATTGACATCAGTAGGAAAAACAATACTAGGAGATAAATAACAATGAAAGATATTATGAAAATATACTTTGAGTATATGATAATACTTATTTTAACAACTATTTTGATTTCTTGTGCAACTATACCTAATAAAACAAGTGAAAACTCTTCTGATAAGGTTGATGTATTCTTGAAATCTGGAGAGAAAGGTTTATTGGAAGTAGTTAATACTAGTGATGAAGATTTGGTATTTTTTGCAGGAGAGATTCAAAATGGTAATGTGTTGGGAGGAGTACGCAAAAGTCAGATTAGAAAACTTGACTATTCTCCATTTATCACTAATAAGCAAGGAGTGTTCTTATGCAGGGCAGTAAGATTTAATGATTACAAAATAAAAAGAAGATTGGGTTCAGAAGATGTTTTTTATTCTCACATTGTGATGTATGGAGATGATAAACTAACAAGTATAACTGTTCCTAAAGAAATAGGTGGAGATGGTGGTGTGGTTATTTCTAATGAGAGTGCATACGTTTGTGAGGTTCTATTAGATAGTCCACAAGGCAATGTCTTAATAACTTTACTTCCACATAGTTTTAACAAATTTATTAATTTAAAATTTAAAAACAATTTTTTAGCTTACAATCTCTTTTTTCGCTTTATCTATTATGATAAAGCAAAGCATGAAATTATTGCTTCTACACCTAGACATGATAATCTTATGCGAATAAGACCTCAAATGCAAGGTGAAGTAATGATGCCTATTAGTGTTTTTGCTCCCAAAGAGTTTATAAACTCTTTGCAAGACAATAAACACATGAGAATTGATCTCGAATTCTAAAAAATATAGAAAGAAAATACTCAATTAATTTTTAAGGAGTTAAATAATGAGAAAATTATTTTTTGTTTTACTGTTTTGTATTGTAGTGAATGGTTTATTTGGTGAAACTTCGATCAAAGACGTGCTTAGTCGCTTTGATGAAAAGCTTGCACAACATAGTATTCCAAGTGCAGAGGTTGTAATTGGTTCTATTAATTTTGGAGAGACTGAAACCAATGGAACAGCTGCTGCATGGATGAAAGATGAAATTGCAAAAGCAGCTGTTAAGATGAGGCGAATCAAGATTGTGCGAGAGACTTTAAAGACAGTTCAGCTTGAAACAAAAACACGTGGGCTTGTTGCTATGATGAAAAAGCCAAAAACAGCATATAAGAAAAAGTATACAATTAGTGGTAAATACATTGAAAACAAAGCAAAAGGTATAGTAAGCCTAACCTTATATCTTGAGCTTTCTGAAGGTGATAAGGTAGAGCTTTTTGCTTCAGAAACTGCAACAATTCAATCTTCTGAACTTTTAGATTATGGGCTGACCCTTTATCCACAAAATATTGAAGAAGTGAAAGCTATCGAAAAGGATTTTGAAGAGGCAGAGACCATTCTTGAAAGTGAGACTTCCTCTACTGAAAATGCTATAGCTAAAGATAGTTTAACTGAGACTAAAAAAGATATGAGTGCAACTGAAAATGGCGGAACTAAAACTAACAATATATCAGAGGCTGAGTCAAAAAAGCTAGAAACAGACAAAGTGGTGGAGACAGAAGAATTAAAAACTGAGAATACAGTGCAAATTACTGCTTATATGTTAGATAAGAAAAACAATGTTGTAGACACCTTGCACCCTGGAGACATTGTTAAGTTTTTAGTAGCTACAGATAAAGACGCATATGTGAGAATTATGGGAATTGACGCAGAAGGAAATACCTTTTGGCTTCCTATCAAAGACAACTTTATTAAAGCAAATACTGTAAGAACATTCCCTGATGACAACACCCTTGACTATCAAGTGGTTGACGGTGTTTTTGGAGCAGAACATCTTTTTATCTATGCTGCAACAGACAAAGCATGGCTACCAGATGAAACATCGGAGCAAAAGTATCATCCTTCATTAATTACAAGCACGACACGTGGCATAGTTGCTGTTAAAAAAAATGAAAACATAACAACTGGAGTGTTTAAAATAGCTTATACAGTTGTGCCATAAAACTTTTTATGAGGAAGACTGCTTTAAGTCTTCCTTAATATTTGATTGTTGAAAAATCGAGGAAATATTCATGAAAAAACATATATTTTTATTTACTCTTTTTGCCTTAATAAGCGGTGTGCTTATAGCCCAGTCTAACACACGTAGGATTGAAGCAAAAAAGAAGGGAGGAGTTGATTCAGCCTATGTTACCCATACCATGAATAAGCCTGAAATTGTGTTTAATTCTATGCATTCTGGCACTATAGAATCTATTGCATATTCACCTGATGGGAAGTATATAGCAAGCGGTTCTAGTGATGGAACAATAAAGATATGGGAAGCTGAAACAGGAAGATTATTAAGAACATTAACAGGACATGCAGATGATATATATTCTGTTAGTTATTCACCTGATGGAGCTTATTTAGCAAGTGGTTCTAATGACAAAACAATAAGGATATGGGAAGTTAAAACAGGGGCATGCATAAAAACATTAACAGGGCATACAAGTTATGTAAGATCTGTTACTTATTCACCTGATGGTGCGTATCTTGCAAGTGGTTCTTGGGACGAAACAGTAAAGATATGGGAAATTGCAACAGGTGAGTGTATAAAAACATTGAGTGGGCATACTGATGATGTAGGATCTGTTGCTTATTCACCTGATGGTGCATACCTTGCAAGTGGTTCTGACGACAAAACAGTAAAGTTATGGAAAGTGGCAACGGGTGAATGTGTCAAAACATTTGAAGGACATACAGATGAGGTAAATTCAGTATATTATAGTCCTGATGGTAAATATTTAGCAAGTGGTTCTGATGATAAAACAATTAAGTTATGGGAAGTTGCAAATGGCAAGTGTATAAAAACATTAACTGAACATACATATCATGTGAGATCTGTTGCCTATTCTCCTGATGGTAAATATCTGGTAAGTAGTTCATCACTGTGGGAAGTTGCAAGTGGTGATTGTGTAAAAACGTTAAGTGGAGGGTATGTTGCCTACAGCCCAGATGGTGTATACTTAGCAAGTGGTGGTGCTTGGGAGATTCAGATTTGGAAAGTGCCAACTGGAGAGAGCGTAAGGGAAATAGTTGGTAATTTAAGTAAAGTATATTCTGTTGCTTACTCACTGGATGGCAAATATTTAGCAAGTACTTCAATTGGAGGAACAAAAGTATGGGAAGCCAAAAATGGTAGATATATAAAAGCATTAGAAGGGCATGGATCCTTTTTGAATTCTGTCAGTTATAACCCTAATGGAAAGTATATAGCAAGTGGGTCTGATGATAACACAGTCAAGATTTTTGAAGTAGCAACAGGTGAGTGCATAAAGACATTTGAAGGACATACAGATGAGGTAAACTCAGTATGTTATAGTTCTGATGGGGCATATTTAGCAAGTGCAGCTGGGAAATCACTTGGCAATGAATATGGATGTGCTGATAGAACAATCAAAATATGGGAAGTTGCAAGTGGTAAATGTGTAAAAACATTGGAAGGGCATACAGATGCTGTGCTTTCTGTTAGTTTTTCACCTAACAATAAGTATTTGGCAAGTGGTTCTACGGACGAAACAATAAAGATATGGGAAGTTGCAAATGGCAAGTGTATAAAAACATTAACTGAACATAGATATCATGTGGAATCTGTTGCATATTCGCCTGATGGGAAATATCTTGCAAGTGGATCTAGGGATAGAACAATCAATATTTATGAAGCAGAAAGTGGTATATTATTAAAGACATTCAAATTTGAGAGTCCTGTAACATCAGTATGCTATAGTCCTGATGGAAAGTATCTAGCAAGTAGCTCTTGGGATGGTTCGATCAAAATATGGAATGTTGCAACAGAACAGTGCATAAACACGCTAACAGGGCATACAGAGTGGGTGAATTCTGTATGCTATAGCCCTGATGGTGCATATTTAGTGAGTGGTTCTAGTGATTACACAATAAGATTTTGGAATGCCAGCACAGGTGAGTTACTTGCCACCACATTCAACCTAGATGATGAAGAATGGCTCACATTCACTCCTGAAGGATTTTTTGTAGGAAGTGACTGGGCAACAAAAAACTTTGTGCATATTGTGGACGGAATGAAGACAATTGGTATAGACCAAATGTATGACTTTCTCTATCGTCCAGATTTAATATCTGCTAAATTGAGTGGTGAAGATATTTCTAGCTATGCTAAAAATGTGAATTTTACAAATATTGTGCGAAGTGGCTCTGCTCCAATCACAGCATTCTTAAATCTTGATGAAGAGATTACAAATAGAGATGTAGCAATAGAATATTCAATTCAAAACACAGGTGGTGGAATAGGCGAGGTAAACCTTTTGCTTAATGGCAAAAACATTCGTCTAGCAGAAAATGTGCCAAGCAAGAGTGGACAGACGTTATACTTTTCTCACACTGTTACCTTGCAAAATGGGGAGAATACACTTGAACTCTACGCAAAAAATGAAGCAGGCAAGATTGAAAGTCTTAGAGCAAGAAAAATACTCAATTGGCATGGCAAAGCTAAAAAACCTAACCTCTATATTTTTACTGTTGCAATTAACAAATATAGAGATCGCCGATTGCAACTAAAATATGCAGTGCCAGATGCTGAGTTTATACTAAAAGGCTTTTCAAATCAGAAAAAATCATTATATCAAAACATCGTTACTTATAATCTTTTTGATGACAATGTGACTAAGGATGGGCTTAAGTCAACATTTGAAAAACTTAGCACTCAAATTCAAGCTGATGATGTCTTTGTTTTTTATATTGCAGGGCATGGAATCACTTATGATGAAGATGGGGATTACTATTATCTTCCTTCAAACTTTCGCTTTACAAGCTCTGAAGCTATTCAACAACAAGGCATCTCAAAAAACGACCTTATTCGCTATCTTTCTCTAATAAAAGCAGGAAAAACTTTAATATTGATGGACACATGTAATGCAGGCTCTTTTTTAGGAAACAATACGAGGGGATTATCTGAGCAAACAGCAATAGACCGCCTCACTCGCTCTACAGGACACGCTACAATAGTTGCTTCGTCTGATGATCAAGTGGCAATGGAAGGCTATGAAGGGCATGGCATTTTTACTTATATATTGGTTGAAGGCTTGAGTGGCAAGGCAGACGCTGATGGAGATGGATTTATCACATTGCAAGAGTTAAGTGCCTATGCGGAGGAAGAAGTGCCACGTCGCTCGTATGAAAAATGGGGCTATGAGCAAACACCAATGCGAGATTTACGAAAACAAGATTTTCCAATATATATGAGATGAAAACTGACAATAAGGAATAGATTTGATGAAAAATAAGTATTTGTTCAGTATTTTCTTTTTAGTTTGTTTATTTTTAGTTCCTAGTTTTATATCTGCCCAAGAAGTGAAAAATGCTCTTCTTATTGCAAACAATGAGTATGGAGGAAATGTTCCTTCTCTTGATAAGCCAGTAGCAGAAGCTCGTGATTTAAGGCATGCTTTAGCAAGCATTGGTTTTAATGTAACTATTGTTGAAAATGCGAATCGAGAGAAAATGGAAGATGTGCTTTTTAGTTTTAAAGAAAAATGTAAAAAAGAAGGTGGTATTGCATTTTTTCATTATGGTGGACATGCAGTGCAGATTGATGGGGTGAATTATCTTCTTCCTGCAAAAACCTCACTTGATAGTATAGAACAGGTGCGTGGTAAATGTGTAAATGTTGAAAACTTGATGGATAATATGCAAGGAGATGCAAACATTGTAGTTCTCGATTCTTGCAGAAACAATCCATTCAAATCGGGAACACGAGGAGTAGCAAAAAGAGGACTTGCTCCTATTAATAATAGACGTGAGAATTCAATTATAATTTATTCTGCAGATAGCAATCAGGAAGCTCAAGATGGACTGTTTACTCCTATTTTAACGAGATATATTACAAAAAAAAATATCACTATAATAGATATGTTGATGGAAGTTCGTCGTGAGGTTATGAATCAGAGTGATAATGATCAGCAACCAGCAGATTATAACAAATTGATAGGTAAAGTATATCTTGCGGGTAAGGATTTCGGGTTTGCAAGTAAAACCTTAAATGGATTTTTAGATGTTTCTACCTATACACCTGTTTCCATAGTTATAGATAATGAATATGCAGGTGAAATTGAAGGATTTTCACAAAAGAGATTTGAAATTCCTAGTGGAAATCATAGATTAAAAATTAAGTATAAAGATGGAGTAAGTGAAAACAGTAATATTTTAATAAAAAGCGAAAATATAGCAAAACTAGAGCTTAAATATCTTTCTAAAGAACAAGTAAGACTAAGTGTTGAATTTGCTTCTAAATATTTAAAAGGTTTGAACGGGGTATACAAGGATTATAAACAAGCTTTTGAATATGCAAAAATTGCAGCGGATGCTCATGACAATGAAGGTGAATATATTGTTGGATATTGCTTTGAGCTAGGCTTTGGTATCACAAAAAATGAGTCAGAAGCTTTCAAATGGTATAAAAAAGCTGCAGAAAATGGAAATGGGAATGCTATGTGGAAAATGGGAATATTTTATCATTATGGCAAAGGAAATATAAATAAAGATATTAAAGAAGCAAAAAAATGGTATGAAAAAGCTACTAAAGCAAATTGTAGTGAGGAAGGAACTAAAAATGCACGTAATGCTTTAAATGAAATAAATGAGATGCTTACGGCAAAAGACGATATGGGAAATGTTTCTGTGTCTCGTTGGTCGAACGATTTTTGCTCACTTGAAGTAAATTTTGGTTATAATGTTTCTCATTTTACAACTAAAAATAAAGAACTTGCTTTTAATTCTCATGGTTTTACTTTAGGATTAACTGAAGCAAGATTTCATCTTGAAGATGGTTTTGACATTAAAATTAGGACTGATTATACTCTTTGTGTTAAGAAGTTCACTACTGAAACAATAAAATATAATGAATTTAATTTTATAGTTGGACAGTTCGGTTATAAATATAAATGGTTCGCCTTTCATTTTGGGCTTGCTCCTTCATTTCAGTGGGAAACAGTTACTACTTTCAACTTCATTACAACGGTTAGCAATTTTATCTTTGGCTTTAAATTTCCAACTGATTTAGAATTTAGCATCTACGATAGATGTATTCTTTATGTAGAGTATGGTCCTAAAATTTCAGTTACTGGTTCGAAAGATTTAATTCCTCTTATTCAACATTCATTTAATATTGGTATTCAAATAAAAATTATTGATTATTATATGTAATACTTAGGAGAAGTTTTATGAAAAAGTTTTATGTTTTGATAGTTTTTACTTTGTTAATTTTTGCTTGCGAAATTGATAAGAAAACAGTATATGTACATGGTGGATATCAATTTAATATTATAGATCAATATTCTGTGTGTTTTTGTGGATGGACTGAAAATGCAATAAAAAAATTAGATGGACGTTATTTTTCTGTTCCTGAAAAAATTTATGATTGGAATGTAGTGGAAGTTGGTAGGAAACCTTATTCTGAAAGTGCAAAAGGTATAAAAAGCGTAGAGGTGCCTGAAACAATAAAAACTCTTCGAGATGGTGCTTTCATTGGTTATACTGATTTACAAGAAATTAGCTTACCCAATACTTTAAAAACAATTGAAGATGGAGCTTTTGGGGGATGTAAGAGTTTAAAAGCCATTCTTTTACCTGAAGGTATAACAAATGTAGGAGATGACACATTTTCTGGATGTACATCCATTACACTAGTTTCATTACCTAGTAGTTTAAAAACTATTGGAAGAAGTGTTTTTAGTGGTTGTCAAAGTTTAAAAAAGATTACTGTTCCTGAAGGAGTTATGAGCATAGGGGAGTGGGCATTTCATGGATGTACAGCTCTTAAGACAATTAACTTACCTAGTACTTTAGAAAATATTGGAGAAGCAGCTTTTAATTCTTGCGAAGAATTGGAAGATATTACTTTACCTGAAAGAATTACAAGTATAGGAGTGGAGACATTTAGTCGTTGTTTTGCTCTTAGTAACATAACATTTTCATCTTCTTTAAAGATGATTAAAAATGATGCTTTTGGTGACTGTAATTCTCTAACAAGCGTGACATTTCAAGATACATCAAACTGGTATGTAAGGAAAAAAAACGAATCTTCATGGATACCTATAGATGTTAGCAATCCTTCCATTAATGCAGAAAATATTGTAAACAAATATTCATCTTATATCTGGGAAAAACACCCTTGATTATGCAAGTAAAATAAAATAATTCGGATATTTTTAAAGGAGGTAATCTATGAAAAATAAGTGTTTTTTTAGTTTTTTCTTCATATTAATATGCATGCTCAGCCCCATTCTTGCATCAGCTCAAGAAGTAAAAAATGCTCTTCTCATTGTAAACAATGAGTATGGAGGAAATATAGGAGCTTTGTCTCAGCCAGTGACTGAGGCTCGCTCTTTAAAAGTTGCGTTAGAGAGCATAGGTTTTAATGTTACTCTTGTTGGAAATGGTAACAAAGAAAGCATGGAAGATGCATTATTGAGCTTTAGAAAAAAAACTGAAAAAGAAGGTGGTATTGCGTTCTTTCATTATGTTGGACACGCTGTTCAGATTGATGGGGTACTATACCTGATTCCCATAAGTATAAAGGTTGAAGATGCGATTGAAGCAAGCATTAAATGTGTGAGTGTTGGAAATGTTATGAAGTGCATGCAGGGTGATGTAAATGTTATCATATTTGATTCTTCGAGGAACAATCCATTTCCACATAAAAATAATAGAAGAGCAAGTAAGAGAGTAACAGATTTTGAAGCACCTATAAGCAGGTTACCTGATTCTTCAATAGTTATTTACTCTACAGAATCTGGGTATCATGCACAAGATGGCCTATTCACATCCATTTTGACGCAACACATCAGTGAGAAAAACTTAAATGTAGTTGATTTATTTAACAAAGTTAGTATTGAGGTGTCAAAAAAGACAGAAAGAAAACAGAATCCTTGTATGTATAACCACATGATTTTTCATATCTACCTTGCAGGTGTGGATAAATAGAGAATAGGAATTTTTAAAGATTGTATGTTGCTATATTTATTGTCTATAAAATCAAAGAAACATCATCGATTGAAGAAATTTATGGAGTTATCAATGAAACATAAACGCTTTATGTTTATCGCACTTTTTATTTTTTTTTCTTTCATTATAGCTGTAGCACAGACTAGAAGGATTGAAGCAAAAAAGAAATGGCAAGAGGACTCTGCTAGTAGCTCTAGTATGAATAAGCCTGAGGTTGTTTTTAATGCAGGACATGCAGGTGCTGTGAACTCTGTATGTTACAGTTTGGATGGAAAATATGTTGCTAGTGGTTCTAAAGGTGATACAGTAAAGCTATGGGAAGTAGTGACGGGAGCGTGTATAAAAACATTGAAAGGACATACAGATGATGTAAATTCTGTATATTACAGTCCTGACGGTAAGTATGTTGCAAGTGGTTCTCAGGATAAAACAGTCAAAATATGGAAAGTAGCGACAGGAGAGTGTATAAAAACATTGGAAGGACATACAGATGATGTAAATTCTGTATATTACAGTCCTGACGGTAACTATGTTGCAAGTGGGTCTGTTGATTACAGAATTAAAATATGGGAAGTAGCAACGGGAGAGTGTGTAAAAACATTAAGTGGGCATAGTTCTGGTGTGAACTCTGTCTGTTATAGTCCTGATGGTAGGTATATTGCAAGTGGTTCTCAGGATAAAACAGTCAAAATATGGAAGGTAGCGACAGGAGAGTGTATAAAAACATTTGAGGGACATACTAACTATGTGAACTCTGTATGTTACAGCCGTCATGGTAAATATCTGGCAAGTGGTTCTTGGAATTACACAGTAAAGCTATGGGAAGTAAAGACAGGGGAGTGTGTAAAAACATTGAGTGGACATACTTCCGGTGTGAAATCTGTCTGTTACAGTCCTGATGATAAGTATATTGTAAGTGGTTCTTACGACAATACAATCAAGTTATGGGAAATGGCAACAGGGGAGTGTATAAAAACATTGAGTGGACATACAGATGATGTAAATTCTGTGTGCTATAGTCTTGATGGGAAGTATGTTGCTATTGGTTCTGGTGATGGTACAGTCAAAATATGGGAAGTAACGACAGGAAGATTATTAAGAACATTGAGTGGGCATTCTAGCCTTGTGAGCTCTATCTGTTATAGTCCTGACGGAAAATATGTTGCTAGTGGTTCTTGGTACAATACAGTAAAGCTATGGGAAGTAAAGACAGGGGAGTGTGTAAAAACATTGAGTGGACATACTTCCGGTGTGAGCTCTATCTGTTATAGTCCTGACGGAAAGTATGTTGCTAGTGGTTCTTGG
>JBQNBL010000006.1:0-104621 GCA_052169955.1 Treponema sp.
TCTGTTTCTGCAGCTATATCAATGATTCCTGATACATATATTGCTTGTGATAATGATACAACAGCTAAAGTATTAAAACTAATAGATAGATTAGAAGAAGATGAAGATGTTCAAAATGTCGCTTCTAACATAGAAATTCCTGATGGATTTCAAATGGAATAACTAAAAAGGGAGAGTGATAACTTTCCCTTTTCTTCCTTAGTATACTTAAATCTTAATTATAATTTTTTCTCGAACTTGATAGAAGTGTTTTTTTAGCTTATAATGGTCTCATAGATTTATGGTTAGCTTATGACTATGTGATATGTTTTTGACTGCATATCATTGAATGTGTTCTCGTCTTAAACTATAAGTAAAAGCTCAGGCTGTACTATAAGAGTTGTTTTTTATCTTCTTTAAGGATAATTTATGAAAAAGATTTTTAGTTTATTAATTTTTGCATTGCTTTTTGGTATTGCCTATTCTGAAGAATTTTCTAAAACATATTTTTCTCAGGATGAAAATGAATATTTCTTATCTCCAACGTTAGGCTGGGGACCAGTTGGAGCTGTTACATCACTAGATTTTATGTATAGAAAACATAATGGTTTTGCTATGTTTATCAATTTTAACCTTGCAATTCCATTTACTCCCAAAGGAGGAATTATTTCATTTTCTGAGATGTATCTTGGTTATTCACTAAAAAGAGGTAACTTTTATGCTACCTTTACCGGGGGTTTATGGGCAGGTGGTGGATTAGGTTTTTATGGGCATGAAAGAACAAGATATCCTAAGTTATGGAGGTATAAATGCTGAACGTACTAATATCCTTTTGCTAGTATTGTTCGCTTTGCGTAATGATTACACATATTTTTTTACTGATAAAGTAGGAATTACAGCTTCTCATACACATGGGGTAGGGCTTAACATGATTAGATGGATTGTAGATGATAAAAAATCTATACCTATACAACTTTTTATTAAAAATTGGAGCAACATTTAAGATTTAAATTATTCAAATGTTGTAAGATTTTGGCTTTTGTTAAGGTTCTTGACGTATATTAATTACTAACTATATAATCGGCTAATGGAATTTACAAAAGAATTTATAGAAGGTCTTTCGATTGACGAAGACTTTATCTTACAGGAAACTGCAACTTCTGCAGGTGTTTTGCTTTTTCAGGCAAAAGCGGTTATTTCGTTACTTAACGAAGGGTGTACTATTCCTTTTATTTCTAGGTATAGAAAGGAAAAACATGGAAATTTGAATGAAGTTCAAGTAAGAGATTGTGAAAAATTTCACAATTCAATTACTAATATGGAAACTCGTCGCTTAGAAATTATCAAAGGTATTTTTAATGAAGGAAAACTCACAGAAGCTCTTTATAACAATATCAAAAAAGCCCACACTCTAACAGAACTAGAAGATATATGGCTTCCATTCAAGAAAAAGAAAAAGACACGTGGAATGTTGGCTAATGAAAAAGGATTAGCTCCTTTAGCTGAAATTATTAAATTAGAAACTGAAGAAAATGTTATTTTGAAAGCAAAAGACTTTATAAAGCTAGATGCAGAAAATGAAAAACTTAATGTGCCGACAGTTGAAGATGCAATACAAGGTGCAAAAGACATAATAGCTGAAGAGACTTCACAAAGCACAGAAAATAGGAAGTTAATTTTAGACTTCTTTACTAATACAGGTAAATTTGTAGTTAAAGGGGTCGGGGATGAAGAAAAACAGAAAACATCTGTATATCAAATGTATTGGGACTATACAGAACCCATAAAGTCAATTAAAGCACATAGAGTTTTGGCAATTAATAGAGGTGAAAAAGAAGGAGAATTAGCTGTTCAACTAGAAGTCGATCTTGAAGAAGGTATTAAGATACTAGAAGACCAGGCTACACTTCATAATAGATATCATAAAGAAGCTATTGCGGATGGTTTTTTACGTCTCCTATCTCCTCAAGTTTTGAGGGAAATTAGGGGTGATTTATCTGAAATTGCTGACGTACATGGTATTAGCATTTTTAGTGAAAACTTAAAAAATCTTCTTATGGCAAGTCCAATAAAAGGTACTAGAGTTTTAGCCTTTGACCCAGGTATTAGAACAGGAACTAAGTGTGCAGCACTAGACGAAACAGGGAAGTATCTAGGTTCTTTTGTTATCTATCAAAATAAAGCTGATGAAGCCACTGTTTCTATAATTAAAGCCATAAAAGACTATAACATTGCATTAATTGCAATTGGAAATGGAACTGCAAGCCATGAAGTGCAAGAATTAGTGAGTAACGTAATTAAGTCTTCTTGTCCTAATGTACTTTTTACTGTAGTGGATGAAGATGGTGCTTCAGTATACTCTGCAGGAGATGTGGCAAGGGAAGAGTTTCCTAACTTGGATTTAACTATAAGGGGAGCTATTTCTATTGGAAGAAGATTGCAAGACCCACTTGCAGAATTAGTTAAGATTGAACCAAAATCTATTGGTGTAGGTTTATATCAACATGATTTAAACCAAAAAAAGTTAGGTGAAGAGCTTTCTTCTGTAGTTTCTTCTGTTGTAAACACTGTTGGGGTAAATTTGAATACTGCCAGTAGCTCATTACTAAAATATGTTTCAGGAATAAATTCAAGCCTTGCAAAGAAGATTGTTGCAAGGAGAGAAGAAAAAGGAATTTTTAAGAATAGAGAAGATTTAAAAGATATCTCAGGAATGGGGGAGAAAATATTTGAGCAGTGTGCAGGATTTTTAAAGATTCCTGAAAGTGATAATCCTCTAGACAATTCATGGGTGCATCCAGAAAACTATGATGTTGGAAAGGTGATTTATGATATTGTCTCAAAACATGAAGAAGTTTCGAATAGCGTTAAAGAAAAATTGGAAAAAGACTATAGTGTCAGTAATTCAACCCTTGAAGATATCATCCAAGAATTAAAGAAACCTAATCGTGACCCACGTGAAGATTTTCCAAAGCCCATAATGCAACAAGGTGTTTTGAAATTTGAAGACTTAAAAGAAGGAATGAAAGTTAAAGGAAAAGTGAAAAATGTTGTGGATTTTGGTGCTTTTATTGATTTAGGTATAAAGGAAACAGCACTTTTACATATTTCTGAAATGAGTGATAGTTTTATCAAAGAACCTTTAGAACTTCTGAAAGTAGGCGAGATTTTAGAATGTAAGATTATTGCTCTTGATGAAAATAGAAGACGCATTAGTCTTAGTAGAAAAAAGGATGCTAGCATAGAGGCAACAACAGGGACAAATGTAAAAAAAGAAGATGCAATTAAAGAAGTTGTAATTAATGGAGGGAAAAAAGTACTCATTAAAAAGAAATCTAGTACGAAAGATAAAAATGAGAAACCTATAGAAAAAAAACTGGATAAAAAGCCATTTGAAAATAAGAAAAATCTTAAAGATGATGATGGTACAAAGTATAATCCTTTTGCCGCTTTAATGAAAAATAAAAAATAATGAGTTTGTCTTTTCTTGAATCTAGTATATTTTCTCCTCAAGATTTAAAAGATTGTATGCCTTGTGAGAATAGTAAGGAAGTAGAAAGATCGAGAGAAGAAATTAAAAATGTATTATTTTCTAAAAGTAAAAGATTTTTAGTAATTGTAGGTCCGTGTTCAGTTCATGATGAAAAGGCTACGTTAGAATATGCTAAAAAATTAACTGAATTGCAAAAAAAATATTCATCACTTTTTTATATTGTAATGCGAGTGTATCTTGAAAAAACTCGTACTTCTATAGGTTGGCCGGGTTTTATTTGTTCTCCTAACATAGATGAAAACTTTTCTATAGAAGATGGAATAAGAAGGGGACGAGCTTTGATGTTGGAAATATCAAAGCTAGGGCTTCCTATAGCTTATGAAATAGTTGACCCACTAATTTTTTCTTATTTTAACGACATTATAAGTTGGGCTTCTGTAGGAGCAAGGTCTAGTAATAGTCAAATACATAGGTATTTAGCTTCATCACTAGATTTTTCTGTGGGTTTTAAAAATAGCCTTTTAGGCGATATAGAACTTACAACTGAAGCAATCTTTTCGAGCATTTACCCTCATGCTTTTTTAAGTATCACTGGAGATGGAAAGGTTTGCAATGTACGTACAAAAGGAAATTTGTTTACTCATTTAGTTTTAAGAGGATATAGACATGATAATGAAATGTGTTCTAATTATGATGATGAATCTTTACTTAATGCAAAAAAGATGTTAGAGAAAAAGGGCTTACCACCAGCTATTTTAGTTGATGCTTCTCATGATAATTCGAAGAAAACACCTCTCTTGCAAGAAAGAGTATTTCTTGAAATGTTAAAAGCTAGATATGAAGAGCAAAATAAAATGATTAGAGGAGCTATGCTAGAAAGTTTTATTTTTGAAGGTGCTATAACAGTAGAAGAATATTTAAAAACTAGACAGAGAGGTTATTCTATTACTGATCCTTGCATGAGTTTTGAAAGAACTGAAAAACTTCTTGACGTGGCATATCAAAAATATTTAAATCTTTCTGTTTTGGATTCTGATTTGCAAGTGCAATCATCACAAGACGATTCATCTAGAGAAGAAGAAAATGAAAAAAAACAAGGAAGAAAAATTGATATCTATACTGATGGTGCTTGTTCAGGAAATCCCGGTAAAGGTGGCTGGGCGTTTGTAATTGTTGAAAAAGAAGAAATTATTTATGAGCAAAGTGGAAAAGAAGTTGATACTACAAATAATCGTATGGAAATGCAAGCCGTAATAGAAGCATTAAAAGAAGTTCATAAAAAAAATCTTTTAGGTATGGAGCTTACTATATATACTGATTCTAGTTATGTAAGGAACGGGATTACTGAATGGATTAAAAAATGGAAAAAAAATGGTTGGAGGTCTTCTTCAAATGCACCTGTAAAAAATCAGGATTTATGGTTATTGTTGGATTCTCTTGTTTCCTCTTGTTCTTTTCTTTCATGGAAATGGGTAAAAGGACATGCTGGAAATAAGTTTAATGAAATTTGCGATTCTTTAGCAAGTATGCAAGCTCAAGATAAAAAGACAGATCAAGTTAATTTAAAGTTTTAGATTATGAATGAAGAAAAAGATAAAGAAGTACATTATGAAGGTCTTCCTTCAGTTCTCATAATAGGAAAACCAAATGTGGGAAAGTCTACATTGTTTAATAGACTCTTGCATAAAAGACGTTCTATTACAGAGCCTACAGCAGGGGTAACAAGAGAACCTATAGAACATCAAGCTATTTTAGATGGAAAGCCTGTACTACTGATTGATAGTGCAGGTTTTTCCCCTCGTATTTCAAAAATGAGTAAATATAGTGTAATTGATGAAATTGCACGTGAAAAAACACTTGAATATCTCAAAAAAGCTGACAAATTGCTTCTCCTTTTAGATGCAACGAATTTTTCAAGTGAGGATGAAGAGTTTATTGAGATATTACGTCCTTTCTCTAAGAAATTAATAGTTGCAGTAAATAAGACAGAAGGTGGAAGATTTAGAGAGGAAGCTTATAATTTTTTACAAAAAGGTTTTTCTTCTATAGTTTGTATTAGTGCAGAACATGGAGAGAATATTGACGAATTAGTTCAAACTATATTGATGGGGCTAGATTTTTCAAATGTAAGAGTTAAAGATATAGAAAAACAAATTAAAATTGCTATAGTTGGAAAACCAAATACAGGAAAATCTACTCTTTCTAATTATCTTACTCAAAAAGATGCTTCTATTGTTACGGACATTGCAGGAACTACAAGGGATATCATCGAAGGTAAATTTTCTCATAAAGGGTATTTATTTATAATTCAAGACACGGCAGGAATTAGAAGAAAAGCAAAATTAAAAGAAAATATTGAGTATTACTCTGTTCTTAGGGCATTAGAAAGTATAGAAAAAGCAGATGTGGTATTTCACTTAATAGATGTAAACGAAGGTTTAACAGAGCAAGATAAAAAAATATGTCATCATGCAGCAAGTAAAGGGGTTCCTTTAATCTTTGTATTAAATAAATGTGATACTATAGAAAATACAAAGCATACTAAACGTTTAAATGAAAAAAACATTAGAATTATGTTTGGAAAAATGAGTTATGTTCCAATTCTTTCAATTTCCAGTATGACAGGGGATGGCGTTAAAGAGCTTTTAAACCAAGCTATACTTATTAATTCACAATTGAATAGAAAAATTGACACTTCTAGCCTTAATATTGCTTTGAGAGATTGGATTGCAGAAACTCCACCTCCATCAAAACCTAGTGTCAGTTTTACTTTTCGCTACATAGTGCAGAAAAGTTGTCATCCTGTTGAGTTTTTACTTTTTTCAAATAAACCAGAAAATGTAACTGAGGCTTATTTAAGGTACATTCAAAATAGAATTAGACAGGATTTAGGTTTTTCATTCATTCCAATATTATTAACTGTGAAAGGTAGCAGAGTAAAGTGGGAAGATAGATTATAAAAATCTTCTTTAAAAATTATGGATAAAAAACCTTTTTATGCAACATTTATTGAAAAACCTCAAAAAATAAAAAAGAGCGTTCCTAAAAAACAAAAAAAAGAATTGCATAAAAAAATTGAAAATGAAGAAAAATCTTTTCCTAACACTCACAAAAGTAATGATAATATAAAAAAGACAATATATGAGCATTCCAAAATAAAAATAGAATCCTCACTTTTTAACAAATTGACAAAACAAGAGTATGAGCTAATTGATTCATTTTTTCAATTTGTTGATCCAGTGCTAAACTTAAATCAAAGGCAAAAAACTGCAACGTTTAAAAATATTAAAAAACTATTTCATATGCTAACAGATGAAAGATGTGATAGAGCGTACAACTACTTGAATAATCCTATCAATCTTTCTTCATATATTTATTATTATCTTTGGTGGAATCTCTATCGACTGGTTACGCTGTTTAATTCACTTAATTTTAATCTTAAAGATGATAGTTATGTTGGAGATTTTGGAAGTGGGCCTTTAACAAGCATTTTAGCATTATGGATTTCAAAACCAGAGTTAAGAAAAAAGAGAATAACTTTTTATTGTGTTGATATTTCTGCAAAAGTTATGGTTTTGGGCGAAGAGATTTTTCATTCTTTATGTAAGCTTACATCAAAAGAAGAAGTAACATGGAAAATAAAAAAAGTACAAGGTAGTTTTCCTATTCAAATGCAAAATAAGCTTTCTCTATTTATTTCTTGCAATATGTTTAATGAGCTTCTTTGGAATAAGCAGGACGCTTTAAAAGAGAAAATAAAAAATTATGCAAAAACAATAGATTCATATTTAGAAAATGATGGCTCTTTTTTAATAGTTGAGCCGGGATTTCCTATTGGTGGAGCGATTATTTCTACTTTTCGACATTTCTTTTTAGAAAAAGGTTATGCGGTGGACTCTCCTTGCTCACATGCTGAAAATTGTCCATTACATGAAAAACATTCTAGCAAAACTCCTATTGCAAAAAATAAGTGGTGTCATTTTGCTTTTTCTACATTAAAAGCACCAAGTAAATTGCTTCAATTTTCTGATAGTGTGGGCTTAAACAAAAAAGTTGCAAGTCTTTCGTATATATATTGCAATAAAAATGGGAAAAAGACAAAAGATGATTTATTTTTTTTCTCTTGTATAATTACTTCAAATATAATAAGACTATCCAATGGAAAAATAGGTAGATATGCCTGTTCTAGTAAGGGGTTTTTGCTTTTAGAAGGTGATGATTGTATTATTAAAAGTTTACATTTTGGTTTACGTATTAAGATGCCATCTTCTATCTTTAATAATTCTTTTAGAGATGCAAAAACAGGAGCTGTAGTGATAACTCTTTAATTCAAAAATCTAATGATATCTTATAATTAAGAAACATTTCTATGTTGAAAGTCAATTGAAAATACTCCTATTGACTTTTATGCAACTAATATTATAAAAATCAGTCTATATCATTATGCGGGGGTTGTATGAATATTAAAAAAATTATTTCTTTTGTATTATTAGGATTGGTTTTACTAACTCTAATATTTTTAATTACTATTTATTCTTTGTGGACAAATGAAATTTCTACAGTGATGAGTATTAAAAAATTAAGAGAAAAAAATGATACTCACATGGATGGTTCTGTTTATGAAATGTATGTAAAGGGTGGATTTTATTTTGATGAGTTTTTAAAACAAGGTGGTGCAAAAAATGATGGAGAACTTATAAAATTTATCACAAGTAAGATAACCAAAGGTCTTTTGAAGATGGATATAAAAGAATCTGAAATAGCTTGTTCATCTTTCACAGCAAAAACTGAAGATGGAGATGTTTTATTTGCAAGAAATTACGATTTTGCTCAAACTAATACTTGCATTGTATATACAAAACCTAATAATGGTCGTCATAGCTCAATATCCACTGTTGATTTACAATTTGTAGGAATTAAACCAGATAAAGAAATAAAAGGGACTTTTGATAAAATAACAAGCCTTGCAGCCCCCTTTGCCCCTCTCGATGGAATAAATGATGCAGGTGTGAGTTGTGGAATATATATGACGTATCAAGGAGAAAAGACTGTTGCAACGGATCAAAATACAGATAAACCAGATATTACTTCGACTACAATGTTACGCCTAGTTTTAGATTATGCTAGTAATGTTGATGAAGCTGTAGAATTGATCTCAAAGTATGATTTACATGATTCCGCTAGAACATCCTATCATTACATGATCGCAGATGCAAGTGGTAGAAGTGCAATTCTTGAATGGGTTAATGGAACAGATTTAACTGACAATGATGGCAGTAAGAGGCGTTTGATTGTTATCTATAATGACGGAGATGCCCACATTGGCTCTCGCGAAGCTCAAAGTAAATATCAAGTAGTAACAAACTTTGTTATTCAGCCTGACTATTATGAAAGTGATGATGAAAAAGCAGGTTATGATCGATATGAAACTCTTTATAATGAATTATCTAAAACAAATGCAATAGTGAAAGATGAAAAAGAGGCTATGCGTATATTAAGCACTGTCGGAAGAAGAAATTGGAATAATAAAGATAAAAACACTTGCACTGTTCATAGTGTTGTCTACAATCTAACAAAGAAAACAGCTTTATGGGTTCCAAACGAAAACTATGATGATGAAACCGCTTATTTTAATTTAGAGTTACCTTAAACTAAAAGTCCATCTTTTTAGATGGACTTTTGATGTATAGTCATTAATTTGGGATAATCTATAAGATTTGAATTTAGCTTTTAAGATTAGTGTTTCTTTAATATTGAGCGTGCTACAGTTTCTTCATCATAGGCTTGCACTCTATCTTTAAATATGATGGAGTTTTCGTGTCCTTTACCCAGAAGAAGCACAACATCTCCTTTTTTTGCAATAGAAAAAGCTTTTTCTATTGCTTTTTCTCTTTTTGGAATTATAAAAAGTGTTTCTTCTCTCTTTTTGTTTGTAATCCCTTTTGCAATCATTTCCAAAAGCTCAACAGAGTCTTCACCTCTTGGGTCTTCGTCTGCTAAAATTATAATATCAGAATAAAGGTCTGCAATACGTCCTTGCTCACTTCTTTTTTGTATATCTCGCTCTCCTCCAGAGCCAAAAAGACTTATAATGCGTCCATCATTTTTTTTAATGCGTTCTTTTATTGGTGGAAAAATAGCATTAAATGAAGAAGGAGTATGTGCATAGTCTATAATTACTTCAAAATCTTGTCCTTCGTCTATAGAAAACATTCTTCCCTTTATTGGTTTTATGTTTTTGATTAAAGGAGATAAATCTTCAATTTTTATATTCAAAAGACGAGAAGCGATTATAATAGAGGCAGTTATGTTTTCAGCATTATAAGAGCCATGAAGTTTGGTTTCGATTCTCGTTTTTTTAAGTATTTCATCTTCAAAGTAAGAAAGAGAAAAGCTTAAAAAATCAGCTTCTTCAATATTTTCAATTAAAAAGATGTTTTTTTTATTTTGAAACTTTTCTTTACTATGAGTAAAAGAATAAAGAGGTGTTTTTATAATGTTTTTTAAGTAAGAAGCATTTAAGTCATCTTCATTTATTACCGCAAAAGTAGGTACATTAATTGAAGATTTTTGATGAGTGTTTTCTTCTCCAATCATTCTAAAGAGGTTTGCTTTATCACTTCTATAGCATGCGAGAGTTTTATGAAATTCCAAATGTTCTTCTGTTATGTTAAGGCAAACTCCTACATCAAATATAACATCTTTTAGTCTTGCAGTTTTTTGGGAAAGTCCGTGGGATGAAGATTCTAGAACTGCATAAAAAACTCCTTCATCTCTCATTTTTGCTAAATGTTCTTGTACTTGGGTGGATTCAGGAGTTGTTTGATGTTCTGGGTTTGGAAAAGAAGCATCACCATAAGAATAACTAACGGTAGAAACAAAGCCAGCTTTTTGTTTACATAGTTTTAGTAATTGAAAAATAAATGATGTTGTGCTACTTTTCCCCTCTGTTCCCGTAACTCCAATAATACAAAGAGATGAAGAAGGTTTTTCATAAAAAGATGATGCAATCTTTGCCATTGCTTCCCTTATATCCTTTACATTGATATATAAAACATCATCTTGAAAATGTGTAATCTCACCTTCGTATATTACAGCTGTAGCCCCTTTTTTTATAGCTTCATCTATAAAAGTCTTTCCATCTTGGTGTATCCCATCAAGAGCGAAAAATGCTGATGAAGGAATTACCTTTCGAGAATCATAATGCAAGGCAACAACAGTTTTAGGTTCACCTTTAATGGAAATTACTTTCACACCATTAAGGCATTTACTAATATCTTTTTTATATATTTTCATAAACTTATAGTAGCATAATTTAAGGTTGCATTTACAGTGGGAAGAAATTAGATAATTGGTATTTAAGAATGATATTTTATCAAAAGAAGACCTACCTCTTAGGCTGGTCTTTACTTTGTTCTTGTAAATAAAAAAATATTTTTATCTTTTAAGGCAAAATAGAATAAAAAATATTAAATATTTAAATAGGAGGTTTAATCCTTATGAAAAAGTTTTTTTCTTCTATCATGTTATTATTTTTATTCCTTTCTTGTAAAGAAAAAAATAATATTACGCTAGTTAGTTATAACACTCAAACTTTTTTCGATCTTATTAAAGATGGAAGAGAATTTAAAGAATTTCAAAATAAAAATTGGGATGAAGAAAGTTATAATGAAAGAATTACAAGGCTTTTAGAAGCAGTTAAAATCTGCTCTAATGAATTAATAAAAAAAGAAGATTTACCTGATATTTTAGTTTTAGAAGAAATTGAAAGTGTTGAAGTGATTAAAGATATTTCTAAACGTCTTTCTAACAATGTTTATAAACAGGCAATTTTTATAAATGAAAATACTTCTCCTTTTAACACTGCTATTTTTTCAAAACATAAAATTTTAAATGCAAAAGCACATAACGTATATTGTGAAAACAAAGTCTTAAGACCAATAATTGAAGCTGATTTATTAATCTCAATTGCTGGAAAAGAAATTAATATGAGTATTTTTGCAGTACATTGGAAAAGTAAACGAGATGGAAATGAAAAAATTAGAAAAATGCAAGAAGAATTACTATATAGCAGAATGAAAGAGAAAGAAAAAACATCTGAAGTTGTTATAGCATGTGGAGATTTTAATCAAAATTTGACTGAGTTTTCCAAAATGAAATATTTTAATAATGCTTGGGATTTATATAAGAATGACAACCTTATCAACGAATTCAAAGATGATGAAGATGATTTTCTTGAAGAGAAAGTAGATGGAAGTTATTGTTATAAAGATAAATGGGAAAAACTAGATCATATTTTTTATTCAAGCAACAGTAAAATAAAATCTTTTTTTACTGTTGCTAATAAGGCTCCATTAGTTTATGAAGGAAAACCAAATCGATATAACATCAATACAAAAAAGGGATATTCCGATCATTTGCCAATTGGTTTGTTGTTAGAATTATAGTTACATGTGAGAATATTGGCTTTTAGCCAATATTCTCAACTAAAACATTACTAACGTTGATTTTTGTAACTTATTGCAAGAGTATTATTCTTCTATAAGTTTAGCTAATCTTTCAGGAGTGAAACCTAAAGATATTGCTACATCTTTATAAGGAGCTGAAGTGCCAAAGCATTCAATAGAAAAGTTATCTTTTTTGTTTTCTACAAAACTTTCCCAACCTTGTCTACATCCTGCTTCTACTGTGATAACTCTTCCAACTAATAGGTTTTTTACAAAGTTCTCATCACGTGTAAATAGCTCTTTTGAGATAACAGAGACAACTCTAACTTCATCTTTATTTTTTGCAAGATTTAGTGCTTCTAAAGATAAAGATACCTCAGAGCCTGTTGCAAGAATAGTGATTTTGGGCTTTGCAGTTTTTGCTTCTTTTACTATATAAGCTCCCATTTTTATAGCATTTTTCAAGTTTAGATCTTCTTTCTTATAGATTGGTAAACCTTGTCTACTTAAAATAATTGCAGAAGGACCATCTTTATTGAGCATTGCCATCTTCCATGCAAGAAGTACCTCTTCGCCATCTCCTGGACGCAAAACCAATAGGTTTGGAATTGCTCGTAAAGATGCTAAAAGTTCAATTGGTTGGTGTGTAGCCCCATCTTCTCCCACAAAGATAGAATCATGGGTGAAAACATATATTGAAGGACTCTTCATCAAAGCTGAAAGACGTAATGAAGGGCGAAGATAATCTGCAAACACTAAAAATGTTGCACAAAATGGAATTAAACCTCTATGAAGAGAAATACCATTAGTGATAGCTGCCATGGCATGTTCTCTAATTCCAAAGTGAATATACCTTCCACCTTCTTTAGTGAATGTAGGAAGATTTACACCAACAGCATTAGGCCCAGTAAGGTCTGCAGAGCCACCAACTAGATTTGGAAAAAGTTTAGTAAGCTCTGAAAGTACATCTTTAGAAGCTGCTCTTGTTGCAACTGGATTGTCATAATTTTTTTCAGATAGTTTTTCTAAAATAGATTCTATTCCTTCTCTTTTTGAAGAAGAAAAATAAAAATCAAACAATGCTTTTTTATCAGGATTTTCCTCTGCCCAAGTCTTAAAGGAAGTATTCCAATCTTCTTCTAATTTTGCTAATTCTTTTTGTCTTTTTGTAAAAAAATCATATGCTTCAGGGCAAACATAAAACTCTTTTTCTTCATCAAGACCTAGATATCTTTTAGCTTCTTTTACTCCTTCTTTTCCCAATGGTGCTCCATGTGCTTTTGCATCATTTTGGACAGTTGGTGCTCCATTTCCTATTATTGAGTTTAATATGATTAATGTAGGTTTTATGCTTTTATGTGCTTTTTCTGTGAGGGTAAATATATCATAATAAGAATACATATCTCCTTCTAGCACGTTCCAGCCATATGCTTCATATCTTTTTTTTACATCTTCTTTAAACGTAATGTCTGTTGAGCCATCAATGCTAATCTTATTTGCATCGTAATAAACAATGAGTTTATTTAATCCTAAACTTCCTGCAAGGCTTGAACTTTCTGAAGAAATGCCTTCCATAAGGCAACCTTCGCCCACCAAGACATAAGTGTAATGATCAATTATTTTATGTTTTTCGGTATTAAAAGTTGTCTCTAGTATTTTCTCCGCTACTGCCATGCCTACCGCCGTTGCAATTCCTTGTCCTAAAGGTCCTGTAGTCATTTCAACACCATCTGTAGCTCCATATTCAGGATGACCTTGACATTTAGAACCTATCTGCCTAAAGTTCTTAATATCTTCTATAGAAATATCATAACCTGCAATATGCAAAATTGAATAAAGTAACATAGAGCCATGTCCTGCAGACAAAATAAATCGGTCTCTATTAATCCAGTTAGGATTTTTTGGGTTATGCTTTAAGATTTCAGCATACAAAGAACAAGCCAACTCTGCAGCACCCAAGGGAAGACCTGGATGACCTGATTTAGCCTTTTCTATTGCATCAATACTTAAACTCCTAATTGAAAGTGATATAGCATCAAGAGCTTTTTTCATAAGATGTTCTCCTTAAAAAGAATCATTAGTATTATAATTTTGCTACTTCTATTTTAGTAAGCCATGTAGCTTTTGATATGTTTTCATAAGATAAGTCTATTTGGGTTATCTTTTTGCTATATTTAGCTTTATATCATACCCCTTCTTCTCTTTGTCTTCAGATTTTATAACTTTTAAGTTTATATCATAATTATATTGCATTTTGCTTGATAGTATATCCTCAATATGTTTTCACTCTAGCATAAAAAAAATAAAATATAAAGGCTTAAAGCTTCATTTAAATACCTAATTTTACATTTATTAACTAAATGTTTTTGATTGTTATATTAGATTTTTCTATCTTGATAGTGGCTAACTTCAAAAGTATAATTGGCTTCTATGGAAAAAGATAAAAGAGCTAGTGAGCTTGAAACACTAATAAAAAAACATCAAAATCTTTATTACAATGAAACGCCAGAGCTTTCTGATGAAGATTTTGATCTTTTATGGGATGAGTTAAGGTTATTAGACCCTAATAATTCTTTATTTACCACTGTTCCTAAAGATGAGTGGGATGGCTTTAAAAAAGAAGCACACATAATACCTATGGGAAGTCAAGAAAAGGCTGCAAATAACGAAGCTTTTTTGGAGTGGGCATCTAATCATAAATATGAATCATATCTCGTGCAATATAAACTCGACGGAGCTAGCCTTGAGCTTCAATATAAAAATGGAACTCTTACAAAAGCTGTTACAAGAGGAGATGGTGTAATAGGAGATGATATCACTGTTAATGCAATAAAAATGAAAGGAGTTATAAAAGAGTTAAAAGTGAAAACTCTCAACGGAAAAAGTTCTTTTACTGGAGCTGTGCGTGGAGAGGTGATTTTACCAAAAGATATTTTTAATTCAATGTATACCGATAAGGCAAATTGCCGAAATGCTGCCAATGGTATTATGAAACGCAAAGATGGAAAAGGCTGCGAATATTTGCAGGTTATTTGCTATGATGCAGGACTAGAAAAAAATGAAAAAGATGATTACACGCAATATTTTAGTGATGAAATAGAAAAAAATGAATGGTTAAAAATCTCAGGTTTTAATGTAGTTGAAACTAAAATTTGCAAAAATGCTCAAGAAGTAATTGATTTTAGAGAAGAAGTATCAAAAAAAAGATCTAGCTTACCTTTTGATATTGATGGGCTTGTAATTAAGAACATAGAAATAGACCTTGAAGACTTAAAAAGGAGTCGACCTGATAAACAAATTGCTTTTAAGTTTGATCTTGAAAAAGCTATTTCCACTATATTAAGTATTGAGTGGAGTGAATCAGGGGCTACATATACTCCAATTGCAATAATCGAACCTGTTCATTTAGCAGGCACTAAAGTGAAACGTGCAAGTCTTGCAAATCCAAATGTGATTTTCTCATTAGGTTTAAAGATAGGAAGCAGAGTTATAGTATCTAAGCGAGGCGAAATTATTCCAAAGATAGAAGCCTTATTAGACAATCCTCCTTCTAGCACTCCTATAATATTGCCTAAAAATTGTACTTCTTGTAGGACTTCTTTAATTAATGAAGGTACTAGATTGTTTTGTCCAAATCCTAAATGCCCTAAAGTGATGCTACATAGAATTGAAAAATGGGTAAATGTGTTGGACTTAAAAGAAGTAGGTAAGCTATTGTTAAAACGTTTATTTGATGAAAAAAAAGTTTTATCTATAAAAGATTTATACACAATTACTATAGAAGAGCTTTCAAGTTTAGAAAGAATGGGAGAGCTTTCTAGTCAAAAAGTCCATGCTTCTATACATGCAAAAAAAGAAATTTCTTTGATTGAGTTTATTGCAGGTTTTGATATAGAAGATGTGGGGCTTTTAATGGCAGAAAAAATTGTTGCTTCAGGAGTTGACAATATTGAAAAACTTTTCTTAGTAAGCAAAGAAGATATTGCAAATATAGAAGGTTGGGCAGAAAAAAGTGCTTCTTCTTTTATTCAAGGATTAAATCTTGTAAAAGAAGAAATGAAAGAACTTTTATCCACAGGTTATATTTCAATTAAGCCTATACAGATGAAAAAAGGACAGCTAGAAGGAGTAAGTTTTTGCTTTACTGGGGAGCTCGAAAAAATGAAGCGTAAAGAAGCAGAGAAGTTGGTTAAAGAGCTAGGTGGTATAGTTAAATCAAGCGTAACAAAAGATTTATCTTATCTTGTTACTAACACTCCAAATTCTGGTTCTAGCAAAAACAAAAAAGCTAAAGAGGCAGGGGTTACTATAATAGATGAAAATGAGTTTTATCAAATACTAGAAAAATAGTTTTAAAAACTAGAGGTTCATACTAAACTTAATTAATTTTTGTTTGATAGTTCATTTCCATTATTGTTTTTGCAAAAGAAATTAGTTTTTCTTCTATTAAAGGTGTATACTCTTTTTCTTTCATGTTTGATAAAAGTTCAATTCCTTCGTCAATATTCTTAATTGCCCAAATATTGAATTTTTTCTCTTTTATTGCATTTATTATTTCATCAGGTAAGAAAAGGTTCACTTTATTGCTTTCAGGAATAACTACTCCTCCTTCCCCCGAAAAACCTAATATCTTACATGTATTAAAAAAACCTATAATTTTTTCTGTTACTCCTCCAACAGCTTGCACTTCACCTAATTGATTTAAGCTTCCTGTTACAGCAATGTCTTGCCTCATGGGAATGTCCCCAATTGCAGAGATAAGTGCTAGAAAATGAGCTACAGAAGCTGAATCTCCATCAATATAGCTATAAGATTGTTCTGAGCATATACTTGCAGAAATACAAAGAGGGTAGTGATGTAAAAATTTACGACGCAAAAGAGATGTTATAATTAAATGAGCCTTATCAAATATCTCTCCAGACAATCCTACTTCTTTTTCAATATTGATAACACCTGCCATGCCACAAGAAACTTGAGCTGTTATTGCAAGAGGAACACCAAAGGTGTGTAAACTATCCTCTTCTACAGCAAGTCCATTAATTCGTGCAACGGTCTTACCTTGAACTTCTATTATGATGTCTCCAATCTTTAGCATCTCTTGAAACTTTTCTTCAAACATAGAAGAAAGATAATATTTTTTCTCTATTGCTTTTTTTATTTCTACCTCTGTTATGCAACTTTTTTCTTCTTCTTTTGCAATATAGTCTGCTAAAGTTAAACAGTCTGCCACTTTTGCGAATTGTGTTGAAAGCATCTTTTGAGACTCAGAGAGTTTTGAAGAAAAAAGAATAAGAGCTTTATATGCAGATTCTTTTAATGGTAAAAGACTTTGTTTTTTTACAAGGTTAGAAATTAAATTAATAAATTTAGAAGTGTTTTCGTCATTTAATATCATAGTAGAATCAAATGTTGCACACACTTTGAATAGTTTATAAAAATCAGGCTCTGCTTGTGACAAAAAACTATAGGAGTCATCATCACCTATAATTATAACTTTTGGTAGTTTTTCTATTGCTTCAGGTTGGATCATTAAAGATGTATGACTCATTCTAATTTGACTTGGTATTTTAATTTTTCCTGAAAGCAAAATATTTTTAAGATATTCCCATGATTCCTCATCTCTAGCTAAAGCATCTAGCCTTAATATGAGGTATCCATTTAAGGCTTTGTGTATTATTCCTTCTCTTATCTTTAAATGAGGATTTTTGCACTCTCTAGAAACTTCTGTTTCAATTTCTATAGCCCCAAAAATGTCAGAAAAACAGGTTGGCACTTCATCAATTACATATTTTTTATTTTTAGTGTTTTTATAAATTATGTTTATGTCATATTTTCCAGTAAAATTCTTAAAAAGTCTTTTATTTTTGAAAGGAATGCAAAGATTTTTTATTTTTTTCATTAAGTTTTTTTCTATTTGTTTTAAGAATCTGATTAGCTTTTTGTTATCATTTTTTTGTTTTTCAGTATAACATAGTAAAAAATAGCTTTTTGCAAGTGAAAAAACCTTTTCTAATTCTTCCTTTATTATGGGTTTTGCAAGTTGAATCTGTTTAATTTCTATTTCACAATCTCTTTTTTTTTCTGCTTCATTTAAATGTGAAAGAATTTCACATGCTTCCTTCAATAGAGGGGAATAGTCCCTTACAAGCTTTTCAAACTTATCTTGAGAAAATTTTTCTTGTAATACCATTTTTTTTAATTTTAAGAATGTTGTAGGTTTTCCATTTATTAATGGAAAAAGTATTTGAAAAGACTCTCCATCTTTTTGCTTAACCATCTTAAAACCTTTTTCTTTTATTTTGTGTTCAAAGTTAGCGATTAGTTCTATTGCTTGTAGCTCAGTATTTTCTTTTAATCTATGGCTTTCATAAACCATTTCTCCTGTTGTAATTAATGCTTCCAATTTAGTTTTTATTGTTCTTATTGCTTTTTGTAATTCTTTTTTAAATTCTTCTGCTTTTCCCTTTGGAAAATATAGCAAAGAAGGCTCTGAAGGATTGTCAAAATTAAAGGCATATCCAATATCTTGTAGGTCTTGTTCTTTAGGTTTATAGTCCAAAAGTATTGAATTTATGGCAGAGCTTCTTCCAGTACCTGTCTCTCCTATAGTAAATATGTTATAGCCTTCTTCCTTTATATTTATTCCCATCTCTAAAGCTTGAATAGCTCTATCTTGTCCTATTATTGAAAATGTAGAACATTCATTCTTTTTTAATTTAGTGATTTTATCTTCTGAAATATCAAAGACAATGTCATCAAGTTTTAGTCTATTCTTTTCTACAACCTTCACTATATGCTCCATTAGTTTATTAATGTTAATGAATAGCATTCTAACATATTTATCTAAATTATAAAACTATTATTTTCTTATTTGACATTTTATATAGGTGTTTTCTTTTGTTGTGTTTTATAAATTACGCTTGCAATCTATCGTATGTTATGAAGTTAAAGAAGTTAATATCAAAACTGTACAGTTTCGCATATGCAAACTGTACAGTTTACGATGCCTAAATAATGCAGTTTCGCATGTCAAAACTGTACAGTTTTGCCCCTGTACATTAGCTAATGTATCATCGTAACATTAGCTAATGTAGCTTCCTAACACTAGGTAATGTATTATGTTGATATAGATTTATTTGTACTTAGAAGGTGTAGTTAGTTATATCCTTAAGGAATCTCTGAAAATATCTCTTTTAGCTTTTCTCTTCGAGCTTTTCAAGTCAAGTCAAGTCAAGTCAAGTCAATTTTTAGAGTTTAAAGTTAAGATTCTTTTATGACGTATTTATGTTAAGTTATTTTCATGCAATAACTTAATATAATATCTTCTTATTATTCTAACATTTTTTCATATTTAAGCCAATAAAAACAATATTTTTAATGTTGAAATTATAGATATAGAAAAAATATTTCTCTAGCGTTGACTTTTGTTTTGTAAATAATTATAATCCCTTAAATTGCTATTTTTGAGCAAACAAAAAGAGCTTATTGTCTATCATCTTGAATGTATGGGCGTTTGTTCTCAAGATTAAGGAGTCTAGTTTATGAAACGGACATTTCAACCAAGCAGAGTAAAACGCTTGAGACGCTTTGGGTTTCGTGCATTAATGAAAACACGTGGCGGACGTTTAATATTATCCAGACGTAGGGCAAAGGGAAGAAAAAGATTAACTGTTTCTGACGAAAAAAAGCCATATTAAACGTGCCAAACTTTTCGCTCTCTAAAACGGAACGCCTTTCCTCTAAACTCTGTATAAGGCGGGTGTTTAAGCAAGGAAAAAGATTTTCGTGTATGGGGGCGACTCTGTTTGTTCTACCAAATAATCTGAATTATAGTCGGTTCTTGTGTACATTTAGACGAGGTTTTGGAACAGCTGTTTTAAGAAATAGGATTAAGCGACTTTCAAAAGAGTTCTACAGACTTAATAAAAATGTGTTTGAAGTTGGGTTTGATATCGTGCTATTAGTTGGCTCTTCAGATGTTGTTTTTTGTGTCTGGCAAGAAAAGATGTTTACTCTGTTTGGAATGGCAAAATTATTAATTAACAAAAACTTAGAATGAAGTTAGTTAAATTATTTTCTAAGATATTCACATCTTTATTGGTTTTAATGATTGTCTTTTATAAGAAGGCTATATCTCCGCATTTTCGTCCTGTTTGTAGGTTTTATCCTTCGTGTTCCACATATGCTTTACATAGTATCAAAAAATATGGGGTAATCAAAGGTGTATATCTTGCTACTAGACGTTTGATGAAATGCCATCCCTTTCATAAAGGGGGGTATGACCCTGTACCATAAAAACTATTGATGTTGAATTTTATGAGGATAAAATGAAGAAAAATACTGTATTGGCTGTGGTATTGTCGACTTTGGTGATTTTTACATCTATGTTTATTCAACATAAATTTTTCCCACCTGAAGCTATAGAGGAAAAAGTTGAGATGAAAACCGAAGAGACTATCACTAAGAATATTCAATCTATTGAAGTTTCAAAAGATGATTTTGTTCCGGAAGAAAATCATCAAATAAAGGAAAGTAAATATACTGTTGAAACGCCACTCGTACGTGCAATTTTCACTAATAAGGGTGGAGATATCATCTCATATAGACTAAAAGAGTATAACGAAGTTTCAGGTGAAAATGGCGTTGAGATGATTAAAAATCTTACACCTTCCAATAAGGCTTTTTCTTTGGCTTTGAATAGTGGAATGTCCAAAGCTTTTGATGGTGTTTTTGAAGTTAAGCAAAGAGATACGAAAAATGGAAAAGCAATTGCTTTTATATGCAATGTAAGAAATGCTAACTCTGAGACAAGTGAAGCTTATTTTAGGATAATCAAAGAGTATGAATTTTTAAACAATGACTATATGTTTTCTCTTACAGTGACGTTAGAAGCATTACCTTCAGCTGAAAACATGAGTATTGAAAATATTTTTTATACTCTTCGTACTCCTCCTCAGATAGGTCCTGAATGGGTAAAAGGAGATCGCTATGAATATAGAAAGTTTTCTTCTTTTTCTAATGGTGCAATGAAGAATGTGAAAATCAAGGAAGGAGAAAGGAAAACACAAACTGAAGTTGCTCAATGGGTTGCAGTTTCTGGAAAATACTTTGCACTTGTAGTTTTGCCTGAAAAGCCAATTCAAAATACAACCTATTCCCTTATGGGACGGGATGATTTGCCTTTATATGATTCTCAAATCTTTATCAATACCTCTCCTGTTGCAGGCAACAAAAGAGTTGATATGTATAGGGTTTATATAGGTCCTAATTCCGATAAGTTTTTGAGTAAGTATAATGTTAGTGCAAATAATGTTTTAGGGATTAACGATGCTCAAATTAATATGATTGCAGCAAGTGGTGGAATTTTATGGCCTCTTGAGATGCTTCTTAAGTTTTTACTAGAGAATATAAATAAGTTAGTTGGAAACTGGGGGGTGAGCATTTTAGTTATAACTTTGATTATGAGACTCTTATTCTTTCCATTAACCAAAAAAAGTAGCAAAGCAACGCGTAAAATGCAAGAAATGCAACCTAAAATTAAAGAACTGCAAGAAAAATATAAAGGTAACCCACAGAGGTTGAATACAGAAATGGCACGCCTCTATCAACAAGCTGGTTATAGTCCATTATCAGGATGCTTACCAATGTTAATTCAAATTCCATTCTTGTTTGCAATGTTTGCATTATTTAATAACTATTTTGAGTTTAGAGGAGCAAGTTTTATTCCAGGATGGATTGGCGATCTTTCATCAGGGGATAGTGTATGGCGGTTTGGTTTTACTGTTCCATTTCTTGGGTGGACTGATTTACGCATTTTACCAATCATCTATGTTGCATCTCAATTGGTTTTTGGAAAGGTAACTCAAACGGGGCCTCAAGATAATAGTAATCCATCAATGCAAATGATGGTTTATTTTATGCCACTGTTTTTCTTCTTTATATTTTATAATGCTCCCTCTGGTTTGTTATTGTTTTGGACAGCTTCAAATATTTTAATGTTGATCCAACAAATTATAATCAATAAAGCTTTAGATAAGGAAGAAATGAGTAAAAAGAAAAGATAATTATTAAGAAAAACAAGACTGATGTTTTACGTCAGTCATTGGAGGAATATATGGTTTATGAATTTGAAGGAAAAACAGAACAGGAAGCGATTGAAAATGCTGTTTCTGAATTGGGATTAGAAAAAGATCAATTTGATGTAGAAATATTAGAAGTTCAAAAAAGTGGTTTATTTAAGAAAGGAATTGTCAGAATTAGAGTAAATGTTTTAAAAAGTGGCGAAACATTTGAAAATACAGATGGAGTTCAACAAAAAGAGTTTGTAACTGAAGAAATGGACGAAGGTTATGAGAAATGTAAGGAGATATTAAAAGATTTTGTTGTAGGAGTTATAGTTAAATTAGGTTATGATGTTACTGTAGAAAATATTACAAAAGAAAGAAAAAATTTAGTAGTACGACTTTCTTCAAGTGATTCGCCAATTGTCATTGGTAAACATGGAAAAAATATTGATGCTTTGCAATTGTTGGCAAACACTTTTGTTTCAAATAAAGGTTTTCCATATATCAGAGTTTTATTAGATTGTGAAAATTATAGGGTGAGAAGGGAAGAATCTCTTGTTCGCTTAGCATATGAAACAGCTGATAAAGTAGCGATGTACCGAAAATCGATTTTACTAGAGCCAATGAATCCTTATGAGAGGCGTTTAATTCATACTACACTAAATGATGTTAGTGATATTGAAACAAAGAGTGAAGGCGAGGGAGTCTATAGAAGAGTTAGAGTGAGCTTGAGATGAAGCTATTTGCTATAATTTTCAGCCTTATTTGTTTAAGCTTTCCATCATTTGCAACTAGTTTTGAATATGAGGACTCTTTAAAAGAAAAACTGTTTGAGATTGTCCCTGATCATGTTGATGAACTTATCAAGGATGGCAAAATCCTTTACGTAAACTATAGCGGGCAAGTGGAAGGTAAAAAGATTGTCTTTAATTCTAACCTTCTTTCTCGTATTGAAGAGAAATCTTCAATAAAGGACCCACTTTTCACTTTAGAAGTTTTATATTTTGTGAAAAAAACTCAAAAAGCTAAGGGAAGAGACCTTTCAAAAATATTACGTTCTGTTTCTAGCCTTAAAGGATTGAAATATTATTCTCCAAGTAGAAAAAAATACAGGCTTTTGTATAAGGATTCTTTTGTGTTGGAGAAAAAGGAAACTAAAAAAGGAAAGATTGAATATGTTAAGATTCAAGACCCATTAGATGGAGCAATGGATGGTCTTTCTGTTTTAGTTTCTCAAGAGGATTTAACGTTTGGAAAAAACATGTATAAGTACGACTATTTTCAAGATAATTATGGTATGGGCTTGATGGTTGAAAATGTAAATTCTTTATATTATTCACTATTTAAGGCAATAAGTGAAAAAGAACTCAATAGTTACGTAATTTTTCATGATGTTGGGAACTATCTTTTAATTTATGCTTCAACAAAAGCTAATTTTGCAAAGCTTTATGGACTTGAAAAAAAAATAAACAATTCTTTTTCTAGTAGGCTTGATGCATTATGTGGTTTCTTGATCGCTAAGTATAATGAGTAGAAACTTTTTAAGGATGAACTGAAAACCATGAGGTTACTATGAAAGATATTTTGCAATATAAAGGCTTTATGGGTTCTGTTCATTTTAATGCAGATGATGAGGTCTTTTTTGGGAAAATAGAAGGTATTGATGATCTTCTTTCTTTTGAAGGATGTTCTGTAGCTGAGATAAAAGAAGCCTTTGTAGAAGCCGTTGATGATTATATCACTTTATGTGAAGAAAATGGTAAAGAAGCAGGGCAACAGGCAATGTTATGTGAAGCATTGAGTAATTAGGTGTGATTCCTTGTTAAAAATCACTCTTGACAGTAGCATATGTGTAGTCGTACATTAAGCACTACAGTGAGGGTATTTACATGCAAGTAATGAAAGCCGTGTCAGCCGGACTAAATCTATGTAATTTAATTGAACAAACACAAGAGTTTCATGAACCAATTATGATTTCTGGCAAGAAAGGTAATGCTGTTTTGATTTCAGAAGAGGATTGGAATTCTATTCAAGAGACTTTGTACTTGAGTTCTATTCGTGGTATGAAAGAATCTATCCTTGAGGCAAGTAAAGAGCCATTGGAAGATGGTATTAAGGAACTTGATTGGTAATGTGGAATGTAATTTATTCAAGACAATCCATAAAAGATAGTAAAAAAATTGAACAAGCAAATTTAAAACAGACAGTAAAAAGATTAATTGAAGTTATAAAAAATGATCCTTTTCAAAATCCACCACCTTATGAAAAATTGGTTGGTGACTTAAAAGGGAAATACTCAAGAAGGATTAATGTGCAACATCGTTTAGTTTATGAAGTTTTTGAAAAGGAGAATATAGTTCGCATTCTTAGGATGTGGACTCATTATGAATAAAGGTTAGTTTTAAGTTGGATAACATTTAATTTTAGATACAATTCGGCTAATTGACATAAATTTCTTATATGTGTTACAATCCTCGCATGCTAAATACAAATATTGAGCATTTAATGATATATTATCCTCTACCCCCCCCCCCACACACACACACACACACCGTGCTTGTGTTGGTAATATAATATTTTTAGTTATTATTTTTGTTTTTTTTCTCTATAAAATTTTTGCTGAATCTTTCGGACTTTTGTGTTAGTTTTACGCAAAAGTCATCTATATACTTCATAAACATATTTTCTACTCTGTTTTTGCAACATCATATGCAATTTGGTCTGTTGTATTTTTATCCTGTTAATTTTTCTTATAAAAACACAATGGAAGTATATAAATTGAAAAGGAGGTGAAAAGTCATGTCAAAAAGGTACAGAATTAAATTTAAATCTGGTAGTGATGCTTTGCAAACTTATGAAACATCTGCAAATTCAGTAGCAGAAGCAAGGGCAAAATTTAAGAGCTCGCATAGTAGCAAAGCTCAAATTGAAGAAGTATATGAGGTGTAGGTTAATAAGTTCTTAATTATTTTTAATAATTAAGAACTTATTTTGGTAATTGAAAACATTAAAAAAAACGCATAAGGAGATGTATTATGGGGTTATTAAATTTTCTGTTTGAAACAACAACAGGTGTGTCAGTTATTTCAGAGTCATATCTTGAAGGAGATGCTCTTGAAGAGAACAAAGAGCTATTTGATAAACTTATTCAAAAATGGGATGAGTTTCTTTCAAATCCAAATTTAATGAAAGATATTGAAGTAGAAACTGACAGAACTTGTTATTTAGGAAAGAATAATCGTGGTAGATCAGAAGAATATAGTCTATATCTATGTAAATATTTGTATGGAGAATTTAGATTTGCTGCCTCTGCCTTACTATCTGCTCTATATTGTGATTTTACTAAAGATGGAACAACACTTGCTTTTGTAGCTGAACCGGATATAGAAAACCATGTATATACTTTAAGCCTTTATTTAAGACCAAAAGGTAGTAAAGAGATTTCTACTCAAGTTCAACTTGTGAAATCAATGGCAGTAATTAGCTTATATCCTTCTCTTAAAGAAATGATGAAAAAATTAAATTTAGAATCTTTTTATGAAAAAATGGAAAAAGTAGTAAAACATGTATATTCTATAATCGAAGAAGAGGAGAAACGTCGATGCCAAGAAGAGGAAGAGCAAAGAAGAAGTGAAATGGAACAAGAAAAGAGAGAGAAAGAACTTGCACGTCAACGTGTTTTGGAAGAAAAAGAAAAAAGGAAACAAGAAAATTTGAATATGTTAGATAATTTAAAACTTTAAAATGTTTGATGACACAGAGATGTTTATGCAATGTAGATATTGTGGACGTGAATTAAAGTCTATAGCAGGTAATTTGACCACTACATATAGTCAAATGTGTGATGTAAGCCCTACAAAAAAGCATGTTTGCATATCAGATGGAGTGCATTGTGTGTATTGTGGAAGAGAAACTTGCTCAATTGCAGGGCATTTAACGACAGCTTATGGGCAACGTTGTAGTCCATCTCCTTCAGGTAATCATGTATTACAATAAAGTTTAAGTTGAGGTATATAAATGACAAAAGACGAACAAAAAGAGAGTCAAAGAATGTATGAAGAATATGTTGGTAATGCAAGTGAAGCTGATATAGCAAAAATTGCTAAAAATCTTGATAAAATGAAAAAAGGTCCTATCGCAAAAATATGGGATTATGTTACATCACTATGGCAAATGATTAAAGACCCAAATGCAGCATGGGGTTCTAAAGCATTAGGCATTGGTGCATTGCTTTATTTAGTGTCTCCTTTAGATGCCATTCCTGATTTTGTTCCATTTTTTGGATTAACTGATGATGTTGGAGTTATCACAGCTGTCGTAACATCTCTTTCTATTGCATTGAGTAAATATAAAAAGAATAATCAAAATTTGCTTGAAGCAAAATATGAAATGGAAGATGTTGAATCTTCCGATTAAGTTTATGCAAGTTGTTAAGGTAAATATGTTTATGATTCACTGGAATTTATCCACATAATTCCACGTAAAAGAAAATATGCACATGTACGATACAAATTTTCATTATCAAAAGAATCTACTAAAACATCATAAACAGCGATAATGATTTGTATTAGTTTCGGATGTGCAATAATAGCTGCGTATGCCCCACCGATGCTTCTTATTTTGTCAATTTCAAAAAATAGATAGTACATTTTTTCATTGCGGAATACTTTATCCCAAAATTCAAAATAGCCCCTAATATTGTTTTCCTCTGTGATATATTGCTTGAATAGTTTCTTAAATTTTTCTTTATTTAGTCCTGTGTTATTTAGTTTTTTTAGCTCTTCTAAGATGTCTATTACTAATTTAGTAGCTAGTTTTAGTTCATCTGCCGTTATTTTAGTTATAAAAGATGTATCCTGTATTGTACAATAACATACTAAATACTCTTCGTTTTTTTCTTTTCGTTTTTCCCAGCTATCCTTAAGCACTTGATTATAAAGACTGTCTTCTATTTTAGCTTGATCTTCTTCTGTTATAACTTGATACATAATAGACCTCTGTTTTAATAGTTTATTCGTATAGATGCGTTATAATACCTTGTTACTGTGAAATATATATTCTGCAAAGTAGCAAAGGCTAGTAACACCATTATAATAACTTCATCACATAAACACCTTATATATGAAATGTATTACAATTATTTATTCGCTAAAATCCTTTAGCCTAATTTAGCTAATGTGATGTATTACGTAAAAGTCTTACCAAAAGGATATCTGTGTATCCGCGAAAAACAATACCTTATACCTACATATTTCATTTTATTTTGGGGCGTTTTCTCTAATATACTAAAAATTATTTCACTAAGATTTAACCTGATACAATCTCCATAGTTGCAAAATTTAAGTTTTTTGTGATATACTGGGGTGTATATGTGACAAAATCATTGCAATGATGATTGTTCTAGTCAATGAGCTATCTAATAAACAATAAGGTGCATTCCTTGAGTGCTTGAGGTGTGTATGAGTAAAAAAAATAAAAAAAAAGAGAGTGTGTCGTCTATGAAATTTAAACGTTCTTTAATTTTTATAATTTGTAGTGCAATTATATTAATTGCAACCGCTTCGGCTGTTGCAGTAGTTTTAAACCCTGAAATTATTCCGAATACGAGGCAAGGTATGGAGGTCGCTTTGAAAACGTCGAAAGGTAATGTTGCTTCTGATAAGCTACAAGATGGTTTATATGCCGTGATAAACACCAATAAAGGTGATATTCTTTTAGAGCTTTATTTTGATAAAGTGCCGATAACATGTTGCAACTTTGTAGGTCTTGCAGAAGGTAAATTTGCAGTATGCAAAGGAAAACCCTATTATGATGGGCTTAAATTTCATCGCGTAATAAAAGACTTTATGATTCAAGGTGGCTGTCCTTTAGGAACAGGAACAGGCGGGCCAGGTTATAACTTTCCTGATGAGATTGTTCCTTCATTAAAGCACGAAGGACCAGGTGTTCTTTCTATGGCAAATGCAGGGCCGGGTACTAATGGCTCTCAGTTTTTTATCACTCATGTTGCAACTCCTTGGCTTGACGGTAAGCACACTGTTTTTGGAAAGGTTGTGGAAGGGCAGAATGTGGTTGATAATATTGTACAAGATGATAAAATCAATTCTATTAAAATAATTAGAAAAGGCTCGGTTGCTCAAAACTTTAAGACTGAAGAAGCTGATTTTAAGGCCTACATCAAAGGAATAGAAGAAAGAGCAGAAAAAGCTATGAACGATGCTATGAGTGAGGCTATGCCTATCATCAAACAAAAATGGTCTAAGGCTATTAAGGATGATGATGGAGTTTATTTTTTCATTACAAAAGAAGGACGCGGACAACATGCAAAGACAGGGCAGACACTCAAGATGAAATACAAAGGCTCGTTACTTGATGGAAAAGTGTTTGATGATTCTGATATGCACGAGCCGTTAGAGTTTCAAGCAAATATGGGACGTTTAATTAAAGGTTTTGATAGTCAAGCTGCCAAGATGAAAGTTGGAGAGCAAAGGACGATTATCATTCCTCCACAATTAGCTTATGGAAGTAGGGGAGCAGGGAATGTTATTCCACCAAATGCCGTTTTAGTATTCGAGCTGGAACTTTTAAGCATAAAATAACTTTACTTCTAGAGGTTTTTATGAGTGATACGATTACTAAAGAGATTTTTGATACTCTTTTATATATTTCAAGGCTTGATGCTACTGGTGAAGAAAGAACCGCATTGCAAAATCAAATAGCAAGTATTGTGGGATATTTTAAAGAGCTTGAAAAATTTCGCAATGATAGTCTTGAAGCTACTGATTGTAGTTCCAATTCAGAAAAAGATTTAAGAACTTCACTATCTCACATTTATGTTGAAGCACGTTCATTAAAGGTTATCAATAATGAGTTTATGGATGGTTATTTTAGAACTCCAAAGGTTTTAGGTTCTTCTTAAAACACTTTATATGCGATACTTTTAAAGCTAATTCGAAAGTGGATTAGATTTAAGAGTATCGCAATTCTTAAAACAGCCTTGAATATCCCTTTCAAGGCTTTAGCATAAGGAACAAAAAATGAATATTTGTGATATGACTTTGGTTCATCTCAAACAAAGTTTAGCAAAAAAGGAAATCACGTCTTTGCAAATAGTGCAAGCTTTGAGGGAGAATTACGAAAAAGATGAAAAAAAAGATATCCCTATACATGGCTTTTTAGAGTTTTTTGATGATGCCGAAAAGATAGCTACCGAAAAAGATGAAATGATTGCTAAAGGAATTGATCTTCCTTTGTTGGGTTTGCCGATTGCTATAAAAGATAATATTTCGATTAAAGGAAAACTTTGCACTTGTTGTAGCAATGTTTTAAAAAACTATATTGCTCCATACAATGCTACCCTTATTGAGCGTCTTATTTCAGCCGGAGCTGTGATTGTGGGAAGAGCCAATATGGACGAACTTGCTATGGGTTCTTCTACGGAGTTTTCATGCTTTGGCCCTTCAAGAAATCCTGTTGACCGCTCTTTAACTCCTGGTGGAAGCTCTGGAGGTTCTTCAGCCATAGTAGCAGCAAAGCAATGTCCATTCGCATTAGGCACTGAAACAGGCGGATCTGTGCGTCTACCTGCAGCATATTGTGGAATTTATGGATTAAAACCAACTTATGGCCTTCTTAGTCGCTACGGTGTTACCGCTTTTTCCTCGTCTCTTGACCAAGTAGGTCTTTTTAGTCGCTCCAGTGATGACATTGCATTGATTTTGTCTGTTTTAGTTGGAAAAGATGAAAGAGATGAAACAAGTAGTGATGTCAACCCTCATATTTTTGATGATTTGACACCTTATACAAATGAAGAATTGAAGAAATTGCATTGTGCTGTTCCTTTAGAATTTTTAAATGCTGAAGGATTAGACAAGGAAATTGCTACCTTATTCGATAATTTTATAAAAACTATTGAAGAACTCGGAATTAAAGTTGATAAAATCAGTATGCCAATTTTAAGTACATCTATACCAACATATTATGTGCTTGCGATGTCTGAAGCTGCGAGCAATTTGAGTCGTATTGACGGCATTCGCTATGGAGTTCGTGTTGGAGGTGAGGTAGGTTTTGATGATCTTTATATCAAAACTAGGACAGAAGGTTTTGGTAGTGAAGTTAAAAGACGTATCATAACAGGGAACTATATTCTTTCAAAAGGACTTTCAGGAGATTGTTATGAAAATAGCTTAAAGGCAAGAAATAGGATTCAAAAAGATGTTGAAAAAGTTTTTGAAAACTATGATTTTATTCTCTGCCCAACATCTCCAACTCCTGCATTCAAATTAGGTGAAAAAGTGGATGACCCAATAGCTATGTATCTATCAGATCTTTTTACAACTTTTGTTAATCTTGCACGAGTCCCATCTCTTTCTATACCTCTTTTAAAGACAAAGGCAGGACTTCCTATAGGAGTTCAAATAGTTGCAAAACACTTTGCTGAGAAGAGTATTTTACAGTTAGCTAAGAATTTAGAGGTGATTAATGCTTGAATATAATAATCTTAAATACGAAATTATAATTGGTACAGAAATACATTGTCAGCTTCTTACAAAAACGAAGGCTTTTTGTTCTTGTGAAAATAGATATGGTGGTATGGCTAATTCAAGAGTATGTCCTGTGTGTTTAGGCTTACCTGGTGCTTTGCCTACAACTTCAAAAGAGTATGTGGAATATGGAATAAAGGCAGGCTATGCCCTAAAATGCAAGATTAATAATTACTCTCGCTTTGATAGAAAGCATTATTTTTATCCTGATCTTGCAAAAGGGTATCAAATTACGCAATTTTACTATCCATTGTGTGGCGAAGGTGGTATAGACATAAATATAGCTGGGCAAAATGAAAAGCCATGCCTCAAACATATAGGAATTGAACGCATTCATTTGGAAGAAGATGCGGGAAAAAGTTTACACATAGAAGGAAATCATTCATACATTGACTATAATCGCTGTGGAGTGCCTCTAATCGAAATTGTTTCTAAGCCTGATATGTCTAGTGGTGAAGAAGCTTCTATTTTTATGCAAACAATTCGTGAAATATTAAAGTTTATTGGCATAACAGATGGAAACCTTGAAGAAGGTGCTATGAGGTGCGATGCTAATGTGAATGTTCGTATTATTGATGGAGATGTTGAGTTTAGAACATGCATCTCAGAAATCAAGAATATGAATTCCTTTAAGGCTGTAAAAGACGCATGTTCGTATGAAGTGATGAGGCAACTAAAGGAGTATGAAAGTGGGACTCGTCTAGCATTTAAACTAGGAGAAAAACGTACTATGGGCTGGGACGATGCAACAGGAAAAACTGTAATGCAACGAACCAAGACAGAAGCAGAAGATTATAGATTTATGCGAGAACCAGATCTTAAAGCTTTAAAATTATCTGATGATTTTATAAAAGAAATTTCTTCTTCTGTTGGGGAGCTTCCTTCAGAAAAAAGAGATAGATATAGAAAAGACTATTCACTTTCTGAATTTGATGTTTATCTTCTTACATCAGAGAAGTCCATTGCCACATGGTTTGAAAAAGCTATAGAACACTCCACCTCTTATAAAAAGGTTGCAAACTGGATATTAACAAATATACTTTCCATTATAAATGAACAAAAAATCTCTATTGAAGAATTAAAGGTAAAGCCTATTCACATTGCCCAGTTGGTTAACTTAATTGAAGAAGGAAAAATAACCAGCAATCAAGCTAAAGAAGTTTTTGCTCAAATGGTTGAAACAGGAAAAGAGCCTACTATAATTGCTAAAGAAAAAGGCTTGGAACTATTAGATGATGATAGTGCAATTGCCAAATTAGTTGATGAAGTTTTTGAAAAGAATCCACAAGCTATTGATCAATGGAAAAATGGCAAAACAAATGTGCTAGGCTGGCTTGTAGGGCAAGTTATGAAAGAATCAAAAGGCAAGGCAAATCCTAGCCTTGCAAACAAGCTGGTTGTGGAAAAATTGAAAAAAAGCTAGTTAATATTAATAAAGCTAGGCAGTTAAACATCTATAGCTCTAACTGAGCAATACAAAAGTCAATGAGGCATTTACTGAAAATCGGTAAATGCCTTTTTTTTATAATTTCTTATGTTTATTATTAGAACAAACTATTATTATGATGGTATATAGAACACAGCCTGAAAAAATTGAGTGTTTTAGTAATCTTTTCAAAAATTTCATATTATAAATATTCTAAAATTAAAAGGTATAAACTTTATTATTTTGCCTGAGATTTTGCCTACTAGCTAGGCAAGTGATAATCTACCAATTTCTATTTCATAGAAAAAAGCAAAAAATAATTTGTAAACATCAAAGAAATTAATGTATAATCATGGACGGGGATAAAATTAGTTTAACTTACTTAATGTCAGATGAAAGAAAAATTTTATTTTCTGTTTCAGAGAAAATAATTATCTCCTTAGGGAATTGAGGTTAAAATTATGGAAAGATCTGAAGAATTTAAATCGTTATTCAAAGAACTTATAAATTGCTTTACTGCAGAAAAATGGAAGGGACAAATACGTCCCTTCTTTATACAAGAAGGAAAGAAATTTCCAACATCTAGCAGAAAAATTCTTTTTGTTGGTAAATCTGTAAATGGTTGGGTAACAACTTCCACAGATATTGAAATTCTCTTTAATGGTGATTCTGATGGAAAAAGAAAAATAGTTAATCGACTAGATGAAATGAGTTGGGTTGTAAAGCCAAACACAAAAAGAAAAGGCGTGAAAACCTATAAACATTCGTCTTTTTGGAGATTGATTTATTTAGTAACAAAATCATTACTTCTCAAAGAAAAATCGAAGGAATGGTATGATTATATTGCTTGGAGTAATTTGTACAAAATAAGTCCAAAAAAAGGAAATCCAACAGATGAAATGAAAAAACTCCAGCAAAAAGTGTGTTGCAAAATTTTGGATAAAGAAATTGAGATTTTACAACCGAAATTTATTATATTTCTCACTTCTGGTTGGGAAAGATTCTACATAAAGCATTTAGGCTTGGACTTATCATCTTTTTCTTCAGTGTCATGGAGTAAGAAGAATTATAAAATTAGGTATCAGATAATTTCAGGTGTTACATATATTTTATCTCAACATCCTCAGTGTAAACCTGAAAAAAGTCATGGAAATAAAATACTAGAGATAGTAAAATTGAATGATAAGAAATAAAATTTAACATTCGTTTAGCGTTGGAATATTTTAGGAAAAAGAGGTTTAAAATGAAAACAAAAAAAATTACATTTGCATTAATTTTGATATTTATTGTTGTATGTTTCTCATTTAGTTCATGTCGACAAGTAACAGATATGAGTGAACATAAGGCAGAGTTTTATGTTCTTAACACAACAGAAAGTTTATTAACTGTTGAATTTATTTCTTATGAAAAAAAATCTGTTTTTAAAGAATGTTCTATTAATGACATTAAGCCAGTTGAAGAAAACGATCCTATTTTGGGCAAAAAATTGCAAGATATTGCTAAGTTTCAAGATAAAGATAAAGAGAAAGTTGGTTATGTATTTTCAAATTTTGTTCATGGAACTTACTTTGTTGATATTGATGGTTTTTCTCAATCTGAGGATATTTATCCAATACTTTACAAAGATAGGAAAAAAATTAATATTAAAAATAAAAAAGGAGCATACATGGATTTGAGATATAATTCAAATCCATGTAGTTTTTTTATAATTCTAAAATAGAAATTAAAATTAAACATAGATTCTGCTACTTATAATAAAGTTTTAAATGAGAATATACATAATGATAAAATTAAAGATGCGTTAGATTTAATTTACTTCAAAAGCATATCGCAGCCTGAACAAGATGCTGTGCTACGTAGTAATTCAATAATCTCGACTCCAAAAAGATTAATTGAAAAGATTAGAATTTTGGAAGGAATTTCTTTACTCGTAGATAATGATTACAGCTATTTTATTTTCCATATAAGATAAAATGTATGTATAAGTTTTTAGATATTTCTTATGATGTTTTATAATAATAATGTATAAATGGTTTAAAACAATGTTATTCTTACGGTTTACCGGGCTGATTGGTAGTTGAAAAAAAGAATATAGAAAATTTCGTTAAAATAGAATACAATCCTTGACATTATGTTGGCAAAACCGTTTATTAAATGGGTTGGTGGAAAAAGCCAGTTGCTTGAAAAAATCAGAGAAAAATATCCCTCAAAAATAGAAAAGTATTGTGAGCCTTTTGTTGGTGGTGGAGCTGTGCTTTTTGATGTGCTAGGTAAATTTCAACCAAAAGCAGTTTTAATTAACGATATAAATAAAGAACTTATAAATACGTATACACAAATTAGAAATAATTGTTCTGAAATGATTTCTCAGCTTTCAGTAATGCAAATAATTTATCAAAATCACACGACAGAAGAAAATAAAAAATTCTTCTACGAGAAGAGAAATAGATATAACGAACTCAAAGTGAATGAAAATGAAGCAGAAAATCTTGAAAAAGCTGTATTATTTATTTTCTTAAATAAAACATGTTTTAATGGTTTGTACCGTGTAAATTCAAAAGGTCTTTTTAATGTGCCTTTCAACAATGCAAAAAATCCATTCTTGTGCGATAACGAAAATCTAAAAAATTGTTCTGCACTTCTTCAAAATGTCGAAATGAAAGTAGGAGACTATAAGGAATGCAAAAGTTTTATTGATGATAAAACTTTTGTCTATATAGATCCGCCCTATAGACCACTTACGAAAACAGCAACATTTACTTCTTATTCAGAAAATAGTTTTTCAGATAAAGAGCAAATTGAACTAAGAAATTTCATAACTGAAATTTCAAATAAAGGTGCAAATGTCCTTGCAAGCAATTCAGATCCAAAAAATATAAATGAAAATGATGAGTTCTTTGATGAGCTATATTCTAATTTTGAAATAGAAAGAGTTTCTGCTTCAAGAATGATAAATTCAAACGCAAAGAAACGAGGCTCAATCAATGAACTATTGATTAGCAATATTCCATCAGTTGTCAAGGAGTTAAAAATGGAAAGCAGGTTCCTGTAAACAAAGGCAATTGGGATAAATCTCATGGTTTTGATAAAGATAATGAGTTTAATTATAAATGGCTTTCTCTTTGTCGAGACAAACTAAAAGAAAATGGTACGATTTGGATTTCTGGAACTTTTCACAATATTTTTTCTGTTGCACAAATGCTCAATGAGTTAAATTTTAGAATTCTTAATTGTATTACTTGGGCAAAAACTAACCCGCCCCCAAATCTGTCATGCAAGTTTTTCACTCATTCTACAGAATTTATTCTTTGGGCAAGAAAGAATAAAAAAGTAACTCACTATTATAATTATGAATTAATGAAAGAAATAAATGGTGGTACGCAAATGCGAGATTTATGGACTTTACCAGCTATTGCAAAGTGGGAAAAAACTTGCGGAAAACATCCGACTCAAAAACCTCTTCCTCTACTTGCACGAATAATTTTGGCAAGCACAAAAGAAAAAGATTGGATACTAGATCCCTTTACGGGAGCTAGTACAACAGGTATTGCTGCAAATTTGTTAAATCGTAGATTTTTAGGCTTGGATAAAGAAGAGCAATTTCTAGAAATATCTAAAAATCGCAGAGAGGAAATCAACGATATCAAAAAACGATTTGAATATCAGGAAAAAATAATGAAGTATTCTGATAAACCTTTAAAAGAAATTTTGAAATAGATTTACCCATTAACAACTTTAATATAAAATAGGGGCAGGATAAAAAAGCAATAATATTATAAATAGAAATTTTGCTATTTATTTAAATATAATACTTGACTTCAATCTTTCTGCACTAATCCCCTACAAGTTCTAATCTGATTTATAAACTAAATCTTAAAAGAAACAACAAAAAATGCCGATCCTCGACGATGGAGGATCTTATCTAATCTAGGCATGAAATATAAGTTCATCTTTCTTATATCAGTTTTTTTCTCTTTTCTCTATGCTCAAAACAACATTACGATAAAAGAAGCAAAAGAACGCCTTAATGCTGATGTTTATTGGGAACCTTTGAATGAAGAACTTTTATTTTCAAAAAATAACATGACTGCCTCAATCTTACTAGATTCCAACATGGTCTTATATTCAAACATGTCATACTCAATATTAGCTAAGCCTGCAACACTTGAAAATGGGGAAGTCAAAATTAGTAATGAGTGCTTAAAAGAAATACGAAACTTCTTTGAAAATATAAGAGTGCCTACAGAAATAGGATATCATGTAGGTGCTATATTGATAGACCCAGGTCATGGTGGGCGTGATGCTGGTTGTGTTGGTTCTTACACTGAAAATGGAAAAACTCACATCTTATATGAAAAAAATATTGCCTTATCTATTTCGCTAGATCTTTATAATCGCTTAAAAAAAACATATCCAGATAAAAACATAATGCTTACTCGAAATGATGACACATATCCAACACTTCCAGAAAGAGTAAAAATGGCCAATTCTATCAAAGTAAACAAAAATGAGGCAATTTTATATATTTCAATACATGCCAATGCTTCTCTTAATAATAGAGCTCAAGGTTTTGAGGTTTGGTACTTACCACCAGAGTATAGAAGGAATTTAATAGAGAAAGAAGAATCAACAAAAGATATTCATGCAATACTAAATTCTATGTTAGAAGAAGAATACACAATGGAAAGTGTTTTGATGGCTAAAGCTGTTTTAGATGGTCTCGACAAAGAAATTGGAAATGTTTCACGGAATAGGGGAATTAGAGAAGAAGAATATATAGTTGTTAAAAATGTAAAAATGCCTTCTATTCTTGTGGAAGTTGGTTTTGTCAGCAATAAAGAAGAAGCTAAAAGATTAAACACTCCACCTTATCTAAAAAAATGCACAACAGGTATATATAATGGTCTAGTCTCTTTTATATATCAATTTGAAAGTTCCCGTGGCTTTATAGCTAAATGATAAACGATGAAAAATCCACTAGATTATAACTTATATATTTGATAGTATGCGTCCAAGTTTTTTAGGAGATAGATATGGGAATTAGAGGAGAACTTTATACACAACAAGTGAAAGTTGAAAATAGAACATATTTTTTTAATGTGAAAGAAAATTCAAAAGGTGATGTGTTTTTACAAGTAGTTGAAAGTAAAATGTCTGAAGGTGTTGGTTTTGATAGACACTCTGTTGTTGTTTTTGAAGATGAAATGAGAGTGTTTTTACAAGGACTAGATAAGTGTATTGAATTTATAGAAAAAAATAGAGTTTCAAGATTGAAAGAAGCTTCTAAAAGAAGAAGTATAGCAAAAACTGATGCTTCTAAAATGTGGAAAACGTCTAATAAAAAAGATGAAAAGAATGATAATAAACCAAATCAAGCTAAAAAGAAGGTATTATTAAAGAAAAAAAAAGATTAAAAATAATACCACGCCTAGCATACGTTCTAAATTAGAGAAAGAATCTCAAAATAGAATAAAAATCCCTTTGAAATATACCTATCCTTTAATATTTGAATATTTTTTGTAATCCATCAAATAAAAGTAAAATGATAGTATGCTAAAAACTACTGCAAGGCTATATAGGACAAGATTGAAAGCTATAAGCGTTGCAGTTATATTTTTTCCAAAAAAACTATAAACCATACAAAGTTTAATAAAGATAGATACTCCCCCAACAGTTATATATAACACTGTTTTAATTTTTCCAAGCATTTTTGCACCTATAACCAGACCTTTTTTTACTGCTAACATTCTGACAAAGACTATGGAAACTTCACGATACAAAATGATTAAAAAAAATATTGATGGAATTAGACCATCAAGGGTAAAACAAAATAAAACTGCCATATTTGCAAGAACATCAGCAAAAGGGTCAAAAAGCTTTCCAAAATCAGAAACCATATTGTATTTTCTTGCAACATATCCATCTAAAAAATCAGTGAATTGCATGTAAGCAAAAAGTGGAATCAATATAACAAGCGTTATTTTAGGTGAAATATTAAAATAATTGGGAAGAAAATAAACAACAAAAAAAATAGGAGCTAAAACAATCCTTGACGCTGTAAAAAAATTTGCTAACTGCATACTTCTTTATATTAAATTTTAGAAGGATTTTGTCAATAGTTTATTCCAAGTCAATGAAACTAAACTATTGCGATGAAATGAAGTTTATTGGATAGTAAGCTCATACGAAGTTGCGACATGTCAAAGAGCGAAAGCTAAACCATTTATTCCTTTTGATGAGAAGAAATTTAGTGTATATGCAGTAGCAGTATTCACGATTGTTTTATGTTAATAGATTTTTTCATGTGTAATTGTTTTTCAATTTGTTCAAGGTATGGAGTTGCTATATTCAATAAAAGAGAAGCAAAAGCCAGTGTAATAAAAGTAGCTTTTCCACCTGATAGTAAAAAAGAAAAAATTGCTAAAAAAAGACTTGAAAAACATTTAAAAATAAGTGTTTTTGGAAATGAATTAGGTTCTGGTAATGCAAAAAACACTATAAATAAAAAGCCACCTGTCATAAGAGAAAATAAAATATCACCTTGAAAAAAAGAAAAAGAAGAAAAGCAATAAACAAGAGTTTCATAGAGAATAATAAATAAAATTGAAACGCTATAATCTCTAACTTTCAAAGAGAGTAATATAATGGAAGAAAAAATTGTAATGATATTATATCTACAAGCTGGAATTAAAGACGAAGAATTCCAAAGAAGAGAAAAATAACCTTCAGGTAATGTAATGCCCAAATCATTTAATATATAAGAGTTTAAAAATGAAGTGATAGAACTATCGAATGAAAGAAATTGACCATCATTTCCGCCATCTATGTTAACAGAAAATATAAAAAGCTCAGGAAATGAAATATATGCGATGATTAAAACAATCATTATAGAGTGCATCCAAGCACCTGATTTTCCAAAAATAACCTTTGTTAGAGCAAAGCCTAAAAATGAAATAGCAAACACAAAAATAAATCCTATGTTTGTTGGCATAAAAAAACCTATTAAAATACCTTGCAAAAAAGCTTCCAGTGGAATCTTAAAAGTAGTTTTTTCTATAGCATAAACAATACTTTGACATGTGAGCGTTGCTGCAATGCTAGCAAAAATATTTAAACCAGCATAAATATCATGATAAACAAACAATAGAATCACTTGAGGCAAAAGTAACAATAAGTAGCTCAAATAAACAGACTTTAAGCTTACACTTGTATAAATAAATGGGGCAATTTTAGAAAAATCCTTATATCGTGTTATTTTCATAAATCCTCTTTTCTTTTAAGAAATGATCTTTATAAGAAATGATTGTTTTGCATAAATTTTTCCTAGAAGGACATACTATAGAGCAACAAGCACAACCTTGACATTTTTTAATAGATTCTGCTATTTCATTAGAAACTGCATTTTTCATTATTGCTCGCGTTAAAAAAATAGGATCAAGAAAACAAGGACAAGCGTTAAAGCACTTACCACAGTTTATACAATCCATTTCTTCGTAAAAGTTTAATCTTTCCTTAGAAACCACATGCATAGATTTCATGTCTTTTGTTACAGGAATATCAAGATTTGTTACTGCATAGCCATGAGTAAGTCCATTTATAATAATACTGTCAGGCATTGCTTTAACTCCTCCACATTCTTCTATTACATTACCAATAGGAGTTCCTACTTTCACATGTAATATTTTAGGTGTTGCTATAATGTTGCCCTGTATACTCAAATATACTGAAGTGAGAGGATATTCTTTAGTAATAGCCTCGTAAACATATAAAAGGGTGCTAGCATTCAAAAAAAATCTATTTCCTATTTGTAAGTGCAATGGATAGATATTTTTAATTTTTCTAAATTCAAAGCTTTTACACATTGAAGAAACTATATCCATATATTTCTTAAGATGGACTGTATTCTTTTCATTATGAAAAAAAGTTATTTTTTCAGTATTTAATAATTTTGCTATAATTAACGCACCTTCAACTACTTCCTTAATATATTCCTCATTTAAAAAGACATCTAATGATTGAGAAGGATAAAAATCAAAAAGTGATGTTGCTACTTCAATATTTTGTCTACCCATCACATCTTTTAGAATTGAAGAAAGTGAATAGATTAGTCGATTTGAAGTATCAACAACACCATTTTTCTCTATTCTATCAAAAAGTTCTATAGGAGATAGGTCTTTCCAATCAACGTTTTGGATGGGTTTTCCTAAAATACTAAAAGAACCGTCCATAGAGATTTCTATAGTTTTAAGAAATTGATTTGGAAGTACTTCAAAAGTCTTAAAATCAGTTACAACACCGGGAATAGAAGAGTGTACAAAAGCAAAAGGTGATGAAATATCACCTCTGGCAATTAACTCTCCTTCTTTAACACGCGAATACTTATTCACTAAAACATAGCTATCATCATAACCTATTGGTATAAATGCTTTTGAAGGTAAAAATGAGTTACCAAAAAAATTAAATATTTTATTTCTTGTATGTAAAACGTCCTTTGAAGAGCCAAGAGTGAACACCATGCACAATCCTAAAAAAATAATGATGTAACCTTAAGAAATAACTGACTAAAACTTAAAGTTTAGCTGTAAATAGTCTCTAAGCGAAGTATTTAACAGTATTTTCCTAATAGCACATCTTGAAAAGTATTATAATCCAAGAGATAAATATAAACAATAGAGAAAAAGAAATTAGTAAAACGTTATGTCTACCTATAGGAAAAAACTTAAAGTTATAAAAGACTGAAACAAAACCACCTTCTTTTTTTAACATTTCTTCTATAGAGTTTCTTTGCACACTTTCTAAAGTTTTTTTGATAAATGTATTGTTAAAAGTAAAAACTAAAGGCTCTTTTTCTTTAACTGTGTTTAATTCTGTTTTATAAAAATCTCTAAAAATCACAGTTTCGTCTTCTTTTGGTTGCTCTATAGAATATCTAACATCAAGATATGGAAATACATTATAAAACCAAGTGTCTAAAACATAGTCTGTTAGATCTGGCAAAGCATCCCCTGATTTATTTTTTAAGCAACTAGAATATGAAGAAAAAGTAAAATCCTTTTCCCTATTCACTCTACTAGGCATAGGAATATAAAGTGTATTCGTATATGTTCTAGGTAACATCATATTATAAAACATATGAAAGACTAAGCGAGGGGTAAAAGAAATAAAAAAGAAGACAAGAGTTATAATAGCTTTTTTTCTTGACCATATTTTCTCACTAAAATGAGGGTGCATAGAGTGAAATATAGGTTTTTCATGTGCTCTATTAGCATCTTTTTCTTTTTCTGCTAGATAATTAAATTTTTCTATAACATAGCCTATTGAAAGACTTGCTATAACACTCAAAAATACATAGATATAGGAAAGATAACTATCAAACATCATCAAAATTAAAGCAAATATTGAAATAATAAAAATAATTGCATTCTTTTTGATTTTTCCCTTTCTTTGTTCTTGATTTAAGTTTGTAGGAGCAAAAAATATTTCTATTATGTGAAGATTTGAAAGTAATAAAAGAGCTATTATATATAACATTAAAGAACTTGTAATTAAAAATGAGAGTAGTAAAAAAGGTATAGATGTGAAAAAGAAAAGTATTTTTCTGTTTGAAAATAAAAGAAAAAAGAAGAATAAGAGGAAAATACAAGATAGGTTTATATAATGTAAGTGTGGCTCTCCCTCTAAATAAAAAGGAATATTTTTTTTATTTAATTCTTTTAAGAATTTAAATGGTATATAACTTTTTTGTGGGATATATATATATGAAAGACCATCAGTTTCATTTTCAAACCAGTGAGAATAACGTTCCTTTAGTGTAAAAGGATAAGAATCTTCTTCTATATTTTGAAATCTTTTCTTTACACTTTGTTTACTAATTACACCTTTTATATTTTGTTCATTTAATATTTGTTCTACTAAGTTAGAATATTTTATAGGTAAAAAAAGAGTGCGATATTCTTTCCAAACATATGAGTGAGTATAGTTATGCAAGTAAGGCATTAGGAAAAGAGACAGTATAAACAAGAAAGGAAGTAGCACATCTAATAAACTATAATGATCAAAGATGTATTTCACTGTAGTTAACCATTCTTTAAGGATATGGGAACATGCTTGAGAAAAAAAGACCTATTACAGTACCAAGTATGCAACCTACAACTACTTGACTAGGAGAGTGTCCTTGGATTTCTTTTATTGGTTTAAACTTATACTCAGGATTTAGTTCTGCAAACTTTGCACCTAAATTATTTAAGGTCTTTGCTTGAAGTCCACTTGAACGTCTAACCCCCAGGGCATCTCTTGCAGTAATCACAGCAAAAATAAGCGAAAACAGAAAAATATTGGAAGTAACCCCTTCATTAAACCCTAAACATGCAACAAGCGAAAACACTAAAGCTGCATGGCTTGAAGGCATTCCACCAGTTTTCCAAAACAAAAGAGAAAAAGCATCCCTATATCCCTTTATTGATTTTGAAAACAGAGCAGCAATAGTTTTTATTGCTTGGCTTAAAAACCAACTAACCAATCCTGATAGGAAGATTGGATGGAGAAAAATCTTTGAAATAGTTAAAATAATATCATTTTTTTGCATAAAACACATAAAATCAGCGTTTAGAATACATATATTAAGCATATAAGCTAACACTTGAAGTCTGATGATTTTTCTATAAATTAATTGTTTTGTCAAGGTAGCCATTAATGTGTTGTTAAACTCAGATAAAAAGTTTTATTCATAATAAAATGTTGTAAAGGAAAATTTACTTCATTATGGATGTATAGTGGATATATTTTCACTATAAAAAATATTTATTCTTCAATATAGACCTTAAAGGAAAGAAATTTATTGAAATGAAGTTATGTACATAATAAAAACATAAACGTTTTCATTATGTGAAACTGTACAGTTTCGCATGTGTAAACTGTACAGTTTACGATCCCTAAATAGTGCAGTTTCGCATAGCAAAACTGTACAGTTTATGCTAAGTACATTAGCTAAGGTACAACCATAACACTAGCTAAGGTACGATTATAACATTAGCTAATGTACGACTTTAACGTTAGTTAAAGTACTATACTTTTCAAAATATTGGATTAAGATAATTGCAGTAAATGACATTATGAAATCTTTCATACTCATGCTAGATAGAATATCATTTTTTTATAAATTAATCATCATTTTTTTAACTTTAACCTTAAGATAACTTATGCTTGAAAAATTGAAATAACAATGTTATCATTGGGCGTGGTTAAAGTGTCACCTACTGTAAACACAACTTAAGGAGAGTACGGTATATGGATAGTGTCATGTATGGAAGAATGAAAGATTCTGAAGGTTTTATCGCAGCATTGGATCAAAGTGGAGGAAGCACTCCGAAAGCACTAATGCTTTATGGAATCCCTAAGGAGAGCTATTCCAGTGAAGATGAAATGTTTGATCTAGTGCATGAAATGCGTACTAGAATTATTACAAGTCCTTCATTTTCTTCTGATAGGATAATAGCAGCAATTCTTTTTGAAATGACAATGGATAGAACGATTGAAGGGCTTCCTACGGCTGATTTTTTATGGCAGAAAAAAGGTATAGTACCATTTTTAAAAATTGATAAAGGACTAGAGGACTCTCGCGATGGAATAAGACTTATGAAAGATATTCCAAATCTTGAACAAACTTTGTCTAAAGCTTTATCAAAACATATATTTGGAACAAAGATGAGATCCGTTATTGAAAAGGCTACAGCAAAGGGAATAAAAGAGGTTGTAGCTCAACAATTTGAGTTAGCTCTTAAAATATTAGATGCAGGACTCATTCCAATAATTGAACCTGAAGTTGATATTCATTGCCCAGAAAAAGAAACGGCAGAAGGTCTTTTACGAGAAGAGCTAAAAGAAAATTTGAAAAAAATCCCAAAAGGTAAAACTGTAATGTTTAAGCTTACAATTCCAACACGAGAAAATCTATACGAGGAATTTACAAAAGATGAAAAAGTTTTGCGTGTTGTCGCTTTGTCCGGTGGATATTCAAGAGATGAAGCAAATACTCTCCTTGCCAAAAATAGAGGAGTTATCGCAAGTTTTTCTAGAGCTTTAACAGAAGGATTAAGTCATAGTATGAGTGATGGCGAATTTGATAAAGCTTTAGCTAGTTCAGTTCTTTCAATATATAACGCTTCAAAGTATTAATCTTTTTATGGAAGATTCTTTACAGCTTGCATTAAAAAAGATTAAAGAAGAGGTTTCAAAGAAAGTTATAGGGAAGGACTCTTTGATTGAAGATGTTTTAGCTTGTTTTATTGCAGGTGGACATGTTTTGATTGAAGGGCTTCCCGGTCTTGCAAAAACATTGATAGTGAAGACGTTCGCTTCTCTTTTGGGTCTTTCCTTTAAGCGGATTCAATTTACTCCTGATCTATTGCCTTCAGACTTAATAGGAACTCTCATATTTTTACAACATAAAGGAAAGTTTTCTGTTAGGCGTGGCTCGCTTTTTGCAAATCTTGTGTTGCTCGATGAAATCAATAGAGCACCTGCAAAAGTCCAATCTGCCCTTTTAGAAGCAATGGAAGAAAAGCAAATAACAATAGGAAGAAAAACTTATCCACTACCAGAGCCTTTTTTTGTACTAGCGACAGAAAATCCTATTGAAGAAGAAGGAACATATCCTCTTTCTGAAGCTCAAAAAGATAGATTTTTAATGAAATTATTAGCTACTTATCCTACCTATGAAGATGAAATAGAAATTGTGAAAAAAATCTCAGAAAGCTTTTTTAATGATGAAAAAGAAAATGAAAAAGATAGTCCTTTTCTTTTTTCAAAAGATCTCCTTTTGGAGTTTAGAAAACGAGCAAGTGAAGTAACTGTTTCAAAAGAAATTACTGAATACATTGTTTCTATTGTTGCTTCTTCAAGACCACAAGAAAACAACAAAATGAAAGGGTTACCATATCTTTCTTATATTGATTTTGGAGCATCTCCTCGCTCTTCAATTGCTTTACAATCTCTTTCTAAAATAATTGCTATGTTTAATTGTAGAAATTATGTCATTCCTGATGATATAAAAAGACTATCTTTTCCAGTTTTACGTCATAGATTAAAGCTCTCTTATGAAGCTATAGCTGACAATGTTTCGGCAGATGATGTCATCAAATCCATACTGAATACTGTTCCACAACCATGAAACTTCTTTACATTGCAAGCATCGTCGGAAAACCTGGTCTTTTTACTATTAGACATCTTTTACCATATCTAAAAGAAAAATATACTCCTAACCTAGTTATTGCTAACGCAAATATGGCAAGTGGTACAGGAGGACTAGAAAAAACTCATGCTCAAAATCTATATAAGATGGGAGTTGATGTTATCACGGCAGGAGATCATATTTTTGCAAAAAAAGATTTTGCAGATTCTATTGATTTGTTTCCATATGTTCTTCGTCCTTTCAATATTTCTAAAATGAGTCCTGGTGTTGGTGTAATTCAAAAAGATGATGTTGCTATAATTTCTCTTTTAGGAGGAATAGGTCAATATAAAATGTTAAACAATAATCCTTTTACATTGATAGAAGACTTACTTGATAAATTAAATGTAAACATTACTATCATTGATTTTTTTAGCCATACAACTGGAGAAAAGAAAACCCTCCTTTTCATGTTAAAAGGGAAGGTAAGTGCAATAATAGGTAGTGGGAGCTTAGTAGCAAGTAATGACCTTGACATTTATGAAGAAGTTGATAAAAAAACAGTTTATATAACAGATGCAGGAAGAACGGGTAGTTATAATTCTGTCTCAGGTTATATTCCATCATACAAGATTCAAGAATATTTAACATGTCTACCAAATTATCCTTGTGATTGTTGGAAGGATTTAGTTTTGCAAGGAGTTTTTGTCGAGTTTGATAAAAAAGGACAAGCAATTAAAACAGAAAGAGTTTTTCAAGGACTTAAAAATGAAAAAAGAAGGAATAGTAATAAAACTTGAAGGGAATTATTTGGAAGTTGTAAGCTTAGACAATGTTTCTTCAAACAATTTAAAAGGTGACTGTGTCAATACTGCAGAAAAACTACACGATTGTTCTACTTGCTCTGGTTGCCACACTTTTATGGACAAAGAAGCAAATATAATAAAGGTTTTGAATAAAAGTGGAAAAGATATAAAAATTGGAGAAAGAATAAACTATTCCATAAATAGTTTTATTTTACAATTTTTTGTTATAATATTACTGCCTATTTTAGCATTTGCTTTAACCTTCTTTTCTTTTTATCATTATTCATGTAATGAACAAGTAAGTATTTTATTTGCCTTTTTCTCTTTATTTTTGGTTATAACTTTAAATTTTATTTTTACCAAAAAGCTATTTTTACCATTTGTTTAAGAAATTCTACTGTCTTTTTTTTATAATTAATTGTATACTGAAAAGCACTTATGTTAGTTAAAGAAATAATAGAAAAATATCCTTTATATAATGAAATAAAAGAAAATTTTAAGTTTGATGAAGTGCTAGCTCATTACACTTCATTTAAGATAGGTGGGAAGGCAGAAGTTCTTTATTTTCCAAAAACTTACGATGAATTGAAAGATTTTTGTAATTTTCTTATTAAAGAAAACATTTCTATTTCAATTATAGGAAATGCTTCAAATCTTTTGGTTAGCGATCAAGGAATTAAAGGTGTTGTAGTTAGTCTTTTTTATTTTCAAACACTAGAAATATATGAAAAAAAAGATGATGTTATATTAGTAAAAGTTGATGCAGGTGTTACGATAGAAAAACTATTGTGTTTTTGCATTGATAATGAATTAACGGGAATTGAAAACTTTGCAGGCTTACCTGCTTCTATAGGTGGAGCAATTTTTATGAATGCCAAGTGTTTTGATTCTTCTTTTTCAGATCTTGTTTTTTCTGTATTTTCTATAAAGATGGAAAAACAAGGTTGCAAACTTGAAAAATATACTTTTAATGAAAAAGATTGGGCATATAAAATATCTCCTTTCCAAAAAAATAGCGATGGAATTAAAGTGTTGGAGAATAGAGAGGTAATTATTTCTAGCATATTAGCCTTAAAGAAAGGAAAAAAAGAAGATATTAAACAAAAAGCTGAAGCTATTTATGTTCAAAGAGTTCAAAAAAAACAGTTTGACTTTCCTTCCGCAGGAAGCGTTTTTAAAAATGATTATACTATTGGCATTCCAACAGGAAAACTGGTTAGCGAAGCAGGGCTTTTAGGAGCTTCTAAAGGTGGGGCAGAAATAGCACCTTGGCATGGAAACTTCATTATAAATAGGGGAGGCGCTTCAGCTAACGATGTAATATATTTAATGCAAATTGTTAGGCAAGAAATCAAAAACAGATACGGCATATTGTTAGAAGCAGAAATAATATATTGCTCTTAGATTTTAAGACTTAATTTTATCTAGTTGACAATAAATATTATTAAAAATATACTTAACTGGTAGTATTGTATTAAGGGGCAGTGCAATTGGTACAGTTATCATTTGTTAATTTTAAGAAAGGTTCTTATATTCTTGTTGAAGGGAAATCTGATTCTGACAAATTCTACATTATACAACAAGGCAAAGTTCAAATTGGTAAAGAATCAGAAGTAGTTCAAGAAGAGGGGGGGAATCTGTTAAATCCAGGAGACTTTTTAGGAGTGGTTTCTTGTATGTCAAACCATAGTCAGATAGACACGGCTGTTGCATTGACTGATGTGGTTTTAATTGCTGTTCCATATTCACAATTTCCTCAACTAATAGAAAAAAACAACTCCATTGCAATGAAAATCATCTACTCTTTTTCTAAAAAAATGAGATATCTTGATGAGTGGCTAACAAGACTTACACTCAAAAAGAATATCGAAATTAGTGCTAATCATCTTTTTATGATTGGTGAGTACTATCTTAAAATGTCTAAATTTGATCTAGCTTTATATGCTTATTATCATTATATGAAAGAAAAACCGAATGGTATGTATGTAAAAAATGCTCAAAAAAGATTTATGGATATAAAGGCTATGGGTGTAAAGGTTCCTGTTGAAGCTTTGGAGCCAAAAACTGATCAAATGGTTCGCAATTATGAGAGAGAAGCAATGGTTTTTTGCGAATGTCAGTCAGGAGCTGAGCTTTATATCATTCAAAAAGGACATGTTAAAATAACAAAAATTGTTGATAATAATGAAGTTTTGCTTGCAGTTTTGAAAGAAGGTGATATGTTTGGCGAGATGGCTTTATTAGAGAATAAGCCACGTTCTGCAAGTGCCATAGTTATGGAAGATGGATGTCAACTTTTAGCTGTAAATAGAAATAACTTTAATCAAATGGTTGCAACTCAACCACAATTAATTGCACGTCTTACTACAACATTGGCAGAAAGAATCTGGACAATGTATAAACAACTTGCGAATACTCTTATTCCTGATTATACAGAAAAGATGTATGACATGTTGGCTTTACAATTAGAAAAACTTAAAATAAAACCTACAAAAGATCGACAACATACTTTTAATTTTGGGCCTATTGAGCTTGCTAACATGTGTGGAATTCCAAAAGAGCTTGTCTCTGATGCTGTAAATAACTTTTTAAAGCAACCTATTATTCGTTATGATGGTTCAAAGATAGTTGTTACAGATGAGCTAGAACTAATTAAGCAAGTAGCATATCTAAAAAAGATGAGACAAATTGAAAAGTCCCGTATGGCATCTAAGGCAACGGGCGTGTTTTGGTAATTATGAAAAAATATTTTTTTTTATTAACTTTCGTTTTGTTTTCGTTATGTTTTGCAGAAGAACTTGCTCTTCTTTCTTCAAGTAAAGAACTCCCTTCTTCTTTCCATGATATATGGCTTGGTATGCCTATTGATAAAGTGAAAGAAGTCTTAAAAAATGATTCCTCTTTTTTATACCGTGGAGATAGGGATGTTTCTCTTTTAAACAATAAAAACAGAAGTTCAATTGAAGCAAATGGTATCCACTTTGTCAAACGTGGTTCATTTCAATTCTATGATGAGAAACTTTATTCAATTATAATACAGATGAATCCTGAAAATATTGACTATTATTCAATTTATTCTTCTCTAGTAGAAAAGTATGGAGAGCCTAACACTGTTGATCAAAAAAAATCTCTTTGGGAAGATGATAGTGTACGTCTCATATTGGAACGTCCATTAACCATAAAATATATAGAACTTTCTGTTTTTAAGGAAATAATTGAAAATAGAAATAAAAAAGAAGCTATGTCTGAACAAATAAGGGAGCGTTTTATACGTGCGTTCTAGGTATTTTTTTCTTGTTATTTTATTTTCTTTGACATGTTTTGCATGTTTTAGCCAACCTTCTTTTGAAAAAAAGGATATATTTTTCCTAGATAAAGAAAATAAGCAAATATCAATTAATGTAGAACTTGCTGTCACGCAGGAACAAAAATCTCATGGCTTTATGAAAAGAAAAAATATACCAGAAGGTACTGGAATGATATTCCTTTCAAATCGAGATGAAAAGATGTATTTTTGGATGAAAGATACACCAACACCACTATCAATAGCTTTTATCGATTCTGATGGTATAATAAAAGAAATTAAAGATATGAATCCATATAGTCTTAAAACAATAGAAAGTACTTTATCAGTTAGATATGCACTTGAAGTACCTATTGGAATGTTTAAAAGATTAAAACTAGATGTGGGAGATGCTCTTTCAAAGGAGTCTCTTTTACTTCTTAAACGTTATGCTATAGCGACAAAGTAATCAGTTTTCATTAAAACTTAATTGTTATTTTTTAGAATTAATGATATATTATCATAAGTTGCGTCTTTATAACTTCTTAAATAGGGGGAGATAAAATGAACTTTATTAATCCTAACAATATGGCTATTGTTTCTTGTCCAGGTGGGAAATTTTTTGCTGATCTAGTGGTGTCTCATTTAAATAGTATATATGAAAAACGATTTGCATCACACATTGATCTTTTAAGTGAAAAATATTCTATTTCAAAAGAACAATTGATTCGTGATTTTAATCGTTATTCTGATATATCTTCTTATCAAGAATTTAATGATGAAGATAAAAAGATAGAATACCTAAATAGTATTAACAATATCAGACTCCCCAATTTTAATGTTTCAACTACCCCAACTTATTTTGCAAATGAAGAGGTGAAGATAGAAATCAACGATACAATTAGAGGAAAGCATGTGTTTATTTTTCAAGATGTTGAAAATAAAAATCCATGTGTTTTAAATAATGGTAAAGATGAAAAAGTTTTGTCATTAAATGATCACTTAATGTTTTTGCTTGTTACAATTGATGCTGTAAAACATGCAGGTTGTCAAGATATAACACTAGTTTTACCTGTTTATCCATATAGTAGGCAACATAAAAAGAAGGGAAGAGAAGGGTTGACCGCAAGCCTTTTAGGTCATTTTTATGAAAGTCTTGGAGTTAAAGATATCATCACTCTTGATATTCATTCACGAGAAATTGAAAATACATTTTCTTCAACAAAACTTGAAAATCTTCATGCAAGCTATCAAATTATAAAAGAATTAGGAAACATTATTGATATTACAAATGATGAAAAAGATCCTTTTATTGTGGTTTCTCCAGATAGTGGAGCTGTTGACAGAAATAAATTTTATTCTTCAGAACTTAAAAAACCACTTGCAATGTTGTATAAAGAAAGAGATTATTCAAAAGTAAGTGAAAATAGTGAGAATTCAAACATATCTTCTATTAAGCTATTAGGTGATGTCAAAGATAAAAATGTATTTTTGGCTGATGACATGCTTGCAACGGGTGGCACTTTAATAAAAGCTATGAGATTCTTAAAAGAAAAGAATGCAAAAAGGATAATTGCAGCTATAAGTTTGCCACTTTTTACAGGAAATGCAATTGATGACTTTGAAAAAGCATATCAAGAAGGACTTTTTTATAGAATAATTGGAACAAATGCTGTGCGTCATACAAACTTAAAAGATAGAGAATGGTATATAGAAGCTGACGTTTCTGCTTTTTTTGCAGAAGTAATTATACGCATATATAATAATGAATCTATAAGTGATCTCTTAGATAATAGACACATGATTAAAGGAATAACTAAAAACAATATTTAATTTTTTCATTGATGTGTGCAATAAGTTTAGATGTTGGAACTTCCTCAATTAAAGTTGCTGTTGTAGGTGTTACAGGGGGTGTTCTTTTTCATAAAAGGACATTTTTTACTGTAGCTGTTCTAGATTCCTCTTCTCTTTATGATTATTTTATAAGAGCTTTGGAACAAGCTATTCATTTTTGCACTGTCAATAATTTTCACGTATTAGGCATATGCGTTTCAGGAAATGGGCCTACTCTTATATCAGTTTCTAAATTTGGAAGACATAAGGATATGCTTCTTATGTGGAATGATGGCAAAAGTGAACGAATTCCTAATTCACCTTCAATATTTGCTCCTCGCCTTAATCTTTTTAAACAAAGATATAAATTAGCGTATGATAATACTCTCTTTTTTTTGCCTTTAGTTGAATATTTACTTTTTAGGCTAGGTGGAAAACCAATTACTCTTTTACCTGAAAAAAGATTTGAAGAGTTTTATTGGAAAGAAAGTGATCTACAAGCTATTGATTTTGATAAAGATTTACTTATGCCTTTTGAAGAATTAGGATACAAAGTAGGAAATTATAAAAACATACCACTATTTGCAGGTCCACCTGACTATATAGCTGCCTTAATTGGAACTAACACAATTCATGATCTTTCAGCATGTGATGTTGCAGGCTCAAGCGAAGGAATTAACATATCTGTTAGAAAAAAGCCATTAGCTATTCCAGATAATTTTAGAGTAATGCCATCTATTATTCCAAATCTTTGGACAGTTGCAGTCTTGTTTAGTGATACAGGCATTAGATTTTCTAATGCAGTAAAAAAAATTAAATCAGGCCTTAAAAGTAATGACTTAGAAGAAAAATTTAAAGAAGTCATGGAAGTAATAAGCGAATGCTATTATCTAAACAAAAATATTGAAGAATATAATAAGGAGTTTTTGGAAGTTTATACTATTGTAATAGATATTTTAACTTCTCTAAAAACTTCTTTTGAAAACTTAGAAAAACTTACAGGTTTTTCTTCTAGCTATGCACTTTCAGGGGGACATGCAAAAAATGACTTATACATTAAGATGAAGTCATTTGTCACAAAAAGAAATTTTACATTGCTAAATCATGCAGATGCAGAGCTTTTAGGCAATGCCATATTAGTCTTCTACAAATCTGGTATATATTCTTCGTTAAAAGAGGCAGCAGAAAAAACAATTAAAATCACAAAAATATTCAAAGAATGTCAAAACCCAAACATCATGTAAATTAAAGAAGATAATATGGCTGACTACTGCCAGCCATAGCCACTAATCAAATTCCTCGTCAGTTAAAACTTCCTCATTTTCTTCTTCAAAGTCATCATCTTCATCATATTGTTCAAAATCTTTTTTAATACTTTGCACTACAGAAGAAATATTTTCCTCTCCAATTAAAGCTAACACTTTCTTGCATTGGGCTGGAGAAAAAGCAATTTTAACAGCTGGACAATTACTATCCTTTTTTATAGATTCCACTGTTGCATTTGCTATAATAAAATATGGCTTTCCATTTTTCAAATACTCATATTCAAATCTCATAGTAGGTTCTGCTGCATGTGCTGCATTTAAAAGCCCCCATACCATCTGTGAAGGTACTTTTCCAAAATATGCTTTTTTTTTGTTATCTCGATGAAAACCTTGCTTATAATTTTCCAAATAATTTTCAATTGCATTAATCAATGTTTTTCTATCTTTTTCTTCAAAAAATATCCAGATATTATCTCCTAAAAGTTTATGATGAATTCTTAACTTTCCATTTTGAGTGATTAATACAAAAGAATACTCACGTGGCAAAAGCTCTTTTGAATTTCTTTTGACAATACTAGCCGTAATTTTTCCTAATCTTCTTAATGGAAGAGAAAGATTATCTTCCTTCGTAGTTTTTTTTGTTGTATAGCAATTAAAAAATAAAAAACAAAGATTAGAAAAAATAAAACACTTAAAAATAGATTTAAACATAAAATTACCCCATTAATAGTTTTTAGCATAAAGAAAATATACTAATAAATATCTAAAAACTATTAAAGTTTTAAAAAAAACATAGATAGTAAAAATTACTTTTTCCATACAAGAGTTTTTGCACACAGTTCTGCAAAAGTTTTTGCAATCTTTTTGGCATCATTAAGAGGTAACTGAGCCTCTTGATTCAATGTTTTTTCAAAAAATAATTCAATAGAAGCAAAAACATCATCTCTTACATAAAAGATAAAAGAAAAATTTATCCCTGTAGGTCTTATAACTGTAAAAGAAGAAAGAGATTCATTTGGTTTTTTATTAAACATTACATGGCTCATATTTTTGCAAGTAATTATATTTGCTTCATTAAAACGTAAAGGCACTTGGTAGTCTTTTTCTCTAAAAACAGGCTCTATAGATTTATATGGATAGTTTGCAGGTTCAACTAACAAATGTAATTTTTTTCCATTAGTTTGAAAATTTAAACCATTTCCTGCAAGATAAATATCTTTTACGGTTGAATAAGAAACAATTTCATACAAAGTATAAGCAGAATCTTCCTTAAAAAAAGAAGAAACAATGTAGCCTTCGTTTAAAGGCAACTTATGTTGTTCATAAGCTTCAAATAAATCCATTGCTTTTACCTCTACCATATTACTTATCCTCCAATAGTAAACTAATTTTCCAGAGTTTCATTGTCCAATATATATATACTTTTTTCTATTGTCCTTTTTAATAAAATATAAAATTCACTTATCTTTTTCAGTTTTATTTCATTTATTTGAGAAATATTTTCTATTGATTCAAACTCTGCTTCTATGCTTTTTAATATGGCATCAAAGCCAGTATGTGAATAGATTTCATCTTCTTTTATTTTTTTATTAATCACTTGAAGCTGATAAAGTATGTTTTTAGATTTTTTCCCTAAAAAAGTAATCGCTTCATTTACAAGAATTAAAAGCCTCATAAAACTAGAAGCTATTTTATCAAACAAAATAGCTTTTTCATTAAAATTAACATATTTTTTGTCTTTTTCTAAAACTATATCAATTATTTCTTTTTTATCCTTCTCAATTGAAAAACTTAAAAGTTCAGATTTTTCAATTGAAGGCATATTAGGTATTTTTAAACCTTGAGCCATAAAATTATAGGTCTTAATATCAGGATATTCTTCAATTTTACTTTCAAACCACCATGCAAACATTTTCATCTTTGCATCTGTCAAAACATAACCTTTATAACCTTTTGCCATTTCAGTATTATTAATATCCAACATTTTATAAGATGTTTTTTCGAGAGTTAAAAACCTATTTGAAAAAAGTATTGCATCCTTTTCAAACTTACAAGCAGAACTATGCGTTTTATTTTGAGTGAAAGCTAAATCAAGGCCAGCCATAATTATAGGATTACATCCAATAAATCTTGCAAAATCCCAAGCTGTAGTTGCAACAGAGCCACCTGCAGAAAGACTTTCATTAGCATTTCCTTCCATATACTTACCTAGAGGGAAAAAAGATGAAACCAAGCATTTAGCTTTAAAATTAGAATAAAATACAGAAGGATATACGGAAGATTCTGTAATCAAAATAGAGTAGGGTGCATTTACACCTAATATATGAAGATAGTTTAAATATTGGCCATCCATTAAAAGCACAAAATCAGGTGTAATTCCACCTTCAAGTAAGACCTTTAAACTAGTGTCAACAGCGATAATAATAAATTGATTTTGTAAACTTTTAAGTTCTTTAATATGAAAATCCAAACTAGGCCCTGCTGCAAAGACAATAGAAGAAAATCCAGAAAAAGCATTTTTAAAAATAGAAATACTAGGTAGTGTAGAAGTAATACTAATATTTTTAATAAAATTTTTAAGCCATCTTATATAAAATTTCTTTAACGTATTGCAATTTAATAAATGCTTTCTATGATGTCGAGTTTTTAGTATATTAAATTCTATAACCCAACTTTTACTTACATCCAAATCAGCCTTAAAACAAAAACTATTATTTACATCAAGATGTTCTAAGATTGCTAATGTTTCAGTTGGACTTGTTGCAGGAATAATAATTAAAGAAGGATGAGAAAAAAGAAAATCTAATTTTCTACTTGCTAAAAACAAAATAAATATGAAAATATCAGGCTCAACTAAAACAATGCCTGCATTATTATTTTCTTTTATACAACTTTCTACATGATAAGCTAAACCTAGTCCTAAAAAACAAAAATAAGAATTACACACATAATGCATGTTTATAGAAGAATAAATTCTTTTTCCTTCTATGATTGGACTATATTTAGAATGTATATAATGATCTTGCACTTTAAGAGTGTAGCATTCATCTTTTAATGAAAGAGGCATTTCATATTCTTTTGGAATTATTTTAAGAAGAGATGTAGGAGTTGCTCTATCAAATTTCAAGAGTTTATAAAGATCAGGAAATCGATTTTCAAAGAGAGTAATATTGTGAGAAAGATTAGCTATAAGCTTCTCTTTATCTAAGATATAACTCAATTTTATCCCCTTCTTTAAGTTTAGTGCCAGATTTTGGAGTTTGTTGGTAGATATAACCATCACCATTTAATATAATTTTATATCTTTTTTCTTTTAGAACATCTAATAGTTGCTTTTTAGATTTTCCGATTAAGCTAGGCATAACATCATTTATCTTAACATTTTCTTCATCATTTTTAATAACAATTTTTCCTGAATGTTCCAAACTTGGAGCATTTTCTCTAGCCATACCCAAATAGTCTATAATTTCATTTGCAACTTTTGAAATTGCAGGTGCTGCAATTACCTCACCATAAGTTTTTCCTACAGGTCTCACACATGCAAGATATAAAATGATTTTTGGGTCATCACTTGGAAAAATACCTATGCAACTAGCAACAAAGTCAGTATCACTATAACCTGGGCCATCCTTGTTTGCCATTTGTGCCGTACCTGTTTTTACAGCAATAGGCACTCCATTAATCGATGCTCTCCAACCTGTTCCTCCTTGTTTTGAAGCAGAATGCATATAATCAAGAACTAGAGCTGCATTTTCTTTAGAGATTACGCGTCTAATTACACTTGGAGAATGTGAATATACTACATCCCCATCTTTATCTTCCACTTTTGAAACAAGAGAAAGCTTTAATAAAGAGCCTCCATTTGTAATAGTAGTAGCTGCTTGAACCACTTGTAATGCTGAAACTCCTATTTCTTGCCCCATTGCAATTGTATGCTTAGATCTCACTGACCAATATTTAGGAGGGTTTAATATTCCAACAGTCTCTCCAGGTAAATTAATCCCTGTTTGTGAACCAAATCCAAAAGAAACTAACATCTTATAAAAATCAGTGTTATCAGTTTTATCTGCTATTTGAGCAATACCATCATTACAAGATAATCTTATAATGTCACGAGGAGTTACAATTCCGTGCCTATGTAAACATGTTATTGGGTGTACTTTTCCTCCACGCCTTGTACTTTCAAAATCGAAGTGTCCGTCACAAACATACTCATCACCATCATGGGCTACTCCTAATTGCAAAAAAGAAGCTATTGAAAAAATCTTAAAAACGGAGCCTGGTTCATATATAAAATTAGCAGGACGATCAAAACGCTCTTCTATCTTACTAGATGTAAAATTAGAAAGACTTGCTGAAGGGGCACTAACATAGCCTAACACCTCCCCAGTTTTTCCTTCTACTGCTAAAAACATCAATCCTTCACAATTTGTATCCTGCATTACATTTGAAGCAACCTTTTCCATCATATATTGAATATTTGCGTCTATAGAAAGATATACATCATAGCCTACACCATCATAATTCTCTGAATTAGGTGGAGGAGAGAGTACTTTTTGTAAAGAATATTCAATTCCTGTTAAACCAAGCCCATCATCACCTAAAAAGCCTACAACCGTAGATGCAAGCGTATTTTCAGGATAGGTTCTATTGAATATAGGATCAATACTCAAACCTTCAAGATCATTTAACTCTATTGCAGAAAGCAAAGCTTCTTTTTCATTTTCGCTAATTCGTTTTTTTATGTATACAAAATTTGAACTCGCTTTTCTAATTTTATTTATAAATTGCTCTTCTGAGATACCAATTAGTGGTGAAATTATTTTTGCACATTCAATTTCATCCCTAATTAAGTCTTTGTTTACTGAAAGATTATACAAAGTCGTTTGAACTGCTAATATCCTTTTATTTCTATCATAAATATTTCCACGCTTTGTAATTATTTTTGCAGATTTTTGCTTTAGCTCTCTAAAAAGCATATATCTTGCAAACTGTCCCAACAAAAGTGCCATAAATATTAACATACAGATGATGAAAAATATAAAACGTTTTTTTGAAATATTTAATTCCATTGAATTACTTTCCCTAAAATACTGTCTTGTGTAACATAGCCATAATCTTTTGAATCAAACGAATGTAAGTAATTATCTCCCAAAAGAAGAATAGAATTACTTGGTACTTTTTGCATTCCATTTGGATGCAAAGTAGAATAGTTAAAAAACAAACGATAGTAAGAAAACCTACTAATTTTAAACTCTTTTTGTTTAATTTTCATAAAATATTCAATATTTCTTTCATTTTCTTTTTGATAAAAATATATGGTATCTTTATCTGTTGCATAACATCTTTTAATAACATAGTGTCCTCTAATTTTATACATCACAACATCTCCTATTTTTACACTTTTCCATCTAATAAAATATTTATTAGAAAAAGGAGATTTAATGCCATACATTATTCTTAATATAAATAAAAAATCATTTTCCTTAAAAGCCGAAAGCATTGAAGAACCCTTAACTTTCTTGATGTCAAATAAAAAAAAGAGTAATAGAAAAAAAGAGAAAAACACACAAAGTTTTTTATAATAATTATTTTTTGAACAAAACATCTTTAATGTTAAATATACCTTGCAAACTATGTCATTCTAACAAAAACATTATGGTAATACAACTATTATATTTTTAGATAATAAATAACAATACTTTATAAATAAAGTAAGATAATGCTTCCTCTTGTTTCGATATTTTTTTTTCTATAGACTTAATGCTCCCTATGTTAGAAGAAAAATCAAAAATTATTAGAAGAGCCTCTATCATCGCTTTAATTGGAAACACTTTTATCTTTTTAATAAAACTTATAACTGCATATTTCACATCAAGTCTTGCGATATTAGCAGATGCTATAGATACAGGTTCAGACATTGGAATCGCTATCATGACCTTTCTTGTGAGTTTTATAATACATCTTCCTTCAAGCAAAAAATATCCTTATGGAAGGCAAAGAGAAGAAACTATAGCAACTTTGATATTATCTTTTACCATTATTATAACTGGTTTTCAGCTATTAATAACTTCTATAAAAAAGTTATTTTTCAATACTCAAGAACTTAATGGTGATTTTAAATTTATTGCTATATTAGTGCTTATAATATCTATTATTTTTAAGTTTTTTTTAGCATTAAATCAATTTATTTTAGCAAAAAAAGCTAATAGTGCTATTGTTTTAGCAAATGCAAAAAACATGACAAATGACATCATCCTATCTTCTTCTGTTTTAATAGGAGTCGCTTTTTCTTATTATTTTAATCTAGCATATATTGATTCAAGCATTGCAATATTGGTAAGTATTTTTATTTTGCATTCAGGGATTTCTCTTTTTTGGGAATTAAACATTGAATTAATGGATGGAAATACCAATAGTATCGTGTATAAAAAATTATTCGACACTGTATCTACAATGGAAAATGTGCATAACCCACATAGAGTTAGAATTAGAAAAATGGCTAACCTGTTTGATATAAATCTTGACATTGAAGTTGAAGCACAGACAACAGTATATGAAGCTCATAAAATTGCAGAAGAATTAACTTCTCGCATAAAAGAAAATATTGAAAATGTTTACGATGTTGTTATTCACATAGAACCCTATGGAACAAAAAACGACGAAGAAGAAGCCTTTGGGTTGCGTCCTCAAGATATTAAAAAATAGTGATTAAGCTATAAAATAGTTTATTGAACTTTGCTCTTTTTGTAGCGTTTTACAATAGATTAGTTTATTTTTTTATAAAACAGTTTAAACCAAAAAACCATATTCATACACTTTTGGTGTAATCTCTTTTGCTAATAGTTTCATTTTGTTTCGTAAATTTGCAATAAGGTTATTATACATCTCATCTTCTGAAGTGCTATTCATTTTTCTGTTTTTCTCACCTTGAAAATATAGACGAATATCATAAAATGAAGCGTCAGGATTTGCTATTATTTGTTTATGGTAATACTTCCATAATTCTAATGCAGAATTATAAACAGCTTTTGAAGCTTGAGAAAGCTCTATTTTTTGCAAAAAATCACTCATAAAATTAGACTTAAATGTTTTTTTGCAACCTACCTCTTCCCTTTTAAATGGTATCCAATGATTTATTCCATGTTCTGCTTTGATTGTATTTGATTCTGCAAAAAGTGAATAAACTAGGCAATCAGATTTAAACTCATCATCAGCTTCCCACTTATTATTAGGATATAGATATTGGTCTTGATTATTTATCCAAGTGTGTTCAATAACCTTTCTTACTGTATGAAAAATGCAGTTTTCAATAAGATTTTTACTAGTGATCATGCTAGCATTGCCTGCTTTTAAAACACTTTCAGAAGGTTTAGAGGTGATGAACACAACATGATTATTTTGAAAATCTGAACTTCCTCTCACTAGCCAACCAATAGGATTTTCTTCATTTCTATATTTTCTTAGCCAATCTTTTATTGTTTTTTCTGGTAGTTTCACAATTTTTTTGTTTCCCAAAAACTCACCATTTTCATTAAAAATATCAATATTTATAGAGGCAAACTTCTCTTTTATATTTGTATCCCATACAAAAAAGCCAATCGGAAATTTACTATTCACATTGTCAAAAGTCCAAGCTGGCACTATAAATAGTTTTTTAAGTTTTGGAATAAAAGCTTCTCTAAATTCTTTATAATGTTTGCCTTGTAAAATTTTAAGTGTTGAGAAGTTTGCAATTATGCAATTTGGAATTTCTATATAGCACCTAAAAAGAAATAAAACATAGAGTTCTTTTGCACCTTGCTTTAGAATATCTTGATATTTTTCTTTAATCTTTGAGATGGCAACACCACTTTTATGTTTAGAGCCTTTTGCTGAAATTGTTTTAGAAGAAGTTGCCTCTGCATAAGGCGGATTTATATAGATAACTAGCCTTTTCCTTTTTTCTTCATCTTTTAAAATCTCTTGCAAGCTTTCAGGGCATTTTGAAAAATCATCATTCAAAAAATCAAATTGAAAGATGTGGTTTTCAGGCATGTTCCAACCGTTATTTATTCTATCTTGCATCACATCAACATCTTGCTTATCAAGTGTGGAAGCCCAAACGTTTTCATAATTTGTAAGCCCATTCAAAAGGTTACCTGTGCCTGCACAACAATCCCAAATATAATATTCTTCTTGCCACTGCTCGCCTAAGATATTTTCAAGATAGCTTTGAGATTTTTCCACCCAGATTTGAGGTGTAAAATATGAACCCTTTCGCTCTCTGATATCTTGAGGCACTAGTAGATCTCTTCTAGCAATAATATAATCCCAATATTCTTGACGCGGAGGTCTTGAGTAAATATTCCAAAATGCTTTATAAGCTCTTTGTTTATCATTAAAACCTACAGTGTCAAACCTAAATCCGCCTATATTTTTTCTTTCTTTGTTGTAATAATATTCTTTGTGTTTTAAAACTACTGCAAGGCTATCTTTAATTGATTCGTTATTTTCACTTAATAGGTCAGCAAGGAAAAAATCAGCAGAGATGATGTTTTCTTTATTTGCTTCAACCCAATTAACAGCTATTGTAGGTTTTACTTTTTCGCTCCAACGTTGGAACACAAAGGTAAAGTTATTTTTTGTTACAGATATTTTTTCTGTAATTTCTTTTTCTCTCTTAAAATTGAGTTGTATAAACTCTTTAAACTCTTTTTCTGCTTCTTCATACTTAAAAATGATGGAATTATCTTCTAAGATATTTTTACAAAGCTCATAAAGTAAGTTAAATTCTTTTGTTTCATGATTAGAAGGGGCAACATTCCAATTAAAATCATTTTGATAAAAAATATCTTGAATCTTATGGTAGTCAATAAAAGCAAATTTTTCAGCATCGAAAGCTGCAATATATTTTGGAGGAATGTATTTTTCAAAAGTTTTTTCTTTTCCAATTGTCAAAATTAATTGAACAAAAGACTCATAAATATCAAACTTTGTTCCCTGTTTTGCTTCAGCCCAAAGGCTTGACTTTAAGTTAGATTTTTCTAATTCATCAAACAAGTGAGACTGACCATTTTCTGTATTATGTTTTGCAATCACAAAATCAATATTTCCTATCTGCGTATACACATATTTTGCAAAATAATCACAGTAAATTGCACTTTTTAATGCCTCCTCTCGTAGATTTTTGTAGTTATTCATTACATTTACATTTATAATAAAAAAAAAGAGTTTCCCATTTTAATGAAACTCTTTTTTTTTGTTTATTTCTTGTATAGCTTTCCAGAAATATACAAAACATTGTCTTTAAAAGAAAACTTTAGTAAACCTTCAAAATGATATTCTGCATCAGATGTATACTTATCATGATTAAACACAAGGCGAGAATAGTCTAGGTCTCTCATAGAAAGAGGATCTCCTCCTTCAACTAGATACTCATCTTTAATCACATACTCTCCATCAGCATTTTTATCAGCAAAGTTTACAGCTATTTTAGCATCTTTTAACACATCAAAGTTTCCATTACTATCTGTAACAAGCTCATAAGCCTTTCCATGATGTGCATATCTGACTGTTACAACTCCATCTGATTGTGAAACACTAATAGCATCTCCTTCAAACAAAGACCAATCAGCAATAGCATACAAAAAAAGACCTCTTAAACTAGCTGGCATAGTCAATTTTTTTTCAGAAACTGGACCTGCATATCGAACACTATTAAATTTAGCGGTAGAACCATTTAAACTTGCTTGTGATACAGCTGAATATTTATCTTCAACTTTTTCACCTGCGAAACTCCAGTTAAAATAATTTGTCTCATAAGATGGAGAGACAACATTCATTTTATAGTCAATAACTAAAGCGTCTTCTTTAGCACAAGAAGAAAGCAAGAATAAAGCCATAATTGGCATAAAAAACATTTTGTTTTTCATAAAAACACTCCTTGCCGTAAGTCTACACAAACTAAACATAAAAGTAAAGTATTACTTTTACATGATAATCACAACATTTTAGAAACATTATCTTCTTTTTTTTCTATTTTAAATCCTAAATTAGTTGCAACTTTTCTAAATTGTCTTTTAGAAGAAGGTACTAATTGATGTTGCATACCATCTATTTTTGCAATTAAAGTGCTAGAACCTCCTCCATCAAGCTCAATAGCTTCATAAGCTCCAAGTCTTTGCATTATCTTTGTAGCATACATAAGCGTAGCTCCTTCACTAATCTTTTTTCTTTCCCCATCAATACATAAAAGAATAAGGATGTCTTTTCGCTCATTAATTCCTATAAGTGTTCTACTATCCATTTTTTTTGATTTTCCAGTTATTAGTATGCGTCCATTTTTAAGCACTTGGTTAAAGCCTGCAATTGCACACATAAAAGAAGCCTCTTCATTAATAGGTTCACTAAGAATTAAAGGAAAATTGTTAGAAGAAAAGACTATATGTGCAAAGTCAGGGTGTGCGTTTGATAAAACATTGCCTTCTGTAATGTAAAGACCTAAAGGTTTATAGAAAATGTCTAAAAAAGAACATTTAAATGTGAAAAAGTTAGCATTTATTGCTAAGTTAGTATCATGGCGTTTTGCAAAGTTCATAGTAGTTTCAGCTAAAACAAAACCTGTTTTATTAAAGCGTGTTTTTTCGGTGTTAATTATTTTTAATGATTGAGTTTTAAGTTCTATTTTTGCAATTGTTGCAATTAGAGGAATGTCTTCATTTTCAAGCCTTGCAAGCTCAATTCCAGTAGCTATTTTATTATAAATTAGACCTTCAACATTAAAGTTTTCATCTTTTTGATATTCGCTGATGTTCTTATAACCATAACCAGTTATTGAAAAATACCTACTTGAAACACAAGAGGTGAGTAAAAGGAGGGTAAAAACATATATATTAAATATTCTCATAAAACAAAACTGATTTTTTTTTATCTCTACTATTTTTCTCCCAATATCTGTTTAATTTCCATTATGTCAGCCAAGAGTTTTTGCCTAGACATTTCTCTATATTTTTTTGGTACCATTTCTTTACTAGTGCATTCAATGGATGCTACAAGATTTTGTAATTCAATTTCATAAGGATAAGAAGGTGGAATAAAATCTTCAATTGTTTTAAGTAAATCTTCTTTTGTTACCATTGCTCTATGAGAAATAAGAGCATTCATTTTTGCTCTTACTAATATTGCTTCAATGTCTGCTCCAGATGCTTCAAAACTAATCCTTTTAACAATATCTTTAAAAACCACTCCAGTTGTCTTTATATGAAGTTTTTTCTGCATTGTTTCAAAAATATCGGTTTTTTCTTCCAATGTTTCAGGATAAAAAAGAGCCAAGTGTTCTTCAGCTCTTCCTTGTCTTTTTAAGTCCACAGGTAAGAGATCCTGACGACTTGTAATTAAATATCCCATAGGCATAGCTTCATACATTTGACTTGATAAGGCTTTTACAGCTTCCTTGAACCTATTTTTAACAAATGAGAAAACACCATGATATGCTCTATGAGGTAAAAAATCCCTTACGTTACCATGTATGCAATATAAGTTTGCCGTTTTAGAGCAATACTTCTTAGAAAATTCAGTAGCCCAAGTGGGCAAAAGGTCGATATATTCTTTATTCTCTTTTATCATAAATACTTTTATATTTAAAATGAAAAGCAGAGTTTAGTTATCTGCACAGTATTTTCACTTTCATTATTACATAATAATTATAGTTTTTTTATTTCTTCTTTAGTAAGCCCTGTAATTCTTGAAATCGTTTCAATTTCCATTTTTAAAATTAAACACTCCCTTGCCGTTTCAACTGCTTTTGCATATGAGCCTTCTTCTCTGCCTTCTTCTCGCCCTTGTTCTATCCCTTTTCTAAACTGACTATTTGAAATTGAAAGTATATCACTTTTTAATTTCATTCTGGATTCATATAATTTTCTTTCTGTAGGATTTAGGTTTAATACATTTATTTTTTCATTTAATATTTTTAATATAGGTGAGTTTTTTGCTAACATATTACGCTCCTCCTTGCTATCAGTATCGATAAATAGTAACCATCTAACTAGATAATCATCAATGTTTTTGATTTCCTTAGCTTTCTCCAAATTAAGAAAATGCATCTCTATCATATCTGTTAACTTTTTGTTTGAATCTTCTTCTTTTAAGATATATTTTGAGTGAATTTTATCACTAAGCTCAAAACCTTTGCCCACAATGTTTATTGTGATACATTTATGTAGTCTAGTATAATCTTCTCCTTGTCTAAACTCTTCTATGTATATTTTTGCCCAATAAAACAGCGTTCTATTTATAAAAGAGTCGTCCCAAATGTTTTGAATTTCAATGTTAATGATTGTTTTATTTTCAAGTCTTACCTTAACATCTAAAATGCCTGTTTTATCAATTGATTTGTCTTTCTTAAGTTCTTTATCCAAAAGCTCAATTTCTGCAATATCTTTGTGTGAAATGTTTAAAACAGCTTCAATAAAATCTTGCAATATAGATTTATTCTCTTCTACCCCAAGAAGCCTTTTAAATAAGTAGTCGTTCTTTAATGTTAAATTATAATCTCTTATCATACCACCATTATAATAGAAGAAAAGCGAAATATAAAGAGTAAAAACTTTTAAACTAAAAACTTGTGTCTTAAAGTTTCTAACACGCTTTTTTTGCTTGCAATTTACCTCTTCTTTCAAACTTAAAGTCTTTAACACACCGTCTGACAATTGAAGTTTGCCTATTTCCCATCATCGCATACTGTGTGCTGAGTAAAACTGTGTATTTCTCATCGTCTTTTAATGGAACTGTCGTTATAAACATGAGCGTTTTAGGCTTATTTTCAAGTATTGCTTCTTTTGGTATTGGAAACAAAGAGGTCTTGGTTTTTATGTATAGACCTATCTTCTTTCCCACAAGCTTTAAGTCTTCGCCTTTTATCTTTATTATGCTAGGCGTTTTTTCACTTCCACCACCATACACTTTTTCCACGCTTTTTATTACAGGTTGCCTCACCTTTAGGGTAACAGAACTAGCTTCAACATGATTTTTGATGTGCTTCCTCACTTCTTTTGAAGGAGTGAATTGAAGGCGAAACTCAACGCTCTTCTTGGCTATTTCCAATAGCTCTTTTTCATAGCTACCTTCCAATTTGCCGTTTATGACTTCCGCTTCACTTCCATCTTCACTCTCATTTTTAGCTTCAGCAATAGAGGCACTCTCCAAATCTTTTTCTAAAAAAGCATTGCCTGAGCTTTCATCTCTTCGCTTAAACTCTCCGTCTAAGGCTCTTTGCCTATCTTCGCCAACTTTAAGGCTTCCCCTGCCTTCCAACTTCAATGTGCCAAGACCTAAAAAGTCAACACTAAAACCTTTTTCAACACATTCTACTGTGGTTAAAGTCAGTGTTTTAAGGACTGCCTCCACTACAGCACCATCAATGTATGCAGCCTTTGCTTTTACCATTTCAATTAACTTTTCTTCACTGATTTTTCCTTCGCTTTGAACTCTTGCGTAATAGGTGTTTTTTTCCTTACTGACGTTGCTTTTGCACACTGAAACTCTTAAATAATTTTGCTGATTTAACATTTTTTTTCTCCTTAAGAAATATTACATTTAAATAAAATCCTAATTAATTAGTATTTTAAGACAAATTGGAGAGAATTGCAAGGAAAACTTACTTTTTTATCTTGAAAAGATGGTTGCAGGGGGGGGGCTTAGGGGTAATACAAATTCTCAAATACTTAACGTCGGCAACGCCGACTTTTGAGTTGCAAAGCTCGAAGAAACGCCCTAAGAAATCTACATACCTTGAGAAATATAAACTGTAATAAAGTATTAGCAACAACGATGGGGGTTACTAGGGGGTTACCCCCTAGTTGACGTTTGGAAAGGGCGGGGGATCGTAAGGGGGAGGGGAAAACATTTGCTTCAAACAAAGGTGTCCCCTCCCCCTTACATAACACATCTTCATAAATGGCAATTTATAACAAAGTTAAAGATTGCCATCCGCTAAGGACATCCAAAATTAACCTATTTCGCTATACGCGAAACTGTACAGTTTCGCCCCCCTAAATACTGCAGTTTCGCATATGTAAACTGTACAGTTTGCGATAGCTAAATAATACAGTTTCGCACCCCTAAACTGTACAGTTTAGGCTCAGTACTTTAGCTAAGGTGCAATCATAACACTAGCTAATGTAGGATTGTAACATTAGCTAAGGTACATATCAATCTTTTTATAATGTATTGAAGTCTTTTGTGAAAAATTGAAGATGAGAGTAAAAATAGTAAAATATATATTTTTTTGAAAGTTTATCATATTTAATCCTTAAAATTTATCTTAAATTATACAACTAAATTACAAATTAGTCTTTATATTTTAATTATCTTATAAAAATAATCTTAATTTTTAAGAATAATATTTAACTAAGATAGAATTTAGCTATATTGAATTATTTCTTTTCTACTATTACAATGTCATAGTGTTGTAGTTTTGTTTTAAGGACTTTTTAACCTATGCATTCTAAATATATTTTTATAACAGGTGGGGTAGTCTCCTCTCTTGGTAAGGGAATTACTGCGGCTTCCATTGGACTTTTACTAAAGAGTAGAGGTTATTCAGTAGTTAATCAAAAGTTTGACCCATATCTCAATGTTGACCCTGGCACTATGGATCCATATCAACATGGAGAGGTGTTTGTCACAGAAGATGGTGGAGAAACTGACTTAGATTTAGGACATTATGAGCGCTTTACCGACGTTGCTCTCCATAAATTTAATAGTACCTCAGCTGGAAAGATATATGTTAGCATTTTTGAAAAAGAAAGGGCTGGAAAATATAATGGAGGCACAGTACAAGTAGTGCCTCATGTTACAGATGAAATCCAACAACATATAATGAAAGCAGAAAAAGAAGAGGCACCTGATTTTATTATAAGTGAAATTGGAGGCACTGTAGGGGATATAGAAGCATTGCCATTTATAGAAGCAATTAGACAAATGCGCTACACAGTGGGAAAAGAAAACTGCATGTTCATACATCTAGGACTTCTTCCATACTTAAAAGCTTCTGGAGAGGTAAAAACAAAACCCATGCAACACAGTGTTAAAGAACTCCTTAGTTTTGGAATACAGCCTGATGCTTTGGTGTGTCGTTCAGAGAAAAAAATGAGTGAGTCTGTTAAGGCAAAATTAAGTCTTTTTTCAAACGTGAAAGAAGAAGCAATTATAGAAAATGTAACAGTTTCTTCCATATACGATGTACCATTAAAATTAGAAGAAGCAGGCTTAGGCTCTGTGATTTGTAAGACATTCAACATGGAAGATAGAAGTCCTGATCTTGATAGATGGAAGGAAATAACAAAATTATATCACAACCCACAAAGAAGAATTTCTATTGCCATTGTTGGAAAATATGTAGAACTCCAAGATGCATATTTAAGTGTTATGGAAGCCTTAACTTCTGCAGGTATTGCTAATAAAGTAGGAGTTGATATCGTTTGGGTAGATTCAAAACTCTTAAAAACTGAAGAAGATGTTAAGTTTGCATTAAAAGATGTTCAAGGCATTTTAGTTCCCGGTGGTTTTGGAAAAAAAGGCATTGAAGGCATGTTTTTAGCCTGTAAATATGCACGTGAGAACAATATTCCATATTTAGGAATATGTTTAGGTATGCAAATAGCTTTAATTGAATATGCAAGGAATGTGTTAGGAATAAAAGAAGCATCTTCTACAGAGTTTGAACTTGACACAAAAGAGCCTTTAATCACGCTTATTGAAGGAAAAAACAAAGAAGTCATTGGTGGAACTTTGAGACTGGGGCTTTATCCTTGCTCCTTAAAAAAAGGTAGTCTAGTTGAAAAAATCTATTGTCAGGAAGAAATAAAAGAAAGACATAGACATCGATATGAGTTTAATAATGATTATAAAAAAAGATTTGAAGGTTCCTCTTTAGTATTTGCAGGAATTAATGAAGAAAGAAATCTTGTTGAAATGATTGAGCTTAAAGATCATAAGTGGTTTGTAGCTTCTCAATTTCATCCTGAATTTGCTTCAAGGCCTAATAAACCACATCCGCTTTTTAAATCTTTTATAGAAGTAGCATTGAAAGACTAGGAGAGAAAAAATAAACACATTATGGAAAAGTACTCATTTAAAGAAATAGAACAAAAATGGCAAAGATTATGGAAAGAAAATCAAACATTTAAGTGTGAAGAAGATGAAAATTATCCAAAGGAAAAAAGATGTTATGTTTTAGACATGTTTCCCTATCCTTCAGGAGATGGGCTTCATGTAGGGCATCCTGAAGGATACACTGCAACTGATATTTATTCTAGGTTTTTAAGAATGTCAGGCTACAATGTTTTACACCCTATGGGCTTTGACTCTTTTGGGCTTCCTGCAGAAAATTATGCAATAAAAACAGGCACACATCCTTTAATTACAACAGAAAAAAATATCAAAAATTTTGAAAGACAAATTGAAGCTCTCGGTTTTTCTTATGATTGGAGTAGGAAGATTTCTACATGTGAGCCTTCTTATTATAAATGGACGCAATATTTGTTTTTAAAGCTCTATGAAAAAGGCTTAGCTTATGAAAAAGAAGCTGCAATTAATTGGTGTCCTTCATGTATGACAGGTCTAGCTAATGAAGAAGTAAAAGATGGAAAGTGCGAGCGATGTTCTTCTAACATTGAAAGAAAAAATATTAGGCAGTGGTTTTTAAAGATAACAGCTTATGCAGATGAGTTATTGAAAGGATTGGAAGATTTAGATTGGCCTATTTCAATAAAAGAAATGCAAAAGAATTGGATTGGCAAAAGCTTAGGCTGTGAAGTTGATTTTGAAATTAAGTTATATGATGGCTCTAATATAGATGAGAAAATTAAGATTTTTACTACACGTGTTGATACTTTGTATGGAGTTACTTATGTTGTATTAAGTCCTGAACATCCATTACTTTCTTCTATAGTTTCTGAAACAGAAAAGATAAAGGTAGAAGAATATGTGAAGATGGCAAAAAACAAAAGCGATCTTGAGCGAACAGACCTTGCAAAAGAAAAAACTGGAGTTTTTACAGGCGCTTATGCTATTCATCCGCTCACAAAAAAAGAAGTGCCAATTTGGGTGTCGGACTATGTGCTAACTTCTTATGGCACTGGGGCTGTTATGGCTGTTCCTTATCATGATGAGCGTGACTGGGCTTTTGCAAGTAAATTTAACTTACCAAAAATGCAGGTTGTTGCAAAAGAAAAAGGAAAAGAAGGGGAAGCTGAAGAGTGTTTTACAGATGAAGGCTATGCTATTAATTCTGAAGGAGCTAATGGACTTACAACTGAACAAGCAAAAAAACATATCTCAAACTTACTTATTAAACTAGGTAAGGGTAAAGAAAAAACTTATTATAAAATGCGAGATTGGATTTTTAGCAGGCAACGTTATTGGGGGGAGCCTATTCCTATAGTTCATTGCTCAAAATGTGGATGTGTCCCATTAAAAAAAGAAGATTTGCCACTCACTTTACCAAAAGTGGATGCCTACAAGCCTTCTAATACTGGAGATGGGCCTTTAAGCACTGTTGAGGAATGGGTAAATACAACTTGTCCAAAGTGTGGAGGTAAGGCAAAGCGTGAAACTAACACAATGCCACAATGGGCAGGTTCATGCTGGTATTATTTAAGATATACAGATCCACAAAATGATGAGTGTTTTGCAAGCAAAGAAAAAACTGATTACTGGATGCCAGTTAATCTTTACGTAGGAGGAGCAGAACACGCTGTGCTACATCTTCTTTATGCTAGATTTTGGCATCATGTTTTTTATGATCTAGGTTTAGTAAAAGATAGGGAGCCTTTTAAAAGACTTATCAATCAAGGCTTAATTACATCTTTTGCATATATGAGAAAGAATAAGAGCTTGGTGCCTGTTGATGAAGTAGAAGAGCGTGGTGAGAATAAGTTTTTTGATAAAAACACTTCAGAACAGCTAACTCAAGTTATAGCAAAAATGTCCAAGAGCTTAAAGAATGTCGTAAACCCTGATGACATTATAAATGAATATGGGGTTGACACTTTTAGAATGTATGAGATGTTTTTAGGTCCTCTTGAAATGTCAAAACCATGGAACACAAAAGGTATTTTAGGACTCTATCGCTTTTTGGAAAAAGTTTGGAACTTACAAGATAAACCTAGAAAGGAAGTTAAAGAAAACGATGTAAGTGATGAGCTAAACAAAAAAATTACATATTTATTAAATAAGACAATTAAAAAAGTGACTCTAGACACTCAAACTTTAAATTTTAACACTGCAATTAGTACGATGATGATCTTTATTAATGAGATAAGTAAACTAAAAGAAATTCCAACTTATACATTTAAGACATTTTTAAAACTTCTTTGCCCTTATGCTCCCCATATTACAGAAGAAATATGGGAAAGGTTGGGTGAGAAAACTTTGCTTTGTAAAACTAGCTGGCCTACATTTATAGAAAAATATTGTCAAGATGAAAATAATACTGTAATGATTTCCATCAATGGAAAAGTTAAGGGAAACCTTATTCTTCCTTCTGGAACAGAAAAGGATGAAATTATTAAACTAGCCTTTGAAAGTGAATGTATAAAGAAGCTATCAATTGATAGAAATAATGTAAAAAAAGTAATAGTAGTTCCTGATAAAATTATAAATATAGTGGTGTAATGTTATAAAACTGTTGACCTTTATATATTAGAGTGTTAGTATAGAGCTGAAGTTTGAATTTCATTTTTATAATTTTCCCGTGTTTAGGGGGTATTGATGAAAGATATATATTCTTTCGGTAATGGCAAAGCAGATGGCGATGCGACGATGAGAGCAGTGTTGGGTGGAAAAGGTGCAGGTCTTGCAGAGATGACAAAGATTGGGTTACCAGTTCCCGCAGGTTTTACAATTTCTACCTCCGTATGTGAAGATTATTATAAACATGATAGAGGATATTCTGATGCAGTTAAAAAGGATGTAGAGAATGCCCTTAAGATATTAGAAGAAACCACAGGCAAAAAATTAGGGGATGCTGATGATCCTCTTTTAGTTTCTGTGCGTTCAGGTGCTGCTATCTCCATGCCCGGTATGATGGAGACTATATTGAACTTAGGACTTAATGATGAGTCTGTGGAAGGCTTAGCAAAAAAGACTCATAATAAACGTTTTGCTTTAGATGCTTATAGACGTTTTATTATGATGTATGGTAGCACAGCTAAAGATATTGAGCGTAAGAAATTTGATGATATTTTTGATAAGATTAAAGATAAAAAAACTAGAAAAAGACTAGGAATTTCTTCTGATGTGAAGATTTCAGATATTTTAGATACTGATGTAAACGAAGAAGAGCTTTCTGAGTTAATCACTGAATATAAAATTCTATATAAGAAAGAAATTAAAGAAGATTTTCCTCAATCTCCTATTGAGCAACTTTGGGGAGCAATTAGTGCCGTTTTTAATTCATGGATGAGTGATAAAGCTGTTAAGTATAGAAAAGTTGAAAATATTGTAGGTCTTCAAGGAACAGCAGTCAATGTTATGCAAATGGTTTTTGGTAACAAGGGCAGAACATCTGGCACAGGAGTTTGCTTTACGCGAGACCCAAATACTGGAAAGAATGAGTTTTATGGAGAGTATCTTTTTAATGCACAGGGAGAAGATGTTGTAGCAGGTGTTAGAACTCCTATTAAGCTTGATGAGTTTGCAAAAGAAGATCCTAAGTCATATAAAAAACTCTGTGAGATGAGAAGCATCCTAGAAAAACACTATAAAGATATGCAAGATATGGAGTTTACCGTAGAAGAAGGAAAGCTTTATATTTTGCAATGTAGGAATGGAAAGAGACTTCCATCAGCTAGTTTTCAGATGGCAGTTGATATGGTAAATGAAGGCTTAATAACAAAAGAAGAGGCTATTTCTAGGATTAAAGCTACTGATATTGAAGGTGTTTTTTATCATAGTCTTGATTACTCTAAATTAGGAGAGGCAAAGCCATTTGTTTCTGGTATTCCTGCAGTACCCGGTGCGAGTGTTGGAATTGTGAGCCTTTCAGCAGAAAAAGCGGAAGAGTATGAAAAAGATGGGAAAAAAGTTATTTTAGTTAGGCACGAAACCAGCCCAGAAGATGTTGGTGGTATGCATGTTGCAGAAGGCATTTTGACTGCAACAGGTGGAAAAACTAGCCATGCTGCAGTTGTAGCAAGAGGTTGGGGAAAATGTTGTGTCGTAGGTTGTGATGCCTTACACATTGATGATGAAAAAAAAGAAATATCCAGTAATGGTGTGGTGATAAAAGAAGGAGAATTTATAACTGTTGATGGTTCTAAAGGTCAAGTTTATAAAGGAGTCCTTGATCTAGTTAGCCCAAAACCTTCTAAAGCATATGAGCAATTGATGAAATGGGTTGATGAAACTCGAAAAATTAAAGTAAGAACAAATGCAGATACCCCAGAAGATGCTAAAGTAGCTCGCTCTTTGGGTGCTGAAGGTATTGGACTTTGCCGAACAGAACACATGTTCTTTACAGACCCTAAAACTGGCAAAAATGATGCAAAAAGACAATTAGCAATTAGAGAAATGATTTTAGCTACGTCTCAAGTTGATAGGGAAAAGGCTTTGAAGAAACTACTTCCATATCAAACTAAAGATTTTGAAGGTATCTTTAAGGCAATGGATGGCTATCCTGTAACAATAAGGTTGATTGACCCACCGTTACATGAGTTCTTACCTAAAGATAAAGAAGAACAGCAAAAACTTGCAGAAGAACTTAATGTTGGGTTTAGTACAGTTAAAGATAGGGTAGAACAACTTCATGAAGCAAATCCTATGCTAGGACATAGAGGTTGTAGGCTTTCTATCACATATCCTGAGATTTTAACAATGCAAGTTACTGCTATAATACAAGCTGCTTGTACTGTTCAGAAAAAAGGTATTAAAGTTTTCCCTGAAATTATGATCCCCTTAGTGATTGACAATAAAGAGTTTGCAATGTTGGAAAAACAAGTAAGAGAAGTGGCAGATGCTGTTATAAAAGAGAGAGCAGAAGATGGAAAACTTGACTATATGGTAGGTACTATGATTGAAACTCCTCGTGCTTGTATTTTTGCCAATAGGATTGCAGATAAAGCTCAGTTTTTCTCTTTTGGAACAAATGACTTGACGCAGATGACTCTTGGTATCAGCCGAGATGATGCTGGTAAGTTTTTAGATACCTATGTTGATGAAAATAAAGCTGGCATTTTTGAAAGTGATCCTTTCCAATCTATAGACCAAGAAGGTGTTGGTAGCCTAATTAAGATGGGTATAGAAGGGGGAAGAACTACAAACAATAACTTGAAAGTTGGCGTTTGTGGGGAGCATGGAGGAGATTTAAAATCTGTTAAGTTTTTCTGTTCTCTTGGAATGAACTATGTTTCTGCGTCCCCTTATAGAGTGCCTATAGCTCGCCTTGCAACAGCACAGGCTGAGATAGAGAGGAAAAAGTAAAATAATGCACTCCTATTCCCTTATGTTTTGGGGATGGGAGATTTAACTATGCGATTTTATTATAGTTATTTGATTTTTTTATGCTATTCCAATTACCTTCACTTTGGAATATGTTTTAAGAATGCCTTCAAGTTCTTCTTCTTTTTCTATGTGAGAAAATATTTCGTCCACTGGGGCAATATTTTTGAAAAGTATTTCTTCTTCCTCAGATGAAAATCTGGAGAGTACATAAGATGCCATGTCAATGTTTTTTTCACTTTTAGGTGCTGGACGACCTATTCCTATTCTAAGTCTCCAAAAGTCTTGACTACCCATAATTTCTTTGATTGATCTTAAGCCATTATGCCCTGCAAGTCCACCTGAATATTTTAGGCTTATAGTGCCTAATGGAAGTTCCACTTCATCATGAACTACCAATAAAGAAGACGTTTTAATCTTATAAAAACTGCAAAGCTCCCCAACACTTACTCCAGATAAGTTCATGTAGGTATGAGGTTTAATAAAATGAAGATTTTTTTCTTTTAATGAAAGTTTTGCATACTCACCATTAAATTTAGATATCCAATTAAGACTTTTAGTAAAAGATGCCTTTTGGCAAAACATCCAAGCCACATTATGCCTAGTTTTTGCATACTCACTTCCATAATTTCCCAAAAAAGCTATTGCTTCAATCATCTTTTTAATCCTCGTAAAAAACTACATCCTAAACTCTTCACCTAGATATATCTTTCTAGCAATTTCTGAATTTAATATCTTTTCTTTTGAACCTTCTTCAACAATTTCACCTTGTCCTATTATATAAGCTCGATCTGTAATTTCTAATGTGTCGCGAACATTATGATCTGTTATTAAAATTCCTATACCTTGTTCTGCTAAAAGACGTATTATTGATTTTATATCATGAACCGCAATAGGATCTATTCCAGCAAATGGTTCGTCCAATAAAAGAAACTTCGGTTCAATTGCTAAAGCTCTGGCAATTTCTGTTCTTCTTCTTTCCCCTCCAGAAAGAGTGTAGGCAGGTTGAAATCTATTTTTAGTTATTCCAAACTCTGTAAGTAAAAACTCTAATCTTTCTTTTTTTTGTGCTTTATTTATATCTTTACGCATTTGTAAAATTGAGTATATGTTTTGCTCAACAGAAAGTTTTCTAAAAACAGAAGCTTCTTGTGGTAGATAGGAAATACCTGCTCTAGCTCTCTTATACATAGGTAGTTTTGTAAGACAAAGATCATTTAAATAAATGTTTCCCTTATTTGGTCTATAGAAACCTACAATCATATAAAAAGATGTAGTTTTACCTGCCCCATTAGGACCTAATAAACCTACAACTTCTCCTTGTTTCATAGAAAAAGAAACACCTTTTACTGCATGTTTTTTCCTGAAATATTTATGTAAGTCATCAACTCTTAGTATTGAAAGCTCTTCATCTTTACTTTCAGTGTTTAAACTAATATCTTGTTCTGTTATGTTTATATTTTCAGTAGATGAATTAATATCTTCATTTTTTTCTTCTGTGTTTTCTATTATATTTTCATTTTGCATAAATGCCTCTTTTTGCATTTTAATAATTTAACATAAATGTAACGCTAGTTTTTAGGGCTAATTTCACTATTGGAATTTTCAACACTTTTATTATTTTCTGGACTCTTTTTTAGACTTTCATTATTATCATTTTTAGGTGTTTGTTCTTGTTGACTGCGTTTTTCTTCCACCACATTCCCTGAAACTCTTCCTTCAAGTGTTATATCTTCTGTATCTAAATTGACAGCTATTTTTGCTGCTTGAAACGTATCTTTAGATTTTGTAACAATTGGACGCCCTGTTAGATTCAATGCAGAGCTTTTTCGATTGTATATTGCAAACATAGATGTGCATGTAATTTCTTTGCGTAAAATCTTTACATCAAACTGCATGAGCATTGTCTCTGCCTTTTGATTATATTCAATATGCTCTGATGTGATTTTAACATCATTCTTTGTATCATTTAATTCTGTTTTTCCAAAAAATGTTGCAATTTCTTTATCTCTATCATATTGCATAAAATTACTAGAAAAAGAAAAACCTTTTTCTTTATCTTCTCCCGTTACAGTCCCTGTAGCCTTTAGATACCTATAGTCTTTGCCATAAATCTCAATTCTATCAGCCTTTATTTCCATAGTGTCGACCATCACGACAGCATTTCCTGTAAGAGAAGTGGAATTCTGTCCTTCTTTTATTGAGCCTTGCATTGAAGAGGCAGAAAACTTAATCTTTGATTTTGCCGCACTTAAAACATTAATGCCTAAAACCAACAACAAAAATATATTTATAGTTTTTTTCATTTTATTCTTCCTTAAAGATTAGAAACTATCCAAAAATATCACAGCATAGATGTGATTTAGAAGTTAATCTTTTAATAGATAAACATTATTCAATACTAAGTGCTTCAGGCTCTGAAGTATCTATTTCACCTTCAATCTCGTTACTTAATTCAAATTCTTTGCTTGAAGTGTTGGCAATAAAACCAGAACCTTTTATAGACATTTCATTTTCTTTTTCTATTGAAACTAAAGCATCGTGTGGACTTGCAAGTAATGACTCTTTTTTCACCCAATATAGTGCGGAACTTGATATTTTTAACTTATCTTTTTTTGCATTAAACTCTACATCTTCTGACAAAAAATATTCTTCATTTTGATTGTCTATTAACACTAGCCCTGCCTTACCCAAAAACTCGTCATTACTAGTGTTTTTTTCAAACTGAACAAATTCAATATTTTTTCCAACCCATGTCTTGTCTTTTGTATACATTTCCAATCTTTCACATTCTACTGCCAATTGAGTATTATTTTGCTCATATCGATCAAGCTTTATGTTTTTAAACACAATATTTGGCATTTTTTCTAAATTCCTTTGATTATTTCCATAATCAATTGAGCAAGAAATTAAAAAAAACATTATTAATATAATTAATGAAACTTGCTTTTTTTTTAACAATGACATAGTATGTAGATTATACGGTTTTATGTATTATTAGTCAAAGGAAATAACATTAAACATAAAAGGAAACAGTAAAATAAGTTTAGGAGTAACTATGACAGAGTTTTTACAAGATAAGGAATTTGAAGATTTTAAAACTGTAATCTATAACGAAAGTGGTATTACTTTCTCTAGTAGCAATAGATCTATTCTTGAAAGTAGGTTAAAAGAAAAACTTAGAGAAAAAGGACTTGCAACACCATCAGAGTATTATAAGCTTATAACAACTAGCAAAGAAGAAATGAAAAGTTTGTTGGATTCTGTTACCACCAACCTAACAAGGTTTTTTAGAAATCAGCCACATTTCGATGCTTTACAAAATTATGTTATTCCAGAATTAATTAAATTAAAAAAAGATACAGGAAGAAAACGTATAACAATATGGAGTGCAGGTTGTTCAACGGGTGAGGAGCCTTATACTATTGCAATGGTTCTTTCTAAGCATTTACCACCAGGATTTACTGGAGAAGTGCTAGCATCTGATTTATCATTAAAATGTTTGATGACAGCACAATCGGGCTTTTATACAGAACAAAAAGTGCAAGGTATCCCTGAGGTATACTTAAATGCCTATTTTGACAAAGTACCTGATGGATATCAAGTGAAAAAAACAATTATGAATATGGTCAAATTTGACTATCATAATTTAAAGCATGAGTCTAAACGTACTGACTTCGATGTGATTTTTTGTAGGAATGTGTTAATATACTTTGATGAGAAAGCACAAAAAGAAGTTGTAGATAGGTTTTATAGAGCATTAAATCCACAAGGTTTTTTGTTTATAGGTCACTCTGAATCTTTATTTGGTATGGAAACACAGTTTCAATTTTTAAAAACCCAGTGGGCGTGTTTTTATAAAAAGGGATAATTTTTATAAGCCTTAAATATTTCAGGCTAGGAGGGAATAGGTATAATTTTATGGATGATATTAGAGTTTTAATTGTTGACGATTCGTCTATGATGCGTAATTTGATAGGTAAAATTGTTGAATCTACAGAAGGTCTTACAGTTGCAGATAAAGCTATGAACGGACGCTTTGCCTTACAAAAACTTGAAAGAGTTGACCCTGATGTGATTGTACTAGATATAGAAATGCCTGAGATGAATGGTCTTGAATTCTTAAAAGAGACTAAAGCTAGAGGAATTAAGATTCCAACCATTGTGCTATCAAGTCTTGCAACAGAAGGAGCTCGCGTTACTATGGATTGTTTGGACATGGGGGCAGTTGATTTTATCACTAAACCTTCTGGTCAAGTAAATCTAAATGATGTAGCACAACAGCTTTCTAGTATGCTATTGGTGTATGGAAGAAAACATAGAATGCGAAAAACCACTCAGTCTCCATCTTCAATCCCCACAAGAGAAACACCTAGTTTTTCAGCTACGACGCGTCCTACAGCTACTGCTAGTACTTTTGGAAGCAAAGTTGATGTGCAACAAAAACCAACACCAGTGAGGACACCTTCTAATATTCAAATAATAGCTATTGGAATTTCTACAGGTGGGCCTAATGCACTAAGGCAAGTTTTTGCAGGTCTTGATGAGAATTTAGAACAACCAATAGTTGTTGTACAACACATGCCTGCAGGTTTCACAGAAGAGTTTGCAAAAAGCTTAAATAAGATTTGTCCATTGGAAGTAAAAGAGGCAGCAGAAGGGGATGTGATTAAAAAAGGACGTATCTTAATAGCTCCCGGTGGAAAACACCTTACTGTAGAAAAAAGGTCTCTTGCCACAATTGCACACATAACAGATGCTCCACCAAAGAATGGACATAAACCAAGTGTTGGTGTTCTTTTTGAATCTGTTACTAAAGAATATCAAAACCATGCATTAGGAATTATTATGACTGGTATGGGTAAAGATGGTGCTGAGGCATTAAGAGATATGTATGTAGAAGGAGCTAGAACTCTAGGGCAAGATGAGGCTTCTTCTGTTGTATATGGTATGCCTAGAGTTGCATGGGAATTAGGTGGAGTTATGAAACAAGTTTCCCTTGATGATATGGCAAATACGATCAACACTTATAGCAAAAACTTTGCTTAAACTAATAGTTAGGCTATTACTAGATGAAATAGCCTAACATCTTTTCAAATAATATGGCTGAACTATTCTTTCAAAAAAATAGCTTTTTCCTAGTTATTATAGTTGCTATCTTGTTAGGCTCGTTTGGATTGTTGTATATCAAAATAAATAAAGATTCTTCTAACTCAACAGCATCCAATGACGAAGTAATCAAGGTTCTGTTTATTGCTGAAAAAGATGGAATTCCCATTTCTACCAACATGATTGCTTTCTATTCTAAGACAAAGAGAGCCATTATGTTTGATATTCCAAATAATACAGGTATGATCTTAGATGAGCTTGGTCGTACTGACGGTATTTCTTCTCTTTATAAAGAAAAAGGAGTTGAGATTTTTAAGAATAAGATAGAGCGTCTTACAGGAATTAAAATACCATTTTATGTTGTGTGTTCAATTGATGACTTTGCCCGTGCTACTGATATGCTAGGGGGTATTTCGCTTTTTATACCAACACCAGTAGATGTTATGCAAGATGAAAAAAGAATTCTTTTACCTTCTGGTTCTGTTTTACTAGATGGAGAAAAATCAATAGACTATTTACTGTATACTAGTGAAAATGATAATGAAGGAGATGTTGCTTCAAGAAAGCAGAAAGCTATTATTGCGTTTTTTAGAAGATTAAATGATGAAGTTGCCTACATATTTGACTCTAAACATTTTCCTACCATCTCCTCATCTTTTAAATCCAATATGGAAAATAGAGAATTTAAACTTATGTTTCAATCTCTTAGTAGCTTAGATTTAGAAAGACTTTCTCCGCAACGTGTTACAGGTTCTATTAGAATGGTGGATGGGAAGGAGCTTTTATTCCCTTTTAGAGATGGATTACAACTAAAAGAGATAATAAGACAAACACTTTCAACATTAGCTTCTGAAGATGGTGTTACATTAGAGCGTGTCTATGCTTTAGAGATTTTAAATGGAACAGAAGTTAAGAATCTAGCTAAGACAACTGCGGAAATATATTCTAGCTTTGGTTATGATGTGGTACAAATAGGAAATGCAGAGTCTAGCGATATAAAAAAGACATTATTGATTGATAGGATTGGAAATCCAGCTATTGCAAAAATTGTATCTCAGGTAATACAGTGTTCCAATATTCAAACAGCTGAGATTAAAAAAACTGAAGAATATTATGGAACGGAAACAGGTGTAGATTTTACTTTAATTGTTGGCTCAGATTTTAATGGGTATTTTGTAACATCTACTGATAAAAAATAAAGTTGAAAGAACTTTTTATGTAATTATGGAGCTATGTTTATGGAAAAAAATATTGATTTTTATGATAGAGCAGTAAAAATTGCAGAGTTTTTAACTTCTTCTAAAGCTAGTGATGTAGTCGTTTTGGATTTACGAGAATCAAACATATGGACAGACTACTTTGTTATAGCAACTGTTTCAAGCCCTACTCATGCTTCAGGATTAGAAAATAGTCTAAGCGAAGAAATAAAAAATCTTGGTTTAGATGAATGGTATACAAAAAGAAAAAATGAACAAGGAGCTCATTGGAAGCTAATAGATTTAGGAAGCATTGTGATTCATTTAATGTCAAAGATGGCAAGAGAGTTTTATGATTTAGAAAATTTGCATAGCAATGCAAAACAAATTAATTTTTAATGAGGCATGATATGGCAAATATTGAAAAAGACACATTAGTATTAAAACGAAAATTAGATAAATTTAATGAAGAACTTCAAACATCCTATAAAAGAATAGGAAAAAAACTCTTGCTTTCAGTAGACGAGGTAAAGCATGTTTCAATTAATGAAGAGTTAGTTTCATCTTATAATGGAATGCTAGAAGAAAGGTCATTGTTGACAAACAACATTTTAGAAATTAAATCTAGCCATGAAAGATTAACACAATTATATAAATTTAAAAAACAAATTCTTAAATCTATAAAAGAAGCAGATAGTTCAATTTCAAAGTTAAAGATAAGATTTTCTATTTCTTTTTATAGGTCATTTAAAGAATTGAGTTACTTTACCACTTTAGACAATGAAATTGAGAAAGTAGAAGAAGAGATAGAAGAGTTATTATCTTCAACACAAACTCTTGACGAAGAAAAAAAAGATGCTAGCTTTCTTGGCAAATTCAATATCAATAGAAAAATTGCAGGAAATAAATTTAAAGTTTCTCTACTAAAGAAAAATATTGAAAGACGACTTTGTAAACATAGTAATGATATTTTTGAAGCAGAAGAGGTTTCTAATATTTTTAATGAAGGGAAGATGACAGATGAACAGGTGCATCTTTACAAAGCAATATCAGAAGAAGAAATGAGTAGAAAAGACCTTGACAAACGTATTTCTGATATTGAAGAAGAAGAAACCTTTTTACTTGAAAAAATGCAAACTCTTTGTGAAAATAATTCTCATGTAAAACAGATTTCTAATCTTAATACACAAATAAAAAAAATAGATGAAGCTGTTGATGAAGTTTTGAAAACTGTTGCTATTGATTTTGTAGCTCCATTTTTAGATGATTCCTTGGAAAGAACTGAAAATTCAGCTGAATATTGTGATGATATTCAAGAAATTAAAAACTTAAAACTACAAATACAAACAATAAATTACAACATTGAATATTGCAATTTAAATCTTAAAAAAGATTCTATTTCTACTAAGATAACTTATATGAATAAAGCAATAGAAAATTGTGAGAAAGAAATTAAAAATTATGAAGAGCGAATAGAAAAACTTAAAGAAGACATAGAAACTAGCAATAAAGAAAAACAGGATATCACTGAAGAACTTTCTAAATTGGAAGCGTTAATAAAAGAAGGAAAATAAACCTTCTTGTTATGCAAAAATTAGGAATATGCCTATAGTTATAGCTTTTTCTTTGAAGAAGATAGCAAGACAAGGTAATAAGTTATCCATTAGTGTTTATGGTTTTGATAAAAAAATGTTAATGCTGAGACAGTACAAGGAATGGTTACCGGTTACCTAGAATAGTTATGTAAAGAAAATTTTGTTTTGCTAAGTATAATAAACTATTTTAGAGAAAGATAATCTTGACAATCTTTATTTTTTTTCTTGAATTATTTTTTTATTTTGTGTATCTTAATGCCACGTTGTCATTAAAATACAAACGAAAGATTAAGGAGTTTTAAATGGCTAAACAATTATTATTTAATGAAGAAGCAAGGAAGGCTTTACTTTCTGGTGTTGAGCAAATTTCAAATGCTGTTAAAGTAACTTTAGGTCCTAAAGGACGCAATGTTTTACTTGATAAGAGTTTTGGAGCTCCTACTGTAACAAAAGATGGTGTTTCTGTAGCAAAAGAAGTGGAGCTAGAAAACAAAGTAGAAAACATGGGAGCTCAACTTCTAAAAGAAGTTGCCACGAAGACAAATGATGTGGCAGGAGATGGAACTACAACAGCAACTGTTTTGGCATATTCTATAGTTAAAGAAGGTTTAAAATCTGTTGCTGCAGGTATGACACCACTTGGACTAAAACGAGGAATTGACAAGGCTGTAGCTGTGGCTGTAGCTGACATCAAGAAGAATGCAAAAGCAATTAAGGGGCAAGAAGAAGTTTCTCATGTTGCTTCTGTTTCTGCTAATAATGATGTTGAAATTGGTAAGATTATAGCAGATGCTATCGAAAAAGTTGGCACAGATGGAGTTATTGACGTAGGTGAGTCTCAAACAATGGAAACAATTACAGAATATGTTGAAGGAATGCAGTTTGATAGAGGTTATATCTCTTCATATTTTGTAACAGATAGGGACAGAATGGAAACAGTTTTCAACAATCCTTACATTTTAATCTATGATAAATCTATTTCTACAATGAAAGACTTACTTCCATTATTGGAGCAAGTTGCACAATCCCAAAGACCATTATTGATTATTGCAGAAGATGTTGAAGGTGAAGCTTTAGCAACATTGGTTGTCAATAGTCTTCGTGGAGCATTAAAGACATGTGCTGTTAAAGCTCCTGGTTTTGGAGATAGAAGAAAGGAAATGTTGCAAGACATTGCAACTTTAACAGGTGGTCAAGTTATCTCCGAAGAAATCGGTTTAAAATTGGAAAATGCAGAGTTATCAATGCTAGGTCAAGCACAAAGTGTTAAAATAAATAAAGATAACACAATGATTATAGATGGTGCTGGAGATAAAGATAAGATTTCTGCTAGAGTTAAAGAGATACAGGCACAGCTTAAAGCTACCGATTCTGAATATGATGGAGAAAAATTAAAAGAAAGATTAGCAAAGCTTTCAGGTGGTGTGGCTGTTATCAAGATTGGAGCAGTAACAGAAGTTGAAATGAAAGAAAAAAAGCATAGAGTTGAAGATGCACTTTCTGCAACAAGAGCTGCTATTGAAGAAGGTATTGTTGCAGGTGGTGGTTTAGCTCTTATTCAGGCAATTTCGGCTTTAAATGCTACGGACACAAAAGATTTATCAGAAGATGAAAAACATGGATTTAGCATTGTAAGAAGAGCTTTGGAAGAACCTATTCGCCAAATTGCTGAAAATGCAGGGCTTGATGGTGCTGTTATCGCAGAAAAAGCAAAAGAGAAAAAAGGAATTGGTTTTGATGCTGCAAAGATGGAATGGGTAGATATGATTAAAGCTGGAATTATTGATCCTGCAAAAGTAACACGCTCCGCTTTACAAAATGCAGCTTCTATTGCTAGCTTACTTCTTACAACAGAATGTGCTATCTGCGACTTACCAGAGAAAAATCCGCAACCTATGATGCCACCAGCAGGTGCTGACATGGGTGGAATGGGGATGTACTAAAAGATAAATCTATAAAAGTTTAAAACTTTTGAGAACTAAAAGGTCTTTAGGTTATGAAAATAACTTAAAGGCCTTTTTTATTAGATTACATTTATATATTTAACTTTAAGCTTAATAAGTCTTTTCAAGTAATAATTAACAAGAAAATTAATCGAAATATAATTTAAATACTACACTATAAGAAAATGTATTAGAACTACACATTAATAGTTTGACTTTTTTTTAATTTAATACGATACTTAACTCTATGAAAAATAAGAAAGAACTGGCCTCAACAGTGGAGGCTTTGCCAATTAAAATAGACATTATACCTCTGTATCATAGACCAATCTTTCCCGGTGTTTTTGCTCCTATTTTAATAAATGATCCTGAAAGCATAAATACAATTGAAAAAGTACTTTCCACTTCCAGCTTTGTAGGTCTTTGCCTTACTAAAGATGATAAGATGGAAAATATAACTTCAAAGGACTTATGTAATTATGGAACTGTTGCAAAAATAGCAAAAAGAATCAAATTGCCTGATGGACAGATAAATATCTTTGTTGAAACCATGATGAGGTTCAAAATAAGGCGTGTTGTTAGTAAAAAAGAGCCAATAACAGCATATGTAACCTATTTGGAAGATAAAAATGAGGAGCATAGTGATGTTCCAGCCTTAAAAAGAATGCTCACTTCTTCTATGAAAGAACTTTCAGAAGAGAATTCCTTTTCTGATGAAGTGAGAGTAAACATACTAAATATTGAAAATCCTGGACGCATTGCAGATTTTATTGCTACTGTTATAGGTATAGGAAAATATGAGCAACAAAAAATATTAGAAATATTAGATGTTAAAAAACGAATGCAAGAAGTTTTTATACACATAAAAAAGGAACTAGAGCTTTTAACTGTTCAAAAGAAGATACAAGATGATGTAAATAATCGAGTTGATAAAAATCAACGTGAATATTTTTTACGTGAAGAATTGAATTCAATAAAAGAAGAATTAGGACTTTTTTCAGATGCAAAATCAACTGATGGGAAGAAGTTTAAAAAATTAATTGATAGTTTAAAATTTAAGGGAGAAGTAAAAGAAGCAGTAGATAGTGAATATGAAAAATTTATGCTTTTAGACACAGCTTCTCCTGAATATATCATTTCTAGGAACTACCTTGAAACATTACTTACATTACCATGGAAAAAAACTAAACAAAATGAAATTGATCTAAATAATGCTCGTCTTACGCTTAATAAAGAACACTATGGACTTGAAGATGTAAAAAAACGTATTTTAGAGTATTTAGCTGTGAGAAAGCTAAAAAAAGACACAAAAGGTTCTATTATCCTTTTGGTAGGACCTCCAGGTGTTGGTAAAACCAGTATAGGCCATTCAATTGCTAAAACTATGGGTAAACCATTTTTCCGTTTTTCTGTAGGAGGAATGAATGATGAAGCTGAAATTAAGGGGCATAGACGCACTTATGTAGGAGCTATGCCTGGAAAAATTATTCAAGGCTTAAAAATAGTTAAGCATAACTCTCCTGTTTTCATGATTGATGAAGTAGATAAGATCGGGAATAGCTATAAAGGAGACCCCTCAAGTGCTTTATTGGAAGTTTTAGATCCTGAACAAAATATCTCTTTTAGAGATCACTATCTTGATGTTCCTTTTGATCTTTCTAATATTGTTTTTATTTTGACTAGCAACACTTTAGACACTATTCCTTCTCCTCTTTTGGATAGAGCTGAAGTTATCAAACTTTCAGGTTATATTGATAGTGAAAAAGTTATCATTGCTCAAAAATATTTAATTCCCAAAAGTCTTAAAAAACATGGACTTAAAAAAAATAGCATAGAATATAATGATGATGTACTTTTACACATTGCAAATTCTTATGCTAGAGAAGCAGGCGTTAGAGGTTTTGAGAAAAATATTGATAAGATTCATAGAAAACTAGCAACAGAAATTGCCTTAGAAGAAAGAAAGATAGATGACACTTTATATCTTGACACATCTTATGTCGAAAAGATGCTAGGAAAACCTATTTTTAGAAAAGAGGACGATCAAAAAAGGGCTGATAGGCCAGGCGTTGCTATAGGGCTTGCATGGACAAGTCTTGGGGGAGACACACTTTTAATTGAAACTTCCTATATGGAAGGAAAAGAGGCTTTTAAGCTTACAGGGCAGGCAGGGGATGTAATGAAAGAGTCTAGCGCTATAGCTTTTTCATGGACAAGAAAGTTTGTAAGTGAAGCTTCAATTAGAGAAAGAGCTTGGTTTGAAAACCACATCATTCACCTCCATTTACCTGAAGGAGCAACCCCAAAAGATGGTCCTTCTGCAGGTATTACCATGACTGTAGCTATGGTTTCTTTGCTTTTAGGAAAAACAATTAAAGAAAATCTTGCAATGACAGGAGAACTTTCTCTAACAGGGCAGGTTTTAGCAATTGGAGGATTAAAAGAAAAAACTATTGCAGCCAGAAGAAATGGAATTAAAGAAATTATAATTCCTAGTAGTAATCTAAGAGAACTAGAAGAAATATTCCCCCAAGTAAAGGAAGGTATCACATTCTATCCTGTAAAAAGAATTGAAGAAGTTATTGATATTGTATTTGAAGGTTCTATATTTCAAAATACCAATACATACGATTATAGTAATGCTATAAAATGCTAGAAAATTAAAGTAGCCATTTAGGCTACTTTAATCTTTACTATATAGCTCCTGTTGCATTTTCTACTATTGCTTCAATTACTAGCTCTATCGCTCTAGTACTGGTTTCTAAAGACATAGATGGTGTTCTTGGTTTGCCTATTGCCTGCTCAGGCAAAATAGGAACATGAATAAAGCCTGTTTTTATATTTTCGCATTGCGATGCAATGTTAGCAACAGCATAAGCTACATGATTACATATATATGTTCCCATGCTATTTGAAATGTTTGCAGGCATCTTATTATCTATTAATTTTTGAAAAATAGCTTTAATAGGAATAGTCATAAAATAAGCAGATGGTCCATCTTTCATAATAGGCTCATCTATAGGTTGATTACCTTCATTATCAGGCATAAAATAATCATCAATATTTATAGCAACTCTTTCTACGGAAACATCGGCTCGTCCGGCAATTTGACCTACACTCAAAACAACATCAGGTGAATATTCCTTAATAGCCTCTCGAATTTTCTCTACAGCCTTCCATCTAACTACAGGAACTTCCAACTTAATTATATCAGCTTTTAATATTTGAGATGGAAGCTTTTTCAATAATTCTAAAGAAGGATTAACTTCATCTTGCCCAAAAGGCTCAAAACCAGTAACCAGTATTCTCATAAATCTTTACCTTAATGCCCTAAAAGTGGATTATATTGTACATTATAGTCATAAGTGTCTAAATTTTCTTTTTGCTTGACGAAAGAAATAATTTTATATGTTATAGGAGTAAAAATTACTTCAATAAGTGTCTTAAAAAGATAGTTTGAAAGCATAATGTTAAAAAGCACTCCTGTACTGTACAGGCCTAAAAACGCTATTAAAACAAAAATCACAGTGTCCAAGCCTTCTCCCACCAATGTAGAACCAATTGTACGCATCCATAAATACTTTCCTTGAGTGATTACTTTCATCTTTGAAAGCACTACAGAATTTGTATATTCGCCTATAAAATAAGCAATAAGACTAGCAATTGCCAAACGTGGCATTTGAAGAAGAATGTTATCAAAATCACGTTGCATAGTCCATTCTGAATGTGCTGGTAAACTACTAATCATGTATATATTGACCGACATGATTAGTAGCATAAAAAAGCCTGTCCAAATTACACGCCTAGAAGCCTTGTATCCATACACCTCAGTTAATACATCTCCAAAAATGTAGGAAAGAGGAAATAGGAGTGTACCTCCATCAAATGAAAAGCCCCATATGGATATCATTTTTGAAGATAGAATATTTGAAAGAATGAGTACCCCAACAAAAAGCCCTGAAATACAGGGCAGTAAATCTTGATTTTCTTTTAGCTTATTTGTTTGTTGCATTGTTTTACCTCGAAATTATTGAGACATCTTTAAGTAAGTTTACCAAAATGCCCCAAATCTTAAAATGAATGAAAGGGACTCTAACACAATATTTTTAGATTTGCTAGATGTCCAATAGGAAATGTTAGGGAAACTTCGATTAAAATTAACATTATTATCCACTAATCGCTTTTTTACATGTAAAAGAATTGTTGATTTTTATATAATGACGTGATATATTAACCTCTCTTTTGAGTTTTTTGGAGGCTCGTTTTAAAATATGGAAAAGGGTAAAACATTGGCAAATCTTTTCAAAATGCCAAAAATTACTATTGGTGATCTACTAGGTGTTACCGTAGGTTCTGCTATTGCAGCTATTGCAATAAGATTATTTTTGGATCCTTGTGACATAGTTCCAGGTGGGGTAAGCGGTCTTTCTATGGGTGTTGAACGTCTTACAGAAAAATTAATTTTAAAATATTTCGGAGATAAAGACATCCCAACAGTTTTTGTTTGGATAAGAAATGTTTTAACAATTCAATGGTTAAACCTAATTTTCAACGTACCTCTTTTTATATTTGGGGCTAAATTGCTTGGTAAAAAGATGGCAATTCTTACCCTTTTAGCAATTGTTGAATTGACCATAGTTTTAGCTTTCGTTCCAAAATATGCTTTGGTCAACGATATTATGTTAAATTCCATCTTTGGCGGAATCACTGTAGGTATGGGCTTAGGTCTTGTTTTTAGATACGGAGCTACGACAGGTGGAACAGACTTAGCTGGAGCTATTCTAAATCATAAATGGCCTAACTTTAGCATTGCAAAAGGTATGGCTTTAGTTGACCTTTTCATTGTTGCTTTCATAGGTATTGTAACAGAAAAGGTAGAAGTTTCTATGTATTCACTTATTGCTGTATACTTTTGTATGAAATTAGCAGATATGATGCTAGACAACTTTGGCTATCAAAAAGGATTTTTCATTGTTAGCAATAAACCTCAAGAAATAGCTTCTGCTCTTATGACAGATTTAGGGCGTGGTGTTACCCTCCTTAAAGGAGAAGGAATGTATTCAAAGCAAGATCGTCCTGTCCTTTTATGCGTTGTAAGTCGCTCTCAATTTGTACGTGCAAAGAAAGTCATCCAAGATGTTGATGGAACAGCCTTTATTATGGTAAGTGATATGAGTGAAGTTTTAGGAGAAGGCTTTAAAAAAGAAGAAAAGAAATAGTTGATGACTATTAAGGATTTTATTGATGGTAGTAAAGTTATACTAAAAGCCTTACTACCACCATTATTTTTTTCATCACTATTCATTTTATGCTTTACTTTTTTGCCTAAAATTGATTCTCCTTATTCATTTGCAATTTATGATAGAAACGAAAAACTCCTTTGCGTTTCTCTTTCTACTGAACAAGCCTACCATCTTCCTCCTTCTAAAAATATAAATAAATTTTATAAAAATGCCTCAATTATCTATGAAGATAAAGGTTTTTTTCTACATTTTGGTTTGGATTTTTCTTCTATTTTTCGAGCTATTTTTATAAACACAAAAAATAAAAAAGTAGTCTCAGGAGCTTCCACAATAACGATGCAAGTTTCTCGCCTTTTATTCAAAAATGAAAAAAGGACTTATTTACAAAAAATAAAAGAAAGTTTACTTAGTTTTTTATTAGAACTAAAATATACAAAAAATGAAATTTTTTCCTTATATGCTTCTAACGCACCTTTCGGAGGTAATGTTGTAGGAGTAGACGCAGCAAGTTTTCGATATTTCTCATCATCTCAAGAAAATTTAAGCCTTTCAGAAGTTACTGTGCTAGCAGTTTTACCAAACCAACCATCATTAGTAACTCTTTCAAGCAGAAGAGAACGTTTAAAAGAAAAGCGAGATGAATTAATCAAAAAATTACATAAATATGGAATAATAGATTTTGAAACTTCTGAACTAAGCATTGAAGAACCATTACCTAAAAAACCTTCAGCTCTTCCATTCTTGGCTATGCATTATCATGATATGCTAAAAACAAATAATAAAATTAAAAATGGAAAATATATTACAAGCATAGACTACAGTTTACAACAATTAGCACAAGAGATGGCAGATAGACATTCTCAAAGATTAAAAGAAAATCTTATTTATAACATGGCAGTAGTTATTATGGAAGTTAAAACTGGCAATGTTATAGCTTACGTTGGAAACACAGGTTTTTTCCAAAAAAATGGAAAAAATATTTATGTTGATATGGCAAGAGCAAAACGTAGCTCAGGTAGCTTGTTAAAGCCTTTTTTGTTTGCAAGTATGCTGGATAGAGGCATGATTTTTCCTCGCTCTTTATTAATAGATATACCTACTAAGATTCAAAATTATGCTCCTGAAAATAATAATGGAAGATATGAAGGAGCTGTGGAAGCTAGAGAAGCTTTAACTAAAAGCCTTAACGTACCTTTTGTTAGAGCTTTACGTGAATATGGTATTCCACCTTTTTTATCTTTATTAAAAAACTGTGGGTTTACGACATTTAATAGAAAATCTGAAGAATATGGACTTCCACTAATTTTAGGTGGAGGGGAGATCACTTTATATGAAACTTGCAGTATATATGCTAAATTGATGAGACGTGCGATGGGAACTCTTGATGAAGATTTTCCTATTTCAGAAGGGGCTGCATACCTTACATTGAATGAACTTATTTTGGGAAAGCGACCATATGATGATGCCTTTTGGGAATCTTTTACTAGCAAACAAAAAATTGCATGGAAAACAGGCACTAGTGATGGTTATAAAGATGCTTGGAGCATAGGAGTAACACCTAAATATGTTGTGGGTGTTTGGGCAGGAAATGCTGATGGAGTAGGGCGACCAGAAATAAAAAGTAACATTGCAACTTTACCCTTAATGTTTGAACTTTTTAATGTGCTTGAAAAATCTTCATGGATTGTAAAACCTGAGAAAGCATTAAAAAAATGTCTTGTATGTTCTCATTCTCATTATATGAAAGGTAGATATTGCAATGACGAAATAGAACAAGAACTCCCTATTAACGCTCCTTTACCTAAACTTTGCCCTTATTGTACTAGCGTATGTTTAACTTATGACAGAAAACACCGTATTGAAGTTTCTAATGAGACAGAAAATGAGATAATAGAAAATTGGTTTATATTACCTCCTTCTATAGAAACTTTTTATTATAAGAACCATAAACAGTATAAGATACTTCCTCCATTCTTAAACAAAAAACATAAACACCTAGATTTTGAAATTACTTTTCCTGAAAACAATCATCTTATTGAAATACCAATTGAATTATCAGAGAAAAAAGGAGCTTTTACAGCAAAAGTAAGTCATAAAAATAAAAATGCAATTCTTTATTGGGATGTTGATGGAAAATATTTAGGAAAGACTACAACCTTTCATCAATTTGATATAACAATAGGTTCAGGATACCATGTTTTAACAGTTACAGATGATGGAGGAAATAGTAAAAAAGTAGGATTTTTTGTGAAATAATCTTTCCTTTTATAAAAAAAAGCCATCTTGTAAGCTTACAAGATGGCTTTTTAGTAGATTAAACTACACTATTTATTTGCATTAAAATCATCAAGCAATGTGTAGACATTAGGAACTTCTACATCAGTCATTCCAAGATAGCCTTTACCAAAAACATATGTATCTTGATAAACTAACATGTGGTTAGTTTTTTCAGCTCCAGAAGAACGATCAACATAATTAGAACCATTCCAGTTTGCCCCTTGTGTGAAAATACTATAAGCTCTGATAACATCTGATTTATTTCCCTTTGACATTGTTCCTTCAACAATTTGCTTGCCATACTCTGCCAAAGCTTGTGTTGTTGTAAAGCCAAAAGAATATGCCCAAGTTCCCATTCTCTCATTGCCACCTTTTTCAATAACTGCAGCTTCAACTCTTTTTAAGATTTCAGGCCAGTTCCCTGCTACATCTTTTAAGTCAATACCCAAAGCTCCAGGATATCCTAAAATAGAAGAAGGTAAGTCTTGCTCCACAAAGATAGCACCAAGCTCTGCAATTCTCTTTAACATAGGCTCTGTTTGAGCATCATTTGTTGCAAAGAATGCTGTGTCTTTTCCATATTTTTCTACCCATGCTGGCATTTTTTCCAATATAAATTGTTGAGCTCCTGGAATTCCTACATCACTCATTGGGTCTGGAGCAGTCTCCATAACAAAGTTCATTCCAATTTGCTTACAAGTAGCTTCCATTATATCTCGTCTTAGTGAAAGAAGCTCAATACTCATATGTCGTGGGAAAGATACGTGTACAAAAGTTTTTGCTCCCATTTTTTGAGCAGCTAAAGGAATAAGGTAGCCACGGTTCACGTTATCTGGGTCAATTATTAAGTCTGCAACACTTTCAATCATAAATGGATCTTCTTGTGAGTTTCCAACAAAGCAAAGAATATCAGGTCGTCTTTCCTTAATCTGTTGAAAAGCAGCTGTAGTACCTGGTGCTCCTTGATTTACAACAATGACTTTCATCAATGGGTCATCAGCTAAAGACGCAATTTGCTGGATGGTTGTCTCTTGTTCTTGCATGTAGTTATCAGGATAGTTTAAATGTCTTACCATTCCACCGTGATCAGCATCTCCATACATTGCAATCATGGCTTCTGCTCCTCGTTGCTCATCTTCAGCTTGAGAAACAGTACCTGTTACAATACCAATGTGAAAAGCAACCTTGTTCTCTTCACTAGAGTTTTCATTTTCTTCTTTTTCTTTGTCGCAACTCATAATTACGAAAGTCAAGAGGAAAAAGGACAGCACATAAAAGATTTTTTTCATGTTCATAAATCCCTCCATATCTTTACGGTACGGTTATGGTAACATAGAAATAACTTTTGTGTAAAGGTAACTTAATCGCTTTTAATTTTGTTTAGGGAAGGCAATTTTTCTTTTTATGGGCTTCCAGTATGAAATATCATGTTGGAAAAAAAATCTAATAGAACAGCACCTATAGAAGTAACAAAAAAATCCGTTTAATTTTCTAGCTAATCACATTCCCATTTTCTTGATTTTCATACACTTCTACCATCAAAACTACATGGTTTTACATCCTCATAAGTAATACAGTTTTCATATGCGAAACTGTACAGTTTGCGATGCCTAAATAGTACAGTTTACGATAGCGAAATAGTGCAGTTTCGCATGGCATAACTGTACAGTTTTGCCCCAGTACATTAGCTAAGGTACAATCATAACACTAGCTAATGTATAGTTATAACATTAGCTAATGTACGATAATAACCTATTCTTAATATAGAAAATTGATTTGGACTTTGAAAATATTTTGGTATAGATGTATAGAGTTAAATAAAAGTTAAACAGAGTTTTCATATAAGGCTCATTTTAACATATTAAAGACAAAATTTATAGCAAGATTAAACCACAAAGTAGCAATAGAAGAAAATTAAGTTTATCTTTTATATGTTTTTATATATTTTAAGAATGTGTTTTTTCCATAATGTAGTTTCTTCTACCAGCTTTTTTGCAAGCAATAATAAATAGAATTGGTGGAAAAAATACAAAAAGAGGGACTACAATTATGAAGGAATAAAAAAGTCCTAGTCTATCTCCTATCATCCCCATAATAAAGCTAGAAGTACTATAACCAGGCACTCCAAAACATGAAAGAAAAATCATTATTGCAGTAGAATCAAATGGTAATACAACGGCAGCATAAGACTGCACCGTAGGCCATAAACAAGCTAAAAACATCCCCATAAAAAGAAGGAATACTCCTAACTTATAAATTGAGTCCACAAAATAAAATGTAAAAGATACAAAAAGTGTCAAAAAAGCTGAAATAATAACCATCTTTTGTACAGAGATTTTACTTAGTAATTTTGCACTTGAAAAACGCCCTATCATAATTCCTAGTGAAAAACAAGCTGTAATAATTCCTGCAACAAATGCTGAAGTATTTAGATTTAATTGTATAAAAGTTGCAGACCAAAAAGAAAAAGCTCCTTCAGCTCCCCCAACAAAAAAGAGGGTAAATCCAAAAAACCAAAAAGAGCTAGATTTAAATATCTTTTTTGCAACTTCCAGATTAAAATTAGTTTTATTAAAACTAATTTTTTTTGAAGAAGGATAAAACCAGAAATTCAAAAAAGCAATAAAAGATATGCTAATATATACATATCTCCAGCTTAGTCCTATAGAAAGTAAATATCCAATAAAAATTAAACTGCCACAGATTCCCAAAGGCCAAAAGGCGTGCATAATATTCATTTTTACATTCATATTTTCAGGATATAAATCACCAACAATTGGCGTAAGCAATGCTTCTTGCAAGGCAGTGCCTAGCCCTATACACAAAAGGCTTAAAAGGGCAGTGAGGTAGTTTATACTAAAAGAAAAACACAAAACTCCTGCCATCAAAATAAATAAAGATATTTTTAATATTTTTACCTTTCCATATTTTGAAGCAAAGATAGGGGTGAAAAGCAGTATTAAAGTTTGTTCGATTGAGGAGATAAAGCTAAATGATGCAGATTGGGTTAGTGTAAAATTCAGTTCATTTTTTATATGTACGAGCGAAATAGAAATAGAAATAGAAGTTATAGCATACACCACAAAGTTAAAAGCAGCTGCTCTAAAAGTTTTATCAATATATTTATTCATAATCCGCTTATTCTAAATTGGACAGGTAATAAATTGTTTTTTAACTTCATAAAGAAAAATGCCCGCTGCAACAGAGACATTTAAACTATCTATCTTCCCAAACGTTGGAATTGAAACTATAACATCACAATTTTTTTCAACTAGGCGTGAAATACCACTTCCTTCAGAACCCATAACAATAGCTACTTTTTCAGAAAATTTTACGTTGTATAGAGATTCCCCTGCCATATCACTAGCAAATATCCAAAAACCTGCATTTTTTAGGGTTGAAATAGCTGAGCTTAAGTTAGAAACTTCAACAATATTCATCCAAGAAGCTGCTCCTGCACTTGTTTTTAGTATTGTTACTTCATCTCCCCCCGCACTGTCATGTTTTGGCACAATCACAGCATCAATAGCAAATTGCTCTGCACTGCGTATAATAGAGCCCATATTATGACAATCCGAAATACCATCTAGTATAAGAACGCAAGCTTTTTGCTTTTCTTTCATACTTGCAATTAGGTTTTCTATAGTGGTTTTATTGATTAAGTTTTTTGAATGTTCTACAACCAAAACAGCACCTTTATGATTTTGTAAAAGAGGCGGAAGAGATGAAACTTTTCTATCAAGACTTTTGTCATCTTCATGAATGACTTTCACGCCAATATTTTCTGCTAAGCCAATAATTTTTTTCACTCTAGGTCCTGCCTTAGAATAAAACAAAGTAGCTTTTTGAATTTCCTCTTTTGAGCGTAACATTTCTTCGATTGAATGAAACCCTGTTATAGTATATGTCATATATTTTTCCATAAATTTATAATGTGTATGTGTTATTGTATTTTATAATTTCTATATTCTGATAATTCTTTTTTTCAAGATAAGTTTTAAAATGAGCTTGAGCCTTACTCTCCCCATGCACTAAAAAGATACCTTTAAGTTTAGAAGTATCGAAACTATCTAGCCATTCACCTGCTTCTTTGTAATCTGCATGTGCACTAAATGCGTTAATCTGAACTACATCAGAACGCACTCTAAGCCATTCTCCTAAAATCTTAACTTCTTTTTCTCTATCTTGTAATCTTCTACCCAATGTATTGTGTGCCATAAAACCAACTAATAAAATAATTGTTGTGTTTTTTTCTATATTATTATAAAGATGATGTACCACTCTACCAAACTCACACATTCCATCAGCACTAATTATAATCATAGGACCTTCGACATCATTTAATGCTTTTGATTCATCAACACTTGTTATAAATTTAAGTGAATTAAAACCAAAAGGATTTTTGTGATGTTTAATGAAAGCCTGATATGTTTTTTCATCATAGCATTCTGGGTGAGTTTGAAAAATAGTTGTAGCATTAACAGCCATAGGGGAGTCCACATATATTGGAATGCTAGGTATAACCCCTTGATCTACTAAAAGGTGAAAGTAATAAACTAATTCTTGAGTTCTTTCCACCGCAAAGGCTGGAATAATCATTTTTCCATGCGTTTTCACAAGTCGCTTAACTTTTTCTTTTAGAATAGAAATTGCACTATCTTTACTCTCATGTAAGCGATCTCCATAAGTACTTTCAAGCACAATATAATCTACAGGTGGAAGGAGTTCAGGATCTTTAATGATAGCTTTACCTTTTCTACCTAAATCTCCTGTAAAAGCAATTTTTGTTTCTTTTCCTTCGTCTATTATTGTGAACACAGCCATAGCAGAACCTAGAATATGCCCTGCATCAAAAAATTCTAACTCTACATTAGGGCTAAGCCATGTTTTTCTTCTATATGAAATAGTAATAAATTGATTTAAAACTTTAATAACATCAGCTTCACAAAAAAGAGGAGACCAATTAAAAACTTCTCCTTTTTTCATAGCTTGTTTTGTTAGATATTCAGCATCTCTTGCTTGAATTCTAGCGGAATCCATCATAACAAGATTTGCAATGTCTCTTGTAGCTGGGGTAGAATAAATATTTCCTTCAAAGCCATGTATTGCTAAAAGAGGAATTAATCCACAGTGGTCATAATGACCATGAGTTAGAATTACAGCTTTGAGTCTATCACAGGGAACATCAAAGTTTCTATTTTTTTCATCTGACTCAGCTCTCTTTCCTTGAAAAGCACCACAATCGATTAAATATAAATCGCCTGAAACATCCAATATATGCTTAGAACCAGTAACTTCTTCTGCAGCCCCTAGCGAATAAATACTTATAGCCATAGTGATGATATAGTATTTTAAAAAGTAATAAATATCAAGCAAGAAAGAAATACTTCCTTCAGGCCTTTATATATACATTAAAACATAAAAGTGTTGAGCAAAATCCTTAAGTATTTTTCAGTTTTCTTTGTAAGTTGATAGTGTTTCGCTCCCAGAATACTCCATCTGAATATCCTTGAATTTCTTTATCTATATCGGCCATCTGTAAACGTTTTTCTGCTAACATACAATATTCTTCATTTAGTTCAATTCCACAATATCTTCTATTTAATTTTTTAGCAACAACACTTGCTGTTCCACTTCCTAAAAAAGGATCAAACACAACATCTCCTTCTTTGGAAGAAGCTAAAATTAATTTTGCATAAAGTTTTTCACTTTTCTGAGTTGGATGATCAGTATTTTCAGGCATTGACCAAAATGGAATTGAAATATCATCCCAAAAGTTTGAAGGATAGGTTAGACGAAAATTTCCCTTTTCTTCTTCTTTCCAATCTTTTGGTTTACCATCTATCTTATATGGAGCTAAAACTTTTCTTTTTATCATTACAGCGTTTACATTAAAATAGTAGTCATTTGGATTTTTCACTGCAAACCAAATGTCTTCCATTCCATTTTTCCAATTGCACTTAGCACCTCTGCCTTTTTCTCTTTGCCAAGTTATTCGATTAATAATTGTAAGATATTTTTCAATAGTTCTTTGAATCGATGAAGTACTCCTCCAGTCACCACACATATAAAGAGAGCCTGTATCTTTTAATTTTTTACAAATGGAAGGAAACCATGTTTCAAGATATTCATCATAAGTATCTTCAGAACAAGCATTAAACTTCATTCCATTAAAATTTTTTGTTAAATTATATGGTGGGTCTATGATGATTAAGTCTGCAAAACTATCAGGAATATATTCCAACATTGTCAAAATATCACCATTTAATGTTTTGTTTATTAGATTCCCATTTTTTTGAATTGTTTCTTCAGTAATGAGCTTAGTTTTTAATTCTTCAATTTCGTTTGATTTTAATACTAGAGTTCTGTTATTTATAGCTCTTTCTTTTTTTTCCATAAATACCAAAAAGATGTTTCGTATAATGGTGTCTTACTAAAAGCAAAACACCATTATACTTAATCATTAACCCACATCGCCATTAAGCACAACACTTAATTTAATCTCTTTTCCATTAGCTAAAAGAGGCACATCTTCTATTTGAACTACACCTGAAACAACTTTAATTGGCACAGAAAAGAAAGTATCAGCACTTATCATCTTCACATCTTCATTTGAAGGTGCATCATAACCCTTAAGTGTTAATCTTTCTCCTACCTTTGAATCAGAGGGAGAAACTAATTCCAACACCTCAGTTCCGTCTTCCTTTTCGTAAGAAGCTGCTAAGAGCATTCCATGGGAATCAATTCCTCTCATCTTTCTGGGTTTTAAGTTATCAGCTATAACAACAACCTTATTAATAAGCTCTTCTTCAGAGAAAAATCCCACAAGACCTGAAGCAATTACCCTATCTTGAATACGTCCATCATCAACCTTTAGTATGTAAAGCTTATCTGCATCAGGATGGCGAGAAACTTCCATAATTCTAGCTACTTTTAATACAATCTTTTCTAAAAAAGTATCTATTGGGCTAGTTTTTTTCTCTTCTTTGTTTTTAGACTTTGTGCTTTCACTAACTACTTCCGTACTTTCAGAACTCTTACCAGAAAACTTAATTCTATATTCTTCTATTTTCTTCTCATCTAGCATTTTAAATATTATTCTATTTCCTTCAACTTTGGTTAAGCCTTCTCTTTTTCCAACATCGTCCCAAGTAAGTGAAGAAGATTTCCTAATATTTCTATGACAATTTCCATTGAATACATCACCTGAATCTATTACTAGACCTAAAAATCCTGCAACTTCACTTGCATAAAACGGGATAAATGGATGGACTAAAATTAGAATATCTTTAATCAAATAGCATAATTCTCTTATCAAAGTAGAAGCATATTCAGGTTTTTCTTTTATATTTTTCCAAGGCTCTCCTGCTTGAAAAGCTTTGTTTCCAATGTCAGAAAGAGCAAAAGCTTCATGAAAAGCGTCTTTTAATTGCCCATGTTCTTGAAAGTCTTCTATTTTCTTTTTACTTTCTTCCACCGCATTTCTTATAGAAAGAATTACCTCTTTTTCTTCACCTTGTAATTCATAACTTTTAGGGATATTACCATCATAAGATTTTCCAACAAAGGTAAGCGTTCTATTGACTAAATTACAAAGATTTCCAATCAATTCACTATTAACTCTTTCCTTAAAGTCTTTCCACGTAAATTGAAAGTCAGACTTTTCTGGTCTATTGTAAAAAATATAAAATCTCCAAATATCAGAGGCAATATCACTTTCCATAGCATCTGTTCCGAAAACTCCAGTACCTCTGGACTTTGAAAACTTTCCACCTTCATAATTCAAATATTCAGAGCTAGACATTCTATATAACTTTGTCCAGTTTTTTCCTGAGCCTATCAAGGATGAAGGGAAGATAACTGTGTGAAAAGGAATGTTGTCTTTTCCAATAAATTGAAATAGGCGAACATCAGGAGAATCTAGCCACCATGATTTCCAATCTTCTTTAATCTCTTTTTCAAAATGTTTTGTAAGAGAAATGTAGCCTATAGGAGCGTCAAACCAGACATAAAATACTTTATTTTCATATCCTTCTAGTGGAACGGGAATCCCCCATTTTAAATCTCTAGTTATAGCTCTTTCTTGTAAACCTTCTTTAATCCAGCCCTTTGTAACTTGTATAGCATTATTTGACCACGAAGATGTCTTTAATGTTTCTTCTAGCCATTCATTATACTTTGGTAAAATTGCTGGTAGGTCTATATAAAGGTGTTTTGTTTTTTTTAAGATAGGTTTTGTGTGGCAGGTTGAACACGTAGCTTCTTTTAGTTCTGTTGGCTCTAAGAGCTTCCCACAAGACTCACATTGGTCTCCTTTTGCTTCTTTGCCACAGCTAGGACACTGTCCAACTATATAACGATCTGCCAAAAAGCGATTACATTTAGGGCAAAAAAACTGCTCACTTTCGTGTTCTTTTATATAACCATTTTTATGTAATTCTAAAAATATTTCTTGCGTAACTTCAGTATGTTCTTCAATAGAAGTCCTACCAAAATAATCAAATGCTATTCCAAACCAAGTATAAATTTTTGCATGTAAGGCATGGTAATAATCACAAAGTTCGCGAGGAGTTTTGCCTAACTCTTGAGCTTTTGTTTCTGTTGCTGTTCCATACTCATCTGTTCCACAAATATACAAGACTTCATCTCCTTTAAGCCTTGAATATCTTGCAAAAACATCAGCCGAAAGCACCTGTATTAAATTACCCAAATGAGGCACATTGTTGACATAAGGAAGTGCAGACGTAATAAGTTTTTTCATATCTTCTCCTAAAAAATTATTGAAAGAGTATATATATTTTTCATTATATCAAACAAGTAGGTTTATAAGGGGTAAAACTTGTTAAATAACTGATATTTTAATTGTTAATTTTTCTAAAACTATTAAAACTATTTGATAGTTTTAGTAAATTGTATTATAATCAACTGCGATAAAGGCTTTAAATTAAGAAATTTAGGAGGGATGATATGAGAAAATTTTTTAATTTTACACTAGTTTATTCATTTTTAATCGCTTTAATGTTATGCACATCTTGCAAAAATGATAATTTTATAGATTACATTGAGAAAGGTTTTGCAAAACCTTCAGTAGAGGATGTTCATTTTAATATCTCAAACAAAGGAAGTGAGAATAAGATATATGTTCCTTCAGCACAAGAGATAGAAGTTGAGTTTACAATCAAAAATAGATATGAAAAAGAACTAAAAGGGGAAGTCTTATTTGACGAGAGTGCAAGTAATTTATTTAACGCTCCTCCACATATAAAAGAGCTCACTCCCAAAAAGATGGTTATTGCTTTTAACTTTAAAGCTGAAGGAGAGCCTTCAAATCAAAATGCTTTTTTAGGAGTTTCTGTTCCAATAAGCCTAAAAATATTTGACAAGAAAACAGGTCGTTTTTTGTCAGGTCAAAACGTTACCGCCAATTGTAACACTCCTCCTCTTCCTGTTTTAGAAAGTGATATTACGTATGTAGAAGGAGATGATAAATATATCGTTAAATTGCCAAAAATTAATGGCATACACAAAGACTTAAAAGAAGTGAAGTTTTTCCTTTCCTCTGCATACGGAAATGAAAACGTAAAGCCTAAAACAGTTTCTATAGATGATGCAACACAAGATACCTTATACCCATTAGACATAAAAGGAAATGCAGATTGGCAATTACAAAATCCTTCGGGAGATAGAAAAATTAAAGCTATTGTGTATGACAAGGCAGGCTTAAAATCCGGAGAAGGCTTAAAGAATGCTTCAAGAATCTTTACAAGCATAACACTGGAACCACCTCTTAAAGAAATCTCTTTGGAAGATATAGTCGAAAACGGTGTCCCCGTTCCTGAAATAAAAGAATTAAAAGAATTTTTTAATGGTGATGACTGGAAAAAAGCAGGCTATAAAGTTAAATATGAAAATCCTAATTTTTCTTATGATGAAACAGATGGAAAATTAAAACAAAAAGGAAAATTATCCACAGGAGAGCATGATGTAGTTGTCACGCTAGAGCATGGAGGCAATCAACCCAATGCCATATACAAAATAAAAACAAACCTTAATATTCCTCCAAGCATAAATCAAAATAAATTAAAAATAACTGATGAAACAAAATACGAAGTATTAATTCCACCTAATGGTGCTAAGTCGCTTGAATTATCAGGTGAAAACATAGTATTTAGCGACGAGGGAGGTGTAAAAGTAGGCACTTTGATTGTGCCATATACAGGTTTTGAGACAAACCTTAAAGTGCATTTAGAAGCTAATTCCAATCATCAAAAAATTAAGCTTGGAGAAAAAGAAAAGGAAGTACTGGAAGCTGAATTAACACTTGAAAAAGATTCCGAGAGTCCTAAAGTGTTACATTTCTTTGTTACAACCTTAGCTTCCAATGTTCAACAGGAATATAAAATAACGTTTACCAGAGGAGCTAGTGTAACTGTAAACGTAAGCTGTGTAGCTGAACTTTTACAATCTACTTGCAAAGTAGTAATGAGCTGGAAGTATGCACAAAGAGAAGTTACGGTCGATAATAACTTAACAGTTCCAAGTAGTAGTGATTTTAAGGTTGCAATAGGAGCAAAGGTTAAATTTGAAATAACTGCAGGAGAAGGAGATAGAATAAAAAGCTGTTCTTCTGATGATGATCAACATTCTCAAATTGATGTTAATAATGATAAAAAAATGTCATTTGAGCTCACTGCAAATGAAAATTTCACTTTAAGCGTAACATTTAGGGCAGAAGCCAGCTTTAAGTGGGTTGATATAGGAGGAGACAACTCCAAAGGCTATCAAAGCGTCCATGTTAGCTATCATCTTAACAATGCAATCCATAACGAAAAATACGGAATCACCCCGCAACCCACACCGGAAAAAGCAATTAAAAAAAACAAAGAGTGTAAATTTTGGATTAAAGAGCTTGATCAAAAATATATAGTTACAAAGTGGGAAGTTAACGGAGACGAAATTAAGCAAGATGGGGGAGACTTTAAAGTTTCTAATGACTTAACAAGCCTCACAATAGACTATCCAGACAAAGACTATGTAGTGAAGGTTTTCACAACAGAGCTATGTAAGTTGGAGTTGAAAGTTTGTAATTCAGGTGGAACGGAAATTACGGATCATAATTACACTTTTGAAGTGAAAAAAGGTTCAAGTGATGGGGCACTAATTCCTCAATCCCCTGCAAATCATTGCAAAGACATTATGGCAGGTACTCAACTTCACATAACTGCGAAAGAAGGAACTAAGACTGACTATGAGATTGAAAAATGGCAAAAAAGTGAGGACGGCGATACATCTTTCAGTGATTTAACGTTGGGTGGTGAAAAAGATAAGATAAACTTTAATATCACAAAAGATACGATAGTGCGTCTTATTTTGAAGAAAAAAGAATTAACTCTAGATGTAACATTTGATACTTCAGGAGCACACGGCTATTTCATAAAAGCAAATAAGAAAGGTTCTACCACTGAGATTACTCCAACTGGTTATGGTAATGATAGTAGCAAGACGTATCAAATAGAGACAGGAACTATAGTTGAATTAAAAGCAGGAACGAATCTTGTGACGAAAAAGTATTCTATAGTAGAATGGCAAATTAAAAAGGATGGCGATAGTGATTTTACTAAGATTGCAGGCAGCGATGAAAAAGAAGAAATTGAAATAACAATGGAAAAAAACACTGATATTAAAGTAGTGTTGGCACCATGTTATACTTTTGATTTTTCTATAGAGGGGCAAGGAAAGCTAAAAATTACTAATAAAAGAGGCGATGAGCTTAAAACTTTCACTTCAAATGCCACTGAGTCTATAAGCACAAAAGACGAGATATGGTTTGAAATTACTGACCCTGATAGAGGTAGCTTAGTTATTGCATACACAATAGATGGCTCAGAAAATGACGATAGGGTAAAAGCATTGTTTGATAAGACTACAGGCTTTTGGAAAGTGGAAAGACAAAAGCTTGCTTTGAAGCCAGGTGAAACATTTAAAGTAAATACAGCACGTTTTCACTGCATAAATATTAGCGTTAGGGATTATGCAAATAATCTATACGGCGGTGATGAATACATACTAAAAGTATCAAAGACGGCGGGAGAAGGCAGATTGTTTCCTAAGTTCAGTAACGTTGATGGAGCTCCATTAGAAATTAAAAAGAGCATGATAGACAACGCCAACCAATATTGCACTGTATATGTTCCTAAAGGTGTTACTCTTCGGTTTGATATGGAAGGTCTTGATGGAGGAGGGAAAGAAATAGAAAAATGGTACGGGTCTTTAATAAATGATATTAACACTTTTAATGATGAGTCTAATAACCCTGATCTAATAAAAGGAAAAGATTCTAACATTCAGTATACATCCCCCTCAGGCTATCAAAATAACACATACACTCTAAATGCTTGCATTAGAGATAAGACTGCAGTATTAACTGTTAAATTGCTAGAGTATGTTCAAGATAATACTGAAATAAAAACTAATGATGATAAGATTGAAGTGAATGTACCCCCATTGAACGTAATGGGGTCTACTATTAAAGGAAATACAGAATATAAGAAAAGAATAAAAGTAGGGTCAACAGTTAAGCTTGAAGCTAAAAAAAAGACTGATACAGATTACTACTTTGCTTGCTGGAAGGATGGAAATGATGAAAAATATCCAATGTCTTATGAATTTAATATGCCAGATGGTGATCGTGATATAAAAGCATATTGGTCAAAGACATTCATAGTGAAAATGCATAGAATCCCAAGTATAGACCCTTTCTATGATGTTGATGACATTTTTGACGCATTCGATCAAAGTAAAAATGGCGTTACAAAAATAATATTAGTAGATGGTAGGGTACTAACCGAGGAGGATTCTAGAAATGATATGAAAAATAATAAAGAAGGGACTCTTATACCTGTGTTTAAAAGTGACATAACTGAAGACAGAAAAAATATTAAAAATATTAAAAAGATTTATTTCCGTATTCTAGGTCTAATAGCTAAGAATAATTCTGCGTTTAATCCGAAGAGGGTAGTATATAAAATTGCTTTTGGAGATGAAAATGGTAATAAATATGAAACTGTTAAACAGAATAACAATACAGCTGAAGCTAACCTTGAAAACATGACTATTAACTCTGCAATTTTGCATATATGGCTCATTGATTTGGACAAATAATAGTAGCTATAAAACTTAATTTTTAAGGTTGTTAAGGCTTTTATGCAGATGAGGGACAAGCTCAGTTAAAGTTTTTGATTTTCTTTGAGCTTGTTGTCTCATTTTTGATATACAAAATTAGTAGCTTTAAGCCCCTAGTCTTAAATAGATTTCTCTATTAAAGAACGGGGCTTTTTGTTTTTGGGGTGGGGCTGTTTTAGATAAAAAGTTTATATAGGATTTTTTGCATTTGTATACTACATGTTTTGCAAGGTTATGCAAAATATGAATATTTGCAAGAAAGTATTAGAACTTGTTCTTGAAGAAG
>JBQNBL010000007.1:0-95565 GCA_052169955.1 Treponema sp.
AAGAAATAAAAATGATTTCATACTCTGAAATGCAAAAAATCATAATGAATATTGCTTCAGGACTTTTGGAAATTGGGTGTAAAAAAGAAGATAGAATAGGGTTAATTGCAGATAATCGCAAGGAATGGTTTCATTTGAGCATGGCACTGAGTAGCATAGGTGCTATTGACGTTCCTCGTGGTTGTGACGCTACAGAACAAGATATTTCTTATATTCTTTCTTTTACAGAGTGTCATACAGCTATTTTGGAAAACACAAAGCAAGTTATCAAAGTGTTAAAAAACATTGATAAGATGCCAACATTAAAAAAGATTATTTCGATTGACGAAATAGACTTTGATGAAGTTAGAAAAGATTTTTCAAAAGAAATGGAAGCTGTCAGCTTTTTTACATATCAAGAAATTTTGGAAAAAGGAAAAGTAAAAGGCACAGAAGAAGTCTTAAAGGCTATAGAGAAGGTTGAACCTGAAGATGTAGCAACCATTATATTTACTTCAGGAACTACAGGACAACCTAAAGGTGTCGTTTTGACACACAAAAACTTCTTAGCTCAAATTCCTGATTTAATGACAAGGATACCAATAACTGCAGGGGAGCTGGCTCTTTCTGTACTTCCTGTTTGGCATTCTTTTGAACGTGAGTGTGAGTATATTATAATGGCTTCTTCAGCTTGTATTTTTTATTCAAAACCAATTGGTTCTGTAATTTTGCAAGATATGGTGGATGCAAATCCTACAATTATGCCTTCAGTACCTCGTATTTGGGAAGCTGTGTATGATGGAGTGTGCAAAAAAATGCGAAAGACAGGTGGAGTTACACTTGCCTTATTCAATTTCTTTTTGGCTATTGGGATTACATGGAGTAGGCTTTGGAGAAATGTTACAGGAAAACGTGTGCATTATAGTCGTATAACTCAGGTATTGTATCCAATTCTTTCTATAATTCCTGCTATAGTACTGTTTCCTTTGCACTTTTTAGGGAATATCTTGATTTTTAGGAAAATTAGAGAAAAACTCGGAAAAAACTTTTTAGCGGGTGTTTCTGGTGGTGGTGCCTTGCCTCCAAATGTTGATGAGTTCTTTTGGGCGGTTGGCATTAATATTGTAGAAGGTTATGGCATCACAGAGGCTGCTCCTGTTGTTTCTGTTAGGCATATCCCTCACCCTATTTTTGGAACAATAGGAGAGCCTATTGATTGCTTAAAAGCAAAGATTATAGGGGAAAATGGAGAAGAATTACCTGTAGGAAAAAAAGGGGTTCTCCATATAAAAGGGGACAGTATAATGAGTGGCTATTACAACAATCCTGAAAAGACTGCTGAAGCTTTAAAAGATGGCTGGCTCAATACTGGAGACTTGGCATTGAGAACTATAACTGGGGAGCTTGTTATTCGTGGTAGGCAAAAGAATACAATTGTTCTTAGAGGTGGAGAAAATATTGAGCCTGCTCCTATAGAGATGAAGTTACAACAGTCTCAGTTCATTAACCTAGCAGTTGTTTTAGGTCAAGACCAACGTTATCTTGCTGCTTTGATTGTTGTAGATGGGGATTCGCTTCTTAGTTATGCAAAAGAAAATAATATTAAGGAAGAAAGTGTGCAAGAACTTGTCAAGAATGAAAAAATTAAAAAGATGTATGAAAAAATTGTTTCAGAGCTTGTTTCTCATCACAATGGCTTTAAACTATATGAGCGTATTAATAAGATTTGTCTTTTACCCAATGAGTTTAAAGTTGGTGTTGAGCTTTCTGCAAAACAAGATATCATGCGATATAAGATAGAAGATATTTATAAAAAGGAAATCTCATCTCTTTTTTCTTAAAGAATGAATTATGGAGTGTTCTATGAAAAGAGTTCTATTTATTTTTGCTCTTTTTTTATTATTCTGCATTGCTTCTTGTGATAGGTCTAAGGGTTCTGGAACGGGTGCTAGATATAGTCAATATGAGGACACTTCACTTGCCAAGGTTATTGTTAAAGGCTCTTTGGTTGTAGGTATTATGGACCATGCCCCTCCCTGTGCTTATATAGATTCTAATGGACAAACTATGGGTTTTGATGTTGATATTTTTAAGGAAGTGGCGGAGAGACTTGATATTGATGTTGAGTTTAAAGTTATCAACTGGGGCAATAAAGAGCAGATTCTTGAGTCAGGGGGTATAGATTGTATTGCTTCTGCTTTTACTTTTTCAAAGGATAGGCAATTGGATTATGCTTTAACAATGCCAACGTTATATAATGCACAGGTTGTTGTTGTTAGAAATAATTCCAATATTTATGAGCTGAGTGACCTAGGAAATAGAAAGATTGGATATTTAAATGGTAGCAATATCTCACAGATATTTGAAGAAGATCGAAAGCTTGATGCAGATTTCGAGCAAGTGCTTCCATATTCGTCTTTTCTTGTAGCTTTAGATGACTTAAAACTGCACGCTGTAGATGCTGTATTTATAGATTTATTGATTATCAATAATATAATGGAAAAAAATGTTTCAGAATACCGAGTGCTTAAAGATGCAGTAACAAGTGAGAAGTATGTTTACGCATTTAGAAAAAATGATAAACTTCTTCGCAATGTGGTTAATAGGATCATGCTTGACTTGGAATATGAAGGAAAAGTGTTAGAATTTTCAAAAAAATGGTTCGGAAGCGACGTTTATTTGTTTGGAAGGTAGAAAGACGTGAAAAAATATCTTGTGTGTTTTTTGATGTGTGTATTTATTTTTTCTTGTAAGCCTGTAGCTGTGCGAAAGTATAGGGTGTATAGGGATATAAGTCTTGCGAAAGTGCAGATTAAAAAAATTATGACTATAGGCATTCGAGATGATTTACCTCCTTTCACTAATAGAAATAAAGATACAGATTTCCTTGAAGGTTTTGATATTGATATGGCTCGCCTAGTTTGTAGTGAAATGAAGGTGATGGCAGACTTTAAGGTGATCAATTGGACAAATAAAGAAGAATTATTGAAGCATGGAGAGATTGATTGTATATGGAGTGCTTATCCAGTTTCGCAAGGAATGCTTGCAGATTTAAGGTTGACAAAACCATATATAAGAACGTGCTATGTTATGGGGGTTAAGAATAATTCCAATATTAATACAATAAATGATTTGGATAATAAAACTATGGCAATGCAGACAGGCTCTGCAACTGTCACAGCATTAGAAAATATGCGGAGACTAAAGTTTAGGGCAATAAGAGATTCATATCATAAAAGTTTTAGGTTTTGTGTAAAAGAGCTAGATTCTGGAAATGTTGATGGGATTATTGAAGATGTGCTTGTAATTAATAACTTAATTGAAAAAGAAAAAAAACCTTATAAGTGTCTTGATGAGGTGTTGTCTTTGGAAAGTTATTGTATTGCTTTTAGAAAAAATGATGTATTGTTAGCTAATAGGGTGCAGTATATTTTAAATGCACTTGAATATAGAGATTTAACGGCACCTATTAGCGAGAAATGGTTTGGCTCTGATATTTTGATTATAGGGAAATAGGAGAGAAAAATATGGTGGAACCTACACTTGTTGTTCTTGCTGCAGGAATGGGCAGTCGTTATGGTGGTGTTAAGCAAATTGATGCTGTTGGTGTTCATGATGAAATATTAACAGATTTTGCTGTTTATGATGCAATGAAAAGTGGCTTTGGGAAGGTTGTTTTTGTTATAAGAAAAGATATAGAAACAGATTTTAGAGAAAGAGTTTTTAATCGAATTGCTAGAAATTTTGATGCAGAATATGTTTTTCAATCAATAGAAGACCTTTTAGCTCCAGAAGATAAACAAAAGATGGGAGATAGAAAAAAGCCTTGGGGAACAACGCATGCTCTTCTTTGCACAAAAGATGCAATAAAGACACCTTTTGCTGTTATCAATGCAGATGATTATTATGGACGTGAGGCTTATAAAAGTATTGCTAGTCATCTTTCAACTATTGATAATAAATCTGTAGAATACGCCTTTGTTCCATATATTCTGGAAAAAACTTTGAGTAAGTCAGGTTCTGTTTCTCGTGGAATTTGTCAAGTTGACAATGGATATTTACGTTCTATTACTGAACATACAAGAATTTTTTATGAAACAGCAGGAAGAGAGCAAAAGATAATTTCTGAACTTGAAGATGAGCGGATTGAGCTTACGGGTAGAGAATTGGTTTCTATGAATTTTTTTGGCTTCTCTCCACGTGTTTTTGAAACTTTGGAAGAACAGTTTCGTGTCTTTATTCATAAGTATGCTGATAGTGAGAAAAAAGAATGTCTTTTACCTGAATGTATTGGAGAGGCAATAAAAGAAGGTAAATGCCGTGTTAAGTATTACACGACAACAGAGTCATGGTTTGGAATAACATATCCAAAAGATAAGGGGATAGTTCAAGAGGAGTTACGAAAAAAAATCAAAGAAGGATATTATCCTGAATATTTATGGCGTTAAAGAAAATTTTCGTTATATTAGCATTCTTTGTTTTGTTCTTTTCGTGTAAATCTCGTCTTCCAAGTGATGGTAATGCCTTGCTTGCTTCTTTGCGTTTCTCTGCTGGCTTAAAACTGGAAGAACAGTTTAGTTCTTCCAGTTTTGAGTATACATTAAAAGTAGCCCCAAGCGTTGATTTAAAAGGTTTTTTTGTTATTTGCGTGCCTGACAATCCTTCTTCAAAGTGTAAACTTTATATTGCAGGTGTTGAGATTCCTCTTTTCTATGTCCCGCTTTCAACAGGTATGCCTAATTTTAACTTTGAAATTTTAGTTACATCCCCAAATAAAACTGAGCAAAGATATAGAGTGAATGTTATCATCCTTTAAGTTTTGCTATTAAGCTCAATATAAAGGGCATTGCAGTATAAAGCGAGAAACAAAATAGAAATATATACCCCGAAGATTCTAACGCTATGCTTATATAACCAGCTAGTTTTTTATCTTTTAGCTTTTTGAATAGACTCTTACGCCCTAACCATGCAAGGTAGCCTGAGACTGTGATGGGGATGCACATTCCAAGCGACATTGCAAGGATTGCTAATACACCTAAAGTGATGATGTTTAGTGCAAAGGTGAGTACTAAAACTAGAATGGCTGCTGGACAAGGGTATAACCCACTTAAAAGTAATGCACTAAGCTTTAAATTTTCTGAAGCGTGATTGTTGTGTTGGTGCTTTCCAAGATGATCAAAGAATACGTGTAAAATTGAAAAAAAAGACAAGAAAATAAGTAGAATGAATGAGAAACCTTCAAGGTATATAGAGGCATCATTTGTGTTGACACTCATAGCTCCTGCAACACCCTTAAATATAAAGGCTAATAGTAAGGCTATGCCACCATGGCTAAAAGCTAGTACAAAAGATACCCATAATGGTTCTAAAATATGAGCTTTTCTTGTTATATAGAAAGAAAAAATTACTGTTTTTCTGTGACCTGGTCCTATTGCATGTATAATTCCATAAAGAAAAGAAAAAAATAAAATAATGAAAAAACTTTTATATGAATTATTTTGACTCCATTCATTTATGTAATCTGCTAACTTTTGGTGTAAAAATCTTTGACTCTCTACGATTTGAGTGTTTGGCCTTCCTTGCCTTACAGGAGATGGAGAATTTTTATTTCCTGTGAAAGGGTTTGCAAAAACAGATGTTGAAAAGAAGACAGTTAAGATTATAGTTAATACTTTATGTTTCATATCAATATTTAATAGCTATTTCTTTTGGATAGTAAGTTTCAAGACCTGGCTTCCATTTATAGTAAATTCGGGTATCGTCAATTGGACCAATAGGGTTATAGTATACAGGGTAATCGGTATTTTCTAGTATTTGATATGATGGTTTTAATAGCGAAGAGTTGTACGAGAAAGTTACACCATTGTTTTTTCGATATGTTATGTCACAAAAAAAAGTGTAGTCATAGACAGCAAAATATAGCTCTTTTCCTTCAAACTTAGACAGATCTACATAAAAACGATAACTTATGATGCCATTTTTTTGCTTGACAGAAAAGTTAGTAACCTTGTCAGGTGATGACCTTCTGTTTCCTTGCCTTATAAAGCAAAAGTAGTAGTAGTTTTCAGTGTAACTAAAAGCATTTTTCCAAACATCTTGTGTCTCGCTTGCATTAAAAATGCCGTCATGGTTTAAGTCGTAACCTGAAATAATATCTGCACTAAAATAGCGATCAAATGTCCATTCCACAAATGCACCTTGCAACTTTGTTGTGTTAAAAACGAAATCCACAGCACTGGTAAAACTCATATGAGGATGTGAAAAAGCTAGAATATTGATGAAGGAAGAAAAAAATATAACTAAAAACTTACGCATGTTAATATGTTTTATAGAACATTTTATATTATAAGTTAGTAACATAAAGGAGTTTAAGGATTGTATCTTATCACCTTTATAAAGGCAAGTCATATTTTACTCAATATTTTAAACATAGAATTTTATAGCTATCAGTGATAGTATATTGAAGTCGATTCTATGCTTTGTTTTTATAAGGAGGTTGTTTATGGAAAAAGAATTTGAGAACTTAGAGCCTAAAAATGTATTTAACTGGTTTTATGAAATTTCCCAAATACCTAGAGGCTCAGGTAATGAAAAGGCTATTAGCGATTTTTTGGTTGATTTTGCAAAGAAAAGAAATCTTGAAGTTTGGCAAGATAAGGCAATGAATGTTGTTATTAAAAAACCTGCAACAAAGGGATTTGAGAACTCTAAGCCTGTTATTTTGCAAGGTCATATGGATATGGTGCCAGAAAAAGAGGCTGGAAGTAATCATGATTTTTTAAAAGATCCAATCAAATGGCAATTAAAAGGCGAAATGCTTTATGCAACAGGAACTACATTAGGTGGTGATGATGGTATTGCAGTAGCTTATTGTCTTGCAATTTTAGATTCAAATGATGTAGTACATCCTCCTCTTGAGGTGTTGATTACGACAGAAGAAGAGACAGGAATGGGGGGGGCGATGGCTGTAACTGGAGAGCATCTTACAGGTACAAGGTTTTTAAATATAGACTCTGAAGAAGAAGGATATTTTTTAGTTAGCTGTGCGGGTGGAGCTAATGCGAATGTTTCTTTTGATATAGAAAGAGAAGCCTTAAAAGGCGAGGTTATTAAGATTTCTATTTCTAACCTTTTAGGTGGACATTCAGGAATGGAGATTATTAAGCAAAGAGCTAACGCTATAAAGATGTTAGCACGTACTCTTTATGCTATCAAAGAAAAAGAAGAATTTAATATCATTGAAATAAAGGGTGGTTCAAAGCATAATGCAATTCCAAAAGACGCTTATGCTTATATAGCAGTAAAGAAATCTGATGCAACTATTAAACTTGCTGATGAATTTAGTTCTGCATTGAAAAAAGAATATAGAACTAGTGACCCTGATATGAAAATCACAATTGAAAAAACATCTTCTTCAAAAAAAGAAATGTTTACTGGTTGTTTTACAGGAAGATTGATTGATTTTATGCTGATGACTCCAGATGCTGTCCAATATATGAATATGGAAATTAAGGGATTGTGTCAAACTAGCTTAAATAATGGAGTGCTGGAAGAAGTTGATGGTAAACTCTTGTTTACAATTTCGGTAAGAAGTAGTGTGAAAAGTATGCTTGATGAAGTGTTGAATAAACTTGCACTTTCGGCAAAGTATACAGGTGGAAAATTTGTTAAAAAATCTGAATACCCAGCATGGGAATACGAAGAAAATTCACCTGTTCGAGACATTGCAATTAAGACTTACAAGGAAATTACAGGTCAAGAAGCAATTGTTACGGCTATTCATGCAGGTCTTGAGTGTGGACTTCTTAAAAAAACATTGCCACAAATTGATGCTATCAGTTTTGGACCTAATCTTTATGATGTGCATACTCCAGATGAACATATGGATATCAAATCTGTTGAAAGAGTGTGGCAGTTTTTATTGAAATATCTGGAAGCACTAAAATAGTCTATTTGTCATACTCCTAAAAATGTTATTTTTAGGGGTGTTTTATGGTAAGTATTTTTAGCATGATTTAAGCTAGAAAAGATTTTATCTTACCTTAATAATTAAATAAAAATGGCCGATAGTGCTAAAGCACATGGTAATTTGAATGTGGAAATTTATAGGTATTTGACAATGATTTGGGTTTTACTTATAATAATTCAACTTTATTTATCATGGAATAAAAGGAGTTATACATGAGACATGGCGGTTTAATTTTTGCTAGTGTAGTAGCAGTATTCCTGTGTACGGCTTTTCCTCTTTCTTCCCATACATCCGAGGTGAACTATCAAACATACATGGTTGATACCTTTGATAATGCTAATGGGGAATGGTTGTGGCACGGTGTTGGAAGTAAATTTGTCACAGATGGCTATCCAATTGTTAAATATTTTGATGGAATGCCACGAGCAGTAAAGGTTATGAACGATGAGGTTGAGAATGCTAAATTCTTAGGCGTTCAGGTTAGATTCAATAGAAGAGGAGATAACTGGCTAGACATTGTTCCTTCAAAGCAAGGTGATAATGGTTTAGAGCCATACGAAATCCCTTTCAAAGGTGAAATTTCTAGACTTGATATGTGGGTTTGGGGTGCTGGTTATTACTATGATTTAGAGGCATTGGTTAGAGATTGTTATGGACGTGTCCATACAATACCTGTAGGACCTTTAAATTTTAAGGGATGGAAGAATATGTCTGTTAGTGTTCCTAAAAGCATTCCACAGCATTCTATGTATATTGGTGCTGAAAAGAACTTGAAGTTTGTTGCTTTTAGAGTTAGAACTCGTCCAACAGAACATGTTGAAGATTTTTATATCTTCATTGATCAATTTAAGGCTTTAACAAATGTTTTTGTTGATTCTTATGATGGATATGAATTGGCTGATTCTGAGTTTGGTGCAACTGGAGCATCTAATACTGGTAATAAGGAGGAGCTATAATGAAGAAATTAATTTTTGCAATCTTCGCTTTAGCATTGGTAGGGGCTGTGTCTGCACAAGATACAGGAAATGACAATTTTTCTAACTTAGACGCTCCTAATGCAGAGACAGTAGGTGTTGATTCTGCTGAACAAAGAATTAAAGAGATTTCTGTTGATAAGTTTGAGAGTGAAGGAACATGGTTTGTTAGAATGTCCTCTGATGAAGGAATTATCAAATCAAGGCTTTTTGCTGGAAATCCTGCAAACAAGAAAGCAATTCCTTCAGAAGAAGGTATGAATATTCCAGATGATAAGGTACTCGGTGTTAAGACTTCTTTCTATAGAAGAGGTTGCAACTCTTTTGAAGTGTTAGCTGTTAAGCCACTTCCTGTTGAGGGTATTTCTAAGACAGTTAGTGTGTGGGTTGTTGGAAGAAGCTATCCTCATGTTTTGAAATTGATTGTTGAAGATTTTTGGGGTAAAAGGTTTGAACTTTATGTTGGGAAGTTGAATCATGCTGGTTGGAAGATGATGACTGTTTCAATTCCTCCACAGAACACATCAGGTGGGATGTCTGGTATAGTTCAGAAAGATCACCATTTTGCATCAACCGGAATGGGATTAAAGATTGTAGGCTTTAAGGTAGAGTGTGATTTAATGGACACATATGGTGACTATTATATGTATTTTGATGATTTGCGTGTTGTAACTGACTTGTATGAAATTGATTTGCGAGATAAAGACGATATGGCAGATTTCTGGTAGAATTAAGAAGATTGCTTTTTAAGAGTTGTATCTTAAAAAACTAATCTTTTTGTTGAGGCTTATGAATGTAATATTCATAAGCCTTTTTTTTGGATTTTAGTGGGGAGATGGATTGGAATTTTTTAGTTAAGAAAAAGATTGTAAGATAGATTTACATAGACTTTTTTCTTTTCTCTTGTTATATTAATGATGATATAGGTTATAATTAGTTTTCTAACAGTTGAATAAATCAAGAATGTGTATTAAGGAGTGTTTGATATGGCATTACATTTAACAAAGGGTAATTTTGACAAGACTTTGGAAACGTCTTTACCAGTTTTGGTAGACTTTTGGGCACCATGGTGTGGACCTTGCAAGATGTTGGGGCCTATAATTGAAGAAGCTGCAACGAAATTAGATGGGAAAGCTGTTGTGGGTAAAGTTTGTGTTGATGATGAAAAGGAACTTGCACAAAGATTTTCTGTAATGAGTATTCCAACTATTGTGGTTTTCAAAGGTGGAAAAGAAGTAGATAGAAGTGTGGGCTATATTGAACTTGATGAAGTTGTAGCTCTTGCAAATAAGCATATGTAGATTTTTATAGGGTGAATAGATATTTTTGATAAAGAATAGCGAATATTTAATTTTGAAGTTAATGGTAAAGATATAACAGTAAAAGAAATGAATGGAAAACTAATTCAAAAAAAGTATTCGCTGTTATAAGAAACCATATAACAATGGAGATCAATATCTACTATGTTTAACAGCAAAATAAGGGTATTGCAACTATCCAAAATCTATTGAAGCAAATAAGAAAGGAAATGAAGATACATACGAATTAGGATATGGTTGTATGGTGAAGGTAAAGAATAGTTGAACTTATACTTTTATAATTGAAGATATTTTTGGGTGGGGATATTAGTATTCTCAGAAGTACGCCACTACTTTCGTAATTAACTTGACTTAAAAAGTTAACAGAAAAAGCCTAGAGATGAGGTTGCATTCTAGTATAATTTTTTTATTGCGTTTTATCATTTTATTAGATTCCCTAGTGGACAAAACTTATTGTATATAGTATAAAATGTAAGGATATGGGGCTAGATATTGAAGTTGTAGCGTTTGACATTGATGGTACTTTGTATCCCGAATGGGAATTTTATATCTTGGTGTTTCCTTTTGTCTTGACACATTTTCCACTCATGAACGCTTTTAGAAAAGTGCGACATGATATAAGGAAGTATCAAGATGAGCATCCTGATGAGGTACAAGAAGATTTTTTTGATTTTCAAGCTAGGCTACTAAGTAAACATCTCAAGAAAGATAAAAATCGTGTGAAGCAGGAACTCAAATCTAGTATATACGATGGGTGGAAGTCTTTGTTTTCTAAAATAAAACCTCATAAGTATGTAGTTGAGGTCGTTGCAGAATTAAAAAAAAGAAATTTCAAAATTGCTCTTTTATCTGATTTTATCACAGAACAAAAAGGAAGTGTTTGGGGGATACTGCCTTATTGTGATGTTGCTTTAAGTTCAGAGAATATAGGAGCGTTAAAACCCTCTCGTTTCCCTTTTATGGCTCTTTCAAAGGCACTCAATGTTTCGTGTGAAAAAATTTTATATGTTGGTAATAGTATGGAATATGATGCAAAAGGGGCAAAATCTGTTGGAATGAAGACAGCCTTAATTCATAACAAATATTTTTTTAAACCGAAGTCTAGTGACGTAGATATTTTCTTTTCTAACTATAAGCAGTTATTAAAGGTTTTATTATAGAAAATTAAAAAAGGTGGGGGTTATTATGGACAGTATTTTAATAGGTCTTGTGATTCTTGCAATAAATCTCATTGTAATTTTTGTTATGAGATATTTTGATAGAAATAATCTTTCTTCCAAACGTGTAAATAGCCCTGAAGATAGTTTTGATGAAATTGTTAGGCAGGCTTATTACAATTTGCAGAATGTGATGAATGAGTTAAACTCTAGTGAAGGCAGAGCAATGGCTGTTGTAAGAAAGATAACTGATTTTGAAAAGAAAGGTGATGAGTTAGATAAGAAAACATATACTATTCAAGAATTAGAAGCACGTCTTGAACGTTCTTCAGCTGATATGCAAAAGTTAATGAATATCACAAAATTAGCAGAAGAAAATATCAACCAAATTAGACGAGAAGCAGATTTTGTTGATGGTATAGCAAAAAAAATTAATGCAGGAAGAAGTGAGCTTGAAACATTAAATGCAGCGATTCCTGAAATGCAAAAACATTTTACAAATATTGCTCAAGAACAGCTTGAAAATTACAAAACAAAGATTTTGCAAGATGTTGAAACGCATATTAAATCAATAGAAACAAGAGTTACTTTTGCAGAAGAAAATGCAAATAATTTATTGGATGAAACAAGTAAAAAGTTAAACGAACTTTATGATCGTGCTTTTGAAAATGCCAAGAATAAATCTAACACATTAGAAGGGGAAACCTTCCTCAATCTACAAAAATTAGCTGAAAAAAGAATGCTTGATTCAAGACATTCATTTGATGAAAATCTCCTAAAGTTAGAAACAGGGATGAAAGAAGAACTCAGTGCAATGACTCATCAAGCAGAAGAATTTAGAAAAGAATACATTACTAAGATTAATGATTATGGGACTAAACTTACAAACGAACTTTCTAATACAGAGCTTGGCCTTAATGAAAATGTTGAAAATATTAAAAAAACTTATGAAAGTTTTAACACAGAAATACAACAAGATATTTCTAGGACTGTGCAAGGCATAAAAGATGAGGTAAGTAATTTTTCAAATGATATTCTAAAAAATATTGAAGATGTTAAAATTGAAAGTAGTAATGAAGTGACACAGACGAAAAGTCTTCTTGAGAATTTTAAGAATGAGTGGAAAATAGAGCTTGCAAGTTATAAATCCGGATTAACAAGCGACTTTTCTAATCTTGAACTTCTATTAAAGAATAGAGTTGAAGAAATAAAAAATGAAGAAAAGAAATCTAATTTTGAATTGAAAGAATATGTTGATAGTAATGGAAAAGCATTAAAAGATGAAGTAGAAAAGGTTAGTGAAACAGTCAGGCAAGATATTGCAAAAGATAAGGCTTATTTACAAGAGTTTAAGCAGAACTGGCAAAATGAAGTTTCTTCTTTTGTGCAGAAGATAAAGACTGATTTCGCAGAAACTGAAGAGAACATTAATAGTAAGAGTTCTCTTTTAATTACCAAAATGAATGAAGCAGAGCGAGCATTGCAACAAACTGCAGATTATCTTAAAAATGAGTTTGAAAATGGAGAGAAGACTAGTACAGCTCAAATGGAAAAAATGCTTGTTGAGCTTCAAAAAAATATTGATGAGCTCTCCAAACAGGCAGATAAAAAGATTGCTGACTTTAAGGTGCAGCTTGAGGCAAGATTTAAAAAGTTTGAGTCTCTTATTTCTGGCACTGATATTATGCAAACTGAACTTGAAAAAGCCATTGCAGGAGCTAAAGATAAGGTTAAAGAAGAATTTAACCATCATGTTTCTATTCTAAAACTTGATCAGCAAACTTTTGCTAGAAACTTTGATTCAGAGACAGAAAAATTAAGAACAAAACTTACTGCAATAGATTCAAATGTTGAAGTTTTGAGAACAAAGGCTTTTGATACTGTTTCTACTAAGCTTGGAGAATTTGAAAAAGAGTTTTTTAGTAATTTGACTGCACGTACTGAGGAAATGAATAGAAGCTTCAACACCTTAAAAGAAAGTGTGAAAGATAAACTTCAAACTTTGTTAGAAGAAAGAGAAGCTGAAGGGAAACTTATTGAAGAGCAATATAAAAAAGAGTTAGAGGAGAAGGTTAATAATCTTTCTCAAGAAGCTAGAACAAAATTTCAAAAGTTGGAAGGTCAGATTGTGGAGGTAGAGGGTAATTTAACAAAGAGACTTACCTCTTCTGATGATTCAATTATGAAGTATTCACAAACTCTCAAAGATGATATAAACGTTGCTTTAGAAAAAGCTCGTCAATACCTAGAAAAAGAATTGACTGATTATAAAGGAGATTTGCAAGGTTCTTTGAATTCGCATTATTTTGATTTGGAAGAGGCTGCAAAAGGATTAAAAGAAAAAATTGATGAAACTAAGTTTAATGCAAATGTTGAATTTGAAGGAATAAAGAAAGATTTTGAGTTATGGAAGAGTGGCTTAGAGCAACGTTTTGATACTTCTAAGTCTTTCTTTGATGATAAGATTTTGAGTATTGAAAACATTACAAATGAGGCTATGAATAACTTAAAGAGTAAGTATGATGGTCAATATAATGAGTTGGTAATTCAAAGTAATGATTTATTTGCAGGGTTTAAGGAAAAGATAGAGTCCTTAAATGATGATGTCCTTGTAGTGCAATCTCAATTTAAGAAAGAAGCAAATGTACTTAATGACAATTTAAATGAAAAAGTGAAAGATGCTTTTTCCAGCATTGAAAAAAAGGTTTTACAAGCTAACACAGAGACAAATGATTCTATGGAAAATGTTCGCTCTATGATTCATTCTCTTCGAGAAAATATAAATGACATTCAAGAAAAAACGACTAACAAGATTCAAAGTGATGCAGAACGCTTGAACGGTATTATCGAGGAAATTGATAAAAAGCAAAATGCTTTTATTGTGCAAACTCAGGTGTTTGAAAAAGCTGATAAATTAAAAGTAGATCTTGAAAAATCAATTGAGGAGTTAAAGCTAGAAGTTACACATTTTGATGTTTATAAGACTGCTATGGACGAAATCTCAAATCAGTACAATAGAGTGTGCAAGATGGAAGTGGAGATAGAAACAAAAATTACTTCATTCATGAATGAAAGAGGAAGAATTGAACGTATTGAAGGAGAGTTTGCTCGTTTTAATAATTTTTCAGATGAGATTGATAGAAAGGTGGATGCATTAAAGGCAACAAATGATGAAATTCAGTCTTATGAAGTTCAATTGCGAAAGATGGAAGAAACTATTTCAAAAGTGAATAATCGTTATGAACGTCTTGAAAAAAAAGAAGCTGTGCTTGATCAAACTGCAGAAAGTATTGGCACTGCTTTTGAAGATTTAAAAGTGCTAGAAAGAAATATCAAAACATTAAAGAGTGAGATTGAGAATATGCCGGAACAAGTTGACGACATAAAGAAGTCTATGGATGCTTTGAGCTTTAATAAAGGCAAGGTTGAAACGGTATTTGCAAAATTAACTTCTTTAGATGAAATGTTAGAAGATATTGAAAAGCAAATGACAAAATTGCAAGAGTCAAGATCTTGGCTTGCTGCTGTTGAAACAAGACTTACAACTCTTTCTACAGGTACTGATGAAAAGCTAAAAATGCTTGCAACACTCTATAAGGATGAGCCTTCTCAAGCTAGTAAAGCTGGTGGGACTCTTTCCTTTGAAGATAGAGAAAATGTCATGAAGCTACATAGAGATGGATGGACAATTTCTCAAATAGCTAATGCACTTAAGATTTCTCCTGGTGAAGTTGATTTAATTATTGAAATTGGAAACCAAGTTAGGTAGGATTGTTTTGCTAAGTATATCTTTTTAGACATCTTTTGTGTATAGAAGACTTGTTACAAAACTTGCAATAGCTTCCCCTTGCCCAATTTCTCCCGTTTTCTCATGTGTTTTGAATTTTACAGACACTTGGGTTTTATCTACTTCGAGAATATCGCAAATTGATTTAATGATTGCTTCTCGATGTAGTGTAAGTTTTGGCTCTTCTATTATAACAACTGAGTCAATGTTTCCAATCTCATACCCCAGAGGTTTAATCTTTTGCCATACAATAGAAAGTAGCTTTGAAGATGAGGCATCTTTCCATGTTTGTGCGTTAGAAGGAAAAAGCTCACCAATATCTACACCTATTCCGCTAGCCCCAATCAATGAATCTATTATTGCATGAAGGAGTACATCTCCATCTGAATGTGCTTTTTCACCTTTATGAAAAGGTACTTTAAGCCCACCAATCATTAAAGACCTTCCTTCTTCTAAAATATGAAAATCGTAACCTAAACCTATTTTGAACATGATGAATTATAACCTTTCTTTTTTTTGTTTTAGTAAGTCCTGTTTTTTGTTATATTTTACTCAGATAAATTTATTCTAGTTAGTTTTTTGATGTTTTAACTAGGCTCATTCTCTAAAAAAGCCAACAAGGTTTTATTTAGAGAATGTGCATTGCATTTGTGTGAAAATTTGATTTTTATTTCATAGCAGATTTGTTACATTCTTTTGAGTATATTTTCCATGTGGAGGAAATTAGAGTTTCAATTGAAGAATATTTTGGCGACCATCCAATTGTTTCTACTGCTAGCTTAGAAGAAGCATAGGAAGATGGTGGGTCACCTTCTCTTCTTGCAACAAATTTACTAGGTATTTCTTTTCCTGTGATTCGTCTTGCTGCATTTAACATTTCTAAAACTGTGTGTCCGTTTTCTGTGCCCAAGTTAACTGTTAAGCTCTTGTCATTTTTAGAAATATATTCTAATGCATTAACATGTGCTAGAGCTAAGTCTGAAACATGCACATAATCTCTTACACAAGTACCATCTCTAGTTGAATAGTCATTTCCGAATATCTGTAGTTCTTTTCTTATCCCACAAGCTACTTCCATAATAACAGGAAGTAAGTTTTGGGGATTTTTTTCAATACCTTTCACATCTCCTTCAACATCATAACCTGCAGCATTAAAATATCTCAAAGAAGCAAATCTTAAACCTTTCAGCGTGTCATACCATTTAAGAAACTCTTCAATTTTGAGTTTTGTAAAACCATAATAACTATCAGGAGCTGTAGGGTGTTCTTCATCCATAGGTAAATATTTAGGTGTGCCATAAACAGCTGCAGAAGAGGAAAATACTATAAAGCGACATCCATATTTGGTAGAGGCATTTAAGATGTTCATTGTTGCTGAAATATTATTGATTGAATATTTTTCTGGCTCAGCCATTGACTCTCCCACAGCCTTAAAAGCCGCAAGGTAGACACTTGCATCAAAACCTCTAGCAAAGGCAGAATCAACGTCATCCGCATGTCTTGTATCACCTGCAATAAACTTTGCACCCTCAAAGAGATTACAAAGTTGCCCTGAACTCAAGTTGTCAAAAACAGTTACCTCATGCCCTGCATTTAGCATAGCTTTAACTACATGGCTACCAATGTAACCTGCTCCACCTATAACTAAAACTTTCATTATAAGACTCCAATACTTAAAACATCTCAAGGTTTATTTTTTAATCCCTTGAGAGTGTTTTGATATATTAAAAAATTATTGATTAATAATGCTTATTGTTGTAATCATTTATGAGTTTTATATCTGCCGAAACTTTTTTACCTTCACATAGTTCTTGTGTGATGGCAACCGCTTTTTCTATTATATAAGGAGAGTCAGCTATGCCATGCAATATGATAGATTCATCTATAATTTCTGCATCTAAAAAATAAATTGACAGATGTAGTTTAAAAGAAATATGATTGACTATCTTTTGTGCTTCATAAAGATCTGCTATGCGTTTTTTACCTTTCAGTACATCATCCTTTTTAATTGTAATTTCAATAGCACTTTTTATTATTTCAGCTGCTTCTTGATAAGTTATTTCGCTAGTATTTAACACCATATTGTAGCAAGTTGCTTCTTCATGTTCTACATTAAAGAAGCATTTATGAAAACCTTCTCTATTACTATCACTTTCTTTGATTAAATCATTTGCTTGTTTTTCAGTGCAATTGAATTCTTTCATTATGCGAGAAACACGTACACTATCTTCTGCAACAAGACGTACAGTGTAAACACTGGGAATGTTACGTAAAATTGCAAACCCACCTCTACCTATAAAAACGCAGTTTTCATCGTTTGCAATTTCATAAACTACTTCACGTAAAAGATCAAAGTACTCATCTCTATCCCTCGAGAGAGAAGCCCAAAAGCCAGGACGCTTTTCATCATATTTTTTTAATTTTTCTACAGCTAAACCTTTGTCAATTAAACGTTGTTCAAGATATTTTCTTTCTATAAACTTATAGCCTAAAATGTTAGCTAGTTGGGTGGAAGTTTCGTCTCCCAAAGAAGCGATTTTTCGGGACACTGTTATTATTGCCATAACTGCCTCCTTAAGTATAGCATATATTAGAATACCTAACATGTCAAAGGGAGAGTAAATATGAAGAAAAACATAGAATGGAAACCAATTTCTAGTAGTGTTGCTTATAGCACTAAAATTTTTGAAGTTCAAAACATTAAAAGCATATCTCCTACTGGAGATACGAAGACTTTTATTTCGTTAAAATCACCTGAGTGGGTGATTGTAGTACCCATGGTGAAAAAAAATGATGAGAAATATTTTGTCATGGTAAAACAATGGCGACATGGAACTTCCTGTGTGTTAGAGGAGTTTCCTGGTGGAGTTGTGAATGAAGGTGAAGCACTTGAGTTAGCTGCAAAAAGAGAACTGGAAGAAGAGACTGGATATAAGGTGGTAAAAATAGAAAAGCTAGGCTCGCTTTTTCCAAATCCTGCCATTATGCAAAATAAGTGCCATATATTCTTTGCTGAGTGTGAAGAACATGAAGGGGAACAACACCTTGATGATGATGAGTATATAGAAACATTGTTAATCCCTTATAATGATGTAATAAACAACATGGGAAAATTTCCTTTTCAGCATGCACTTATGTGTAGTGCTGTGTTTTTGTACATACAAAAATATGAAATAGGAAAAATATTATAAGAGCAATAAATTAAGAAAAGGCTGATTAGTTATTTATTGACAAATTAGATATTGTAGCTTATTCTAACATTTAATATTTTTTCTTAAAATTAGGAAGAATTTTATGAAGAAATTACATAAAAGAGGAGGTTTGAATTTATCTATGGGAAAAAAGGGAAAATATCTCTATAAGTTATGGTGGGGACTAGCTTTAGGAGCTTTAGTTTTGGTATTTGGTTGCAAGCAGAGTAATAGTGCTGGCAATGGTTCAAACAATTTGAATGAGATAACTATTGCAGTTAAAGGAGATAATGGCATCGCAGTTGAAAAACCTGGTTATTTTACTGCAATTAAGGGTTCAGATTGGAAAAGCGTAAAAGATAAAGCGACTGATATGGCAAAGGAAAAGCTATACACTAAAATTATCGACTGGCATTTAAATGAAGCAACAGGAGAACTCTTAAAAGATGAAATGGTGTTGAAAACAAACGTAACAGTGTTCGCTGTTACAAAAAAAGAGCAGGTAACTATTACGGTGGTAGGTGATAGTCATGCTGTAATCTCTGGTTCTAATAAAGTTGTGGTAGATAGAGGTTCAAAATGGGAAGATATAAGAGCAAGGGTTATATCTATAGCGACAATAAATGAAAATTTTGAAGTAATAGGGATGTTCAAAGATAAAGCTAATAATTACAGTCCTATAAATGACACGATTCGGTTTATAGTTGATGATACAGTTTTTCTACGAAGTTCCAGAAAAAAAGTGCAATACAAAGTAGAGCATTGCTTAGAAAATATAGATGATGATGAGTTTGGTATCATTAAATACACAGAAGAAAAAGTTGGAGAGGCAGGTTTAGCCACAGAGGCAGAAGCAAAGCAATATGATAACTTTGCATGTTTACATTTTGATCAAGAAACAATTAAGGCAGATGGGTCTACCATATTAAAAATCAAATATAAACGAAATAGAGCATCTCTAATTATTGACCTAGATGGAGGAGAAACTTTAACACAATTGGAAAGTGGGAATAATGGGAAAAAGCTATTAAAAGGTAAGTTTGAGGCAAAAGTGGCCATAAAAGAACCTACCAAAGAAGGCTTTGCGTTTATTGGATGGAAGCCTGCTCTTCCAACTAATTTTCCTGAAAAAGATGATACTACTGTTTATGTTGCTAAATGGGGAAATAATGTTTTGTATAGGGTGGATATAGAAGGTGATGAGCGAGTTGAAGTTTTAGATGTTGGGTATATTGAAGTTCCAATTGCTACACCAAAAACAATTGGGCAAATAAGAGCCGAAATAGAAGCAAAAATAAAGCTAAAGGATGAATATTCAAGCGAAGATTATACTTTTTATGACTAGAGAATAGGTGGCGAAAAAGGGGAAGAAATACTAGACTCTACTCAGATAAATGGTAATATGACAGTTTATGTTAGAACAAACTATAAAAAATTTAAAGTTGTAGGAACAGAACTTCAGGGATACGATGGAGAAAAACCTAGAGGTAGAATATTTCTCCCTAAAGAAATAGAAAATATTAAAAATGCTGCCTTTGAAACATGTGAAGGCATAACAGCTGTAGATTTATCACCATGCACCAAGCTATTAAAGATTGAAAAACGAGCCTTTAATGGTTGCAAAAAACTTAAAAGCATAGATTTAAGCAATTGCAATGAACTCATCTCTATTGAAGGTGGGATAAATAGTGCAAATGAGGCTGAGGGAGCTTTTGGATTTTGCAGTAATCTTGAGAGTGTAAATTTATCTCCTTGTACTAAGCTTGAAAAGATTGGAGTAACTGCTTTTTTTCAGTGTAAAAAACTTAAAAATATAAATTTAAGTAGTTGTGATAAGATTACTTCTATTGAAATGGCTGCTTTTTTGAATTGTGAAAATCTTATGAGTATAGATTTGTCTAATTGTCTTAAACTTGAAAAGATTTTGGAAGAAACTTTCTTTGGTTGTAAAAATATAGAAATAAAATTGCCTGCAAGTATTGCTGAAGTAAAAGAAAACGCTTTTGGAGAAAATAACGATTCTTATTGCAAAAAAGTGTTGGTTCCAAATGACACAATTAAGAAACTAGTAGTAGCTTCAGGCTACCCACAAGACAAAGTGGAATCTTACTAGATAACATGTTTAAGTAAGTATCTACTTAGTCCAGATACTTACTTATATCTTGTGAACATTGCAATTTAATTTTTTATAAAAAAGAATGTAGACGCTTATATTGCTACATTCTTTTTTTATTCACGCATCCTTGCTAAATGTAACTATTCAAAATTAGAGTTTTTTACTTTTTTAACATGTTTATTTTTAATGTGTTTGCTAGGCAATTTTTGTTTCGATACTAGTTGCCTAAAAATGAGGCTTTGTTTTATAAGGGGATACTATGAAAAAGATTTTAAGTTGTATATTAATTACAATGATTTTTATTATTGGATGTAATGATGGATTAAGAAATAATAATAATGACAATAAAGGAGGAGGTAATGAGCTTCCTACTCCTCCAACCCCACCTAATATAAAAGAATTGAATGAACAGAATATTTTGGAAATTTTTGGAATACAAAAAGGAGGAATAACAGCCTCTTTTGCAGCTAAAAAGATTGCTAAGACTACAACACATTCATCAACTGACTTTACATTTACAGAAATCAGAATTATTTCTTATGATGATGAAACAGGAGAGTTTAAACTACAGTTTAAGGGAACAAAAAAAGATGGCTCATCATTTGATAAGGTTATTACTTTCACACAATTTACTTATCCACTTAAAGATAAAATGATACAATCTTTAAATGAAATTGAATTAAGTCTTGATGAAGGAATAGAGCACAATTATTCGCTAGATAAATTCATTGAAAAATTGAATGAAAACATAAAAGGAAAAACTATGTTGAAAAAATTATCTTTTATGTTGAACGATGGGGCTACAATTATTGAGCTTGGTGAGCATATAAATTGCACATTAATTGCAAGTGCAGAAAAAGATGGAAGTAAAATATGGATAAAACCGGTGGTCGTTTACCTGAAGTTACTTGAGAATATGTCTACAGAAACGCAAAAACCAGTCTCTAACCTTGCTTTTAACCATCTAAAAACAGAGCTTACAAAAGATTATTTTACTAAAATAGATGTTTTCAATTATATTTTGAGTAAGATTGATGAGACTAAGGTTATAAAGGGAAACAAAAATGAATTTGCTTCTTCTTTCTATGTTTTTGCAAAAGTAACAAATGGGATTCCTCATAACATCTTTACAGATGATTTTAAAACACAAATTAAGCATTACCATGATCTTTATGAAGAAAAAGATGAAAACGAACATCTTAAACTAGATATATCTTATGGCATTTATCAACCAAAAGATGATGGTGTTGTTTCTGATGATTACAAGGGAGATTTAAAGATTAATCTATGTCTTGCAACAAATGATGAAATTACCAATCAAAGTGGAATAGTAGTTATGAAAACTATAGAAAAGAGAAATGGATTTGCTAGTATTCCTGATGATGAAGCTCTTGGAAAAAAGACACATCTTTTTTTTAATCTTATAGAAAAAAATACTTTAACTAGTCAATTAAAAGAAGCTTGGGAAAAAAAGGTGTTTGATAAGCATTCTTTATTAAGAGTGGATGAAAGTGGAGTTAAGACTGTGGATAATCCGTTTTCTAGTGTGAATATTCCTTTTCACTTATGTGTAAATAGTGGTGATACTGATCCTTCTACTCATTTAGGTTGTGCCATGTATGGTGCTTCAAAAACTAGAAATGAGAAGGTTATTTTCATTGAAAGAATAATACTTAACAAATTAGCTAACTCAAAATCAATGGACGTTCTTGTTATCCTAAAAGGAACTAACCCTAAACAGCTTAAAATGACAGTTGAACCTTATTAGTGTGTTAATGTTAAGAAAGTATGGATTAAAAAACTCTACTGAGTAACATAACATAAGAAGTGTTCATAGTGAAACTTACTAGACCGGCATATGATCAATACTTTCTTGAAATGTAAAAAAACAATTTTTTACGGAGATTTAGGCTAAGTCCTAAGTCTCCCGTACAAATCCTTAAATTCTATTAAAACTTTTGATATTTTTCAAATACAATCTTCTTTGTCAAAAAGAAATCTTATCTTTTTAGTATACATATATTAAGCCGATACTGTAGATTATCATCATAAATAAAGAGGGAGTATAATGATGTTTTCAAAAAAACATTTAGTTTCTTTTAGTATATTTTTTTTTACTACATACATTTTTGCTATTGAACCATATAACCCGCCTGTTGCTGGAGAGCTTTTTCCATCTCTCTATGCTCCATCTATTTTAGGAGGTGGCATAAGTGTTACAGGTGGAAGCTTAAGTGATACTTTGCCCGGTTCATTATCTTTAAACCCTGCATTATCAGCGGGAGAACAAAATCCAATTTTTGATATTTCTTATATTCTTTTAGCAGGAATAAAACCTGAAAAGGGTTTTGGTCATGCAGTCAATGCAGGTTTTATATATCCTGCAAATTGGGGTGTGATAGGAGGTAACTTAAACTTTACTCATGTACGTTTTGATAGTCTAAACTTTGGTACATTTGGTGAAGGGCGTTTTTCCTATTCCAAAGACATAACAGAAAAGCTATATGTAGGGCTTGGTTCCTATTTTTCAGGTGGAACAGACTGGTCGCTAGGGCTTGACCTTGGAGTTTTATATAGATTTGGCGATTTAGGTTTTCTTAAAGATTCTAAACTAGGTGTTTCTCTTACAGGTATTGGAAAACCATATAACCCTAAAATTAATGGGGTAAGAGAAAGTGGTAAAATGATAGGTTATCCTTCAATTGTTACTCCACATATTGGTTTTTCATCCTATCTTGTTTCTATTCCTAAATTTAAGATGGGTTTTCATGCAGACTTAGCAGCTCCTGCTTTTTGTAATATGACATTTGATGCAGGGCTTAGCATGCTTATTATGGACATGGTGACTATCCGTTCAGCATACACTTTTAATTTACTTGAAACAATAAACAAAAAGCAAACACATATTCCTTCTATAGGTATAGGAGTTCGTTTTAAAATTAATCCTAAAAACAAAGATGGCTCTGTAAAACAAGGTTTAGAGCAAACAGAAATAGCACCTCAATTTGCAGCGAGACCTTTTTACAACAATATTTGGGCTTTTGGTTTGGGTGTTACTACTAAATTTGGTACAAAAGACACTGAAGGTCCTAAAATAGAAGTGGGTAACACAGAAGGTATATATATTTCTCCTAATAATGATGGCATAAAAGATGCTATGGAGTTGCCATTTAGAATTACTGATAAACGCTATGTAACATCTTGGTTGTGTGAAATTAAAGATGAAAATGGTTATGTTATTCGTCAAATTGCAAATAAAAAGCCAATTAGAGAATTAAAATCTGCTTCTTCTTTCTTTAAGCTCTTAGGACAGCACAAAGGCAATGTAGAAGTGCCAAGTGTATTGAGATGGGACGGTATGCTTGACTCTGGAGAGGTGGCAAAAGATGGAAAATATACATTTACAGTGCAAGCAACAGATGACAACAACAATTTTAGTAGTGTGGGTTCTTTTACTGTTGTAGTAGATAGCACGCCACCTTCTATAAATATTAATGACGAAGATACTACAAGGGTAAAGATATTCTCTCCTGATGGAGATGGCAATAAAGATGAATTTGTAATTTCTCAGAATGGTTCTAAAGAAGATTTATGGGAAGCTAATATTTTTGATAACCATTATAGAAAAATAAAATCGTTTAGAATTGAAAATGGTGCTCTGCATGACTTTACATGGGATGGTAAAGATGAAAAAGGTGAAATTGTCTCAGATGGTGTCTATTCTTATGTGGTTTTTGCCAAAGACAGGGCGGGAAACGAAAACAAAAAAACTGTGAGCAACATTATTGTAGACACTAATAAGCCAAAAGTATCTGTTAATATCTATAAAAAATATTTTTCTCCAAATGGAGATGGCGTTAATGATACAATTACATTAAACCCTATTATAAGCATAGCAGGACTTGTTAAATGTACTTTGGAAATAAAAAATGCAATGGGTGTTGTTAAATCAATTGAATTATCTCCTTCAAATATAAAAACACTAGCTTTTGATGGCAAAAAGGATGATGGTTCTCTCTTAAAAGAAGGAGCATATTTTGCTAGCATTAGAGGTGAATATAACAATGGCTTTGTGGCAAGTGGGGATTCTCCTGAGTTTATTCTTGACATTACTCCACCTTCTGCAAAAGTTAGTGCAAACACAAATATTTTTTCTCCTGATGGAGATGGAAAGCTTGATAGTGTTACGTTCACACAAGATGCTTCTAATGATTCGTGGCAAGCTAAGATATTTAGTTTTAATCAAAATGACCAAAGAGAAGGGGAGGCTGTCAACATTATAAACTTCGGCAACTCTGTACCTAAAAAAACTGAATGGGCTGGGCTTAGTAAAGAAGGAGTTTTATTGCGTGATGGTAAATATGCTTATGTTTTGGAAGGAGAAGATGAAGCAGGAAATAAAGCTGTGTCTAATACAGTTGTTGTAGCTCTTAATACAGAAAAAGCAGATGTAATTTTACAATCTGACCTACTTACTTTCTCACCAAATAATGATGGTGTGAAAGACTTTTTAACTCTACTTCCAATAATACGCTCTAAAACCAAAATTACATCATATCGTTTGACCATTACGAGTGAAGAAAATGGAGAAGTTGTTAACATAAAAGAAGGTGAAGGAGAACCTCCTACTAGAATTGTATGGAGGGCATTGACAGACGAAGCAAAAGAAAATATTTCTGATTTAAAAGTTGCTTCATATTGTAAAGATGGTCTTTATAAGGCTACTTTAGAAGTGGAACTTGAAAATAAACAAACGGCAAAGTCAACATTGAACTCTATAGAAATTGATACGACCTATCCTAGTATTGATTTAAAAACTCAATATTTAGTGTTTTCACCGAATCAAGAAACAAAACATCCAACATTGCCAATTAAACAAACATCTTCAAAAGAAGATTTGTGGCAAGCTACAATTACAAATGAGCGGGGCGATGTCGTTAGAACAATGCAATGGAATGGAGAAGTTTCTGACTTTGAGTGGAACGCATGTGATGATGCAGGAAACAAAGTACCAAATGGAAGGTTTTCATATTCTATTACTGCAACAGACAAGGCTGGAAATACTACAACTAAAGCAATAAAAGATATAGTTGTTGATGGTCGTATTCCAAAAGTTTTTGTTACACAAGAGTATGAAGCATTTTCACCTAATAGTGATGGCATAAAAGACGAGCAAATTTTCTCCTTACATACAAACATAGAGGAAGGAATTGCAAAATGGAGTTTTGCTATACGTCTACAAAATAATGGAAAGGCTTCTAAACTCATCTATTTATACAAGGATAGTGAAGCAAAGCTTCCTAAAACAATAAAATGGAATGGAAAAGAAAGTGATGTAGCTCTTGAAGGAAACTTTATTGCAGAACTTCAAATTGAGTATGCAAAAGGGGATGTTGTTAATGCTACAAGCACAGAATTTTTGTCTAGAATTACACCACCAAAACTGGCTGTGGACTTAAAGCCTAAGTATTTTAGTCCTGATAATGATGGTATTGATGATGACTTATTTATAGGGTTAAAAGCAATTACTGATGTGGGTATTGATAGCTGGACTTTTGATATTTCAGAACCTCAAGAAACTGGTGGTAAGCATTTCTGGAGTACTGGTGGTAAGGGCAAGATTACTGATGAAATAATATGGGATGGTCGCTCTTCAAAGGGAGAGATTGTCCAATCTGCTACTGACTATCCTTTCACATTCACTGCTAAAGATGTGTTGGGGCTCTCTTCAACAATTAAGGGGTATATACCTGTTGATATACTTGTAATTCGTGATGGAGATAAGTTAAAAATTGCAGTTCCTTCTATTATATTCCGTCCAAATGCTGATGATTTTAATGGGTTGGAAGAAAATGTTGTAGATAAAAATACTTATGTACTAAAGCGTGTTGCACAAATTTTGAATAAATTTACTGACTATCAAGTGCAAGTTGAAGGGCATGCTAATTCCACTACAGGCTCTGAAGCAGAAGAAAAAAGAGATCTTATTCCACTTTCAACGTTGCGTGCAAAGGCTGTTATGCAGATATTAATTAAAAATGGAGTTCGCTCTTCTCGACTTTCTGCTGTAGGAATGGGAGGTTCTCGTCCTGTTGCCTCTTTAAATGATAGAGACAATTGGTGGAAAAATCGTCGTGTCGAATTTGTTTTGATTAAATAGCCAAGGATAGTGAGTTATCATGTAGTATTTCTACATGATAACTCTAACTTGAATGGCAAAAAGGACTGGCATTTTTAACTTAATAGATATACGAATTATCTTTAACTTTTGCACTTGTTATTATAGTTTGCCATTACACAATTGTTACTATTTTCTATACCATTTATTTGTGATATTATCTTTATTACCGGCTTAATTGTATAAGCATAAGGAAGACTGTTTTAACGTCTCTATTGGAATGTTTAATTATCATCTTACAAAAGCTGGCTTGCTTATTTTTCTTTATTAAGGAGTTATTATGAAAATTATATATAAAACCTTGTTTCTTTCTCTTCTATTTTTTGCTTGCAAGATGACTTCTTCTGAAGGGAATGAACTTCCCCCCAAAAAAACAAATACATTAGAACATACTAAATGGAAAGCTCCTGGAACTGCCGCATTTGTACCAGATATAATACTTGATTTTCAAACAGATAATACTGTTAGAGAATACATAATCTTAAGTGGAAAAGAAACTAAAGGAAGAGAAGGTTCATATAAAGAAAAAAATAAAAGAGTAGAAATTGAATGGAGCAAGCTAATAAGTGATAAGGTTAGTGGTGTAATACTTAGAAATGTAATGACGCTGGAAGATGCTAAAGGGCTTAAAAGTACTAAATATTACAAAATTGGTGAGTACTAAAAATGTTAAACATTATAAAATGTGACAAGGACGCTTTCACATACTAGATATTTTATGTGCTACTAGCGAGTTTCTTGATTTCATCTTTCCATTGATGGTTTTCGCTCTTTTCTTCCCACTCAATTGATTTAATAATCTTGAAGTTTTTTCTTATTTTAGGGTTTTCAAATGTTATGATGGCAAAATTTCCATTGCCTATATAAATAAGCTCTTCGTTTTCTTTTAATTCTTCGCTATTCTTTAGAAACTCTAATATACAATCAAAATGGACTGGATTTCCTGTGTTTTTATCAGATAAAGCTGTATTTAAATCTTTTATCTCCTTCCCACATTTTTCACAAATAGTTTTAGGCCATTCAATCTTTGAAAAAACATCTTTTTTTTGAGTTCTTAGAGAAGGTTTAGTTGAATTATAGGGGACTCTCTTTCTTGTTTTTGAAGTATCTTTTTCAATATCTTTATGGTTATTTTGCCTTTGATGATTTTTATTAAACATCGACTATCTCTCCTCCATCATTTAAAATCCTATCTGCTATAATAGAAGCTAGACAATAAATAGCCTTATAAACATAATCATCATTAGAAAGGTTTGCTTGAATTTTTTTAACTTCAAGTTGGCTCAATACATCTAATTTCTCTTTCTTTTTTCCAGAAAAAGACAAAGAGTTTTCAGTCATTGCAATCTCCAAAAGCATTTTTTATATGCAACACTTTAGGATGCTCAAGATTAAAAGGATTTGACCTAAGAACCACTACATCAAAACGCATTGCCAATTTATGATATTGTCGATGACTTTTTAAAAAATATTTAGCAGTTTGTGATATTTTAATTTGTTTACGCCTACCTACTATTATATCTAAAGATTCTAATGTTGTATTTAAAAGTGTTTTCACTTCTATAAACACTAAAACTTCTTTTTCAATAGCAATTATATCAATTTCTCCTGTTTGAACTTTCCAGTTGCGTTCTAAAATACTATAGCCATGCTTTATAAGCCATAAGCTAATAACATCTTCACCTTTTTTTCCAACAGCATTCATAGCTTGCTTTACATTAGCAATTACTGCAAATATACACGAGGATCTATAGCTCTTACAATAAATTTTTCTTTATTTTCTTTGAGATCTATAACCTGCTTTTGTTCTTCATTGGGTATTTTACCTGTTTCTGATAAAATGACTTGAATTTGAGGTCGTAATGGAGCATCAGTTTCAATTTGAACGACCTTGCATATAGAACCATCGTTCAAAAGAACAATCGAGCCAATTGGATAAATTCCCATACATTGCACTACAATCTTAACTATATTTGGGTCAAACTTTAATGAACTATCCGAAAGCAAGGTTTTTATTGCTTCATAACTTAAAATTGGCTTTCTTTGTACTTTTTTATCTAGTGCTGTGATAAAACCATCTACAACAGCAATTAACCTAGCTCCAACATCAATATTTGCACCTGAAAGTCCTTCGGGATAGCCTTTCCCATCCCATCTTTCATATTGTTGCAAAATACTATTTCCAACACTTTCAGGATAAGAAAGTTCTTCAACAGCACACTTATAAGCATGTAATATATGTGTTTTTAAAATTTGAATTTCTGCTTCTGTGAGTTTTTCATTTTTGTGTATTAAAGGTGTCGGGAGGCGAAGCATTCCAACATTGTGTAATAATCCTGCAACAACAATGTCAATGGCTACCTCTTTGTCGATATTCATAAGCGGACAAATCAAAGCAAGTACTAATGCCGTGTTTAAAGCCTCAAGTGCCACAATACCATATTCTTGTATGTTTGTTACAAGAATAAACATAATTGTTTCTTGTGGATGTTCATTAGCCATTTTTTGTATCTTAATGGCATAAGGCGAAAAAATTCTCTCGCTTAATTTTTTGTTTTCCTTGATTGTATTAAAAATTTCACGCAAGTCTTTTGCAAGCTCTTTATATTCTGAATATAAATGACTATCTTTCAACTCTTTTGGAAGATCAAAAACAACAATTTTAGAAACAGCTTCTATGTTTTCGTCTGAAAGTTGTGTGCCTTCAATGTAGATTGTGTTTGCTGTCTTTCCTGCCTCCTGAACATCTTCATTAAGATTTTCTAATGCTTCTAAATCTATTTCTTCATCATCATTAAGGATTTCACCTTCTGTTACAACAAATGGAATCTTCCACTGCCTTAAAGCTCTAAGTTCTCTATCTCCTAATGGGTTACCTGCAGATAAAAGTAAGCAATGACCATCCTCAAAAAACAGATCTTGAGAAAATCGTGTACTCTTTTTCAAATCTTCAACTTTTATATGTTGCCTCACTTTATGAACTCCTTTATTTTCTTCTAAACATCAGCTAAAACTTTTATTTGTTCTGTATAAAGCTTTTCAAGATAACCTGATGGTATAAACATACTCCTTGATCTTATCAACCATACAAGTTCCTTATACATGGCAAGATCACCTATAACAGCTGCCATTGGCAATATGTACAGTTCTGTTTCGTCGCAATAACGTTTTATAAATTCAGGATCTGATACAAAACCTAAGCTAATCATATTGCTTATGCGGTCAGCACATTTTAATATTTTTGCTTTTTCTGAGCCTTCATATGCAATTCTACTTAAGAACTCTCCCTTAGTTTGGTCTTCAATTTTAGTAACTTCTAAAACAAGTTTGTAAACATCTTCAGATTCAGAATCTATTTTAAGTATATCATTAACATCAAAATCTGGAATGTCTTCAATTACATCATGGATTAAGGAGGCCTTTAGTAAAACACTGTCTGTATAATTGTAATTTAACAAAATACCCATAGTGTCAATTTGATGCCTAAACATATTGCCACCTGCGTCTCGTTTTTTTCCAATTAAAACTTTTGCAAGCCTTATGTATGGGGCTAAGTGGATAGAATCCAAAACATTATCATCTTGTAACATCTGCAACCTCCTTATTCTTGTTTATAGGTTAACTAGGTATTCTATATTATATATCTATTTCTTTCAATATCACTAATAAAATATATTACTATTCTATTTTTTGATACAATTACCTACTATAAGTAACGTTTTTTCCGTGCTTATTTTTATTACGAGTGTGAAGTATACGAAAGATTTGGTAGGTAATTGATTTTGTGCATTTTTAGAAGTATACTTACGCATTCAATATGTGCCAGATCTTTTAAGGAGATTGATATGAAAAGAATGTTGTTGATTATGTCTAGTTTGTTTTTGTTTTGCTTTATAGCTTGCGATCAAGTTGGTGATAGCTACACTGGGAAGGAAAACACACCTACAGAATTGTCTTATTTTAACACAGAAATGGCTAAGTTCTCGTCAATAGAAGTAAATAATGAGATAGATTTTATGATTGGTGAAGCAGATAATGTTGAAGCTAAAATTTCTTATCCCTATCAACTCGGTAAAACTGCCGTAACTAGAGATTTGTGGAGCCATGTATACCAATGGGCAACTAATGAGGAATTAGCAAAGAGAGAAGGAAGAAATTTATATAAGTTTTCTTCAAAAGCAAATGTTGGAAAAGTTGAAGTCAAGAAAACAGAACCTATGACTAATGTTACTTTTATGGACGCAGTTGTATGGTGCAATGCTCTAACAGAGTATTTGAATTTTTTGCATAAGGATGAAAAGCAATGGGTTGAATTATTCCCTGTTTATTATAGACATAATCCTGAAGTGCAAACAGCATTTGAAGAGTTGGTGAATGCAGAAGAAAAAGATAGAAGAGCTAAATATCTTGAGAAGTTAAAAGATATGGTATTGCGTGAAGCAGGTGAGCCTACGCAGAGCAATAATGATGGAATGAGGTTCAAAGATTTTTATGAGTTTAATGGATATCGTCTTCCAACAAACGTAGAGTGGGAATTTGCTGCTCGCTTAACTAATAGTGCAACAGGTTCATATGATTCAAGCAAAACAGTAAATCTTGGTTCTAACACATATTATTTATTGAAAGGCTTGTGCTTGAGTGGGTCTAGTTATTTACACAATGATACTTCAGCTACAGGTAAGGCTACTAATGCTTTGGTGGCAACAAACTTTGGAAAATTGGCAGATGGAGATGCTTCTCACTCAGAAGATCCAAATGCAGTGGCAACCAAAAGAGCAAACGTTATAGGGCTTTTTGATATGTCAGGTAATGTGTGGGAATGGACACTACCTTATAAAGAAAGAAGAATAGTCTTAAGAAAAGCTTCTGGAAATAAGTTTATATTGGATGATAACTATCCTTATAGCAATGAAAATGGTGAGAATAGGATTAAAGGTGGTTCTTATCTTTCTAATAGAACAATAGAATACGCAGTTGGCTTTGTTGGAACATTCAAAATGAAAGCCGAAAATAAGGATAAATGGCAAAAAAAAGATATTGGCTTTAGATTTTCTAAAACAGACAAAAACTTCTTTTATTTTTAGATTTCTAGTTGTGTAAAAGATCAAGGAATTTGACAATTGAAGCCTGTTTGATGTAGCGAGAAAATATCAAACAGGCTTTTTTGTTTTAGTTATTTTTCCCCCATGTTCCCAATTTCAATATTTTATATCATCGAATCGTATTATAAAAACATTATCCTGTAGGAGGCTAACAGTCGCTATGCTTAATTTTGAATATTATACACCAACAAAAGTTGTTTTTGGAAAAGATGCTGAAAAAGATGTTGCTCGTCTTATTTTAGAACATTCTGCAAAAAAAATATTACTTCATTATGGCTCTGGTAGTGTCAAAAAAACAGGGCTTTTAGATAGAATAAAGAAGACGCTAGATGAAAACAATTTACAATATGTTGAACTTGCTGGTGTAAAACCAAACCCACGACTTTCGCTAGTGTATGAAGGCATTTCACTTGGAAAGCGCGAAAATATTGATTTCATTCTTGCTATTGGAGGGGGGAGCGTTATCGACTCTGCAAAAGCAATAGCCTATGGAATAAAAGACAGTGGTGATGTATGGGACTTTTTTGCAAAAAAAAGAGTTGCTTCTTCTGCCTTGCCAATAGGTGTAGTGCTGACAATAGCTGCTGCTGGGAGTGAGATGAGTAATTCTTCTGTCATAACTAAAGAAGATGGTTTGATAAAATGTAGCTATAACGATAACCTTTCACGTCCTAAGTTTGCAATAATGAACCCTAATCTTACTATGACTTTACCTGATTACCAGATAGCTTCTGGTTGTGTGGATATTTTGATGCACACAATGGAACGTTACTTTGTGCCAGATGACGCAATGGAGATTACAGATAGTATTGCGGAAGCTTTAATGCGGACAGTAATGGATAATGCGATACTTCTAAAAAATGACCCTCAAAACTATAAGGCTAGAGCAGACATAATGTGGGCTAGTAGCCTTTCTCACAATGGGCTTACAGGTTGTGGACAAGGCAATGGAGACTGGGCAACCCATGGACTTGAACATGAATTAAGTGCTTTGTATGACGTAGCACATGGAGCAGGGTTGGCAGCTATCTGGGGGAGTTGGGCAAGGTATGTGCATAAAGATTGCTTGCCTCGATTTAAGAAATTTGCAACTAATGTTATGGGAATAGAAAAAGGTTTTTCAGATGAAGACATTGCAATGAAAGGAATAGAAGCGATGGAAGCCTTTTACCGCTCAATCGATATGCCAACTTCTATAAAAGAATTAAAGATATCTCCAACTGAAAAAGAACTAGAACTCATGGCTCATAAATGTAGCTTAGTAGCTGGTGGGCATAAAGGGATTGCAAAAGTCTTGTACGAAAAAGATATGCTAGAAATATATAAAATGGCAAACAAATAACAAAGCAAAAAAGATATACTTTAGATTTAGTTGCCAAATTACCTACAAACGCGGTATCGAATCTACTTAAAAATCAAAAACTTAAATCATATGCAATAAGAGGAAATTCATTAGAATGTGGTTGTATCCACGACTGCAACATGCCCACTTCTTCGGAGTGGACATGTGAGGAAATTTTATTGGATTGCAACTTCATTCGAGGTTGTAGCATGTGCTATTTTGTATATGCAAACTGTACAGTTTACGATACCTAAATAGTACAGTTTCGCATATGTAAACTGTACAGTTTGCGATGTCTAAATAATGCAGTTTCGCACCCCTAAACTGTACAGTTTCGCCTGAGTACATTAGCTAAGGTACAATCATAACATTAGCTAATGTATGATTATAACACTAGCTAATGTACTTCTATTATGTCGCAAGATTTTTTTAAGTATGATGTGAGTGAAGTGTATAACAAGAATTATGGTTAGTTTATTGCTAGCATAGCTTTTAACTAAAGTATTTTTTAGATTATCTTTTTCTGCCTTAATTTCTTCTTTCATATCTAAAACCTATCTTAAATTATAAATTATTTCAAGAGTTTTTATTAAACATTTCAAAACTTAAAATATAAGTTGATAGTCATATTTTTACCTATGATTATTTTAATATTAAAAAGTGCTACAATTTCTATGTATCTTTCTTTAGAGTCTATAAATTAAAATCTTCTACAATATCAGACTTGGGCATTTTAACTATTTTTTAAAATGCCAAGGTTTTATTATGAGTACATGAAAAATCTTTTTTAGGTGTATTTTCTACTTTACAAATCCCATTCGCTCAGTTGGCCAAAATATTAAATTTGCAGTACCCAACATTCTATCTTCCTTAATATATTTAGGATCAATATTTGTTAAATATTTAATTGAAAATGGATCATTTTTATCAACTTCTGTTTGATATATTTTGTATCCATGCCTCATATCTGTAGAATTAAAGCGATTATCTCCCATCATAAAAAAGCAACCTTCAGGAATATAATCTTCTTCACCTTTTGGAAACTCGTCCATGTTCCGTTGTCCTGAGAGTGCTAAGTAGTAATAATAGTTTTTAAGCTCATTTAAAAGGTTCAATCTTTGTTCATCATTAATTACTTCAGAAGGAGTGAGATTTTGTTTTAATAGTTCTACATCTCTTAATAAGAGTCGGCCTACAGCTAGTTTGATTAGTGCATTAAATTGTGCAAATCTTTTTTCATATAAAGAAGATTCCACACTAGGAGTTTCCCAGTGAGATGCCCAGTCTGTCATAAATGCAGAAAACCACATTAAAGCTCCGTTGGTTGTTAATATTTTTGAGGCAATTTCTATGTCCTTTAACACAATTGAATCTAGCAAAAGCTCATCTTTTTTAACAATTTCTTCCATTTTGAATGTTGTATCAGGAATATTCTTTAATTTTTCCATCTTTGTAACAATTTCTTTCGCATCTTTCATTGCCTGATAAAAGTTTAAGTTTTTGCGAGTTGCTTCTATAGATTCAAGCATGTCTAATATTTGAGTTCCAACTTTTGTGTCTTTTACATACTTAAGTTCAGATTTAGGCAAGCTTTCTACATTCCAGACAGCATAAGATTTTTCATCTTGCACTTGCCAATCTTTCATTCCTGCTTTTTTAATGTATAAAATGCCGTCAACTAACATCAATTTTTCGTGTTCACATGCCACAATCCGCTTAACTAATGGGTCTGTTTTAATTTTTCCATTACTATCAACATTTATATTTACCATAGTTAAAGTGAGGAGTTGAATTAGTTGAGATGTAAAAAATTTTAAGTCATTGTTTGAGTCTGCTTCATAGTTTGGGTTTCGCACAATTACAACATCTCCACGTTTATATTTTCGCACTTGTGGAAATCTAAAAGCAGAAAGTGGAAAAGTAGGTCCTGCTGTGCATTTGACACCTATAACTCTATCTCCAATCATAAAGGTTGGTACCATAGATTCTGAAGGAATAAGATATAGTTGAAATATAAAGAATTGTAGCAAAAGTACTATGCAGGCAGCCTGACATATTGCATCAAGCCAATCAAGAATTACAAAAAGAACACTTGTTTTATCTTCTTTCTTAAACAGTTCTGGTTGCTGTTTTTTAATAGCTTTTTTACGAAGTAAAAATAATATGATGATTGTGCATATAGTCATAATGAGCCAAAGTATTGCTAAAAGCGCATCTAAGGCATAAAAAGGTTTTGCAAAAACACCTGAAATAATAAAAAAAGCTACAGAAACCAATGGTAAATATTCTAGCATTTTTTTCACAATAAAATATCTTTTATGTTTCTTTTTAAGCGTATATATAAGAGAAAAGAAAGTTAATGTACCACTAAAGGATAGGGCAAGAATAAAAGCTACTATAGTTAAAAAACCGCCAGCCTTAAAAAGTAAGGAAAGAGAAAAAATATTTGCAAAACCACAAATAACATATAAAAAAATAGCCACAAAAAGCCTCCATAAACTATTACGAGTGATTTATTTTACATATAATTTGAAAGTGCAACAATACTTATTATAGACTTGTTACTATCTTCTTAAACGCACAAATAGAGTTTGAGTTCCTAAAAACTCCCATATTGATTTTCATAGACACTTTCGTAGAGATATCTTTTGTCTTCTTCTTGTATATTGGTGATTTTAAAAAGTAAAAAACCTTGAGAAAACTGAGAATCCTCTTTTGAAAAAGGGGAGAAAAAATCATACTTAACATCACAAAAAATATTGCGATTGTTAAAAGATATTTTGGCTAAAAATTCTTTTTCACTACTAAATTGTTTTGCAAATTTGGCAGTAGAAAAAAGCAATATGATGTTAGAATCTGAAAAAAGATAGAGATTATTTCTTTTTATTTTTCCTCTTTTTTTATTTAATAAAAAATCATTTATAATACTAACATGTGAATAAAGATTAACTTCATAGGGGATTGTTTTCTTAATTTCTTTTAACAAAGGGGGTAAATTATGCCCTAGATTATTAGAAAGAGTTAAAACTTCTTTAAGCTCATCATTTGAAAAAAAGTGTGCTCTTTCTTTTAAGGTTTTTGTATTTACTCCTAAGAATGTGGAAAGCAAAAGGTTTTGGTAGAAAAGTTGCAATATAGGAAAAGATGACACACTCTCTTTTTTTTCTTTTATGTATAGTTTTTCAGGTAAGTTAAAAGACTGAGGAAACGATTTTTCAAAGGTTATTTTAAAGCATATTTTTACTTTTTTATGAAAAAAAAATGCTATTGTCTTTTTAGTATTGAAAAATTGATTAAATTCTTTATTTAACGTTATTGTTTTTCCATTTATTTCATAGCATTCACCAGAAAAACAGTGTTTTTTCCCTTTAGAGACAAGATATAAATTTGGCTTTTCTTCATAAAAAATAGAAAAAATATGTTCTTTTTCCACTCTAGTCAGTGGTATCATCTAGTTCCCATCCAACAAAATCAAATGATTCTAAAAACCACTTTTGTTCATTTTGGACAAATGTTGCTTCCATCATTCTATGTTTACGCTTTTCATCCCTTGTATAGTTAAATCGAAAGTTTGAAGTAGCTCGTTCTTTTCCCTTAAATGTGGGAGTAGAAAAAAATACTACATCTATTTTGCCAACTTCTTTCATGTTTTCAAAACGATATTCAAAAAGATATGGTAAAAAAGCTCTTTGCTCTAGGCTTAAACCATCTGCAATCTTTTTTTGCATAATTGAAGAAGAAAAGTTTTGCAAACTCTCTAAAAGAGGGGCAGGTGTAGCACTATAGTCTAACACCCCAATAGCTTCAAGCTCAGGATATATAGCGTCCTCTCTCAGAGTATCGGCATAGAAATATACGGAATCAATACCGCTAGCCTGTACAGAATAAGGAGAAGGTAGAACTGGAAATTCTAGTTGTGAGTTTTCTGTCCATTTTATTGACTTAAAATAATCTTGAGTTGATTTGAGTAGGTATTCTTCAGTGTACAAAAAGCAAAAAGATATTAAAAGAAAGATAGAAATAAGTCTTTTCATATTGGAAAAAAGAGTTCTAGTATGTTTAATTAACTTGATTGATAACTTCACCTTTAAGAAATGCTTTAACATTTGCACAAGCAGTATTCATAAGTCTCTGTCTTGCTTCGTATGTTTGCCATGCAATGTGAGGGGTAAGTACAGCATTAGAAGGTAGTAGCGGATTATCCTTTTCTGCAGGTTCTTTCGAAAGCACGTCTGTTGCATAACCTGCAAGCTTTTTGTCTTCTAATGCTTTAGCAATTGCAACCTCATCAACTAACTGCCCTCGTCCAGTGTTGATTATGTAGACCCCTTTTTTCATCTTTTTCAAGCTAGACTCATTAATGAAATTTATTGTTTCATCATTTAGTGGTAAGCAAAGACTTAAAAAATCAGAAGAGGAAAGAAGAGTTTCTTTATCCACTTGTTTACACCCACTTAAGCTTTCAATATTTTTTTTGCTTCTATTATAAAAGATGACTTTCATTCCAAAGGCTTCACCTATTTTTGCAACTCTAGAGCCAATGTCGCCAAGTCCTGCAATGCCTAGTACCTTTCCACTTATCTCTTGCAATGGAAAACTATGATAGCAAAAATGATTAGAATTGCACCATTTCCCATTATGAACTTCTTCATTATGTTCTTGCACATGTGTTGCAAAGTTCAAAATAAAAGCAAACACCAATTGAGCTACGCTATCAGAGCTATAAGAAGGAATGTTTGTTACAACAATACCTCTTTTTTTTGCTTCTTCTATGTCTACAACATTATAGCCTGTTGCAAGCACCCCCACATACTTACATTTAGGCAGAGCATCGAATTGAGGAGCTTTTAATAAAACTTTGTTGGTTAAGATAATCTCAGCATCTTTGGCTCTCTCTACAACTTTATCTGCTTCTGTAGCATCATATACAGTCAATTCACACAAGTCCTCAAGGGCAACCCATGAAAGATCATTCGCTGTGAGTGTAAAACCATCTAAAACAACTGCCTTCATTTAATACTCTCCTTTAAGATAGAGAAGGATTTATCTGCATAGCGTCAGGAGTTTTTTCAAACATATAGATATCTTTAATTTCATGACAACTAGTAACGTCAAAGTTTTCCTTTGCATTTTTTGTAGAGACTATGTTTAATGAAAAGGCTTGCTTTACACTTTCGTAGTTCTCTTTTTCCACAACAAGCATAAAGTTAAAGTTTTTTGCAATGCCTTCTTCGTCAGCTTTTTGTGGTTTTGGCCAGAAGGTACACACACCGCCCATATTGCTATGAATGGTGTAAGGATTGTCCCAAAGCACATCCATTTGTTCTACTAAAACATCGTTTAGTAGTAACTTGACTGTTACTTCGTTCATAGGTCTCAAGTTGTTGCCATCATTTATTTTGCATTTAATAGTTGGGAAGTTGAAGCATGCTTTATAAGAAGAAATATCTTCTTCTGTTTCTTCTTCTGTGTGTGGTCCTCTATTTGCTTGAACTACTTTCATAGCTTCCAATGCGACAGACGAAATGTCGACAAAAAACTGACTTCCCATCTTAAAGTCAACCTGAAAGAAATATGCCAAGCCCTTACCAGATTTAATATATCTGGGTTTAACCCTATTTAAAGCATAGCACATTGCGTCAACACGACACTGAATGCAATCACAAACCAACCACTTCTCTCCATTTTTCTTGGCCTCATCATAAAGTCTATTCACTTCCTTATACATAATCTCTTCCATGACATTGTGAAAAAACATATAACTCGCCTCCTTGCAACAACTTTTATACGTTGGTAATTGCAACTATATACATTTTTAGAGTATATGTAAAGTATAGGGATGGTTATGACTGCTTATATAAACTTTTAGTTATTGTCTTTCTCTTCTATTTTTGGAGAAATATTTTCAGCTTCTTCTTTATTGGGAGGTTCTTGCAATTCTGAAATGTCATGCTTTGGATTATCTATATTCACAATCTTAGGTTGCCGTGGAATTGCACGGTCAGAAAAAACTAAATAGACAACAAGTTGAATAAAGTAATTGATGCCTGCAACTATTGCCAAACTTTGCAATGTAATATTTGCAACGCTCAAGTTTTTAATATTTTGTGCATTTTCTTGTGTTTGGGCTAGCCTTCCATCATTAAAAGCTAGTGCCTTATCGCTATACACACCATTTAGAATAAGGTAAGCAGGTAGAATTGCATAAAGAGTACCCAAAGACCAATACATTATTTTTCTTTGTCTTTCAACTAATTTTTTTGTTTCTTTTTGGTTTAAACGAACTACCATAGCTTGAGCTACTTCATTAATGGGTATTTTTTCTTTATCTATCAGTACGTAGGTATGTATTTTATCTTTTTCAAATTCTACAACAGTGGATTGATATGGCAATTTTAATTGAGTAGGGGAGGTGCCATAGTAACGAGTCTTAAAGAAAAGTTCAGGTTTTCCTTCTATATTAAAGGCTAATAGTGCTGTCTTTTCCTTTTTCAAGTTTATTTTTAGTTTGTAATAGTTTTTTTCTGCTAAAACAATGTTTTTTGTGCTTGTGGAATATTCATCACAAGAAGCTTCTACAGTATAGTTTCCTTCGCGTAATATGATGGGTTTAGAAAAATCTTCTATCATATTGTTATCAATATAGACACGGGCATTTTTTGGCGTAACATCAAAAAACAATTTGATTTCTCTTGTATTCTGGATAACAGTGTAAATCTGTGTAGCTATTTTTTTTACCATATTTTCAGCATCTGAATATCGTCCACCTTCAGTAAAATCATAGTGAGGCACGCCTTTAAGCCCAGTTTCAAGACGAACTTTAAGTACTAAATAGCCTGAAACATCTCTAAGTGTGCCAGAAACTACTGCTGAAATGCCCGCTTTTTGTAAAGAATAAGCTAGATTGGTTTTTTCTTCTATTTTATAAAGACTTTTTCCATCTTGCCATAATACTACTCTTTTTGCCATAGTTGTATCATAAAATTTATTGTCTACAATTTTTATATTTAAGCTTGCCTTTTCAATTTCTGCTTCTTTCTCTTTAATTTTTTGCTCTAGTTTTAATATTTTTGCATTCTTACTTTTTTCACTTTCTATTGAAAGAAAAAGTGAATCTTTTTCTTGAATTAATCTAGCTCTTTCTCTTATGAGTTTAAGTTTATTTGAACTTGCCTTCATTAAGGCTCTCATTTTTTTTTCACTTACAGATTCAAGCCTATTTGCTTTTCCTTCCAAATAGGACAAAAACATTTCAGGAATAATTTTTGCATAAGAAGAGTACATAGGATTTGATGATTCAAAAGTAAATTCCGAAACAGCTAGAACCCATTCTGTGTCATCTGCAAACACAAAGAAAGAAAAAAATAAAAATAAAATAGCTATTTGTTTTTTAATCATTGTTTTTTAATTTACTATTTAAATATTCAGCAATAAACTCATCAAGTTTTCCATCCATTACAGCTTGGACATTTCCACTTTCATATTTTGTGCGATGGTCTTTTACAAGTGTATAAGGTTGAAATATATACGAGCGAATTTGGTTGCCCCAAGAAATATCTTTTTTTTCTGCCATAAACTTTGTATTTTCTTTTTCCTTTTGTTGTTCATAGTAGCTATAAAGTCTAGCTTTTAGCATGCTCATTGCGGTGGCTTTGTTTATTATCTGACTCCTTTCGCTTTGAGAGGCAACCACAATGCCAGTAGGTAAGTGTGTAATGCGGACTGCAGAATCAGTTTTATTTACATGCTGCCCACCAGCTCCTCCCGATCTATATGTGTCAATTCTTAAATCTTCCGGTCTTATATCAACGGTTATTTCATCATTTAAAACAGGATAAACGAAAATGGACGCAAAGGAGGTATGTCTTTTTGCATTAGTATCAAAAGGGCTAATTCTAATTAAACGATGCACGCCGTTTTCTCCTTTCAAAAAACCAAAAGCGTATTCACCTTTTACTTCTATTGTGATTGACTTATAACCTTCAACATCTCCAACAGTGAAGTCCACAATTTCTATTTTAAACTCCTTTGCTTCTGCCCAGCGAGTGTACATTCTCAGTAGCATTTTAACCCAGTCACAGGCCTCTGTTCCTCCTGCTCCTGCATGGATAGTTAAATAGGCATTATTTATATCCACTTCGCCTGAAAGTAAGTTTAATGTATTTAAATCTTTATATATTTTTTGAGCTTTATCTAAAGACATCTTTATTTCATTTTCAAAAGATGCGTCTTGCATTTCTTCTGCAAGTAAAAAAAGAGCTTCAAGGTCATCAACATCTCTAAGCAATACATCCCATGGCTCAATACGATTTTTCAAGGCTTTTATTTCTAGCATCACCCTTTCAGCTTCTTTTGAATCATTCCAAAAATCTTGAGTTTCTGTTATCTTTTCTTTTTCTGATATTTTAGCCTGAATCTTTTCTATGTCAAAGATGCCTCCAGCTCTCTTTAACCTGATTTTTCAACTCACCAATTTGCATTTTATAATCTTCTAGCATTTTTAAAGCCCTCACAACTTTCAACTACAAAGTTTAAAGAGAATATGATAAAAAACAAAATTAGTCAAAGGTCTTTTATTTGTGACACAGTAGAAAAATGCGAGTGTATTATAAATCTAGTGAAGCTATTTACTTGATTTTTCTCTATTGCAAGGTTTACATAGCATTTGACAGTTCTTTACTTCTGTTTTGCCACCTAAAGACCACGGTGTAATGTGGTCTCCTTCCATATCGTCGAAATGGAATTTGTTTTTGCAAATGGGACAGATGCCATTCTGCTTTTCGTAAACTTCTCTTTTCATAGAAGAAGAAAATTCTCTGATATTTAAATATTTTTCTTTGCCTGTGATGAGGTAATAATATATACCTTTTTTGTTTGTTACTTCATCATCTTGCATTAAAGTGCTTACTCTTTTTTCTAGTTCGTTTGGGTTAAAACTTTTATTCTTATATTGATTGTATAATTCTCCCCATTCAATGCCTTTTTGTTCTTTCCTATATGTTGGAAAAAGCGTTTTGACCCAGCTTATTATGGCGGAAAAATATAACCATAGTTCACTTGCATTGCTATCAAGCTGATGGCAAGCCATGTAGTCTTCAATTGTAGTTTGTTCTTTATTGCTTATCCATTTTATTGCTTTTTCTAAATAATCTTGGCGAATGGAAGAACCTGAAAGGTAATCAGATGCTATTTGATAAGCAGGGCAGGATGTTTTAGAAAAATACTTTTTTGCATCAAGTAGCCATTCCCCAGCATAAACTGCGTTTCTCATTTCTTGGTCTGTCAACCTTTCTCCTGCTATATTGATTGTCTTAAACCAATTTAATTTTTCACTATCAGTGCCTGTGCAAATATAAACCATCAATTTATAGTTTAGAAAAGTCTCTTTTTCATCATTTGTAAGATTATGAAAGTACTTTTTATCAAAAGAGAATTCGCCCTTAAAGTATTGGGCAATACTTATTGTGCGTTGTTGTCCGTCTAAAAGTTCAAAACTATTATCATTATTTTTGACCCAGTACATAACGTTCAATGGAAAGTTTTTCATTATTGTGTTGATTACCGCTTCTCTTTTTTCATCTTTATAAACAAATTCTCTTTGATATTTTGGGCGAATATTAAGCTTGCCTGAAAAACCAAATACTCCTTCTTCTTGTGTGTCAGAATAGCCTTCAACAACATCTTTTATTGGGATTTCTGTTAGGGTAATATTCATTTCTTCCTCCTTATAATAATCCTAGCATAAATGCTTGTGTATAAAGCCCCTGTCTCACAGTCTTTGAATGCTGGTGGTTTCTTATCTTTACTTGGGTTGTAAAGGCGATAGAGTGTGCCTTTTGCATTATAGGTGAACTTACCTGTAGGCTTTCCGTCTTTTAGTATTTCCATTCGTCTATTGTTAGTAAATTCGCAAGAGCCGACAATTCCTAAGGCTATAATTTCAAATTGATCGGGATTATATTTATCCAAAAATGTTATTGGTACTCCTATGTTTTCAAAGTAGTTGGCTGGAATATCTGCAGTTTTATCCACATTTATGGCATTATAGTTTTCATATTTAGGATATTCTTCAGGTATGTATTGCTTCCATAATAGGATATCTTCGTGTCGTTGACTGTGGTCTAAATTTGTAAACCATCTTACTCCTTTAACTCTTACAAATTTTATACCATCTTTGTCTATTCCAGAAGTAGCAGCATTCAATGGATAATTATCAGGAACATTAAATTTTCTATCGCCACTATGGATACTAGGTCCCATCCATATTTTATTATTCATAATCAATTGAAAAATATCTTTATATGATGTTGCATTCATATTTCCCAAAATCACAAACTTTTTTTCATATTCCATCAATTGAGCTACATATTCTCTAAATAAGCTAAACGGAGGATTTGTAATTACTATGTCTGCCGTTTTTAGTATTTCTATGCACTCATCACTTCTAAAGTCTCCATCGCCTTTTAGCTCATTCACTTTAATATTGTCAAAATTATCGATATTTCCCCCACCTTCATATTCAATCCAGACTGCTTTTTCACTATTATTTTGACTAAACAAGTCTATTTCTTGATTCTTATAGCAAGTGGTTATGAGGCACTTCAAACCGAAAAACTCAAAATTGAGATAAAAATACTTGAAGAAGTTGCTTACACGTGGGTCATCACAATTGCAATAGATAATCTTGCCCTTAAAATGTTCTTTATAATGTCTTAATTCTTTTTCTATGTCAGTTAATTGAGTATAAAACTCATCATTTTTATTTTTATTTGCAACTTTCAAATATTTATTACTAGCCATAGATTCTCATTCTCCATCATCAAAATATATTTTTTCATTTTATTAATATAAGCGTATATTAAGGTATAAAAAATGTCAATTTTTGCTTATGAAATTTATTTTTACTTTTTAATACTACTTTAATTTTTTTTGTAATTACATTAAAATAGGGGTTAAAGGGAGGGGCTTTTTTTCAATAAAAAGGAGGATGCTATGTATAGTGCAATTTCTGTGGCAAATTACATAATAGAATATGAACACTCTAAAAATAGAAAGATAAGCAACTTAAAATTGCAAAAGCTCCTTTACTTTGTGCAAGCTCAGTTTTTTAGAGTTCGAGGAGTTCCTTGTTTTCAAGACAAGATAGAAGCATGGAGCTTTGGTCCTGTGGTAGTAAGTGTTTATCATGTATATAAATATTATGGAGGGATGGATATTACATACCCAGAAGAAGATGTGCATGTATTTATCACAAATCGAGATAAGGAAATAATTAATGAAGTTTTGGAATTATTTTCTTATACACCTGTGTATGAAATGGTAAATATTACCCATAATCAAAGTCCTTGGATGGATGCTAGTAAAAATCCTTTTAGCAATGAGATTACCAACGGTGCTATTGAACGATATTTCTCAAACCTTTAATAACATGTGATTATGGATAATAAAGATGTATCAAAAATAAAACAAACAGTAAATAAAAATAATTCATCTAAAAAAAACACTTGCGAATCTGGTTGTAATAAGATTAAGTCTAATGTGAATATAGAAGACAATATAAAAATGCAAGAACAGTTGTTCAGTATTTTAGTAGATGAAAATCTTGATTTTACTAAGTGGATGGAGAATTTTAATGAATATGCAGTAAAATATCCACGATTTCTTTATTCTTGTATTTCAAATTATATTCTTGATGAGAAAGATGATAGTAATATAGGACGCTTGCTTGCTAACATAGATGAAATTAAGGAAAAAATATTAAATGAGACGACTCAGAGTCTAGATAAGAAATACCTTATGATTTTAAAGCTGTATGACCACTGTCATCTAGCAAACAAACAAAGAGAAGCATACAAAGCTACAAGAGAAGCAATTGAAAAAAGGATAGAGAAGATAGCCAAAAAAGAAATAAAAGAATACGAAAAAAACATCACTTCTCAACTAATCGGTCTCATTGCAATTTTTACTGCATTGTCTTTTTTATTGGTTGGAGGAATCAGTAGCTTTGGGAATATTTTTCAAATATTGAATACAGCTTCTTTATTAAGAATATTTATTTTATCTGATGTCTGGCTCCTATGCATGTTCAATTTGTTTACTTTATTCATAAAAACGATCGCAATAGTAACAGATAGAACATTTGAAATCACAAACTATGTTAAAGAAATAAACATTTTTTTATGCTGTATTTTGGGTATTTTGATTGCTTTATACTGTTGCGGTAATATCTGTAAGCATATAGGGAACATCTATTTTATTTAACTTTACATATTCTTCCTTCTCCTTATTATGATTCTTGCATAAATGCTTGTGTATAAAGCCCCTGTCTCACAGTCTTTGAATGCTGGTGGTTTCTTATCTTTACTTGGGTTGTAAAGGCGATAGAGTGTGCCTTTTGCATTATAGGTGAACTTACCTGTAGGCTTTCCGTCTTTTAGTATTTCCATTCGTCTATTGTTAGTAAATTCGCAAGAGCCGACAATTCCTAAGGCTATAATTTCAAATTGATCGGGATTATATTTATCCAAAAATGTTATTGGTACTCCTATGTTTTCAAAGTAGTCGGCTGGAATATCTGCAGTTTTATCCACATTGATGGCATCATAGTTTTCATATTTGGGATATTCTTCAGGTGTATATTGTTTCCATAATAAGATATCTTCGTGTCGTTTTTTGATGTCTAGGTTTGTAAACCAATTAACCCCTGAAACTCTTATCATGCCTTCTTTATGTATGCTAGCTGTTGCATAGTCTTCATATTTTTCATTTATAAAAAAGCCTACTCCAGCACTAAAACCAAAACCTAACCAAAGTTTATTTTCTCTTATGAGTTTGAATATTTCTTTATAACTAATTGCATTTTGATGACCTACAATAACAAACTTTTTTTCATATTCCATCAGTTGAGCTACATATTCCCTAAATAAGCTAAAAGGAGGATTTGTAATCACTATATCTGCACTTTTCAATATTTCTATGCACTCATTACTTCTAAAATCTCCATCGCCTTTTAGCTCATTCACTTTGATACTGTCAAAATTATCGATATTTCCCCCACCCTCATATTCAATCCATACTGCTTTTTCACTATTGTTTTTACTAAACAAGTCTATTTCTTGATTCTTATAGCAAGTGGTTATGAGTCGTTTCAAACCGAAAAACTCAAAATTAAGATAAAAATATTTGAAGAAATTGCTAACACGTGGGTCATCGCAATTGCAATAGATAATCTTGTTCTTAAAATGTTCTTTATAATGTCTTAATTCTCTTTCTATATCAGTTAATTGAGTGTAAAACTCATCATTTTTATTTTTATTCGCAACTTTCAAATATTTATTACTTGCCATGGGTTCTCCTTAAATTATGCATTAGATCTTATAAAGTTAATTAGTTTAAGTCAATTTTTAACATGGCTAATACATTTTAAGTTTTTTCTCAGTGCATTTTTATATTAGAGTATGAAATATTCATAGACTTATTATTTAAACTTGTTGAGTTAAGCTGTGCAAACTGTACAGTTTCGCTATCGTAAACTGTACAGTTTGCGATGCCTAAATAGTGCAGTTTCGCACCCCTAAACTGTACAGTTTAGGGGCAGTACATTAGCTAAGGTACAACCATAACACTAGCTAATGTACTACTCTAACATTAGCTAATGTACGTAGTCTTTATAGGCTAATGGATTTATCTAAAAATATATTAAGTAATTACTGCCTTAGTTATAGTTGAGTATTTATATATTTTCATGTATCGCAATAATATTTTTGTTTGTATTTTCTTATACTCTTTAGAGAAAATCAAGACAATTATCTTATTTTTTAAGAAAATTATTTAGTGTTTTCAAAATACCTGATTTTTTATATACTAACTTCTCCATTATATTTTTGAGGTGTATATGAAAAAATTATTAAAAAACATTCTTTTATTTTCTTTTGTTTCTTTTACTTTACTCCTTTCTTTCTCTTGCAAAGAAAAAGAAAAAGGTGCATTCAAAATTGTTTTTTATCCAAACGAATCAGGGGAATCAATGAAGGATGCTAGAAGTGCATTTAAAGATATCTTACAAAAAGCTCTTGAAAGAGAGGTTGAAATTGTTACCACTACTGACTACAACATAGCATTAGAGACTTTAATTAGTGGTAAGGCAAACATGGCATATGTTGGAGCTGAAGGTTATATTCAAGCTCACAATAAAAATAAAGCTGTGATTCCTTTAGTAACCAATTCTGGAGCTTCTGGCACACTTTCGGATTCTCTTTATTATGCGTTTATTGCTTGCTTAGAAAAAAATGAAGGTAAGTTTGAGGATGAAAATGGTGTTTTTAATGCAGAAAGATTACTCGGAAAAAGAATAAGTTTTGTTTCTGTTAATTCTACTTCTGGTTTTACTCTCCCTGCAAAGTTTTTGCAATCTGCATTAAAAGTTAAGGATACTGATGAGCTTGTAAAAGAAGGTGGATGTTTTAGTAAAGTTATTTTTGCCTCTTCTCATCAAGGTTCACAAGTTATGTTATATAAGGACGAAGCAGATTTGGCGTGCTTTGCAATTCCTCAAACAATTAAAGTGTATGCTCTTGTTTCGGGAGAAGAAAACTCTGATGGTGCTGTGTATGAAGTGCAAAAGACTGACGACAAACCTTTTTCAGATTATGTTGGCGAAAAGATTAAAATATTAAAAGCCATACCAGTTTTGAATGCTCCACTTGTAATAAACCGTGATACTGTTTCTAATGATGAGATTAGAAAAATTAAAGTGGCATTAACTTCTGATGAGACAGCAAATAATCCCGGTATTTTTAAGATGACAGGACATAATGTTAAAGGTATTTTTCCAAAGTGGACAGAAAAAACACGTCTTATTGAAGTTGATGACACTTGGTATGATAAGCTTAGAAATATACAGTAGTGATGTTAGAAATTTCTAATTTAACAAAGAGATACAATAATGGATTTCTTGCCCTAGACAATGTTTCTTTTTCAGTTAAGGAAGGGGAATTTGTGGCTGTCGTAGGGCAGTCAGGGGCAGGAAAATCAACCTTACTTCGTTGTATTAACAACCTAGAAGAGCATAGTGGAAATGTGGTGGTAAATGGACTTTGCATTGAAAAACTTGGTCAGGGAGCTTTAAGAAAGGTTCGCAAAGATATTGCCTTTATTTTCCAAAATTATAATTTAGTTGAAAACCTTTCTGTTTTAGAAAATGTTTTGCATGGCATTTTAGGAAAAATAGGCTTTTTTAGAAGTGTGTTTGGAGTATATAAACAAGAAGAGAAAGAAGAAGCTTGTTTACTCATAGAAGCTTTAGGACTTTTAGATATGCGCTATAGATGTTGCGTGGATTTAAGTGGTGGTCAAAAGCAACGTGTTGGTATTGCAAGAGCTTTAATGCAGTCTCCTTCTATTATATTAGCTGATGAACCTACCTCTTCGCTTGATGTTAATTCTACTAGTATTGTGTTAAACTTGCTTAAAAAAAAATGTAAAGAAAAAGGGATAACATTGGTTGTTAATCTTCATCAAATTGAGGGAGCAAAAAAGTTTGCTGATAGGATTATAGCTTTAAAAAAAGGTAAGATTGTCTTTGATGCTTCACCTCAATTTTTAACTGATGATGAAATTAAAAAGATATTTGAAAGTTGTTAGTTTTTCTTTATTTGTCATAGAATCATTCGTATGAAATTTTACTTTGAAATCAATCAAAAAAACAAAGGTGCGTTGAAAAAAAAATATAGGAAAAGTGTTAAAGTTATACAAAATGAAAATTATTTTTTTATTAAGAGAATAAAAATCTTTAGCATATTTATTCTCATATTATTTATATACATGTTTTCATATAAAATTGCTAATGTTAGTGGTTTATTTTTTAGTATATTAAGTATTCCAAAAGCTATTATTAGTTTATTCAAATATTTTTGTCCTTCATTTCATAGTTTTAAATATTGCGAAGATATAACGAAAAGCTACTTTAAAACTATGCTAATAGCAATTTCTAGTACTACATTTGCAAGTTTTTTTGCTTTGATTTTGGCTATTTTTTCAGCAAACTTTCCAAAAAAAAATCGTATTATTTCTTTTATTATTACAATGTTTGCTTCTATATCTAGAAATATTCCATTGCCAGCATGGGTAATCTTGTTTCTTTTTTCCTTTGGTCAAAATGATGTTACGGGTTTTTATGTTTTATTTATTGTAACTCTTGGAAGTTTAACTCGCATTTTTAAAGAACTGATAGATTCTACTTCAATTGAATCTTTTTTAGCTTTGCGTTCTTTAGGCGCTTCTTATTTTACCTCAATTATACATGGAGTATTACCAAACATTGAAGGGAGATTTATTGCATGGCTTTTATATACTCTTTCTACAAATATTAGAGATTCTGCTCTTGTAGGTATTTTAACAGGTTCAGGTCTTGGTTTTTTATTCAATCTGTTTTTTAGAAGTTTTCGCTATGATAGTGCTGGTTTAGTTATTTTAATTTTGACTATCACTGTTTTGATTTTTGACTTTGCATCTGAAAAAATAAGGGAATTTATTTTATTTGGTAAAATAAAAGAGAAAGCTTTAAATTCAAAGCGATGTTTTTCATTTTGTTTGCTGTTTTTTTTGTTTTTTATTTCAATCTTCGCTTTATATTTTATGAAAGGAGATGGAAAAACTATTATTGAGAAAACTAAAGCATTGTTTGAAAATATTTATGCAATGTTTTGTCTATTTTCTTACTCTTCTGCTTCATTTTTATCTTTATTGAGATCTTGCATTGTAAGCCTTGCATTAGCTTTTTTAACCACAACTATAAGTGCTTTGTTCTCTTTGCCATTAGCAATTTTAAGCACAAAAACATTAGTTTCTAATGGCACAATACGAAATACAATTTTACTTCTTTCTTCTTTTGTGCGTGCAATTCCTACAATCATTTGGGTTATGCTTTTTTCTGTGTGTTTAGGAGTTGGCCCTAGTGCTACTATAATTGGTTTGAGCCTTCATAGCATAGCATATTTGGTTTATGCTTTTAGTATGAGTTTTAATAGTATAACCGCAAATGTAATAGACTCTCTTACATCCTGTGGTGCATCTAAAGCCTCTATTTTAACTCAAGCTATTTTATCATCTTCCTTAAAACAAATTATTTCATGGAGTTTTTTTCGCTTTGAAATTAATTTTATGAATGTTGTAGCTTTAGGTTCTGCAGCAGGGGCTGGTGGAATAGGGTATGAACTTTTTATAGCAGGAAGTATGGAATTTAATATAAAAGCTGTTGGCCTGATAACTTATCTTCTTCTTTTTGTGAGTTTGACCCTTGAGACAATTTCAAATAAAATTAAAAAGAGAATGTAGGAGTTGATTAAAAAAATACTAATTTGAAGTATAAGATGTAATTTAAGGAAAATAAAACTAACCTTATCTTTTACCTACTTTACTAATATATGGAAAAATGATATTACAATGAAGATTGTTGTTATTTAAGGAGTATAATATGGGCAAAAGTAAAATCAAGACTTTACCAATGGTAGAGTTTTCTAAAATGGAGTATAAGAGACCTGATATAGAAAAGTATGAAAATGATATGACAGCTCTCTTTAAGGAATTTGATGAGGCGAAGACTGCAAAAGAGTGCATAGATGTAATAGACAAGGTGGAGCAGTTATCTGCCACAATAGGTACTCTAAGTTCTCTTGTTTATTTACATTACACAATCAACACAAAGGATGAGTTTTATGCAAAAGAACAAGATTTCTTTGATGAAATCGGTCCACGTCTTGGTAAATATGGAGATGAATATAGAAAGAGGATTTTATCTTGCAAATTTAGAAAAGAGTTGCAAGAAGAATTTGGTGATACTCTGTTTAGAATGTATGAAATTGAAAATAAGACTTTCTCTCCTGCAATTATGGATGACCTTGCAGTAGAAAATAAATTAGTAAGTCAATATTCAAAGTTAATGGCGAGTGCAGAGTTAGAATATAAAGGTGAGAAAAGAAACCTTTCACAAATGGGTCCCTTTATGCAGAGCACCGATCGCGAAGAACGAAAGGAAGCTTGCAAGGTTTACTATTCATTCTTTGAAAAAAACGAAGCAGAACTTGATAGAATCTATGATGAGCTTGTAAAAGTTCGCACTAAAATTGCTAAAAAACTTGGATTTAAAAACTTTGTGGAACTCGGTTATGCGAGAATGAGACGAGTGGACTACGATGCTAACATGGTTGCAAAGTATAGGGAGGCAATTTATAAGGAAGTAGTTCCTGTTTGTGAAGAATTAAAGGAGCGAAAAAGAAAGAGATTGGGGCTTGATCATCTTTATTATTATGACGGTCCTCTTCAATATAAAACAGGTAATGCTGTTCCTCAAGGCGACCCTGATTGGATTGTAGAAAACGCAACTAAAATGTATAAGGAGCTTTCTCCTGAAACAGATGAGTTTTTTACAATGATGACTAAGTATAAAATGATGGACTTAGTGGCAAAGCCCGGCAAAGCAGGAGGTGGATATTGCACTTCCCTTCCATTATATAAGAGTCCATTTATATTTTCTAACTTTAACAAAACTGCACATGACATCACTGTTATAACACACGAAGCAGGGCACGCGTTCCAAAGCTATCAAAGTAGGGACGCACGCCTTTCGGACTATGTGTGGCCTAGCATGGAAGCTGCAGAGATTCACTCAATGAGTATGGAGCTTTTTACATGGTCTTGGATGAATCTATTCTTTAAGGAGCAAACAGATAAGTTTAAGTTTAGTCATTTGAGTGGAGCTATTACATTCTTGCCTTATGGAGTGACTGTTGATGAGTTTCAACACTGGGTGTATGAAAATCCAGACGCAACTCCAGCAGAGAGAAAGGCTCAGTGGCATAAAATAGACATGAAATATAGTCCGTCACAAGACTTTGACGACAATGAGTTTTTGAAGCGTGGTGGCTATTGGATGCAACAAAAACACATCTACGAAATGCCTTTCTACTATATTGACTACACTTTGGCTCAAGTTTGTGCATTGCAATTCTGGGTGAAAGACAGAGCTGACCATAAAACTGCTTGGGAAGACTATTTAAGACTTTGCAAAGCTGGTGGTTCTCTTTCTTTCTTAAATCTTTTGAAGCTTGCAAACCTTAAAAATCCATTTGAAGATGGTTGCTTAACCTTCATCGTGCCTGAATGCAAAAAATGGCTAGATAGCATTGATGATACAAAACTTTAAAAGTAATTCATAAAAATAGTTTTAAAAAAAGGACACTCTACATAGTTGTTTATTATGTGAGTGTCCTTTTTTGTTCGTTTTTACCTTATCTTAAAACCAAAACTATGCAAAGTGCATTCAAAATTCTTGACAATGCAAATAAAATTACATACAATGAAGAATAAGGAGGGCGGGTGATATGGCACAAACAAATGTAAATATTCGTATGGATGAAGATTTAAAAAAACAATTTGATGCTTTTTGCTCTGATATTGGAATGAACATGACTACAGCTTTTTGTGTTTTTGCAAAGACAGCAGTTAGAGAAAGAAGAATACCTTTTGAAATCTCCGCCAAAATCGATCCTTTCTATAGTAATGCTAATATGGCGAGGTTGAGAAAGTCCGTTGCTCAAATGGAAGCAACAGGTGGTACGATTCACGAAGTAAAATTTGATGATTAAAGCATGGACTGATGAAGCATGGGAAGATTTCCAATATTGGACGAAGCAAGATCGTAAAACGCTAAAAAGGATTTTGCAACTCTTAAAAGATATTGATCGTAACGGATATGATGGTATAGGCAAACCCGAACGATTAACAGGGGATCTTTCGATGTATTGGAGCAGACGGATTGATGATTGTAACCGCATTGTATACAGGATAGATGGGGATGTGATTAAAATAGTGCAATGCGGTTCTCATTATAGAGACTGAATGCCTTGAAAATACAAAATCTAAATTGTTGAAAATTGCTTTTGGAAGTTTTACCTGCCTTGTATGTTTAAACCTCTCAATTTGCTACATCCACCTTTGAATTATATCAAGAACTTGTCTCTTTGCCTCTTCTTTTTTCTCTTCAGTGTCAGAAAACAGAATGCTAGGATTTATGTTCATAGCATTACAAATCTTTAAAAGAGTATCGAGACTTGGTGTTCTCTTACCCGTTTCTATATAGTTGATCATATTTTGAGATATTTCTGCACGCAAAGCTAATTCCAACTGAGATAGTCCTGCTTTCTCTCTTTCTTTACGAAGTCTTTTGACAACAAGGTTCTGTTGTTCTATTAAACACACACTCATTCATCATATTTTAACTAAATATAGTGTTGACACAACTAAAAACAGTGTGATATACATATAAATATAGTTGGTGCTCTATGAGGAGGTACATATGAAAAAAATTACTAGGTTCACATTAGTTTTAATGCTTGGAGGTATCATTTTTACATCATTTATAGGATGTGAAACTTTGTTGGAGATTTTATCTGCTGGAAGTAGCAGTTATAGTAATAGTTCTAGTAGTTCATCTGAAACAGGACTTAAATATTATTTTTATAATTACTCATCTTATACTGTAACTTTAAGTGATGCTACGGGTAAAGCTACACTTTCTCCCGGTGGTTCGTATACAGCTAGATTTAATAGTAAGCAAACAATTTATAGTGTTTCTTACTCCCCATCAGACAAAGTGAAAGTATCTCAATCAGGTACAAGTTTTACATTTAGAGATAGGTAGAGGCTCAATAATAAGGATAGAAAAAATGAAAAGAAGATGGTTTAAGTATTTTTAATAGTTGTGGTTTGTATAACTGTTATGGGAGTTAGTTGTGGAAATAAAGTCGATGTGAAGTACGTGGATTTAGATATAACTAACTCTACACCTGAGGAAGTGGATGTCACCTGTAGTATTAATTATACTGTATGGTATGTTGTAAAGGCTGGAGATAAGAGTAGTCGTAGAGTGACAATAGTAGCTAATTCATCTAAAAGCATGACACTTGCTTATAATCCTAATACTGTCAGTGTAGAGGAGCTATGATGAAGAAGCTACTATGTTTACTGTGAAGTATACGTTGCTTTTTCATAGTTGTAATAAGTGTGTTAAACATTACGAATTTTAGACACTTTCGAAGTTTTAACCCCGGATGAACTTGATTGTTGTTCTTTGAATTTGAGGTGTTTTAAATAAATTATTTTCATAAGGAGTTATTTATGAAAAGAAAAGGTTTTCATTTGTTTTTTTATATGTATCGCTTGATTTCAATTATGGCTTTGAGCACGAAAAGGAATGGTGGGGTATGTAAAAATTACCGAAGTGCTGAACAACTGGATATGGAGGTTTAAGATATGAAACAAAAGAGTTTGCTTTCAATACTGATTGCATCAATCGTAGCAATTTATGCAGTTAGCTTGTTTGTTGGTTGTGATGTTTATGTATCGAATCCGAAAAAAATATCATCACCTTCTTTGGATTCGCCTGAAGAAGATACTCAGACCTATAGCATTAGGCTGTATATGTCTGATGTAGATATTGCTAAAGAATATCATGGTGATACTCTAGAAGTTGGAGATGTGTATTTTGGTGAGCGTGAAGTCGATTGGGAAGATTTTCTCTCTAAACAAGGTTGGAAAGTATATACCATAGGTGTAGTACGTAGCTGGAATAAGACTAGAATCCAAAAATGGTTTAGAGATAAAGGAATTGCTAAGGAGAAAGCTAGAAGTCTTACGGAACATCTGATATCAAATACCTCTTTTTGTGTTCTTTATTTTATTAATAACGATAGAAATGTTTCATATATTTGCATAAACCAATCTTAATCTCCAGATAAGAAAATCAGCAATAAAATAAGTAAATAATGATATAGAAGGTGTTTATGAAAAAAGTAAAAGTTTTATGCGTTTTAATTTTGGTAATGTTTTCGTTCTTAGCATGTGATAATTCGCCTAAGATTCGGAAGAGGTTGTCACCTCCTACTATCAAAGTATGTAAGGTGAAATCTCCTACAACTGTGTTTTTGTCTTGGACTGGAGTGCCTGATGCTGATTGGTATTATATAACTTACTATAATTTTACAGAAAATGATGGTAAAGGATATATTGCAAATAGTCCTGTGTATGGTACTTCTTGTACCGTATCTGATCTGGAGCCTAATACGAATTATGGCTTTAAGGTTACAGCTCAAAGTGAGAACCCAAATTTTAGAGAATCTTATGGATCAGAGATAAAAGAGGTCACTACTCCTCGCGATTGATAACTTGGAGTATTTTATCAGTGGTCTAGTTAAAAGGAATTGATAGATACAAAAACTTAATGAAGAGTGTCTAAAAAGTTAACTTTTTAGACACTCTTGAGAAGCGTGAAGGATTTTATGAGTTATACACGTTGGTATTATTAGTTAAAAGGAACTAGGTATGAAAAAATATTTTTTGATAATTTTATTTGTTGCAATAGCAAATATGGCATTTTCTGTAACATTAACTGCAGTCGTAGCACCTTTTAAGATTTCAGACAATGCTGTAACGGAAGATGAAGCTACTCAGGTAGCAGATTTAATTACAGGATGTTTAGTAAATTGTGGATTAAATATTGTTGATAGAAGTAGTTTAGAAGATATTCTTGAAGAGCTTCAGTTTCAAGGCTCAGATTGGTCAAGTTCCAAAAAAACAGCAGAATTGGGTAGAGTTCTTAATGCCAATATCATTATAAGAGGTCGTATTAGTAAGCATAATGCTACAGGTTATACATCTGTTGGAGGCTGTGTAACAGGTACTTATTCTATAAGATATCATATCTCAGTGTCAGCAATAAACGTAAAAACAGCACAGGTGATAGGTAGTGCATCATTCTATTGGGAGGATATTCATAGTAGATTTCTCGAGAATAATGTTCGAGGATTTTATAATACAATATCTCGAAATTTTAGTTAGTTCAGGTAGTAGTAAATTTAAGACCAAAAATATGAAAGGGTTTTCATTTCTAGAATATGTTTATCTTGGAAAGGCTAACTTTGAGAAAGCTCGAAAAATGGCAAAAGAATATAAAAATAGAGATATAGGTGGCTGGCGTCTACCTACTGTAGAAGAATTAAAATTAATTGGTAGCGATTTATTATCTTCATCGGATAGGAGTACAATGCTTTGGGCATTACAAGGAGGAAAACTAGCTGTTTTTAAAGAATATTTGGGTAATTGTGTCACATGGATAGATGTTGGTGGTGGATATCCTGTACCCATTGAAAATGGAGAAACTTATTATGACTATAAGATCTACACTGACAAAGATTTAAATGAAGAATTTAATGTCTATGCTATTCATTAACATATCTATATCAACTTTATGTTTATAAAAAAAATTATTTTCGCTGTATTTTTATACTTCTTTTGCTTAAATCTTTTTGCAGAAACATTTGTTGTTTGGGATTTTGAAACTGATAGTTTCTGTTTAGAAAATAAGACTGCTAGTATGAGTAGTCTTTTAATTGATGAACTAGTGAATATGGAAGATATTACAGTTTTAGAGAGAAATAGACTTAATGATGTTATAAGGGAACTTAATTTTGGAAATACAATTTATTCAGATATCAACTCAGTTAAAAGTATAGGTAAAATGTTAAATGCTGATTATGTAATAACTGGAAACACAAATTTCATAGGTTCTGAATTAGTGATTACTGCAAGACTTATTGAAGTAGAAACTGCAAAGATTGTTTGTTCCACAAAGATGCACTGTCATTCATGGAATGAATTTTATAGCAGATTAGAAAAGTTCTCAGAAAATCTTGTAGGAAAATATATAACAAAACCTAGTACCATTAATCATTTGTTAGGTGTGTGGAGATGTAAAGTTGATAATATATATTATGAAATAGTTTTTAATAAAAATTCTAAATGTAAAATTATGATAAATAAATTAAATGATAGTTTTATTAAAGGAGAAACAATAGAAGGCATTTATTCATGTGGAAAAGAAAATTTTAGTAACGGCTCAACACTTAAAATTCAAGCATTGAGTAAAGGACCTAAACATAATATTGAATGGAGTGGTTTTTATAATTTTTTAGGAAAAGATTTTTCTAGCTTTAATGCACAATTTAAAACTCAAGAAGGAAGAACTATACATGCATCTTTTATTAAAGTTAGATAATTTTTATTATTATTCTGTGTATAATATAATTAACACAGAGATAACTAATAATTTAAGATATAAAACTATAACAAAACGAACTATAAATATATCAACACTTTTGTAATGTGGACCCTTTGAATTTAGACTAATATCTCCTTAACTAAATTAGAAAAATAATATATCTTTATAGGAGTGAGTTTTCCTCACATAGAAGTTTAGATTTTAGTAAATTGATTTATGTTATCTGTACAAAATTTGAGTTTTCGCTATGATTCTTATTCTAAATATATACTTGAAGGCATCTCTTTTGAAGTAAAAAAAGGTGAGTATGTTTCTATAGTTGGAGAAAATGGTTCTGGGAAAAGCACTCTTGTGCGTCTGCTTTTGGGACTATTAAAGCCAACTACAGGCGAGGTGCAACAGAAAGCTGGAAGCATAGGCTATGTTCCACAGAAAAAAGTTAATCTAACACATTTTCCTCTCACAGTGTTTGAACTCCTTGATAGTTATAGAAAAGTATTGAAGGTGAAAGATAAGGATACTGTGTATAATATGCTTAACGAAGTGGGGCTTTCAGGCTTTGAAAAAAAGCTTGCATGTGAGCTTTCAGGAGGACAATTACAAAAGCTATATATTGCACGAGCCTTAATAAACAATCCTGAGTTATTAATTTTAGATGAGCCTTCTACAGGTATTGATGTTAAGGGGCAAAGAGAAATATATGCAATATTAAAACGTCTAAATCAAGATTCAAAAATAACAATTATTTCTGTTGACCATAATTTAGACGCAGCAATTGCTAATTCAACAGTAATCTTCCATATAACTAACGGCAAGGGGCATTTTTGCAATCCTAAAAAATATGCTGTTGAAGCTGTTCCTTCAAATTCTTAATAAGGGGTTAAGATGTTAAAATATGCCTTTATGCAAAATGCTTTTATAGCATCATTTTTTATTGCTATATTATGTCCTCTTATTGGTATATTCTTGGTGTTGCGTCATTATTCTATGATAGGAGATACCTTGTCTCATGCTTCATTTGCAGGAGCGACGTTGTCAATTTTATTTGGAGTTAATCCTGTTTTAGGTTCTTTTATTTTTACATCTCTTTCAGGTGCATTTATTGAAAGTTTGCGCTCTCATTTAAAAGAACACACTGATTTAATCTTGTCTATTGTTCTTTCGTTAAGTGTTGGCATTATGATAACTCTTATAAGTAGTGGGCTTGTGAGAGTTAATGCAGAAAGCTATCTCTTTGGTAGTATTCTCACCATTACCAGAACGGATGTAATAACAGTTGCAGTTTTGAGTATTTTATCAATTCTACTTTTAATTTTAATGTATCACAAGCTTATTTATATTGTCTTGGATGATGAGATGTCACGCGTTATGAAGATTAGGGTAAGAGTTATAAACTATGTGTTTTCTATTCTTGTAGCCGCTGCAGTTTCAACGGCTCTAAAGATTGTTGGAATGTTAGTTCTTACTTCTATGATTGCTCTCCCAGTAGCTTCAAGTTTGCAATTTAGACAAGGTTTTAGAAACACTGTGATTATTTCCATAGTCATTAGTATTATAGACATAATGGCAGGTCTCATTTTTTCTTATCACTTAAACGTTGCTCCCGGTGGTTTTACTGCAATAATCTGTGTTGCAACACTTTTAATTATCATTATTTGTAAAAGTATTTTGGCAATTGTATTAAAAAAATGAATAATTTTAATTATTCATAACAATAGGGGGTAGTATCTAAGGAGTTATGTATGAAACATTCTAAGTTTATTGTTTTCTTTGGTATTTTGGCAGTTCTTTCTGCATGTAAGCAAAATGGAGATGGGCATGAAAACCTTAAGACACCGTCAATTGAAAAAATTATAGTACAAGATAAAACAATATCTATTAATGCAACAAATGAAAAAATAACAGCTACCGTTATTCCTTCAACTGCTAACCAAAGTGTTACATGGGTAAGTGAAGATACTACTATCGTTGTTATAGATGCAAGTACGGGCTTACTTACACCTAAAAGGGCAGGAAAGGTGAAAGTGATTGCAACAAGCACGGTTGATAGTACAAAAAAAGGCGAAGCAACGATTACAATATCTTCTCTAAATACCTTTGAAGTAGCATTGTCTCAAGATTCAATATATTTTGGTGGTACATCTGCAACATTGACTATTACACCTAATCCTGCTATAGCACAAGATGAATTTGTTGTGACAAGTGAAAATACAGACTTAGAAATTACTAAAGCAACAGGAAATACTTTTACAATAGCTGTAAAAAACGAAAAGGCAAAAGAAGCTAAGGTGATACTCAAAGTGAAGCCTAAAACTACTTTAGCATTTCAAGAAAAAACACAAGAGATTGAAATAAAAACGATTGTGCCAGAAAGTATTAGTATTAAAGGTGAAGATAAAATGTATGTTAGCGAAGAACTTCAATTTAATGCTATCGTTACACCTAATTCTTCAATCATAAACAAAAATATAAAATGGGAAGTTGATTCTTCTTATGCTGAAGGTAATAAAATCCCAAATTTTCATTTTGAAATAACTGAAGGTGGTAAGCTTAAAATAATAGATAATCCAAATCCTAATACTAACTATTATCATGGAAAGACAGTTAGAATAAAGGCTGTGTCTTTAGTAGATGATAACATTGTAGCAACTAAAGTAATTACAGTTTATAACAACGTAGCAGATGTCAAAATAATAAATCTATCAGTAAGAGAATGGGTTCATTGCAAAGAAATTAACAATAGTGTGTATAATGGAAGTAATAAATTAACTGTAAAAGTGGAATTTGAGGATGGTCAAGACATATATAAAAAAGTTCTTATAAGTGAAAAGTCATATTTCAATGGAAGTACATCTCTTGATTCAGCCTATTTAAAAGAAACTATTTATGATATTGAGGAATCTTCTTATGCTAAACTTATTACAAAAAATTATACCGAAGGACAGGAAAAAACTTTTTATGTTTTTCCAATAGATCCAAAAACCGAAAGACCTTCCAATAAGGTAGCAAAAAGATTTAAACTTACAATCTGGGCAGAGCCTGAAGCTATTGAATTTTTAAAAGGCAATTCGGGTAGTTTTGATATTAGTAAAAAAGATGATGGAAGTTATTATACTACTGAAAGCTTAGCAACGGGTAATCATTCTTTCTATGTTCGTCTTCTTCCCTTTGGAGCTACAAAGCAGGAATGGTTAAGTTATAAATTAGAAGATGCATCAAAAAGAATAAAAAATGATACGAAAGGTAGTTCTAGTGCAGACGGTCAAGAATATACATTTGATATTAATGCAGGCTCTAGTGGAATAAAAGAAGCAAGGTTTAATTTTATGGTTAAGGTTGCTAATAAAGAGCCTAATCCAAAAGTAATAAATTATTTAAAGATAAAATATTGATAATTAGGCTAGTTTTGTCAAAATAAAAAAAAGGCTATTGCTAAATGTCAGTAATGGCCTTTTTTAATGAACATTTTATATTTAATAAAATATTTATTATAATACGAACTCAGAATGGATTGTAGCTTTATATTTTGCAATATAACAAAGTACATGCCTAGACACAAAATAGGTTGCTTCGTGTGGCTTTTCAATTTCAGGCTGATATTCTGAACATTTTATGGTCTTTCCATTAATTGTTAATACTTCACTTTCTGGAGTATTATTTCTCAATGTCTGTCTTGAATATTATATAAATACTTTTTCTTTCTTACTTTGCGTCAATTCTTCCAAGTACACGTAACGTAAGATTTTGTCACTAGTAGGTATACCATTCTCTAATTTTAGATATTTCTTTAGAGTTTATTCGTTTATTTTTGCATAAAAATAGAGCAAGTTCTATGCTCTTATGCCCACTCAACATTCCTATAAACTCAGGTCATCAAGATATCAATAAGATTGTGTTTCTTACATCTTTTGACCCTTTTATCTGTAATGCTTTCAAATGATTCTTGGATTGTCTTCCCCACCTGAAGATTATTTTATAATGTTTTTGTTTATTAGTTCACTACGTTTATCTTTTTTATAAAGGAAACTAGGATGAGGTTTCTAGATAAAAAAAATAAGAGGGCAATATTTTTTTACAATTTGCCGATAGTAATAAGGTAGATATCTTCGATTGAAGAATAATGGAAAATCTGTTACATCAAAGAATATTTTAAGAACTATTTATAAGGGCAATGGATAATGAAATTAATAAGATGTCTTATATTAAAACTTATGAGCTTAGGCTTTTTTAACTGGTTATCTGATAAAACTTTCACAGTTTGGAAGTTTCGCTTGATTCTTGGATACTCTCCAAATTTAAAATATCCTAAAACCTTCAATGAGAAGTTAAATTGGCTAAAGTTATATGACAAAAAAGCAGAATATCAAACATATGTAGATAAATATGATGTTAGAACTTTCATAAAAGAAACAATTGGCGAAGAATATTTAATTCCTCTTATTGCAGTTTATTCTTCACCAGAAGGAATAGAATGGGAAAAATTACCCAATAGTTTTGTGCTAAAATGCACAACAGGTTCGGGGGGGAATATAATTTGTAAAGATAAAACAAAACTGGACATAAAAAAAGCGACCCAAAAGCTCAATTCGTTTTGCAAATATAACTACTATTATGTAAATAGAGAAACTCAATACAAAAATATTGTCCCGCGTATTGTATGTGAAAAATTTATTTCTGAAACTGAAATAACACCTAATGACTATAAAGTTTATTGTTTTAATGGCAAGGCTAGGCTATTAGAATTTCATATTGACCGTTTTGGTGGAAAGACACACACTTGTGATTATTATGATGAAAATTTGAATAGACTAGACTTTACATGGGGAACAACGCCTTCAAATATAGATTTACCTTACAGAGATATTAGTGCAAAGATTATCGCACTTTCAGAAAAAATATCTCAGAATATGAGTCATGCTCGCGTGGATTGGTACGTGGTAAATTCTAACATATATTTCGGGGAGATAACGCTTCATAATGGTGGGGGATATGAAAAATTTGATAGATACAAAGATGACCTCAAACTAGGCTCTTACTTAATATTGCCAGATAAATAACTTCCTATATCTTTTGGCTTATATATTCCTTTGTCAGTTGCTATGCCTTGTATCAATTCTGGCGGAGTGATGTCGAAGGCGGGATATATCCCTTTTACTCCTTTTTCTGCTACTCTTATAGAAGCAAATTCTAATATCTCGTTTCCTTCTCTCATTTCTATTTTTACATCTTTTATGTTTTTGTGTTTTAGACTTGGAAAACCTATTGCATAGTATGGAATAGAATAATATGAGGCAACAATGGCTGTATTGCATGTTCCAACCTTATTCACAACATAGCCATCTTGGGTGATTACATCAGTAGCTGTAACAAAGTAGTCAATCTTTCCACTTGCCATAAGAGATGAAGAAGAGCCATCTGTGATTACTGTGGTTTCAAAGCCTAAATCATTTGCAAGACTTGCTGTAAGCCTTGCACCTTGCAAAAAAGGTCGTGTTTCTTGGCAAAAAATATTGATTTTCTTACCATTCTTGTTAAAAGCCCTTAAAAAGCCTGCAAAACAAGTTTCTCCAAAGCAATGCGTAAGAATGCCCATATGATCTTTTACAAGATTAGCAAAATGTTCTCCTGCCATTCCATTAATTTTATATCGAATGTTGTTTAGGTGTATTGCATTCTGTTTAAGGCTTAAAACAATATCTTTACTTGTTGCTCCTTTTTCTATCAATTCGCAAAATAAATTATATTGGCTATCTGCAAGAACTTCCATTGAGTCTTTGGTTGTTGGGCGTGCTTCTATAATTGCTCTTTTAGCTTCTTGCATTTTCAATATGTAGTTTTTTTTATCAAGATTGTTGTATTGCTTTGCTGCTAATGCCATGCCCATTGTGCAAGCTGCAAAAGGCCCCCCACTTTGAGTTACCATGTCTTTTAATGCTTTTGCAACATCTTGATATGTTTCGCAAAAGACAAATTCTTTTTTACGTGGAAAAATACGTCTATCTAGAATCTTCACATATCCTTTTTCTTCATCAAACCATGCAACATTTTCATATTGTAATAAATAGCCCATTCCTTCATCTTCACGTTTTTCGATATTTTGCATAATAAACCTCGCATTTTAGCATTCATTTTTAAGGCAAAAAGAAAGTAAATAATACAATAATCTATAGTAGTTCATTAAAGCAATAGACGAACTACTTGGAGGTTAGTATGAAAAAATGTGTTTTATTTCTTTGTTTAATTCTTATATTGAATGTTTCGTGTAAACATAAGAGTGAAAGTAATGTCGAAAACAAAGTGGAAAATAAGAAAGAAAGCAAGAAAGAAAATGGGAAAGAAAATGAGAAAGAAAATGAGAAAGAAAATGAGAAAGTACTCAAAACATTCAAATTGACATATTCTTTTAACAAAGATGAAGGTTTGCTAGTAGTGCAAGAGAAAGGTAAGAGAGAGAATATTGAATCTGGGGCATCTATAAAAGATGGTACAAAGATATTTTTTAAGGCAACAGCGAAAAAAGACTTTTATATTGCAGGCTGGAGTTTAAATTCTAAGCCTATTAATGATTTGAATGTTACCTATGAATTTGAGATAAGAGAAGATTCACATGTTGAAATTAAGTTTGCAAAAAAAACTAAAGAAGAAATTAAAGCAGAAAAAATAGTTATTGATAATGAAGAATATTTGAATAACGCGTATTCTAATGAAAAATCTCTAATTCTTTTGGAAAATGGAAAAGAAGAGATTTTAATTTCAAAAGACAATTTTGATATTGCAATTCATATTGAAAATAAAAAAGAAACACAAGTCAAACTATTAATTGATAATGAAAGTGAGGAGGAATTAACAGGAAACTCTGGCATTTTTGAGAAAAAAGAAATTAAAGTATCTAAAGATTTTAAGACATTCAAGATTAAACTTTTTAAAGATGGTTTTCTTGAAAAAACTTATAGCTTTAAGGTGAAACAGAATGAAAATTTATTGTCTTCAATTCCTGAAAACTTAAAAATTAAAAGTTTATGGACAAGTATCTACAATAAAAAAACCGCTCCTCCAATAGAAGCTTCTAATGATGGTACCGAATATGATCTGTATTTCCCAGAAGAAAGTTCTGGTTATGTATTTCATGTCTGGGTTTTAGCAGAAACTGATGACGTAAGATTTAGACGTGTAGGATCTGATATAGTAAATTCTGTAAGAGCAGATGGGAGTAGACCGCTAGATTTTGATCGCATTCCTAAAAAGAATCAAACCCTTACATATGTTTTTATACTTAGCCATAATGGAGAAGAATTTGAATATAAGTTAAATGCACATGTGAAATAATAATTATCTAGCAAAATAATATAGTCTTTATTATAATCGTCTTGAGCCTTTGGCTTGGAGGTTATTTATGTCTAGCATTATTTACATTGGTGGAAGTGAGATACTGGATTCAAGGGGAAACCCGACTGTAGAAGTGGAAGTGCAATTAGATGATGGTAGCTATGGAAGAGCGGCAGTCCCTTCTGGAGCGTCTACAGGTGATGGTGAAGCGTTGGAGATGCGAGATGGAGATGCGAATCGCTTTTGTGGAAAAGGTGTTTTAAAAGCAATTGATCAAGTGAATACCGTTATTGCAGAAGAACTTGTAGGCTTTGATGCGTTGGATCAGGCAGGCATTGACCAAGCAATGATTACACTTGATGGAACAGAAAATAAATCTAAGCTTGGAGCAAATGCCATATTAGGCGTTTCTATGGCAGTAGCAAGAGCTGCAGCCAACAGTGTAGGCTTGCCACTATATAGATATTTGGGAGGAGCCCACGCTATGCAACTTCCTATGCCAATGGCAAATATCATCAATGGTGGAAAACACTCTGATAATTTGATTGATTTTCAAGAATACATGGTTATGCCACTAAAAGCCACATCTTTTAGAGAAGCTGTAAGGATGACTGCAGAAGTTTTTCATAGCTTAAAGGCAGTGTTAAAAAGAGAAAGGCAAGTTACCGCTGTTGGGGATGAAGGTGGCTTTGCTCCAAACGTAGAAAATGTCCAAGCATTGGACTTCATTATGGAAGCTATTGAAAAAGCAGGATATAAGCCCGGAAAAGATTTTGGTATTGCTCTTGATTGTGCGTCTTCTGAATTGTTTAACGAAGGAGACAGAAAAGGATATAAGTTTTGGAAGTCTGCACCAAATAAAATATTAAGTTCTGATGAAATGATAGAGCTATTTAAGGGCTGGATTAAAGGATATCCAATAGTATCTATCGAAGATCCACTAGATCAAAATGACTGGGAAGGTTATGCAAAGATCACTAAAGAATTAGGCGATAAGATTCAGATTGTTGGGGATGATTTCTTTGTTACCAATACTAAATTATTAAAACGAGGTATTACAGAAGGAGCTTGCAATTCTATTTTGATAAAGCTCAATCAAATAGGTACCGTAACTGAGACAATTGATGCTGTTAGAATGGCACAAAAGGCAGGTTATACTGCAGTAATTTCTCACCGCTCAGGCGAGACAGAAGATTCATTTATTGCTGATTTAGCCGTTGCTTTAGAAACAGGACAGATTAAAACAGGTTCCATGAGTAGGAGCGACCGTATTGCTAAATATAATCAACTTTTACGTATTGAAGATGAATTAGGCTCAGTTGCTCGCTATTTAGGTGGAGCAGTTTTTAATAAAGAAACAAGATAGTTTATTCTTAATGTGAAAAGTTTATTACTTTTCACATTGACTTCTTAATAATTAGAAATCAATCAGTATTTTCATAAGCATTGCCTAGAATGGCAAGCCCCCACTCGCCCGAGTGGGACATACACACTCGCTCGAGTGGGACATACACACTCGCCCGAGTGGGACATACACACTCGCTCGAGTGGGATAGGCACACTCGCTCGAGTGGCACCCCTTCAATAGAGCGGGTGAAGACCCTTCAATAGAGCAGGGAACACAGTCTTCCCCGAACAGGGAAAGCAGTGTTCCCCGAGCGAGGAAAGCCTCGTTCCCCGAGTGGGACGCGACCCTTGTCCCGAGCGAGACGCACCCCTTGTCCCGAGCGAGACGCGACCCTTATCCCGAGCGAGACGCGACCATCGATACGCCCGTATCGAGACCATTAGATAGAACGATCTAAGACCATTAGATAGAGCGATCTAAGGCCATTAGATAAGGCGATCTAAGACCATTAGATAAGGCGATCTAAGACCCTTAGATAGAGCGATCTAAGATCCTTAGATAAGGCGGCTCGAATATCTCGAGCAAGGCGACTCGAATATCTCGAGCAATGTTGCTCGAACTTCTCGAGCAAAGCGACTCGAGAGGTTTGTCTTAAAAGACTTGTTATTACGCTCTTTATAGTGATAAAATCCGCATATTACAACAATGAGGTTATGTATGAAAAAGTTTGCATTGATAAGTGGTGGGCTATTTGGCTTGTATTTTGCTTTGTTTTTGGCTTGTGCTTCCGCTCCTGAAGAGGCAGAAGAAGCAAGACTTGTTACTGTTGCTTCGCTTAATGCTTGGCTTAAAGGTTATGAAGAGAAAATACAAGTTGCAAATGACTTAACACCTAAGCAATTGATGGAAGTAACAAAGCTCTGTATGAAATCTGGTGAGCTTAAAGATGTTAGCATTATAGAAGAAAATGAAGTGTTGGCTTTTGCCGTATTAGAAGACAAAATCACTATAAACAAGACTGTTTTGAAATATCAGTTCAATTATAGTATTTCAAAAGCTGGCGTTCTCACCCTCAAAATCAAAGAAATCACAGAAGATGTTGAAGGAAACTTCAAGGTTAGTGTGTATAACAGCAAGCTGGAAGGCTATAAAGAAAGCGTAATCACTGCTTTTAGCGAAAAGCTTAAAAAGAATGCAGATGTCGTTATCAATCGCTCCAAAGATTTTGCATAAGACACGCATTTATATCGCAGTTTTCTTATTATTACTTGCAATTGTTTTATATCTTTTCTTGCATGACATAGATGCTCTATATGTTTTCTATCCATTTAGGGCGACTCAGGCTTATGCTTTTCTCAAGAGTTGTAGGTTAGGTGTCGTGCAAGGTTGGACGGCACGGTTTATGGTTTGCCATTTAATTGACGTTCTGTGGTTTTCTTCCTTTTTGTTGCTTCTTTCTTGCATTTGGACTAACCATCGCATATTACGGTATACGGTGGCTTTTTGTTTTGCCCTCTTCACTGAAATCCTGCAATTGCTTATTAAAAACTTAGGCACATTTGATGTTTATGATGTGTTATTGTATGCTACAATTGCAGGTGTGTTTTTAGGTATAGAGGTGTGGCTATCTCTAAAAACCTTTGTTACTTCTTAAAAGAACGCGTATATCTTTCGCAAAGTTTAGATTTTGTTATGTCAGTAATAAATCTAGAGTTGCTATGTTAAGGAATAATTTATGAAAATATTGATTTCTACAAACACTTCAAGAGAGATTGTTGCACGTAAAAAATTAGTCAAAAAGCTACTGGAGGCAGGGCATTCCCTTTTTGCTGTCTGTAGCTTAAATGAAAAGGATGTTCCATTATTGAAAGAACTGAATGTTGAGCTTTTTCCTATTCAATTTAATCCACGTGCAAAAAATCCTTTGAATGATATCAAACTGTTTTTTACATACAAGAGACTTTTCAAAAAAATATCAGCGGATGTGGTTTTAAGCTATAACATAAAGCCAAATATATACGGAGCTATGGCGGCAAAAAGTCTCAACTCAAGCATAATTGCAAATATTACTGGGCTTGGGAAGATTTTCGATAGAGATTCTCTACTTCAAAAACTGGTTTGCAAGCTATACCGAAGAGCTTTTAATTTTGAGAAATGTTTTGTGTTTTTTCAAAACAATGATGATAGAAGGCTTTTTCTTGATAAGAAAATAATAAAAAACGAAGCAAAAACTGATGTATTACCTGGTTCTGGTGTTGATCTTGCTTTTTTTAATCCTTTAGTTGTAAAAAAAGCCATGTCCTCAGAAAAAGCAGTTGCATTCTCTTTTTTAGGTCGTCTCATGGTTAGTAAAGGATTGCGTCTTTTTATAGAAGCTGCAAACTTTATTTCAAAGGAATATGATTCTTGCGTTTTTAATATTGCAGGAAGTTATATAGAAGGAGACGCTGACTTCATTCAAAAAGAAGAACTGGAAAAAGCTATTCAAAATAAGGCTATAGTGTACTATGGGCAAGTTGATGATGTGCGGACTTTCTTAGCGGAACATACGGATTGTGTTGTCTTTCCTTCGTATTATAGAGAGGGAGTGCCACGTGTGTTATTGGAAGCTGCCAGCATGGCTAAACCTATGATAGCTTCTGACAGTGTAGGAACTCGCGAGCCATGCAAAGATGGTGAGAATGGTTTTTTAGTGAAGAGTAAAGATGTTGAAGACTTAGTTAAAAAAATGAGAGCGTTTTTGGCTCTTAGTGAAAAAGCAAAAGAGGATATGGGAATAGCCTCAAGACGCATAGCAGAAAACTGCTTTTCTGATGAAATTGTGATAGAAAAGTATATAAATCAAATTAATAATATCTCAGAAAAATAATATCTAGGCGGAGCATAAAAATTAGCGACAACTTTTCTATATAACCTGCTTATAATGGGTGTGTCATTCTTGAAACAACTCCTAAAAAGAAAACAGGGGTTGCATTTTGGTTTATCCCAACTTGAAAAGTAAACGGCACACAATCAAACAAAGTATAACCAAAGCCTAGTCCATATTCTCCAATAAAATTATACTTGCTTTGAGCTGTGATAGCAAAGCCTGAGTCTGCAAACAATGAAACAAAAAAGCCATTTGTTTTTGCCACAAGATTATATGGTTTTGAAACATCAGAAAACTTATTTCCTTTATCGTGTATTCTTGTAGGATACCATCTAAATTCCATCCCAAAAAGATGTAATTGTGAATATCCTATTTCACTTTTAAAACTATCTCGACCTGTTATAAGACTTTGCTTTTTTTCTATTATATAATTCTCTTTTGCTTTTAGACTTTCGTTATTAAGAGAAGCACTGTTATAAAAAGAATACATAAAAGCAATATCCACGTAATATAAATTAAAAGTGTTAGGAAAATCAAATTTAATTCTATAGTCAAGAAAATTAGTTTTTGGCACCCAATCAACAGCAAAGTTAAAGCTAAGAGTGCTTTTAAAATAGCCTAAATCAATCAAAAAATAATCAAGATGAATCCCTTGAGAAAACTCAAAGTTTGCTACACTCAGCTCATTACTAGATAAAAACCTTCTTTTGTTGCCAGCTCTTGTAATAGCACTTAATTTTGCACCATGTATATTAAAAGAAAAAATATTAACAGCATAAAACATTTGATCTTTTGCTTCCTTATTCATCGTGAAAGGAATAATGTCATATAACCCATCCAATTGCCATGAGAAAAAAGATTTTTGCAAAGTGATTCCTGTTGAAGCATTTATACTAATATTCTCATCCCTAAAAAGACTAAAGCCAAGATTTGGAAAGATACTCATATTGCTTTTTCTATAGAAGTACCCAAATTTAACTGCAAGAGGAAGCCCATAATATTGTGCTTGTATCTGAAACTTTGAAATGTTTATAGGAAAGGTAGGAAGTCTCTCTTCTTTTTCAATTGTGTCTTCTGTTTCTAATGCTTGAATGCATACAGCAAGAGTAAAAAATAAAGAAATAAAAAATAGTTTTCTAGTCATTCAATGAGACCCCTATAGAAAAAATTCCTTGCATGTCTTCATTCCTTATGAGATTTTTTGTTATGTATGAAAGGCGGAATTTTAAGCTTGATATAAAAAAAGTATTTTCAAATATAAGATATAGATTATTTTTATTAGCTCCCTGTAAACCCAATGTAAAAGTGATAATTTCTTTAATTCCAATATTTTGAAAAATTGAATAACCTACTCCCTCATTACTATATGAAAGACCTAAAATTGAAGTGAAGTTGTAATCTTCTAATGTGAAAGATTTACTTGAACCTGCAAAAACTCCCCAATTAGTTACTTTTTTGCTGTGTAAACTTATTGGTATCCTGCCTGAAGTGTATATCTTAAAATCAAGTGGCAAAGTAAAAGAGAATTCACTTGCCATTTTAAAAACATGATCTTTGTATGCCACATCAAATAATACGTCACTTTCAAACCCCATACTAAATAGCATATTTGAATAAAATGTTCTGAACCATATCTGATACCACTTAGGTTGTTTAAAATGATCTATTGACTTAGTGTCCATGCTACTTCCAAGTGAAAATGAAAATTGATCTATTGGGACTTCAAATAAAATATGATATATAGGGGTTGTTTTTTTCACAAATCTATTTAATGAAAAATAATCATTAACATGAAAAAAACCTTCCCCAAAAGAAACGACATCTTTTGCAAAACTAAAAGATAGATACTCAGCAAAAACTGATAAGTTAAAGTACTTAAAGAAAGGAAAGATTGAAAGCTTATTTAACTCTTTTTTTTCTGCGTTATATGTGCTGTCTATAAAAAAACCGGGTGTTATAGAAAGACTAGAATTCTTAGAGGTAAAGACATGAGAAAGAAAGAGTGAAGCTTCAAAAGATGAAACAATCTCAGGATAATATGGATTGTCGTTTTTATTCAAAAAGATATTCTCTGAATCGAGACTAAACCCAAAAGATAGAGCATTCAAAAAGTAAGAGGAGAGAAAAAATAAAATAGCTATAATGCAGTTTTTTCCAAACATTAGGGCTGAGCTTTTAATATTGCATCCATTCGTTCTGTCAATTGTTTGATTTTTGAAACTGCAAATAACGAAGAAGGAACATCTACTATTTGTATGCTTATCGTAATCCAAGAAACATTCTTGTTAAATAAAAGATTGTAGACATCTATTTGCTTAAAACAAAGAAAGCCATCAACATTGCCCGCATGATACACTAATTTACGAACAGGATTTTTTTTGTTATCTAAAAATGCTAGTTCATAGATATCCTTTTCTGCTATTCTAAAAGATATAAATTTATAAGGACTTTTTTTTGTTTGCCTTTCAAGTAAAAGCTCGTCTTTAATTTCCACAATAGAATAATCGTTTTTAAAATCTATTTTTAATAAATCCTGTATTTCTGCTTCTTCAATTTTATATGCTCCAGATATTTTTAAGGGGGATGTTAGTTTGTTAGTATAAAGATAATAGCCAGAATCAGATGCAAAAAAATATTGTGTCTTTTTATTAGAATTGAGCCTTATACACTGCCCTTTTTTATGATGTAGGCAGTAGATATCATTGGAGTCTTTTTTACTATTTTCATTTTTTATGCTCTGTTGCCTTACAAGAACAGATTCAGGATGGTTAGTGTATGAGTAGTTTAATTCTAAAAAAGCTTGATATGAAGTTTCAATATTCGCCCACACATCAAAAGAAAAACAAATAAGTAATATAAAAATGAGAGCCTTTTTCATAACATCTCCTATTTTTGATTATGTTGCATAAGTTTTACGACCTCTAATTTTCCTATCGTGTATATTGGTTGTAAGGTAGCAATTAAACACGTTAGCAAAATAAAAGACTGTGTGATGAGCATAGAACGCATTGTGATAAAGAACCTCAAAGGAAAGCCTTTCTTATAGCCCGGTGGAGTCATAGTTATATTAAAAGTTTCTGTTATGAAGTTTCCGAAATATGAAAAAAGAATGCCTAAAACAATTCCACCAATGCTTAAAACAAACACCTCCAGCACCAAAGAGAAAATCAAGCTTGACTTCTTCAATCCTATAGCTTCCATAGTGCCAAACTCGTTTAAGCGTTCCATAAAACTTGAACCGATACTTTGCATAAGGCTCACAAAAATTAATATGCACAAAATAAAACTGATTACAGAAAATTGAATGTTGAATAAGCTACTAATTTGAGCATATGTTGGGTTTAACGTTTTCCAGTCTATAACTTCAAAAGGTAAGCACTCCACATTGAAATAATCAATTAACCTATCTTGCACTTCTTCCACATCTTCATCGCTTTCCAAATATAGCCTTAGCTTAGAAGCTACATCATCTTCTTCAAAAAACTCAAGCAAAGCACGCCTCGACGCAATCACCAAACCTGCATCATTTTGTGGAACACCTGTGTCGATGTATCCTGAAACCTCAAACGAACCAGAATTAAGTTCGTTATCAGAAATTGTTGTCATCAAATTGATTACGTTGTTTTTCTCTAAATCAAGACCTAAGGCATCGAATAAGCCTTTTCCAAGAACTAGCGAAGCATCTTCTTCAAATACGGGTATTCCTTCTGTAACACCCAATGTGTAAGGATCATCATAAGCTATACCCCAAAACACTTTTGAGTTTTTCTCTGTGCCTATTATTCCTTGAAAGTCTAAAATTGCGTCCACCTTCTTAACTTGAGGAAAGCTAGAAAAATAATCTTTTACTATTTTTTGCTCTGTTTTTGTCATTGGTCTTCTAACTTCATTCATTTGTAAATCATAATTTCTATAGCCAACTTGAATATGACCTGAGTTTTCAATAAAACTCATTGCAAGACCTTGCTCAGAGTATTCAACATAAGCTTTGTACAATAAGATTGTTGAAGAAGTTACGGCAATTAGCAATATCGAAAGAATAGATCTTTTCTTATGAAAACATATATTATCCCAAGCAGTTTTTAATAAAAACACAACAAACCTTCTCCTATTAGCTGGTAAGTCTTAAAGAGCCATCTTGCATTTCATAAATGGCATCAACATAATCTTTTATAATTGGATCATGAGAAACAAGAACGGCAATGCCGTTTTTCCCTTTTACGTAATTCTTTAAACGCTCATAAACCTTATGCGAATTACTTATGTCGAGGGACGAAGTAATCTCATCTCCAATTATATAGTCAGCAGATGTAACAAGAGAGCGAACAATCGAAACTCTCTGTTTTTCTCCTCCAGAAAGACTTTCTGGCATTTTGTACATCAAATCTTCAATGCCAAACTCTTCAAACAGCGGAAAAAGAATTGAATTAATCTCTTTTCTACTCTTGTTCATTATTTTTAAGGGAAAAGCGACATTGTTATAAATGTTTTGGGCTTTAATTAGCTCAAAAAACTGAAAGATAAGCCCACAATGCAAAAGACGGAACGAAGATGCTACATTCCTTTTCATCCCACTAACTCTAACGCCATTCCAGTCAACCTCGCCTGAGTCAATCGAGTCAATGCCCGTAATGCCATTAAGAAAGGTTGATTTTCCAGCACCTGAGTTTCCATAAATCCAAACCAATGAACCATTTGCAACTTCTAGCGAAACATTCTTATTCACTTCAACTTTGCCCTTATTCAAAGCATAGCTCTTGCACAAACCTTTCACCACTAAGCCTGCCATTCACACCTCCCTAAAAGCAGCACCTACATCCTAAAAATCCCATTCTTATAATTATTCCATAAATGAGCCACGTACACATGACGTGGAAAAATCTTATTTGCCCTTTGCAAATAGTCAAAGCCTTTGTTCACATTGTAGTTTTTCATGTAATAAACTGAATACCAAAGACAAGCGTTGAAAAGATCAATCTCCTCCAATTCGTCAATATAGTTTTCAGCCTCTTCTATAAAGCCATTGATGTTCGCTGTTTTCTCATTTGCAGGAAAAATATACCAAGAGGCTAGTTTTACAAGAGCTTCCTTATTGTTTTTGTCCAGTAATAGCACTTTTCTATAAAGAATGGGCAAGGCGTGAACCGCTTTAGCGTTTCCTTGAGCCAAAGAAAGATATAAATAATCAGCATACTTTAGATATATCTTCGCATTAGGCTCGATCGCCTTCATAAAAAGCTCCACCTTAGTCTTTAGTCTTTCTATCAAACTTGAATAGTCTTTCATTCCACCTAGATCATAAATGGCAGAAATAACGTAAGCATGCTCAAGATATAAACTCCAAAGGTCTTGAACATGAGACGCTTGATCGAGTGAGCATTCTTTGCTCGCTCGGATCGAACCTCTCGATACGCTCGGATCGAACCCCTCGATACGCTCGGATCGAACCCCTCGATACGCTCGGAATAAGGTGTCCATTCCGCTCGGGGAACGAGCATTCAAAAAAGAAAAGATAATGCCTTCAAGTTTTTCAGCACTACTCGCTAAAAGTTTCTCATCTATGGCTTCAAATCTGTAAAATCTTCTTAAGCATTCTCGGCACTCTTGCATAGAAAAAACGCCAGTCGGTAAGTCTTCAGCAAAAGAAAAGGAAATGAGTGAAATAAGTGAAAAAAAGCTTATAATAGCCCTTTTATAAGGTCTAATCTTTTTGGTTTTATTCAAAAAATGCTTTGCCATTTTCTTTATTCTGTTTTGCTATATGTTTTGTAAAAATCTCATTTGAAATTAAGCTATGGGCTAACTTTAAGTCTTCATCATATTCTTTTGTATGCTTTAATTTAAAGTGGATTTGAGAGCGAAAAAGAAGAGCAAGGTATTTTTCTTCATTATTTTTTGCTGAAGAGACTGCAATGTTGCATTCTTTTAATGCCGCTTCATAGCTACCACCTGCAATGTGGGGAGCGAAAAAAAGGCGTAAAGCATTTGCAATGTGTGCTTCTGAAAAGTTTTTATCTTTTTTTATTGCAACGTCATAATATTGCTTTACTAATTTTGATGTATTTATAACTTCTAGCCATGAAGCATAAAGTATTAAACGGCTTTTGATGTTTCCATAGCTTAGGCAAAACCACTTTCCAACCTTTGCTGTAGATTTTCCTTCCATAAATTTAGCGCATTCTTTATCTTGTGCAGTTAACAAGGAGTAAATCTTTTTTTTATCATTTTTTAATATTGATATTTTTTCTAGAACAAAAAGGTTTTTTAGTGTTAGCTTCTCTTCTTCTGTTAAATTTTGCGTGGTAAAATTATTTTCCCATTCAGAAAGAGCTTTAGTTGATTCTTCTATGTTTTCTTTATTACACAAAGAAACACGGAAGTTTGTAAAATCATCATATACATCTGCAATTAAAAAAGATGGAAAATATACTAAAAAAAACAGACCTAACAATCTTTTCATACTACTTACCTTACCAAAGAAAAATTTTCTATATATTGATTAAACAAAGCATCAAAATCTTTCTCAACCTTTGTTTTCACGTTTTTGAATATTTGGTTTTTAACAGCTTCACTATTAAACTGCACAGCTTTATCATTAAGCACAAAAGGCAAGAAGCTATCACCTGTTGCAGTATCAAGTAATTCAGAATTAAGAGAATATCTAATCATAAGCCTATCATCAGATAACTTTGTTTCTTCTCCTAGTTCCAATTTAACATCTAATACATATCTCGCTTTTTTCTCTTTTGCTATTGTAAAACCACGAGAAGTAAAAACTTTCTCAAAGATAGATTTAATGCGTTTATCAGTCCAATTACCGCCAATTCTCACTTCAACTAAAATATTTTTTGCAATGGACATCGCTTTTAACTTCAAATTTTCTGCCTTATAAATATCTTCACTATAAATCATGACTCCAGCAGGGTTTAATACTGCCAGATAGGCATTATACAAAGACATTTCATCAGCTTTTGAAGTCGCAAAAACATATCTAGTATATTCTTGAAATGTACCTTTTTCATCGCTTGGAATATTAAGAGCTTCATCAATCAAAGAAATACAGTAATCTAGCTTTTCAGAATAAATAGCAATAGCTTTTTGTTTATTTAGCACAGCCAGAGCATAAAAAACGCCATCTTTACTCTTCCATCTTTCTTTTATTTCTACACCTATTAAATCTTTCATAGAAGTTAAAACTGAGACATGCTGGTTTATGCTTTTTGTTTTATCTACATTATCAGCATTTTCACGATATGCTAACGAACTATCAGTTTTTGATGAAACACTTCGGTTAAAAATAGCTGCTAGTCCTTCAATAGCTTTGTTATCTGCATCTTTTTGGCTTGAACCAGAACCTAGTTCCACAATATAGTCATTTTCAGAATATACTGAGGAAGGTGAGGTGACCCAAATAGGAAACCTTTCTTTTTTCTTTGCCTCAAGTGATGATAGACACAGTAAGCAAAAGAAAAAACTCAAAATTAATCGAGGCATATAGACTCCAGTAAATTCAATTGAGATTGTTTGATATTCACATTTTCAAAAACATCTTCATTCAACACTAAATTTCCTTTCATATATTGAACTTTCACATTGTAAGTGCCTTCATCCAAGCTTAAACTTGTAGCATAAGAGCGTGCAGGCAAGTATCTTGCCTGACGAGTATCTGCCTTAATGGAATCATCAAACTTTTCAAGTCCAACTCTAAAAGCAAGCTCTGCTGCACTTAAAGCTATATCAGCAATTGTCTTTGCAAAAACATCATCACTAGCTTTGTCCATAGCTTTTCTTGCTGCATAAACTGCAATAGTTAGACTAATTGCAAGAGCAGACTTTCCTATAATACTTTTTATTTTATTCTTTTGAAATTCCCGTCTTGCTTTTAATGCAACATTTTTCTTTAACTCTTCACCAAAGTCTTCCAAAAAGGAAAATTGTGCTTTTGTTTCTTCACCTGTTTTTACATTGGTAGCTATGGCTTCAATTCTATTTACATTTGTTTCATTTTCTCCCGCTTGTGTATATGCAAACTTATAGCGAAGTCCCGGAATAGTCATAGGGACACCGTCATTATCAATTACTATAACATCAGGCAGATATATGGGGACTCCTGACACTTCAGGTGGGAAGTAATATGATTTTTCTTTCTTTTTAGCAATAGAACCTGAAAATGCAACTACGTTTAATACAGCCTTTTCATTGTCCTTTACAAAATTAATTTTTGGATTAAGAACTTTAAGATAATCACGATCAAGCCTAGCACATTCAGTATCTCCATTAGCTTCCCTAAAAAGAGAGCCTAGATAATAAGCTGTTGGAGAAGAACGATATAAGTCGTTTATAGTTGGTTTTCTAGGAGTACCTCTGCTTGCTTCTGCTGGTGAAACACCAAATTTACTACATGCCTTATGATATTCTTCTCCATCTTTTTCATCATCATCAAAACCCCGAATTGTCGCAACATTACTACTATCGTCAACAATAAACCATAAAGAATTACTAGCTTGCCTTCCCTGATTTACTTTTTCATGATCTGCTTTTTTTATCTCAACAATAGCGTCTTCAAGTTTTCCTTGATTATAATAATTAAAGCTATTTAGGATATTAAGATAGAAACTCTCAAATTGGGCAATGCTTCTTAAATCACCTGCATCCATAAGACGTTCACATTCAGCAAAATATTTTTGGCTTGCATCATAATCCTTTGCATAATGTAAGAGAATTGCAATATCCATATTTTTAAGAGGTATACTATCCTTTCCGTACTTTTTGTTCTTAAGCATTTTTACGCAAAGTTCATAATTCCCGTCTGAATATGCCTTTTCAAAGCTTATAACGTTAAATTTTGAAGTAGCACAAGAAACAAGCAAACTTATAGTGATAAGAGTAAAACTTTTTAATATATTTTTTTTCATCTGATTAAAATTAAAGAGAGGAGCATTAAAAAATACTCCTCATGTATATTACAATTTAGGAGTTCTAGTTTTTATGACTTTTTTTATAGAATCATTAAAACCTTTGAACATAACAATATTTGTCTCTAGATTGATGAGTTGAACACTTACATAGTAAGTGCGAACTGTTTTGTTGTCGACTTTGTCCACAATTGTTTTTACGGAACCTTTTAACATAAAATCAGCGCCTGTCTCGTTACTCAAGTTCTTAATAGTTTCTTCGCTGGTATATCCTCCAACGTTCTGATCTTTACGTTCTTCTCGCAATTCTTCTCTCTCATTCTTATCAGCTACAAAATCAGCTAAGCCACTATTAATGATGGCATCAGACATTTTCTCTGTAATGATTGAAGCATCAATATGTTCAGTACTGTCATTTTTGAATTTCCCAACTATAATTACAGGAAGTCTATTATTTTTTGCTTCAAAACTTGCAACACGAGGGGATGAAAGACATTTTTCAATCAAATCCTTACAAACCACTCTCACATCAGTGTCGTTCCAATAGCCACTTAAATCAACTACAGAGTCAGAGGCAATTCGTTTTACCTTAACGGTTGCACAAGAAGACAGAATAATTGAAATAGCAATACTAAAAATTATTAATTTATTTCTCATTCCTATAAAACTCCTAGATAAATCTTAAAAGTTTTCAGTCATGGCTTTATTCACCATGTTTCTTAAATCTATTTCTTCTTGACTTTTAGTTTTCTCTTTTTCATTTGCTTTAGCAATTGCCTCTTTGATGATTCCATCAAGTGTTTTTCTAGGTATGCTATAGAGCATGAATGTTGAATAAAAATCACCTTCAACATCTCCTTCAGAGTTGAAAAAACGTCTACATGTCCAATAATCACTTTCTTTTTTCAGTCCATTCATACTTGCTTCACTAACTAATTTAACTAACTCTTTTGTGTATGCGTCTACAGAAGAGGAATTGCCACCTACAGCAGAAGCAGCTTTATCTCGAATACGTTGAGATATAAGTCTTGACACCTCACTTGTAACAGTAAAATTTTTCATCCATATTTGACTTCCTTCTAAGTCTTTTGCTTTTTCAGAAACAAACTTAAAAACATAGACATCTTTATATCTAGGTAATTGCTCAATATCATATTGTTCCATACTTACCCATTCAGGTATTTCTTTACCGAATTGTTGATTTTTATGGTCAATCATTTCAGGTGATTTGCTTTTTGCTTGTGTTTTTGAAGAGATATTTGTAGTTGCACAACTGGCAAAAAAGACTGCAATTATAAGGAACAAACTAACTGATTTTTTCATAACATCCTCCGAATGACTAAATAAGTATCTTATCATTGTATAAATACAAGTTTTTTCTTGTCAAGAGGAGAATTGTATACCTTGTAAATATATGAATAAATGTCATAGAATTAAGAGAGAAGAATATAGACTGATGGATGATACGTTCCATAAGATTATAAATGGGATGTGGAAGAGCAATACTATGTATAATTTTTCCTCCATTAGTGGTTTTAGATTGTGGTTGTTGTGGAGCAATTTTGCCTACATTAATTTTAACTTGTGTGTGGGGGATTCCTTGAGTTATAGTAGGTATTGTTTTTAGTAATTCAAGATATTAAAAACTTTTTTAATTCTTTGATATAAATATATACTGTAAAATAAATTAATGAATTACCATTGCTTGAAACTATTATGTATCACATAGACTTAGTGGATAATTTATATGAAGAAAATATCTCAAACAATGTTATGCTATTAATTAGCTAGGAATTAACCGTACATTAGCTAATGTTAGGGTAATACATTAGCTAGTGTTATGGTCGTACCTTAGCTAATGTACTGCCCCTAAACTGTACAGTTTAGGGGTCGCAAACTGTACAGTTTTGTTATGCGAAACTGTATTATTTAGGGATCGTAAACTGTACAGTTTCGCTATTGTAAACTATATAGTTTACAATAGCGAATGTGATCCGCATTTTAGTTAATTTCTATATTGCTTATTGATGAGAGAAATGTATTCTTTTCGAAAGTTTCTTTATTTCTCTTTGACAAAAAATGATAATGAGAAGATAAAAAAGATATAAGGTAAAAGAGAAAAAATAAACGATAGCAATGGGAAACCACTTAGGTAAGAAAACGAAGCATTAAAAAAACCAAAGATTAGAAGAACATCATAAACCAAAGAGGTAAACAAAGATATAATTGCCATAACCAAAAATATTTCTGCAGCTTTTCTTGTTTTTGACCATAGAAATACTGCTAAAAAACTCATAATAAATGCAAAAACAACCTTTATGGCAATAAGCAAAAAGTTCCAACTATGAAAATCGTATGACACCATATTATACACCTTCACATAATATCGAAAAAATAAATGAAATTATTAACTAACATATGAGATATTCTGATTACTGCTATAGATTTACCTAAGTAAACATGAGATTAATTCATAAACTATTGCCTTATTTCTATTAAAGGAATATATTTATTGGCGAATTCTAACTAATGAGGTGTGTTATGAAAAAGTGTATTATTTGTTTGTTATTTTCTGTTGTTTGTCTTTTTTACGTGTCAGCTGAAGGGCTAACAGGTAAAGATATCATGCTAAAATCTAAAAATCGTGAAAAGCCTAAAACTTCAAGTTACAAGATTGAAATGACGCTTATCAATTCACGTGGAAACACAAGAGTTCGTGAAGTTTCAGCGTATAAAAAGGATTATGGCACTGATGAAAAAAGTGTTATGGTGTTCTTAAAACCTGCAGATGTTAAAGGCGTTGGTTATCTTTCGGTTTCATATGAAGAGGCTGGTAAAAAAGATGACCGCTGGCTTTATATGCCTTCATTAAAGAAATCGAGAAGAATCACAGGTTCAGGCTCTGGCGATGACTTTATGGGAACAGACTTCACTTATGATGATATGTCTGGTCATGAGATTGAAGATTACACATATACATTGCTTGGTGAAGAAAGTGTCGATGGTAAGAAATGCTGGAAAGTTGAGTCAATTCCACTTCCTAAAATACGCTCTAATTATTCTAAGTTTGTTTCTTGGGTTGACCAAGAGTCTTTAATTCCTATCAAAGCAGAGTTTTATGACAAACAATCTGCATTGCTAAAGGAAATGAAAGTGCAAAGTCTTAAAAAGATTGATGGTCTTTGGACGATAGAAAAAATACAAATGGAAAATCTTCAAAAAAAGCATAAGACAATTATTGAAACTAAAAAGATTGAAAACAATAAGCCATTAAAAGATGAGCTTTTTAGAGTTTCAACTCTGGAATCAGGTACATTAAAATAACTGGTAGGCACTGATTAAATATAAAAATTACATTAATAATAATCTATACTTTAATCAGTGTTTTCTTTACTCCCTTACTTTTAAGGAAATAAAATTATGATTAAAAAATTCTCACTATGCTTAATGCTTTTGCTATTAGGTGGATTTTGCATGGCTTATTCACAAGAGACAGGTGATGTTGATGAGTCTTCTTATGAAGTGTACTCTCAAGAGGATTCATACTTCGATGATGGGGAAAATGAAGGTTTGCAATTTGACTTTGGTGGTAAGATTGAAAGTGTGCATGGAGTAGGTTTTCTTAAAAACTTTGACTACCTTGCTTCTCGCAATTTTGTTTCAGCCTTTGTGAAAATGTCATTGTATGGCTCATCTGCAAAAATCTCTGCAACAGCAGAATATAACTATCCAAACAAAGAAAGAACAGGATTTCGCTTAAACGAAGCTTACTATAAATATTCAAATAGCCTTTTTGAGCTTTGTGTTGGTCGCCAGCACATTGTCTGGGGACAGGCAGATGGTTTTACGCTTACAAATGTAATTGCAGCAAAAGATTCAAGAGAAATTACCAGCGTAACAAACGATGATTCACTTCTCCCAAGTGATGGAATTAGAGTGAAATTCTTTCACGATATCTTTACGTTTGACGCGATGGTTATTCCTTTCTTCACACCAAATAAATTGCCTTCATTCTCTTTTGAACTTGGAAAAAATAAGCCACCACTTTATATAAACTTGCCAACCGAGCAAAAGGTAAGTGGATTTACACTTCCTATCAGTTACAAAAAAGATGAAGCGAAAACGCCTCGTCATGTTTTAGATACAGAAATGGGAATGCGTTTTTCTTTTTTCTTGCCACGCATAGATTTTTCTTTTTCTGCCTTTTATGGTTGGGACAAAAATCCTATGTTTGTGAGAAAGGGAGTTCTAAATACAGAAAAAAAAATGTTTCCACATCCGATTGGAGAGCAAAATGTGCCTAAGTCCATTGATATAAAAATTACACCTGAATATTACAGAATTGCAATGCTTGGAACAGATGGTGCCGTTCCTATCGGTGATGTACTTCTTCGCTATGAAGTAGCTTATGTATGGGGACGTTATTTTGAACCAAAAGAACAATTCGGAACATTACCAAAATATCCTCTGCCAGAGGGACCTATTACTCTTTCATTCAATAGTCCTTTAAGAAAACATCAGTTATTGATGTTGGCAGGACTTGATTGGAATAAAAGTGGTTGGACTCTTTCAGCTCAATATTTTGAAGACTTAATTTTGGATCACAAAGATGATATAGCTCGCCCATTGCATCAAGGCACAATCAGCTTAAATCTCTCTAAGTCTTTTTTGCGTGAAACTCTTAAAGCAAGCATAACAGGGGCAATAGGTGTAAATTATGGAGACACATTTTCAACATACTCAATTGACTATGCAATAACAGACAATTTCCATGTTGCAACAGGCTTTGACATTTACACAAAAGGAAAAGACGGAAAGGGTCAGTTTTCTCAAATGAAAGATTTAAACACATACTGGCTTAGAGGAAGATTTTCGTTTTAGAAATTTGAAGGAAGTTGAAAAATGGATTTGATATGTATTGCAGAAGCTATTCAATTAGCAAGAACTATAACACAAAAAAATATTACACCTTCTAATATTTCATATCTCATTCAGTATGGTAGAATAAATAGATTTAATCAAGATGGGGCTTTGTTTGTATCAAAAAATGAAATAATAAGCTACTATCAGAGTCAAAGTACAGAGCGTAAAAAAATATGGCAGTCTTCTTTGGATAAGGACATAAATTGGACATTGTCTTTTGAAAAATATAAAGAAGCAGAAACTACCAAGCATGTACACAGGCTTCACCCATACAAAGGAAAGTTTATACCGCAACTTGTTGAATATTTTTTAGATAGTCATACAGATGCTTTCAAACAAGAAGTGTTTTTTAATAAAGGAGATGTTATATTAGATCCTTTCTGTGGCTCGGGAACAACTTTGGTGGAAGCTAATGAAAAAGGAATGCACGCTGTAGGTATAGATATTTCTAAATTCAATGCAATGATTTCTAATGTTAAACTAAGTTTGTGTGATTTTTCTCTTCTTGAAACTGAAATAAAAGAAATTACTAATAAATTATCTTTTTTTGTATATGAAAGTAAAATACAAGAATTTGAAGAAAGTTTAATGAATAAGCTATCAATTTTTAACAGTGTTTACTTCCCCTCTCCTCAATTTAAAATTGATTTGAGAAATAAAAAAATAAATGAAAAGCAATATGCAACAGAAAAAGAAAATATGTTTTTACCAATATATGAAAATTTGCTTAAAGAATTTAATATAAAATTAGAACAAGATAAAGGCAATAACTTTTTAGAAAAATGGTATCTTTATACAGTCAAAAAAGAAATAGATTTTACATATTCATTAATAGAAAGTATCAAAGATGAAAGCATTAAAAACATAGTAAGGGTAATTTTAAGTCGTACTATTAGAAGTTGCAGGGCAACAACTCATTCAGATTTAGCTACTATATATTCTCCTGTTATGGCACCTTATTACTGCACAAAGCATGGCAAAATTTGTAAACCCCTTTTTTCTATTTTGAAATGGTGGAATACGTATTCTAAAGATACAATAAAAAGGTTAAAGGAGTTTTCTTTCTTGAGAACCCCTACATATCAAGTTTGTTTAACAGGAGATTCTAGAAATATTGATTTATTAGAAAGTTTGCAAAAAAATATGAATCCTCTATATAAAAAAGTCTCTAATAATAAAATTGCTGGCATTTTTTCTTCTCCTCCCTATGTTGGGTTGATTGACTATCATGAGCAACATGCATACGCTTACGACCTTTTCAATCTCGAAAGAAAAGATACATATGAGATAGGTGCTCTCTTTAATGGAAGTAGTAAAAAAGCTCAAAGTGATTATGTTGAAGGAATTAGTGCAGTTTTAAACAACATGAAGCAATACTTAAAAAAAGATTATAACGTATTCTTAGTGGCAAATGATAAGTTTAATCTATATCCAACTATTGCTTCAAAAACTAATATGAAAATTATTAATACCTACAACCGACCTGTTCTAAATCGTACAGAGAAAGATAAGAGTGCATATTCAGAAACAATTTTTCATATGAGGGAGAAATAGCAAATGGGCTTTTCTAATAATGAAAAAGAAGAAATTGAAAACATATTAGTTGGTGCATTAAGGCATAAGTTCAAAAATTATTCGCCAGAATCAAAATATATGCCTTTTCATACGAGATTATTAGGAAAAGACCGTATGGCTCTTTTTTCTTTCATACATTCTCTTAATACTAATTTTGGAACAAGTATTTTTGAGCCTATTTCTGCCTTTTTAGGGAGTGAGCATTTTAAATCTGTTGAAGTTCAAACTAATGCAGGAGAGCATATAAGTAAGGCATCTCAAGAGTGTATACAAGATATTATTGATAATCTTACTTCTGCAAATGTAGCTCCTGATTCTCATTTGGAAATTGAGATGTTAAGAAAAGTTTGTCAAATAGGAGAGGTTAAAAAAATTAAGAGCATAAGAGTAGATATTAAATTAACTTCTTTTGATGATTCAATATATTTAATTGATTTAAAAACAGCAAAACCAAATAAAGGGGACTTTATAAGTTTTAAGCGTAATTTTTTAGAATGGATTGCTTCCATTTTATACATAAATCCAGATGCAAAAATTAATACTTTTCTTGGTATTCCATATAATCCTTATCATCCAAATTCATATGCAAGATGGACATTAGCAGGTATGTTTGATGTGAAAAATGAACTGAAAGTTGGAGAAGAATATTGGGATTTTATTGGCGGAGAAGGGACGTATCATGAATTACTTGATATTTTTGAAAATGTAGGAATAAAAATGAGAGAAGAAATAGATGACTATTTTGCGTCTTATCAATAGTTATTTATTTTAATTATATTAATTTAACACATACTAGGAGTATACTATGAAGATAAAGTTTGTACAAAAGTTTTTTAGAAGAGTGGCAGAAATACAACTCAAATATAGGTTTGTGTTTTTGCTAGCTTTGGCGGTTTTTTCTGTCGTTGGCATTATGGGGCTTAAACATTTCAAAAGCACATCTGATGAAGGAGAATGGCTCATAAAAGATGCTGAATATGCAAAAAAGAATGCACGCTTTGAAGAACTTTTTGGAAACAACGAGATTATAGCACTTTTAATCGAATCTGATGATGTGTTTCAATATGAAGTCTTAAAAGTGATAAAAGAGATAGGAAAAGAACTATTGGACAACGTGCCTTATGCGGATTCTCTTATGTCTATTACAGACATAGACATAACAGTTGGAACAGAAGAAGGAATGGAAATATATCATCCTTTTGAAGATGGTGTTCCAAATAATAAAGAAGAAATTGAAAAGTTTAAACGCCTTATTATGAGTCGAAAATCGTTAGTGAATAAGATTGTTTCTGAAGATTGCAAAGAATCATGGCTTATTCTAAATCTTAAATCTTTTCCACCAAAAGAATCATTAAAAGAAAATGAAAAAGAAACTTTATTCGTTGTAGGCGAGAAAGCTATGGAAATTGTTACCAATCCAAAGTGGAAAAGCGATAAATACACAATTAAACCGATTGGCACTCCTTACACAGAGACTGAAGAAAAAGTTGCTATGAAGCAAGAAAGCATGAAAACCATAGGTTTGAGCTTGATAGTTATGCTTATTCTTTTGATTGTGTTTTCGATGAGTTTTGTTGGCACTATTGTGCCTTTTATTGCTTCAGGAGCGGGTATTGCAAGTGTATTTGGCTACATGAGCTATTTTGGTATTAGTGCTGATGGAAATATGATGACGCTTCCTATATTGCTTGCAATGGCACTTTCTATCGGATATTCAATTCACTTACTAAATTCATTCAAGCATTACTTTTATATTTCGGGAAAAAGAAAAGAAGCTGTAATTCAATCTATAGAAGAAACAGGCTGGCCACTTCTTTTTACAGTTATTACAACTGTTGTGTCTGTTCTTTCATTTTTAACCACCTCACTAACTCCAATAAGATGGGGTGGAGCGATATCTGCTTGCACAGTCTTGGCTGTTTATTTTTATACAGCAACGCTAATTCCTATTATAATGAGTTTTGGAAAAGACAGGAAGCCTATTCCAGAGCATTTAAGAGAAAAAAAGATGTTTCATACAATGGATGAACATTTTGCAAACTTTGGAGAAAAAGTGATTAAAAAGCGTATTCCAATCCTTATCACTTTCATCATTATTTTTATTGCTTGCATACCGGGTTTAATGAAAACTGAAGTAAAAATGAAAATTTTCACCTTCGGAGGAATACGCATTCCCTACTTAAAAAGAGTTTACGAAATTACTCAATCTCAACTAGGTTCATATCTTACGTATAATGTGATGATTACTTTTCCCGAAGATGATGCTATAAAAAATCCTGATGTGCTAAAAAGAGTTGAGAAATTGGAGAACGTGATTAGCTCTTTTGAAGCAACAAAAAAAAATAAAGATGTGCCTAAAATATTTTCGATTACAAATATAGTAAAAGAAATGAATCAAACGCTTAATGGGGACAATCCTCACTTTTATAAACTTCCTGAAGATAGTGGTCAACTAAATGAAATGTTATTTCTTTATGAAATGTCTGGAGGGGACGCTAGTAAATGGGTTGATGATGAATATAGAACACTTCGTATAAGAACAGAAGTTGTAGAATTTGATTCTAAGCAACTTGGAGACAGTGTTAATAAGTTAAGGCAAGAAACAAAGAAAATTTTCCCAGATGCAGATATCTTTTTGGTTGGGCGTGCAGTAGACTTTGCAGAAATTAATGAACATATCGTTTTTGGAGAGCTTTATTCATTTTTGTCTTCTATGATATCAATTGCCATTTTAATGGCTTTGGTTTTTGGGAGTATTAGACTTGGTCTTGTAGGTTTAATTCCAAATGTGGCACCATTAATTGTGATTGGTGCTATTATGGGCTATGCTGGCATTCCTTTAGATATGATGACTATGACTATTATGCCTATGATGTTGGGTATTGCAGTTGATGACACAATATACTTTATGACCCATGCAAAGTTAGAATTTGAAGAAGGCGGAAGCTATGATTTAGCTGTTATTAATACATTTAGAACAATAGGAAAGACTCTTGGAGCTACAACCGTAATTCTCTGCAGTTCTTTTGCTTCATACTCCATCTCACTTCTTGATGGTATTGCTCGTCTTGGTGTTTTGGCGGCAATAGGACTTTTTGTAGCACTTCTTGCCGACTATTTAATGACTCCTATTCTCATATACATGCTAAAACCATTTAAGAGATGAGGTTTTTCATTGTAGCTGTTCGGTAATGTTGAGTTATGTATTAGTATTATGTAAGGGTAATGTTAACGTAGTGGCTAGGGAGAATATGTAATCGAAACAAATGAGGGAAAGTTTTACGAGCAAAGGTGGGGTTCTTAGGGGCTAAGCCCCTAAGTCGCTGTTTTCTTTTTTGGGGTTATAGGGGGTATTTTTTCTTTTGTCGAAAAAAAGAAAAAACACCCCTAACAAATGTAACTATGATAAATCCTTAAGCTTGACGACTAGAACGAAAAATTTACATAGGTAAGTACAACAGCAAATAGTTGTTGACTAAATTTATTAAAAATTAGTCTAAATTTTATATCTTAGGAGAGATTATGAAAGTAAAATATGTACAAAAGTTTTTTAAAAGAATAGCAGAAATACAAATTAAATATAGATTCGTATTTTTGCTGGTTTTAGCAATTTTTTCTATCTTGTCTTTGATGGGCTTGAAAAAAGTGAAAAAAACAACTGATGATAGTGGTTGGTTAGTTCAAGAGCCTGAAAGAGAGAAGAAAATTGAAAGATTCGAATCTCTTTTTGGCAACAATGATACAATTGCTTTGCTCATAGAGTCTAAAGATGTGTTTCAGAGCGAGGTATTAAAAACAATAAAAGATATAGGTGCCGAGTTATTGGAAAAAGTTCCTTACGCTGATTCTTTAATGTCTATAACAGATATCGATATAACTCGTGGAACAGAAGATGGTATGGAGATTTTTCATCCATTTGAAGATGGCATTCCAAGTGATCCTAAAGAAATCGAAGAAACCAAAAAGCTAATTATGTCTCGTAAATCTTTAGTAAACAAAATTGTTTCTTCAGATTGCACAGAATGTTGGGTAGTCTTATCTCTTTTACCTTTTCCTCCTGATGGGGAATGGCAAAAAACTAAAAAAGTTCCACCTATGAACGAAGCAGGACAAGCTGCAATTGATGTGGTAACCAATCCAAAATGGAATAGTGATAAGTATTCCATAAAGCCTGTAGGACTTCCTTACACAGAGACTGAAGAAGATATTGTAATGCCAAAAGAATCTATGAAAACTGTTGTCGTAGGTTTTTCAGTTATGTTACTTTTGTTGATACTGTTTTCTATGAGCTTTATAGGTACTATTGTGCCTGTTATTGGAACTACTATTGGTATTGCAACAGTGTTTGGTTTGATGGGGCATTTTGGAATTACTGTGGATTCAAACATGACAGTGCTTCCAATATTGCTTGCTATGGCGTTGTCTGTGGGCTATTCACTTCACTTATTAAATTCTTTCAAGCACTATTTTTATATTTTAGGAAATCGAAAAGAAGCAATAGTTCAATCTATAGAAGAGACTGGTTGGCCACTTTTTTTCACAGTGGTCACAACAGTTGTTTCAGTTCTTTCTTTTCTAACTACATCGCTTCGTCCAATAAGATGGGTGGGTATTTCTTGTGCAATGAGTGTTTTATCTGTCTATATTTATGTCTCTACACTCCTTCCAATAGCCATGAGTTTTGGTAAAAACAAAAAGATTTCAGAAGAGAAAAATAAAAAAAAATTATTCCACATTATAGATGAAAAATTTGCTAATTTTGGAACTAGCGTAATAAAAAATCGAGTTGTCATTTTAATTGTTTTTACCATTACTTTTTTGGCATGCATTCCGGGCTTAATGAAAGTTGATGTTAGAATGAATGCTATGACTTTTATGGGAACTCGCATTCCTTATGTTAAGCGTATTTTTGAAGTTACGCAATCTCAATTAGGTTCATACTTCAACTATAATGTAATGATCACATTTCCTGAAGATGATGCTATAAAAGATCCTTCAGTTTTGAAAAGAGTTGAAAAATTAGAAAACTTAATTGGAAGTTTTGATAACACAAAGAAAAATGAAGGTGTTGCTAAAGTTTTTTCAATTACAAGCACAATAAAAGAAATGAATCAGACACTTAATGGGGACTCACCTGCATTTTATGCTATACCAGAGGATAAGGGGCAATTAAATGAAATGTTGTTTCTTTATGAAATGTCTGGAGGGGATGCAACTAAATGGGTTGATGATGAATATAAAACACTTAGAATAATGGTAGAAGTTCAGGAATTTGATTCTAGAAATCTGGCACAGACTATATCAACACTTCGTGCTGAGTCTAAAAAAATATTTCCAGATGCAGATGTGTTTTTAGCTGGGACTGCTGTTAATTTTGCAGATTTGAATGAATACATTGTTTTTGGTGAGATTTATTCATTTGTAACTTCTATTCTTTCTATTGCAGTACTGATGGCTTTGGTCTTTGGTAGCTTGAGGCTTGGTCTTATTGGTTTAATTCCAAATGTGACACCAATAATAGTGATTGGCTCCATAATGGGATACTTAGGTGTTCCACTTGATATGATGACTATGACCATTATGCCTATGCTTTTAGGTATAGCAGTTGATGACACAATCTATTTTATGACTCATTCAAAGTTGGAATTTGAAGAAGGAAAGAGTTATGATGAAGTCATCACAGGTACATTTAGGACTATAGGAAAGACACTTGGAGCTACTACTGTGATTCTTTGTGCTTCTTTTGCTTCTTACTCTATTTCACTTCTTGATGGCATTGTACGCATTGGCCTTTTTGGAGCATTAGGTTTATTCATAGCCCTTGTTGCAGACTATTTGATGACTCCAATTCTTATATACATGTTGAAACCATTCAAGAAATAAGAAAATGAGCAATTTTAACAAAGCATTGATTAATTCAAATTTGAATTAATCAATGCTTTTTCTAAATCTAAATTTAATGCTACATAACATAGGTTAATATTTCATTATTGATAGACGATAATGCGGATGTTGTAAGTATATTTTTTATGCTTATTAAGACGGAGTTTTATGCTTTAATGCAAGGTTATTCCATGTCTTGACTAGCTATGTTAGAAATAACTTTTAGTGTTGACAAGACCATTGTGTTTCGTATAGACTACGAAATACAGGTTGAATAAAAGTAAACAAAGGAGTTTTAAATGAAGAAAACATTCATGCTTGTGGCGATGGCATTTTTAATGCTTTCTGCTGTTGTTTCTGCTGAGGAAGCAGTGGTTATCGATTTTAACTTATTGAACGCAGACATCGTAGCTGATAAAGCGGGCAATATGACTCAAAATCGCAGAACTGTTATGGATTTTGGTGTTGTTGCTGGAGCATCTTATACAGATGAGCAAAAAGCTCTTATGAGAACATCTTTGGCAATTGGTGAATGGGAAGTTGTTCTTAATTCATCTTCAAGAAGTCCTATGACTATCAGTCTTTCTAAGACATCAGAAGCTAAAGTTTCTGATGAAGCAAGAAATTTTGCTGGTCAAAAATTAATGGGTGTTCGTATTAATTTTCCAGAATGGTTGAATAATTCAAGTGCGGAAATTCGTCCTGCTTTCTTGATTCCAGCTTATGAAGGAATGGCACAAGTTGATGATAATGGAAACGTACAAGAGCCAACTGCTGAAGAAAAAGCTAGTGGAAAATCAAGATATGAAGATGGTTATGGTGTTGTAAAGAATGTTGGTGTTATTAAATCAATCGCTGTTAATACTTATGGTATGAATTTCCCACATGGTTTATATGTTTTAGTTCGCAATGAACATAATGAATTGAAGAGATACTTCATGGGATATCTATTGTTTGATGGTTGGAAAGAATTAATATGGACTAATCCATCATACGTATCACAGGTTAAGAGTAGGGAAGTAAGATTGTATCCAGCTTATCCTACAGCACTACCTCATGTTGCTTTTGCAGGTTTTGCAGTAACAAGAGATGGTTCTCATGCAGGTGGAGACTTTGTTGGATATTTCAAAGATGTTAAGTTGATCTATGACAAAGCTGTTTTACAGACTGTTAGAGATTTTGCTGATGAGGATATCTGGGGAATTCAGACATTCCGCAATATGGAAAGAAAGCAAATTGAAGTTAGAAGATTTGGTCAAGTTCAAGTTTTTCGCTATCTTGAAAAAGAGAAGATGGCTACAGAAACTGAATTTGCTCCATCAAACGGAGCAGCTGGAGCAAATAATCAACAAGGCGGAAATAACGCTGGTGATGTTGAGTAGTTTTAACTAGTTTGTTTTGAATTATAAGCGGTATGTTTTTATAAAACTTACCGCTTATTTTTTTAGTATTTGAAAAACTATGGAAGTGTTTAAACCTTTCTTTTTAACAAAGCTTGAGTTATCTCAATCTTATCTTAATTATAAGCCACACTTTGACCTATTACTTACTCGTTTGTTAGATTACCTGCAATCAGTACTTGCACTAGAAAATTCTCTTACATATAAGGCTCGTGTTAAAAGTTTTGATAGTTATTATAAGAAAATTCAAAAGTTTAAGATTAAGAGTGTTGGTAAAGAGATTCCTCTTTTAACTGATATTTTAGGCATCAGAATTATGTGTACTTTTATAAGTAATTTGGAGGAAGTAAAAAACATACTGTCTAAAAATTTTGAGTTATATGATGTAGAAAATAAGGGAGATCATTCAAATTATAAATCTTTTGGTTACGAATCTATTCATTTTGTTGTTAACGTACCAGATAGTTTTAAGGTGGGGCTTTTAATTCCAGATGGAATAGTTTTTGAAATACAACTAAGGACTGTTTTGCAAGATGCATGGGCAGAGATTGAACACGATCTGGTCTACAAATCAGAGACTACTGCTCTTGATGTTCCAATGAAAAGAAAGCTTGCTGCTATTAATGCTAGTCTTACTCTTGCTGATATTGTTTTTCAGGAAATTAATGACTATCAAAAAAATCTTAAAATTGAGTTGGATACTAGACGGTTTGATTTTTATAAGAAAGCAGATGAATATACAGCGAATCTTCTAAAAGATGAACAGGGAATTTTACCTACTGACGAGCAGAAAGTAAATGAGACAAATATTAATACTATAGAAAGTATTGATGATATGCTAGTTGCAGCATTAAAAGCACATAATAATCATAATTATTCTCTTGCTATTGAAATTTATACAAAGGTTATTTTGGAGATAGAAAGAAAAAAAGACTTTGATAAGGCTCAAGGAAGTGTGCTTTCTGTGATATATAAACATAGGGGAATGGCATATTTTTTTGCTAGTAATTACGAGGATGCTTGCAAGGATTTTAAAAATAGTGAAGAGTTTGATCCTAAAAACTTTAGGGCATATTATTATATGGGAATAGTGCTTGTTATGCTTGGTAAAGACTATGAGGCTATTGAGGAATTTTCTAAATCTCTGGATATTATGCCAAACCAAGCTCATGTTTATTTTCGTCGAGCACTATCATATTACAATCTTCAACGATATGTTGAAGCGTTGCAGGATCTTAATAGTGCAGCTGAACTTGGTCTTGATACTGTAGATATGGGAAAATTACGGAGTGCTATTGCAAAAAAGATTGATATTGTGTAATATTGCTGAATATTATTTTATATGAATCGTTAGGAGCTTTTATGAAGAATCCATCAGCTGTTAAACGGCATAAACAGAGTGAAGTGAGGCGAATGAGGAATCGCATTGCTAAAAGTACTGTTAGAACTATGGCTAAAAAATATGCTTTAGCTGTTAAAGAAGGAGATAAAGATAATGCTTCTTCTTTGTTGAGGACTTTGGTTAGTAAGTTGGATACTATTGCAAGAAAGGGGATAATCAAAAAAAACGTTGCATCAAGAAAGAAATCTCGCATGCAACATTTGTATAATTCGACCTTCCTCGCAAAGGAGTCTTAATTCTTAATATTTTTGTGAGGTTTTATGGATATTGTAAAGGAAACAAAGTCTTCTCTAGTTGAGAAGATACATGCGAAAACAGATTTTAAGTTAGCAGATATAAGAAAAATTGTGGATATCTTTTTCGAAGAAACAGAAGCATCGTTAGTTAATGGTGTACCTGTTGAGTTTAGAGGTTTTGGTGTGTTTTCTGTTAACACTAGAAAGGCTCGTAAAAATGTAAGAAACCCACGTACTGGTGAAATTATTGATATGAAGGATGCTCGTGTGGTTCGCTTTAAGGTTGGTAAAAATCTTAAAGATGCTGTAAAAAATACAAAATAATTTATATGTTTTCAGTGTCATATGATGCTGAAAACATGGTTTCAACTTAACTCTCCTTTGCTACTATAATGAAAAATAATGATAAAGTTAAAAATGTAACGGTTCTAGGGAAAGAAACTGTTTTTAATGGTGTGATTAAGTTCTCGGATGATTTATATATCGAAGGTAAATTTTCTGGTGCTATTGACGCAAAAGGAAATTTGTATATAGCTAAGGGAGCTTTTTGTGAAGTTCAATATATAAAAGCTTCCTCTATAATTATTGAAGGAACAGTGAATGGGGCAATTACTGCTATGGGTGACGTAGAGCTTAAGCCGTATGCTAACGTAAGGGGAGATATTGTTGCAAATCGCTTAAAAATAGAGGATAATGTTTTATTTGATGGTGCTATACATATGGCATCTAATGCCCAACTCATTAAAGAAGATGTCTTCAGTTTGGATGTTTCACAATTTCGTCAAGAGCTTGTAAAAGAATAGTTGGAATGGTTGATTCAAAACTTTTAAATGATCTCTTTGAAAAATTAAAATCAAAAAATACGTTTGTTGTCTTTGCTGAGTCTTTGACAGGTGGTTTAATTTCTGCTGAATTTTCTAAATTGTCAGGTGTCTCTTCAGTGTTATGGGGAAGTTATGTAGTTTATAATGATCAAGCGAAGTTAAATATATTGAATGTTCCCGAGTATGTGATAAAGACTTATGGAGTAGTTAGTAGGGAATGTGCCTTGGATATGGCAAAAGGTGCTCTAAAAGTCTCTTATATTAAGGGAAAAATCTTTCCTTCATATTCACTTGCTGTTACAGGTTTAGCAGGACCTGTAACAAAGGATGATAAACTAAAAGTTGGAACTGTATGTATTGCTGTTGCTAGGTTAGAAAAAATTGTGTATGCTAATTTAACGTCTATACCTAGCTTTGATTTTATTTCTACTTCTAAAATATTCTATTTTGAAGGGGATAGAAACAGCATAAGAGAAGAAACTTTGAATAATGGTGTAAAGCTCCTATTAGAAATACTGTAATATGTCAGTATCGGGCAGGGGGGATTTGAACCCCCGACTTCTTGGTCCCGAACCAAGCGTACTTCCACTGCACTACTACCCGTTTTTATATTAATAATGGATATTTTTCTGATTTCATATATTGACTGGTATTGTAGGATATATACAAAAAAAGCTCACTATAAAAAGTGAGCTTTTACGGGAGCGACGGGGCTCGAACCCGCGATCTCCGGCGTGACAGGCCAGCGCGATAAACCAGCTTCGCTACGCCCCCTTAACATGAGCATAATGCTATCAAACATTATTAAAAAAGTCAATAGACCGAATGTGTAATTCATGGCTTCTAGCTCAGAAAAAGGATGTTAAATCTAAAATCATCATCAGAAGCGCAATAACGTTTAACTTAAGCTAAAAGATTTATTTACAGAAAACTATTGTTTTCTGCTATATAAAGTATGTGACGAGCTTTCAGCTCACACAAGTCAAAAAGTTCTTTAACACTTTCAAACATACTCTTTTGATTACCCTTTATTGCTATTATGTAATCATTACCTTTTGCCATTTTTTCAATAACTCATGTTTTACAAGAGCATGACATCTTGCTCTAACAATCGTACCTTTTAACTTCAATATATCAGGTAACTCTTTATTTACAGGTGTTTCTCCCCTTGTTTTTGTTTTATGACACTCTAATTGACCAATAACTGGAAAAGTCAAGAAAATGGCATTGTAATTGGCTAGAAAATTAGTGGTCATTCTATGAATATTACAATAATTAACATAGTGGAATATAGTTTTTTCTACTTTTTGTATATCCATTACTTTTCTATTCATCAAATATATTTTCTCCTTTTTTAATGTTGCAAAGAAATTTTCCAGTTTTGTCGACTTTTCTATCTAGAGCTTCGAAGAACTCTTTTAATCCTTTCATCATAAAAAACAGTACACACTATTTCTTATTTTTTTTCATGCTTAACCCATGACAAATACGATTATATTCCGTGATGTATCACGTAAAAATCTAACCATAAAAGTATCTGTGTATCACATAAAAATCTAACTATAAGATGTAAGCCTTAATGTTAAGATTAAGGCTTATGCACATATTTTAAAACATCATTTAATGCTTTTTCAACAT
>JBQNBL010000008.1:0-83168 GCA_052169955.1 Treponema sp.
CTATGAATTATAGTTTCAAATATTGATTTTCTCATATCCCTCTACTCCAATGTTGACGGCATTGCCGTCAATCAATCTAACATTCGCTTAACCTGCATTACCGCACAGGTAATGTCAGGTTGAAGCTGGTGTTAGGCCTTTTTTTAAGTTTACATTTAAATTCCATTTCTTTTCCATTATTTCATATAATGTTTTATCATTATTTTTTATATCTATTAATATTTTTTTTAATTTTTTTATCCCGTCTTCTTGTGCTTCTACTATTAATTTATTATTCTTATTTTGTGGAGCTGGATGATATGCACAAATATTATTATCATAAACAGTATTATATCCTGCACGTATACATCGTATATAGAATTCAATATCGTCATAATACATCCATTGATCATTATCTGGGAATCCTACATCAGTAAAACATGATACAGGAAAAACAGAAGCAGCAAAACAAGGAGTTAGTATTGCAGAAATATATTTTTCGTTGTTACTAGCATCTGCTTTCCAACCTACATCATAAGTTTTACCCGTATTTGGATCAACAACATGTCCCATGCTTGATATTATATTTTTATTTTCCGTATCTAATATTTTACATCCAAATAATGATTTATCATCATGGTTAATAATATTATTAATCATTTTCATAAGCCATTCTTCTTCAATCTTTGCATCAATATTAACTAAGGCTATATGGCTATACAACGAATACAATTTTTTTTCTTTAACTATCCAATTAAGTGCACGACTAAAACCATTATTAAAGTGTGTAATAATAATATTATTCGTCTTGAGAGTCTTATTATTACATAAATCGTTTAATAATATTTCTGTTTTATCAGATGATCCATTATCTATTACATATATATCAGCTTTTGTATTAGCTTTTTCTATTGCACATGTAACACAGTCAATCCATTTCTCAAGAAGTGAATAAGAATTATACGTTATTAGAACAAAAGCAAAACTTATTTCTGCCACAACCATAACTTTCTCCTTAAACATAGACATAACTGCCACTTAACCTGCAAACAGGCGTAGTCCCGTTTGTCAGTGTTGAAGCGGATGTTAGTCAAATATTTCTGTGATACTAAAAGAGGTAAGTTCAAATTCAGGATCTGAATCAAAATATTCGTATATGTTTAAAAATGCTTTTCCTAAATCATTAAGTGTAAGTTTTACTCTGTAGATATCAATCTCTGATTCTCTTTTTATTGGAACAATATCATCGGGTTCTTCATACCATTCATCAAATGACTCATAATCAAATCTCATATCATCTTCTTTATAATATCCCGTATAACATTCTGTTTCATATTCGTCTTTTTGAGCTTCTCTATGACTATCAATATCAATTTCGAATGATGTCCATGGAATAATTTTTTGTACAATGCCTAAAACACTATATCCGGGGGCATATAATGTTGGTAAATTAATACTTTTTGAACCATTAACTGATTCACAGCTAATAGTGATTGAAGTTCTTGATAATGATTTATTGTGCCAATCTTCAAATTCAGCATAAACACTTTCACCATTCATTATTAATTTCATCCAAGATGAATCTAGCAACAGTTTATTCAGTCTATATTCATGATAATTAAACTTAAAAATTCGTGATAAACCTAAACAATTTTCCTTTGTCAATGTACTATTTGTTGATATCTCGATTTTATAACCTTTCCCAGTTGATATAATAAGCTCCTTTAGTACCGGAGTCCAAAAAACTTTATCATTATCTGTATTATGCAAACATATAATTACAGGAAGACTATGTTTTGTCCAATATTCAACATGGTTTGCTTTTGGACGATATATTATTTTTTCTTCATCCATTTCAGAAAAGTAACTCATTCCAGATTTTACCTGTATGGCGATTAGTTGACCAGTTGGTTTGTTATTTTCAACTATTTCTACCTGTGCATCAATTCCATTATCGCTAACAAATTGTTCACGAAAATACCAACCAACTTGTGCAAATATTTTGGTTAATTCAGATATACCCAATCGTTCAGTAGTTGATGTCCCCATATTTTCTCCTCCGCCCGCACAGCATCCGTTCATCTTCCGCTTAACTTGTATTTGCTACTTTGCCAACGCACTTAGCAGTGGCAAAGTTGGTGCGAAAGTTGCGGTGCCGTATAGGCACTTTAAGCAACTTTCGTGACAAAACAAATGTCAGCGTTGAAGCGGGTGTTAGACATTTTTCTTTTTAAATTATTCATAACAACTCCTTAAAATGTAATCGTTATTAGTATATATCTTAAACTGTCTATTATACAAGAAAGATTTTAGATAATTTGAATTTAAGATTTTTTTCTTACATTAAATGGGGTAAAATGATAACACGAGGAATAATGATGTTAATCGTCTTTCTCTTCTAATCATTCATTGAATGGTTTTGCAAAAAAATGCAAACTAAAGTTATATCCCAACAAAAACATCTACAATTCTTCTTATCTTTTCTAATACGGATTCTTTTTTCTTTTCTCTTGCTCCTCCTCTACGTGAAGTCGGTGGGATGATACGATCTAACTCATCTCCTGCATATTCAACGTAGCCCTTGCTGATAGCTTTTTCTATAAAACGAGTTGAATCATCTTTTAACTTTTCCTCTTCAATTAATCTTTTAATATTAGTGTCTTTTTCTTTTCTTGCAAACTTATAAAATGATTCAAGAATATCATCTGTATTTTTTAATTCGGACAATCTTGTGCTGTTGATAAAATCCATAATCAATTCTTCTTTTGCCCTTGTTCCAAGACTTGACCTAATTATTCTACGAACTTCCGCTTTTAAACTTTCAACATCATCATTTTCTTTTGACTTTTCCAATATCAAAGCCAAAATATAATCCAAGTTTATTTCATCTGTTTTAAGTAAATCAAGCTGAAACTCAACATCAGAAAAATCAATTTGCTCCCCTTCACTTTCTTTATTCCTCTTAGAATTTATAATACTTTCTCTAATGTCAATATAGACACTCTTCATGTCCTGCATTTGCCTATCTGAAATAATTTTTTCAAAGCTTTCAAACTCATCAAAATTTCTTAAAATATTCTCAAGCTTTAGTACTTCTCCAAAGGCTTGTGCAAATTCTTTTTTGTCTGCTTCTAATATAATTTCAGTTGGTTCAGGAAATTTAGCTATAATTTCATTGCAAACCTCTTTATAGCCCCTTATGACTGCCCCTGTTTGTTCATCTTTAAAGCCGTGAATATACTCTTCATAGCTCTTTTCTAAAATAATGTTTGCACTGTTTTTGTCTCCAAAGGTCTTTATTGCATCCCGCGTAGCTTTTTCCAAATCTCTGAAGCAAACAATATTACCAAAAGTTTTTACCTTATTAAGGATGCGGTTCGTTCTTGAGAACGCTTGAATAAGCCCATGATATCTCAAATTTTTATCAACAAATAATGTATTTAATGTAGGTGCGTCAAAACCTGTTAAAAACATTCCAACCACAATCAATAAATCAACTTGTTTTTCTTTTACTTTAAGTGATAAATCCTTGTAATAATTTTGAAAACCATTTCCGTTAGTAGAAAAATTTGTTTTGAAATGACTATTATAATCAGCAATTACCTTATCCAAAAATTCTTTTGCTGTTGAGTTCATAGCTGAAACATCAAAATCTTCTTCTGAAATTTCTCCGACTAGTCTTTGTTCCTCATTAGCTGCAAAGCTATAAATTGTAGCTATTTTCAGTCTTTTTTCTTCAGGTAAACTCTTCTGTTGTTTTTCAAACTCTTCATAATATAATTTTGCTGCTTCAACACTTTGCACAGCGAACATAGCATTAAAACCATTGAGTCTTCTATGCTTCAAATCATAAAATTCATTACGATGTGTTTTTGTGTCAAATACTTTAAGAATATGCTTTGTAATTTCACTAATTCTTTGGGGATGAAGTAACATTTTATTTTCTAGTTTTGCTAACTTCTCAGCATCATGCTCTTTTTCTGCCGACTTAAATTTAGGTGTAATATTATTATAATCAACCTTGAATTTTAATACCTTGCCATCACGAATAGCATCAGTGATAACATAGCTATGGAGCTGTGCTCCAAATACACTTGATGTTGTATCTACACCAAGAGAATTTTCCGGAAAAATTGGAGTTCCCGTAAATCCAAATTGATAGTACTTCTTAAACAGCTTTCTTATATTTTTCTGTGCATAACCAAACTGAGAGCGATGGCATTCATCAAATATAAGAACACAATGTTTATCATAAATTTCATGGACTGGGTTTTTCTTTACAAATTCATTTAATTTTTGTATTGTTGTAACTACAATCCTGTTATCATCTTTTTCGATACACCTTTTAAGTTCTCTCGTATCTTTGCTTCCATTTACACTGTCAGGCTGAAATCTTTGATATTCTTTCATTGTTTGATAATCTAAATCTTTCCTGTCTACAACAAAAAACACTTTGTCAATATAATCCAGTGTTGTAGCAAGTCTTGCTGCTTTGAAAGAAGTTAAAGTTTTACCTGAACCTGTCGTATGCCAAATAAACCCTCCTGCTACGGGTCTACCAGCCTTTTTAGTCTCATAACTTGATTTTATTTTCCATAAGATTCGTTCAGTGGCTGCAATTTGATATGGACGCATAACTAGCAATGTATTATTAACATCAAAAACACAATATTTTGTAAGAACTTCAAGAATAACACGTTTCTCAAAAAATGTTTTAGTAAAATCCTCTAAGTCACAAATCACCTTATTTTTAGCATCTGCCCATTCACAAGTAAACTCATAATTATTTTTATTTTGTGCAGTCGTATTTGCAAAATATCTTGTATAGGTTCCATTAGATATTACAAATATCTGAACATATTTATACAATGAGTTTTCACTGTTAAAACTTTCTTTACTATATCTATGAATTTGATTAAATGCTTCATGTAAATTCACACCTCTTTTTTTGAGTTCTATATGAACAAGTGGTAAGCCATTTACCAAAATTGTTGCATCATAACGATTCCGGTTCTTTCCTTCTCCACATACTTGATTGGTAACTTGCAAAAAATTATTGTGAATATTTTTCTTATCGATAATCTTGATATTTTTCAAATGTCCATCATCAAATATAAAATCATGGATATGATTTTCTTGAACCTTTCTAGTTTTTTCAATCATTCCATCATTAGGAGTGTCTAAATATCCAATTAAAAATCTATTCCACTCTTCATCTGAAAAGGAAACTTTGTTTAGTCTTTCAATTTGAATTTTTAAGTTTGAATATAATTCATCATTTGATTTTACTATAAGTCTTTCATAGCCCTGCAAAACCAAATTTTCAATCATTTGTCTTTCGAGTTCTGCTTCAGTTTGATATGAAGTTTCTCTAGCTTTAGACTCTTTTTCAAAATTAGCCAAAATTATCCCACCCGTCATCTCTGCAATTGTCGATGTACTATAACTTATTCTTTCTTCTGACATCTAAATTACTCCTTTTATTTATATTTTGTCTAACTATCTTTTGAAAAATTTAATAGCTTTTCTCTATAGTACTCATACTGTTTTTGTCTTTGCTCTATTTCTTTTGGAATCCCTTGATAAATATCATTTATTAAAGCGTCAAACTTGTCAAGAATAGAAACGACATATTCTTGGACGGGAAGAGAGGGAACTAAAAATCTTAATTTTGAAATTTCTCCTAAATTGATCTTTATAGGATTAGCCATATGTAATACCCTTTTGTCAAGTTCTTTTTTTCCATGATTACTCTCAATCATATACTTTAGAAACTTACTTAAAACAAAATTCTGATTTGGTCTTAGTAAAGTTAAAGTTACGTAATACGCTAAATCTTCGTCGTTTTCTACCAATGCACATGTACCGATATCTCCAATTCTAGTCATAAACAAGTCATTTTTTTGAGGTCTTATTTTATACTTCTTAAAATCTTCCATCGAAATAAATTTATTTGTTCCATAAATATTTTTTATATCCTGTACGCTAACAAATGGAACTCCGGTATTTGTGTATCTAGGTGTTTGATGTGTCCCATCATAGCATTCACAAATTTCTTCAAGATTTTTCAATTCCACTGCAAAAATCTTTACCCCAACAATATCCGCTGCTTCTTTCAATAAAACAAAATAGCCATTAGATATTAGTCTGTCTGTCTGTCTGTCTGTCTGTCTGTCTGTCTGTCTGTCTGTCTGTCTGTCTGTCTGTCTGTCTGTCTGTAAAGATTGTGTCGCTGTTAATATCAAATGTCAACAGTTTTTCGCGATAATATTCATATTGTTTTCGCCTTAGCTCTATTTCGTATGGCAATAATCCTTTTGTATCAGATAACAGAGATTGAAACTTATCAAGGATTTCTACTACTTTTTTTTGGATTTCAATCGGTGGTAAATCTATTTTTATTTTATTCAAAACAGATTTTGTAAGACTTGGTCTTGTAAAATCTGTGCTTAACTTAGCAATATCATAATTTTCAATAAAATAATAAAAATACTTAGGGATAATTTTTTTCTCATCTATTTCTGTATAAAAAATAGTATCTACATTCCAAAAAGGCTTATCTACATAAAAGACATTTTCTATTGAGCCTTTTCTTGGTATTAACACAGTAGGTTTATTATACGAACATTCATCTACACAAACGTTCATTTTTCCACCACTCCCATATACAGGGATATTGCCCCGACCTAAATTTCTCCAATCTTTTCCATTTCTAATTTTTATAATTTCTTCAACAACAAAGCTCTTTATTTTATATTCTTTTTTTGTTAATCCATCCAGCTTTTCAGACAATTTATTCAAATATTCTTCGCTTAAAAGCAAGTCTCTATGATACTCATATTGCTTAATTCTATACTGTAATTCAATCTGTAATTCAGTAATGTAATTTGTAAATTCATCAAGAGTTTTTACAATCTTTTCTTGTGTTTTGAGGGATGGAATGGGGATTTTAAAATTTTTCAATTTTTTCATATCTATTGAAGGTACTGCTCCTTTTCCATTAGCAAAAGTCAATAATCTTTCTTTTGAAAAAATGTAATATAAGTATTTATAGTTTATTTTATTAGATACTAATGCAAATATATTATTATCTATACAAGCTTCTTTATTCAAAATTCTTTTTTTATTAGTTGACAATGTTGCACCTACTTTAGGAAAAATTATTGAATTAGCAGGAATCAATTTTGCTTTTAATTTTTCAATATCTTCGTCATTAATATAATTTTCAGCTTTATCCATAACCATAGAACACTTATTCATATCCGAAACTTTATAAAATGCATATTTTCCTATCATTTTTCCTTGAAATCGCTTAGGAAATGATGAACCAGATATTATCTCGCAAACCTCCCAAAGTTTTTTCCACTCAACTTTTTCATTCTTCAGAAATTCATCTATTTTACTCATTAGAGTCCTCCAAAGATGAATTTTTTCTTATTTCTTTATCAAAATCAGAAATTATTTTTTGAAATTTATTGAATTCATCATATTCTAACTTTGCTTTTTCATCTGCTGATTTTTTGCTTATTCTTCCTTTATCAGTTAATATTTTATATTTTCTGAATTCTAAAAATTCATTTACACTATTTGCAAATTCCTCCATTGTAAATGTATTTTTATCTTCTATTAAATCTTCTACATAATCAAAAAAACCACTTACCGCTCTTTCTAATTTTCTAATTTCTTTTTCAGTTAAATAATTCTTAGCTATTGTAACATCTCCTTTTAGGATTCTACCGTCAGGAGAGTTTTTCCAAGTTGTAAGCCCCATATTTTCTTTTGTATGATCCGCAGAACTTTCTATTATTTCGGCAGCCGTCTTTCCTGTTATGGCATAATGAAATTTATTTTGTACCATGCCATAAAAATCTTTAGTGATTTGAGCATTTTTGTTGTAGTCAATACTACATTCAGCAAATATATCCGTTATTTGTTGCCATATTCTTCTCTCGCTTGTTCTGATTGAACGAACTCTTTCTAAAAGTTCTTTAAAATAGTCTTCTTTGAATAAACTTTTTCCTTGTTTTAACCTTTCGTCATCAAGAACAAAGCCTTTTCTCATATATTCCTTTAGAACCGAAGTTGCCCATATTCTGAATTTAGTCGCTTTATAAGAACTAACTCTATACCCAACAGAAATTATTGCATCTAAATTATAAAACTCAAGAGTTCTTTTAACATTTCTGTTTCCTTCATTTCGAACTATTTCCATTTTGGAAACAGTTGCCTCTCTATCCAATTCTAATTCATCATAAATATTATTTAAATGTTTACTTATCGCAGGAACATTGACATCAAAAAGCTCTGCCATCCCTTTTTGGCTTATCCATATATCTTCATCTTTCACAAAAATATCAATACTAACGTCTTCATCAGGCAAATTATAAACTAAAAAATTTTTTACTTTATTTTTAATCATTTTCTTTAAAGACCCTTTTTAGCAAATAAATCCAAAACTTGACAATAAAATACTTTTTCTGATGAGCAAATATCGCGAATTCTCTCTAAAAGCTCTTTCCAGTATGCTCCACCACCTGCATTTTTCAGGCGTTCGTCATCCATTGTGAAACCTTTGATGATATACTCTTTTAGCCTTTCGGTAGCCCATTTTCTAAAATTAGTTGCTATTTTTGATTTTACTCTATAGCCAAGTGAAATTATCATATCTAAATTATAGAACAGAATATCTCTTGAAACATTTCGATTACCTTCTTTTCGAACCTGTCGGAATTCCCGACAAGTTGAGTTTTTATCCAGTTCTCCCTCATCATATATATTCCCAATGTGTTCTAAAATATTTGTCCTTGATGTTTTGAATAGTTCTGCCATCTGCTGTTGTGATAACCATACTGTATCATCAGTAAAACGAACATCTATTCCAATACTTCCATCGTCTGCATTATATATTAATATCTGTCCGTTATCTTCTTTTATTCCATTACTCATCTTCAAGCTCCCTCACTATTTTCTCTATAGAGGCTCTAAGCTTATCTATTTTCTTGACAGTTTCTTCGATTTCTTTATTCAAAACTTTTATGTCAATAACTTCTCTCGTGTCTTCTTTTTCCACATAACTTGAAACAGAAAGATTATAATCATTCTCTACAATTTCTGACCTATCTACATATCTTGAAAAATACTTTTTATTACTTCTATTTCTAAACTCATCTACTATTACTTGTATGTTTTTTTCTTCCAAAATGTTGTTATTCGTTTCTTTTTTGAATTCTTTACTTGCGTCAATAAACAATATCTTATTTTCCGTTTTATTCTTTGCCATAACTAAAATGCAAGTAGCAATTGATGTTCCAAAGAAGAGATTTTCAGGAAGTTGAATAATACAGTCAATAAAATTATTGTCTACAAGATATTGTCTGATTGTTTTTTCAGCTCCTTTTCTATAAAAGATACCCGGAAAACATACTATAACCGCTCTCCCTTTACTCGAAAGATAAGCCAATGAATGCATAATAAAAGCATAGTCTGCATAAGATTTAGGTGCCAATTTTCCTGCAGGAGCAAATCTTTCGTCATTTATTAAGGTTGGGTCAGCATCTCCTACCCACTTAATTGAATATGGAGGATTTGAAACAATGGCATCAAAGGGTTTTTCATCTCTGTGTAAAGGATTAAGTAGAGTATTCCCTCTTTTGATTGAAAAGTTATTGTAATTCACATTATGCAAAAACATATTCATACGAGCTAAATTGAAATTGGTCATATTAATCTCCTGACCAAAAAATCCATCATCTATGATATGATCCTCAAATTGTTTTTTCATCTGTAACAATAAACTTCCACTTCCGCAAGTTGGATCGTATACCTTATTAATCTTTGTTTTACCATCCATCACAAGCCTTGCTAAAAGCTTGGAAACAGTCTGAGGAGTAAAAAACTCCCCTCCAGACTTGCCTGCATTGCTTGCGTAATTTGAAATTAAATACTCATAAGCATCACCAAAAGCATCAATATCGTTATTCTTAAAATCTCCAAAGTTAATTCCTGCTATGCCTGTTAAGATATCTGTTAGTCTTTTGTTTTTCTCTGCTACTGTTCCACCTAGACGATTGCTGGTAGTATCTATATCTTCAAACAGGCCTTTAATATCATCTTCTGATGGAAAACCTACCGCACTACCTTCAATCGCCTTAAATATATTCGCTAAATCGGTATTTAAGTTTTCATTATCTTTTGCAGTTTTTACAATATTTTTAAATAGTTGACTAGGTAATATAAAAAATCCTTTCTCTTCTACAGTATCAGCTCTAAAATCTTGCTCTGCTTCTTCATCAGAAATTTCAGAATAATCAAATTCTAAATCCCCTGCTTCATGCTCTGCTAAATTAAAAAATTCGGTGATGTTTTCAGAAACAAACCTATAGAATAAAATCCCTAAAATATATTGCTTAAAATCCCAACCATCTACCGCTCCACGAACATCATCCGCAATCACCCAGATTTTCCTATGAAGTTCTGCTCTCTGTATTGTTTCATTGTTGTCTTTTATAGAATTTGCCACACTCGCCCCTCATTTTATTTATCAGACTTTGAATCAAATCCATCTCTTCTATCTTTGTAATTCCTTAATAACTTTCAAGTAAGAATATTATCGGCACCATTGTTTCAAAATAATTTTAAATTTGAGTTAAGGAGTATTAAATAAAACAACCTAAAACCATAGATTATGTGATTTTAATGAATTGATAGAAGAAGACTTATATAAATAAAATATTAAATATGCAATATGATTTAGGAAGATGGAGAGTATAATAGAGTAGAAAAGAATTTTAATTGAGAAATCGATAGATATAGATACATAAGAATAAATTCCCTTATCCTAGCACAGCTTTAAGTGTGATATTTTTAGAGATCATCTCTAAAAATTAAAAAAAGATATCTTTAGTTTTATCTAAAGAATATCTTTTTAAAAATTGTTGGATAATTTTATATTTGTTCAAATTTACTAAGTAAAATATCATGAAATAAATCTGATTCTCGCATATTATTTAAGTTTATTTTTTCAGAAAAATTAAAAGATTCTCTAGTCATTGATTTTTTTAAATAAATACTTTCATTTATGAGCTGGTTTTTATCTTTTTTTAATTGCTCCAAATATATATCAAATTTTTTATCTGTATTAATTATAGACCATTTTCTTATAAAAGATGGTAAGCTAGATGCATTTTTAAAAAACAAACTTGCAATACGAATATCGTAAGCTGTAGATAAACCAATTTCAAAAGGCACCCACCATGATTCTTTTGTGTTTTTAGTAATAATAATTAACAAATCTGTTGATAATTTTATTTGAGATTCTATTCTACTAGCTCTATCAAAGCTATTCGCTATTAATGGATCATATTTATCAAAGTAAATGTTAAAGCCTTCTTTTTTTAAGATTTCAGCATAATATTCTGCTATTTTCATGTCTTCACTCTTGTGAGAAATAAAAACTCTCATTTAGTTTGCTCCTTTACTTTATGTTCTTCATACCATTCTGTATTACCGTGATTTATTATTATTTCCAAATTTTCAGCTAATTTTTTATCTTTGCTGTCTTGATCAATTAAATCATAATCTCCAATTGAAAATATATATTTTCTTTTTTCTGATTTTATTTTTTCTGATAAAGCTCTACAAGAAAGCCATTCCTTGTGAAAAGAAAACAAAACTGAAATACTTTTTAGTAAAATAGCCAAAATAGAAGAAATTGTAGGCAGATAACAAGGAATATTTTCAAATGTGAGTAATAATGTTGTCATACAAGTAAAAAATATCATTCCAACTTCAAACAAATAATAAAATCTTTTATTATTCGTAGCTTTTCTGCTGTTATAAAATTGTTGATTATCCAAATAATATAATACATTTCTTTTCTCATCCATAGTGTTATACTCCGCTCGTGCATTGAATTTTCCATATAAGTCACACAACCTATATCGTAACAATACTAACAGGTTAAAGCAAGAAACAATTTTTATTATCTACTCTATTGTTTCAGTTTTTTTGCTCAAAAATATGATCTATCAATCTAATAATCATCCCCCCTTACCCCCCAAACGTCTTTTCATATAGAGATGTATACCCTCTTTCTGCCTGATGTTTAGCCATTGTCTTAGGTTTTTCCAAATGCTCCACCTTGCCATTAGCTTTCTTAAAATTAAATTTCTCATACTGTTTTTTAAGCTCATCAATTTTATCTTTAAGAGTTTCTGAAATGCTTTTTGTATGGCTAATAACTTCAAGCAATTTATCTGTTGTAACAGTTCTATTTTCATCTGAAGAACAAAAGGCATTTTCAACAGCTTCTTTAACCACATTTTCAATATCCGCTCCGCTAAAACCTTTTGTACCATATAAAAGTTTTAACACATCTATCTCAGGATTAAGCTTTCCTCTTTTTTGCAAATGTATTTGGAAAATACGCCGTCTTTCTTCTTCGTCTGGAAGAGTAACGTGAAAAAGCTCACCAAACCTTCCTTTTCGTAAAAATTCAGGTGGAAGGGTGTAGAGAATTACATTTATTTGTGCTTTTCTACTAATTAAAGACTGTATGATTACACCATATAATAATGATGTAATCATACAGCCACACGCAGACTTACCTATTCATCGTCATAATGAATATGAACGTCCCCCCATGGAGTTTCAACATCAATATCTACGTTAAAGTTAGATATAAAATCATCATCGTTCATAAAACACACCTCCTACTATATAAATTTAACTCTTGTCTAGCATCTAAAAAACAACAACCAGCCAAGAGCCTTAAAATTTTACACAAACTTACTATTTCACTTTAAAATCCAAGTAGTCAGATATGTTGACACCTAATTTTTCAAATTCTTTTTTATAGCTATCAACATGATGTTTTAAATCCACCTTTAAATGTTCTAATTCACGTTTATCAGTAACGTCAACAATGCGATATAAAATACCAGTTAGTTCAATAGCATGTTTTAGAGGTTCAGACTTGTTATAAAAATCCCCTAACTGCAATCTTTTAAGAATTTCTTGAGCACACATTCCAAATTTTTCTAAATTATTTTCCATAATTACCCTCCAATATAAAAAATAAAAAACCTGTTTCCAAGCTTCCCATAATCTATGAAATATAGCACCTCTTGCCATATTTCATAGATTACCATTCTTCCTACAAACACATTTCACTATAAACTAATTTCCTCTCTTTATTTTCTTCTCTAATCTATCAAAAAAAAAAAAAAAATATCAAGTTAAAATGAAAGCATGGTTAAATCTAAAAAGATTGTAGAAAAATAGTTAAAATTGAAGAAAATCTAAAATATTAAGAATTTTCATCAAACGATGATATCCGTCGCCACTTGCTCCATTTCGTTTTTATTTTCCCAAATGGTAGGATAATGCGAAAACTTTTTGATTAGGAACTCTTTGTCCGAAACATCACCCTTCTTTCTCGCATAATCCGAGATAAAAGAATGAACTGTTTCTTTGATTTTAGGAATATTTTCATTTTTAATGTCCAACTCCGTCATAAGAACGTCTGCCGTCTGCTCTTCATTCTCAGCAAGATTCATAAGGCTATCGGCTGTGGAAATTAAACATTCTGGTGTTAAATATGATGAATTTGAAACGTTTGATGTTATGGCATTGATCTTTTGTACATCATCTTCTTGATATTTCATACCTTACTCTCCTTATCAAAGTATTAAAACTAATTTACTTAATAATAACTTAAAAAAGTCTTCAGCTAAAATTACTTCAGCTGAAGACTTATACATATAAAATCTTTAAGAGAGTATCCTTATTTTCCAGTATTATGGAAAATAAGGATTTACATAAAATTATCAAGAGAATGAGGCAAACTCAATATCTTGAAATATACATTTTATACCTATAAAACTGCTTTTTGCACATTTTACAAGTATTTACAATTATTTATATTTTTTTGCTTGGACTGAAATCAGCCCAAGCAAGTTATTTTTCAATTTTTTTTATTAAATGCAAGTGATTTCTCACTTTATTAATCCTTATTTCTTATATCATATATACAGGAAATTTAGTTCGTTATCCATTATTTTTGAGCTACTAACTCTCTCTTTACATATACGTACAACATTATTGCGTAAAACAACGTGATCTATTTCCCCATCAAACAATTGAGAGTTTTGTTTATTAAAAGTAGCAGTTTCCATTTGCTCACTTTGATCATAATTCAAATCATTAATACCAAATTCATCATCAGAAAATCTTGTAAAACCTTCTAGTCTTTCATTGTTCATAAATTCTCCTTAATAGATAAACAACTTAAGTAAATGCGACGAGCTTCAAGCTCACAACAAGATAACACAGTACCTGTTATCATATTATCTAAACTATTTATACCCTCCTTGAAATTAAAATTATGACAATTGGTTAGGTCATAAACTTACCCCAAACACCACGATTAATAATATACGAAAGTATAAAAAATAAGACAACAACTATTTAAAGATAATTTTAAGAAAAAGTTGATAAATATTTAGCTAGAAGTATAGGCTGGCAATAGATAGAAACTTTCCACAATCCACCTTAGTTTGAACGGCACTCTATGCTCTTTTTCTGCACTAGTTTATGCCAACTATGATGCCGTCTTATTTTATTTCTAAAAATCTTTGTTTTACTTCAACTAATAAATCTGTATAAAACTTTAGAAAGCTATCAAGATTTTCTTTGTTGCCCAATGGTTCTATGTCTAGGTATACCCACTCATCCCCTTCTGTTTTTATTTCTGTTTTATAAACATCTTCCAAAATGTTTTGATAAATCTTCTAATTCTTTTTAGAAATTGTACTATTAGTTCCAAAGCCAATTTGCAAGTTTCTATTCCATCCTGCTACATACAAATAATCTGCAGTTGCATCATTTTTAACCATATACGCCCAATTTTCAAACAAGCAAAATCCCAATGGCACAACAAACTCTTTTAGTTGTTCTGAAATAAGTTGAGATAATACCTCATCTTTCCTATGTTCAAAAACCTCTACCAAATCCTTTGCTGCCCTATATTTATTATATTTTTTTAAACTTTCTTGCAATATTTTCAACGTATAAATCTCTATAATATTTATAAATACTGGGCATCTTTTTAGTATTCCAAGATATCTCAAAATATGGTGTTTTATCAGGTATTACGCCTCTTAAATAATTACTTATATGAATAAAACCGTTTCCTTGAGTATTCAAATCAACAAAAGAAGCTCCAAATGATGGCATTTCTTCATATTCAAACAAACTAAGTTTAATGAACTCTTTAAATGGATGATTTTTATACCAGTTCAATATTACATCGATAGAAAGTCTTTTTGTTTCAATATTTAACTTATCTGAATTGCTAACAAAGTATTCTTGAATAGCTTTTTCCAACTTATCGGATGCATAAGCTATACTTATAGAAACATCTCTCTTTTCATTAACTTGTATATCTTTGATGATATTAATGACTGATTTATTATATATTCCATAAAATTGAACTTCAGTACAATTTTGTACTTTTTTAATAAACGATTTTTTTAAGTTTTCGTTTTTAGGGTATTCACTTGAATAAATAATTGTTTTGTAATTCGAATCAAGTTTTTTACTACATCCATATTCAGTATTCTCATACTTTAAAATTATAGAGTAAACACTATGAACATAATTATGTTTATCAGCAATTACACCTTCATCTATTACAAAGTATGAATACTTATCATTAATTTGGTACTCAATACCAATTTGAGTCTCTTTATTTCGTAAATATTTATTAAAATATACATCACTAACGATTATAGATTCTGCATCACCAGCTGATAATATACGACTTGCATCATTTACCAAATTACCAATAAGGTTCTTATTCTTGTTGATATCAAAGATCACATTAACATCTCCAACATGTAATGCACTTCTAAAGGCGTAGTCATTATGCCTTGCCCAAATAAATAAATCAACAAGTATTTGAATTGACTCAATAAAGGTAGTGTGATCCTTATTATGTAAGCCAATAATCATACCATCACCAGTTGGAATTAAAACACATTTATTTTCAATGATTTCATCATAAAGTATGTGATACACTTCTCTTTGAAATTTTTTAAAAAAACCAACCTGAATTGGTTCATTATTTTTTGAATAATCAACGAGATCTAAAAAAAGAATTATAAATGATGCAACCATCTTACCCTCTTAGTCTACCCAATGGTCGCCTGTTCGGTTTTTACCAAACAGTTGCCTAGAATTATCAGGATTATTTTTTTTTCTATCTCTAAAAGCTGTCTCAATCCATCGTTCTATCAATAAGGGGTCATTTGTCCAGTTATATATCTTGGCAAACCCTTTTTTTACATTGTCATAAAGTCGAGGCGGAACAATACTAGGTGTAAAAGAACCTTTCCCATAGTCAGGATGTGTTGGCAAAATTATTCCAAGTAGCCCTGATCGTGGATTAAATTCTGTATCACGTATGCTTGAACTAATTTCCCAATCTATATGTTTTCTTTTCCAAGTTTCACGCCCAATCAAAACGATTGTAACGGTTGTATCTCTCAAGTACTCATCTCTAATTCTTTGCCGTATAGTTTCGGTTTTTAATGTATCATCAATATCTCCATCCCTTACAGAACCGTCAATAAAAATATCATGATCACAATCAAATAACTTAACAAACTTTTCTTTGTAGTCTTGATCATTATCATGATGATAACTAATAAAAACTCGATGTCGTACCATATTATTCTCCTTGTATTATCTATATTTAACCTAACATTATTTTAAAATGCAAACATGGATTAGTTTAGTTATTTAGTTTCTAAACCCGTATTACATTCCTTATTAAGATAGGAAATATCATATTTTTTTTCAATATGTTTTTCAAAGTTTATTTTACATAGATCTCTTTTTTCAAAATATTTTTAAATTTACAAAAGCTTTCATTTTTTAGAAAACGACTTCTCATTAAAACATTCGCTATAAAACACTACTAATTAAACAACAGAAATATCCTCTTTCGTTCTTTACTAGCATCATTTTAATATTTCTCTAGCTGTTTAACCCAATCATGACGACAGTCACGCCTATACCCACACGCCTTTAATTGATTCATAATACACTTGAGCTTACAGACATTCCCCAGCTCCTTTTGAATAACTAGAAAATCTTCTTTAAGATAATACCTTATAACATCCTTTTATAATCCAAAAGCTCATCTTTTTACTTACCAACTGTCTTCCTTTTTTCTCTAACTCTTCTGAATTGTATGTTCATCTTTTTTCAAAACTAACAAGCTCTTTTTTTCTCTTTTTCTGATAATATTGAAATAACGATTAATTGTGACTCTATATAAGGTAAAGATTTCAGAATATTCAATTATTAGGTTAAGCATTTACAAAAATTACTTTATAATACAGTAAAAATTACTTGACATTTATGTATTTTTATTTCATACTCTTTGTATGGAGGGAAAGTATGAAGCTTGACAAAGAGAAACTTCAAAGATTGTTGCATTCAAAAGCACTCACTCAAGAAAGTTTAAGCCTTAAACTTAGGAATGAACTTAATTTGAAAAGCACTCCAAATATAAGCCGAATGTTTTCTTCTAATAACGACACACCTGAAGAATATTTGAAAGTAATTGCTGATGTTCTAGATGTAGGGATAGAAGATATAATAATTGATAATAATCCGATTATGAATTCTATTAGTGTCTTAGGTGGTGTAGTAAGTGCGGTAGGAATAGCCGCTTTAATTGGCATTGCTATTGCTTCGGGAATTTTATCTAAAAAAGATAAAACTGATTTGATCAACATCTTAAAAGATGATTGAGTAATAAGGAGAAGATAATATGCTAGAATACTTTTTTAGATTCGAACAAATCGAGACATTTCTAGAACAAAAACTCTTCCATAATGTAATTACTATCAGCTCGGGGAGGGAGGGGGGTATACCCTACCGTTATATAGCACACCTTTAATATTCTCTATCATTCTATTTGTAGGAATCTACTCTCCTCTAATATTTTCATATTATAAAATAATTTACATTCTTACAGCCTTGTATGGCTTTTGTTCTTTTTCTCTCAACTATAATTTGATTCAACACACAAATAGCTTTGTTCTCGGATTTGAACAGGATTTAATTCCTGTAAATATAACTTCAAAAAATAAATTATGGAGGTTTCTTTATGAAAACTTTTAGGATTAATTTTAGAATTTACAATGGTTTACCAGAGTCATGTTTTTCAATCTTTTTTTATGCAGATACTGAAAAGGAAGCAAAAAAGAAATTTAATGATTTTCATCCAAAAACAAATCTTTTTAGACTAGAAATTATTTCTTGCAAAGAGGTTGTAAATGAAGATCAAGTTTTTGAAAGTCAACACCCAATTCTTCATATGGGATTTAACTATATTGTAAATAATATTCCAAATATCCCAAAAAGCATAAGTATATTATTCGAACATAGTCCAGTTAACAATCATCCAGTTCTTGATATATTACAAAAAGAGGTATCAGAAAAATTATTAACTGATGTAGCAAAAATAATAGATGTCGATGTTAACGAAAATACTGTAGGCAAGTATTGGTTACCTTTGTTATGTATAAAAAATATTTCAAAAAAAGAAATGCTATTAGATAGTTTTATAATTAGAAATAGAACATCTACCATAAGTTATGGTTTTTCTGAACTAGGTTGTCATGCTTTAATAATAGAAGATCAATATCGTGAAAATGTAACGATGATAAAAGAAAAGATAAGGGATATTTTAGAAAAAAATAAATTTTGCAACATTAATTATAATACACTCCCTATACCTTTATTTAAGCAAGATTGGTTTAGACGTGCTAAAGATATTCTAGCATTAAATAATGCTCAAAATTAAATGAACTAAAGCCTCTAAAAACATGATTTCTAGTGGCTTTTTAATTTTTCAATTTGACATTGAGGAGGTTTATATGTCAGAAAATTATAAGGATATGGAAAATCTTGAAGAAGTGAGAAAACTGATTAATGAAGCATCATTAGAAGGGGGAGCTTGTTCAGCAGTGCTAGCATGTACACCAGTTGGAGGTGCAATTGCTGGTGCAACAGCTGGAGCCTTTTTAGGACCAGTAGGGGCTCTTTTAGGTAGTGGTATAGGTTTTCTCCTTAATAAAAATATAGAAGAGAAGAGAAAAGAACGTCTGAGACAAGAAAAAGAGGCTTTATACACAAAAGCAGTACAAGTTCAAAGTGCAATAATTGAAAAATTAAAAAATAAAGTAAGCATGGCAGAACAAAATAGTAAACATTTACTTGCAATAAATGAAAAATTACAGGTTGCTATACGTAAATTAAAAGAAGATTTGGGAAAATAATATGGGAAGATATACATACACAGAAAAAGAAAAAGATTTGAACAAAGTGCTAAAAATGAATCAAGATGAACCAAATGAACTCATTGATAGAACAGATGTAATGAATCAAGAAATTAACTCAGCCATTTCTTCTAGTGTGGAACTCATTAAATCGCTAAACATGGAAATACCAAAAAAGCCAGAAGTGAAAAGCACTCGAATATTTGATGAAATTACTGAATGCCCAAGTTATGAATCTCTTGTTGTAAAAGCTAGAGCGAAGTATAAAGAAGATGTTGAGTTTGAAGACTTACTCACAGCAAAAGAATTTCAAGAAGCATATAATAGGTTAGATGAAATACATGCACAATTTGCCCAAAACACAAGCATTATAAACAAGATTGATTTGAGTTTTTTAGCAATCGCCACAGCTCTTCAAACAGCAAAATCTCTTATGTTCCCAATTATTGCAAATAAATTAGGTTATGGTAACACAATCGATCGTTCCACACGTTTAGATCACAATGACCCATCAATAAAAACCGCACAAAGAAATGCTAATGATGAATTCAAGCAAAGACATGAAGCCCACGGACATGGCTATTGGATGAATATTCTATACCAAACACCAGCTTATGATATAACAAGAGGCTCTTCTGATATTGGTAAGAATATGGAAGGTGGATATCATAGAGTGCATACTTTAGGGCATGACCCTATTTTAGGTTGGCTTTTTGGCACTGCGAATATACTAACAGATACAATTACATTCGAGACTTTCCAAACAAATAGGGTTATTAGAAAACCTTCAATGAGAATCACAGCAGAAACTCTTTCTGTTTTTAGCTTGCTTCAAGAAAGCTATGAAATGATCAAAGCTGACTATTTAAACTTGCCTGCATCTATTTTTGCACAAGCCCAGCACCTTAAATCTGATGAATACACAAAGCTAGGGCTACCTGTTCCTATTCTTCAAACAATAGATGCAAACTTTGCAAGCAAGCTATATAAATCAGGCTATGATAATTTATGCTTTTTGCGAGATGTTAAGATTATAGGAGGCTCTGCAGCAATTTCTATATTGATAGACATGATGATAGGCTTGGTTCATGGATTATTTAATAAAGATAATATACCAAAAGATTTGTATGAAGTGCGTACAAGAAAGATGCTTTTAATTTCGCACACAATAGCAACTACTAGTAATATTCTTCAAACCTTATTCACACAAAATATCAAAAACCTTGACATATGTGGTTTAATAGTAACAGTGTTTCGTTTATTTTCAGATATAAGATTTATGGCAAGAATAAAAGAAGAATTTATTCAACAAGAATTAACCAATGACTTAAAAAAAGAATTAAAAAGATTAGAAGAAATATAGCAACAACCAAAAGGCAAATTCTAAAAAAATTGATCTTCAACTTACCTTTTTCATTCTCCTCCTCACTTATTAAAAAACCTTTTCACTTTTCTAAACCAATCTCCATCCTGGGCTACATAATTTTCATCATCTATGACAACATCTGTGTTGCCTTTTTCTTTTGCCTTAAATATTTTTTCATATTTAAGTCCATAGCGATCTATCAAAGTAACCTTAAAGTCTTTTTCATTGCTAAATGCCTCCTGAGCGTCAAAATTAGAAAAGACTATATTTTTCTCTCTTATTTTTTCTTGCCTTGCAATTAATACCCCTTGAGTAGTAGAGAGTATACATTCAACTATCAAAATTTCTTCCGTGTTGTTTATCACTGTTAAAGAACGATATTCTTTAGTTCTCACTTCTACAACTTTTTTTTCTATAGTTACCTTATGTTTTGGAATAAGCATATAAACTGCAAAAGACAAAACCATAACAAGAATAATTAAAAAGATAAGTAATTTTTCCATTTTTCCACTTCCTTATCGCACTTCTTTTGTAGTATTTATATCAGAAATTAGAACTTTTCCTATGTTGCTAGTCATTTTTGAAAAAGAACTAATAATTATTTTTCCTTCATATTTTAAGTAAAAAATAAAACCACAAAATGCAGAAAGAATAAAAATTGCACTCATATATTCTCCCATATATTCTCCTGCAGTAGCTAATTCAACCATTCCCAATATTGCAATAATAATCCACATAAAGCCTGCAATAGTTCTTATTCCAAGCCATGAAAAAATTACAGCTCCCGCAATCAAAAAATAACTATTATTAAATCCAACCATTTTTAACATCGTTCCTACCCAACCAGTTAATACTATGCTGTCTCTTAAAAATATTTTAATAAAGCTTGCCAACACTAAAATACACAGAATAGAAATGATAAAATCAGGGATATTTTTGAATGTGTTATTTATGCCTTTAACTCTGATTATAAAACTAGAATAAATAATCAAAGATGCAAGAATAGCCATGATATTTGGAAACAAAAACATCGAATTAAAACCTGTTTTTTCATAAAATGGAATTGTAGTTATTAGTATTGCTATAGAAAAAGAAATAATTCCAGGCAACACACTTGCCTTTTTTTTCATTTCTACACATTTAATTTCTTTATTTTCTTGCAACTGAGCCAAGATATCTTCTTTTGCAGTTTCGAGACTATCAGCTTTTATGCTAAATGTCTGCACTTCTAACTTTTTTAATGGCACTTCTAATTCAGCTTCTAAGGTAAAAAGTTTTTCTTTTTTCATACCTATCATAAATAAAAAAGGGACGCTAGGTTTAGCGTCCCCTATTTCAAGAATAAACAAACGATTAGTTATTATTTACCATCATCATTCCAAAAACCATTACGAAAAGAGCAACAGTTTCGCAAAGACCCAAGATAGTAATATACTGTACAAATCCCTTACCAGTCTCAGCCAAAGCATCAGAACCTGCAGCAGCAGCTTTTCCTTGTGCTATAGCAGATGCTGCAATAGCAGCTCCACAAACAATACCCAAACCAAGTAAAAAATATGGGTGAATGCTAGACACTTTACCAATCATGGTCTGCATAAGCAAAAATCCATAAATAACCTGTGTTAAAGGAGCACCAGCAAAAGCTACCAAAATAAATGGAGCTGGCTTATTGCTCATATAACACCTTTTCCAAGCACCAACTGTTGCCTGTCCAGCAACAGCAAGCCCTATTGCAGAGCCAATAGCAGAAATACCTAATGCACAAGCAGCACCAAACCAACCTAAACTTAAATCCATCATACTATCCTCCAAGTTTATTCATTAAAAGGTTCATATTTAAAGCCAGACCATGTCAAGCCTAAATGATTAGAAAATTCCAAAGTGTTCAACCTAACACCATGTACAATAACAGAAAGCACATTCATAGCATAGTTTAAACCATGCCCGAACAACAAAATAACCATACCTGCAACAATCAAAGCACCAGTCAATGTAGGACCTGCCATTGTATTGACAGCTTGACTAATTGCACCACCTGCAAGACCTACAGCCCAAAGTCTTATGTAACTCATAATATCCGCAAAAACGTTTACAACTCCAAGCAACATATTAATTATATTTTTTAAGCTTTCCAAAATAGATTGCCCAATACCAGTTTCATAGTTAGAGAATATGAAATTTAGAGCAAAACCTACACCTATCAAAATTAAAATATATTGTTGGTCAAAAGGAAGTGGCATTTTTACGACCAATTGCAAGACAACAAAATACATCCCTGTAAGCATAGCAAGAGAACCAACATCACCCAAAAGTTTAGGGCTTTTTATGTTTCTAAACACACCAATTATATGTGCTATAGCTAATTGTGCAAACCCAAGCGTAAAAGACAAATGCATCAAATTTGTATTTTGGTTTACATTTTCAACACCTGCATGATTTACACTAGCAATACGCTCCCAGGAAATCTGTCTGAAAAAAGCTGGCAATAAATTAGGATTAATTCCAAACCAGTTGCACACTAGAGTTCCCCAAACAACTGTCATAAATCCCAAATACATAAACATATACACACCAGTATGTATTGGTTTTTTTGCCATCTTTGCCTTCACAGCAACAAAACCTGAAAGAAGTGTTAGAATTGCCCCATAACCTGCATCACCAAATATCATCGCAAAAAAGATGCCAAAGAAAAGCAAAAACCACAAAGAAATATCTGGTTCTCTATATCCTGGTAAAGTTCCCAAAAAATCTGTAAGTGGAGAAATAAGATTTACAAATTTGTTATGCCTTAATTGCGTAGGAACAGCATCATCAGCATCTGGCTCTTTTGCAAGGTAGCCCCACCCATTTTCTTTTGCAAGACGAGCTAGTCCATCAGCACTTTGAGCAGGGATATAACCTGTCAGTGATATAAGGTTAGCAGCACTACTAGAAACTTGCAACTGTGGCATACTGAGACGTACACATTCTGTTTCAATCTCTTTTTTGCATACTTCCAAAGCCTTATCTACAGAGTTCATGTAGCAAGCCATCTTAGCCATTTCTTGATCATAAGACGCAATCTTAGCTTGCATACTCTCAAGCTTTTCTTTTAATTCAAAAGTGGAAAAAGTAGGAAATGCAAACTGCTTAATCTCTCCTGAAAGATTTTGTGGAAGCTCTTCGTCTTTAGAAAGAATTGCAAGAGCATGAGCCACCTTATTCTTTGTATTCACAAGCACAAGACGCAAATTCTTCGTCAATTCTAAATCGGAGAAAGCCTTTAAAGACATTTCAAGAGGAATTAGCTTGATATTTTTCTCTTTTAAGAACTCAAAGTCTTTAAGATTGAAATCACCCCATACTCTACATCTTGCGAGTTCCTCACCTATCTTGCCAACCTTTGCAATATCATCTTTATGGGCATCATACAATCCCAAAACATTGTTCGCAAAAGTGAGAGTCTCATCATAAGATAAGCATGAAGGCTTCTCTCCTGTCTGTTTCTTTGAAACAAACTCCGACAAAAGATTTTTTACAACACTTAAATCCCTTTCAACGCTAAATAATTTTGCTAAAACTTTCCCTGTCGTCTGCACCTTCTCAACATGCACAGCACCTTGCTTCTTTAATTTATCTATCAAAATCTCTCTATCTGTTTCTAAGGCTAATAGAGTGATTTTTTTCATTGGAACAATCATTATCCTCACCTCTCATCCGAAATACGTTCAAGGTTCTTTTTTGATATTTTGCCTCTTACAACAGCAGCAACTTGCTGATCCCCTAAATAAACAGAAATCCTCTTTATGTTTGCACGCGTTTGAGGAATCTTCACTTTTTCAAAAAGATTGACACGTTGTGTAGTAGTTCTAAGCTCATCGGAAAGAAGGCGAATCTGTTCTTCTAGCACGTTAGCTTCCAAATCCAACAGCAGAACCTCTTCCATTTTTTGCAAAGCTTTGTCAACCCAAAGAGGATAAGAATAAAGCTCGTATCGACCTCTTTTGAAGGAAGCACCACTAAACACAGGAATTGTAACACCAGCAATGTTGCCAGTAGATGTATGTACTTTTTCAACTTTCAAAAGTCTTGCATGAAAAAAGCCCGTCTCCCCAAAAATAGAAACCCATCTTTCGAACTCTGCTTCAAAAGCTTTTTTATTTTCTCTTAGAGTGCGAACCCTATTTTCAATATCCCTTATCTCAGTCTGCAATTGTTGCTTCTTTAGTTGCAAAGTTGGCAAATATCTTCTATACATTTTAAGAGCTTCTTTTTGATTTTTAAGCTCATTTTTTGTTAATTTTATAGCCATAATAGCAACCTCTATTTATTAGGCCAAAACTCTTTAATCAAATCAGACTTTATTCCTGTTTCTTCTGGAGTAAAACACTCAGAAAGCATATTCCAGCCCTCATTTAATGCCTCTTCAAGAGGAATATTTACAGATAAGTCCATCATTCTCGCCTCAAACATAGCACCATACTTCAATAGTTTCGCATCCCAATCACTCATCATAAAACCCATAGACTTCTTTTCAAGGGTATCTTTATAAGCTGAATAGAGTTTAATCATGTTATCCATTAAAGCTCGGTGATCTCCTCTAGTCTTGCCGTTTACGTTTTGTTTTAGACGAGAAAGACTTCCAAATGGTTCAATACGTCCATTTTTCAGATAGAACTGACCTTCTGTGATATATCCAGTGTTATCTGGTACTGGGTGAGTTACGTCATCCCCTGGCATAGTAGTAACAGCAAGAATGGTTACGGAACCTGCATCATCAAAGTCTACCGCCTTTTCATACCTAGCTGCGAGCTGGCTATATAAGTCTCCAGGATATCCTCTATTTGAAGGAACTTGCTCTTGAATGATAGCAATTTCTTTCATTGCGTCCGCAAAGTTTGTCATATCTGTTAAGAGAACCAAAACATCTTTTCCTTTAATTGCAAATTGCTCTGCAACTGCAAGGCACATATCAGGAATCATCAAACACTCAACTGTTGGATCTTGAGCTGTATGAATAAACATAGCAGTCCTACTTAATGCACCAGCTTCTTCCAAAGTATCCTTAAAATATAGATAGTCATCATACTTTAAGCCCATACCACCAAGAACTATAACATCAACTTCAGCTTGCATCGCAATACGAGCTAAAAGTTCGTTGTATGGTTCTCCTGAACTAGAAAAGATAGGTAATTTTTGAGATACAACAAGAGTATTAAAAACATCAATCATAGGTATTCCAGTTCTAATCATTCTCTTTGCCAAGATTCTCTTACTAGGATTGACAGAAGGTCCACCTATAGCAATCATATTTTCTTTCAATGAAGGCCCTGCATCACGAGGAACACCAGAACCATTAAAAATACGTCCAAGTAAGTTGTCCGAAAAACTTACTTGCATTTGCTTACCCAAAAACTCAACCTCATCTCCTGTAGAAACTCCTCGTCCACCTTGAAATACTTGGAGAGAAACAAGAGAGCCATCAAGTTTATTCACTTCTGCCAAAGAAACACCAAAGCGTGTTTTAACAGAAGCCAATTCACCATAACTCACCCCATCAGCCTTAACTGTAATAACCGAACCATTAATAGATTCTATTTTACTATAAACTCTTTTCATGCTACACCGCCTCTAATAACCTTTTAGCTTCATCTTCAACATTCTCACTCTTTCTATTTACCATATTATTTATTTCATCTTCTTTAATTGTAAGATCACTTGTTCCCCATTCAATATAATTGTAGTCTATCAACAAAAGACGTAGTTTATTAAAGAAAGCACGAGCCTCATCTTTTGACTCAAAAGAAAAAGAGGAACCCAATATTCTAATTAAAAGAGAAAACACATGGCGTTGTCTTTCCACAGAAACTGCTTCATCAACTTTGTCGAATGAATTTTGCTGTAAGTAAACTGAATCCAAAAGCGAACCCTTAAGATAAACTATAAAATCTTCCATAGAGGTTCCCTCTTCACCTACAACCTTCATCATCTGCTCAACCTCTGATCCACGTCTCAAAAAGCGTCTACCATAATCAACCTTTTCTTTTTCTATGACACCAACATACTTTGACCATGACTCAAGTGGGTGAATCGCAGGATATTTTCTAGCATCACTTCTTTCCCTTGAAAGTCCATGAAAAGCCCCTACAACCTTCAATGTAGCTTGTGTTACAGGCTCTTCAAAGTTACCACCTGCAGGAGAAACTGTTCCACCAATTGTTACAGAGCCTTTGTTTCCATCCTTAAGACGAACAATACCAGCTCGCTCATAAAATGCTGCAATGTAAGATTCAAGATATGCTGGGAAAGCTTCCTCACCGGGGATCTCTTCAAGTCGACCAGACATCTCACGCAAGGCTTGAGCCCATCGACTAGTAGAGTCTGCCAAAAGAAGAACATGCAAACCCATTTGCCTATAATACTCTGCCAATGTTACACCTGTATAAACAGAAGCTTCACGAGCTGCTACAGGCATAGAAGAAGTATTACAAATAATGATAGTTCTTTCCATCAAACTTCTTCCTGTACGAGGGTCTATCAACTCTGGAAACTCTTTAAGAGTTTCAACAACCTCACCAGCTCGCTCTCCACAAGCTGCAATGATAACTATATCAACTTCAGCATTCTTACTAGTTGCGTGTTGCAAAACAGTTTTCCCTGCTCCAAAAGGTCCTGGAATACAATAAGTCCCCCCCTTTGCCACTGGAAAAAAAGTATCCATAATTCGCATCTTCGTAACGAGTGTCTCTGTAGGCTTTAATCTTTCTTCATAGCAATCTATAGGACGCTTAACTGGCCACTTAAAACTCATTGTGATTTGATGTTCTTTTCCGTCTTCATCTTCAACTTTTGCTACTACTTCATCAACAGAATACTCACCTTCTTCCTTTATATAAGTAAGTTTGTATGTCTTATACATATCAAACGGCAACATTATCTTATGGATAAAGCTTCCTTCAGGAACAGTACCTAAAACATCTCCTCTTACTACCAAAGCACCTTTTTTAGCAATAGGAGTAAATTTCCATGTCCTTGAGCGTGGAAGAGCATTCAAATAAACTCCTCTCTCCAAGAAGTATCCAGCCTTTTCTGCAAGTTCGGGAAGTGGGTTTTGCAATCCATCGTAAACTTGCCCTAAAAGACCAGGCCCTAATTCAACAGAAAGAAGATCTCCTGTAAACTCAACTTGCTCTCCAACTTTAATTCCCTTTGTAATTTCAAAAACTTGGAGTTGGGCTACGTCCCCGCGTATTCTAATAACCTCACTTTTTAGTTTTTGGCTACCAGTTTCCACATAACCTACTTCATTAAGAGTAACAAGACCTTCAAATTTGACGCTTATCATGTTGCCATTAATGCCTGACACAGTTCCTTTTGTCTTAGTCATAAGTATCTCCTGAAAAACTTAAACCTTATATTTACTTGGCGTTTTGCATCTCATCTTAAACACAAATATATACCAATATCTCCACTATGTTAGCATATAGATAAAAAAACTTCAACTAAGCGAATTATTTGTATCTCTAAAAAAACAAAGATTTTTTAGATAGCCATAAAATTTGAGTTCTTGACGACTCAATGGAAAATGATATACTATGCTAACATGTTTAGAAAAAGAGATATAACTGCTTCAAAAGAAGATTATTTAGAAAAAATTTATGATCTTTCCCTTGTTAACGAAAAGGTTAGATCAATTGATGTTGCAAGAGCCTTAAAAGTCTCACGTGCTAGTGTAAATAAGTCACTTGGAGGATTAAAGCAAGATGGCTATATTGAACAAGAACCTTACGGCACAATTTTTTTAACAGATAGAGGTTTTGAAGTTGCAAAAGAAACCAGAAAAAGACACAATGCACTTAGAAAATTTTTAATAGAAGTATTAGGTGTTTCGTATGAAACAGCTGATATTGATGCCTGCGAAATGGAACATGCCATAAGTGAAGAAACAGCAGAAAAACTCTATAGATATTTGGAAGCAATAACAGCAGAAAATTAAGATATTTTCCATGTATCTCCATTCCTTTTAAATCTTGAAGACGGGAGAGTTATCGACCTTCCGTCAGTTCCTAAAAGAGAAACGGTATTGGTTATATGGTTCACTTCCTTTACAGTAAATAGACTGTTGTCGTAATATATTTTCACTCCTGCTTGAGGAATCTTCTTACTTTCTGTTGTGTAGTATTCGTGTTCATACGAAAGACAACATAAAAGCCTTCCACAATGACCTGATATCCTGCTAGAATTAAGAGAAAGGTTTTGCTCTTTTGCCATCTTAATTGAAACACCTGTCATCTTATCTGTTATCAAATGACAACAAAAAGGACGACCACAAGATGCAAGCCCTCCAACAAAACGAGTTTCATCTCTAACGCCAATTTGCCTAAGTTCAACCCTTACCTTAAAAACTGCAACAAGATCTTTTACCAAAGCCCTAAAATCAACCCTACCATCCGCACTAAAAAAGAAAAGAACTTTAGATTCTTCAAGTAAAAAATGTGCTAAAATAAATTTCATATCAAGTTTATTAGCTTTCACTTTTTCCTTAAATATTTCTCCAGCTTCTTTTTCCTTCTCAGTATTACCTTTAGCTTGAAGAAGATCATCTTCCGTCGCTATTCTTACAATCTCAACAACGTCTTCATTAATTTCAAAATTAGAAACTTCCCCACATACCCTTGCAAGATCAACACCATATTTAGTAGGAACTACAGCAAGATCTCCTTTTTTCACTTTAAGACTTTCTCTAGCAAAAGCATAAAATTTTTCACTAGCATAATCTAAATTTAGAAGATAAAAAACTCTTGGCTCATCTATATCTTGAATCTTTTCCTCAGTTTCATTTATATCAATTTCTATTATTTCTTCCACAAATAACCCCTTGATAAAAGCTAATTAATCAATGCCTACTTTACCCTCTTAAGTCAACAATTAAGCCTTTTATCTCATCAATTCGTTTAAGCATTTCAATTTTTTTAATTTGATTATACATTAAATCTGAAACCAACTTATCAAGTTTCGCATTAATCACCTTAACAATTGTCCATGCTTTTTTCTTTGAAGGGTTGAGTCCACCTGTGATCACATTTTCAACATCATAAGCTTTTTCTAATATGTACTCAACAAAATTTTTAATTGCCTTCTTATAAGCTAAAACATTTTCTGCAGAAATCATATCAGAGAGAGCATCACCTGTAGCATACACTTCATCTTGCATTTTTGCAATTAGTTCTTCTTCAGTAAGGCTAGCATTTTTTATAGCATCTAAAGAATGCTGTTTTGCAAAACTTTCACTTATAATATCCTTAAAATGCTTTTTTTTACTCGATTTTACATCCAAAAGTTTCTTTTCGTCTTTAGTTCTAAAAGCTTGTGAAGAAGAAAGAGAAAGATAAGAAGCCACAGTGGTAGATTCAAAGCCTCCAACGTTAGTAGTGCCAGTCATCTATCCTCCATGCTTTCCTTATACAAAAAAAGTTTTACGATTTTCTTCTTTAACTTTGTCAAAAAGAGATGAATCATTGACAGCAAAACATCTACCTTCAAACAAAACTCCATCTTGAATGTTAATTTTTTTTGTAAATACATCTCCTAAAACAATGGCAGAAGAAAACAATCGAACTTCATCCTCAGCTAAAACATTTCCCTTAACAAGTCCTCGTGAAATTACAGACATTGCAGTTACATTTCCACAAATTCTTGCATTTTCACCTATCATAACACAACTATTAGAACTAACATTTCCTGCCACATCACCGTCAATACGCGTTACACCTGAGACAGATAAGTTTCCAGTAATACTACTACCTTGCCCTATTATTGTCTTTATGGACACATCATCAAAGATTTTGCCCATTATTTTCTACTAATACCTTTAATGCTTAAATACTTTATAGGATCTACAACATCAGAGCCAATATGTACTTCATAATGGATATGAGGTCCTGTAGAAATACCTGTATTTCCAAGATAGCCAATAATCTGACCTTGTTGAACATGTTCTCCGCGTGAAACTCTATGAGATTGTAAATGTGCATACCTCGTAAAAAAGCCGTGCTTATGCTTAACAATTATATAATTTCCCCAACCTGGATCATACTCTACGGCAACAACCTGCCCATCAGCAGTAGCAATTATTGGATCGCCTTGTCTAAACGTTGAAAGGTCTATTCCTGTATGAATATACCACTGCCCTGTAATAGGATGCCTATTTTGACCAAATGCCATAGAAATATGTCCAATACCGCCCCTTATAGGCCACAAACTAGGAATGTCAGAAAAAAATGTCGCCTGTGAATCAAGCAACTTTCCCATTTCTTGAATAGGTAAAATAGAATCTTGCAAATAATCAGAAAAAAGTTTTAGCTCTCCTGCTTCCTTGATGTATGCTTGATCACCTTCATGAAAATCAAAAATATGCATCAAATCTCCAGTCTTTTCTTCTTCCTTATCTAGTTGCATAACAGACTTTAGACCTAAAGAAGTAAGCGTTGTAGAAAGTGTAGACTGAAAATCTTTAGCATTTTTCATCAAGTTATTAGTCTCATTTCTTAAAGAATCCAAATTAGCCTGAGTTTTTAGAGTTTCTTCCTTTAAGACTTTAAGTTTTTTTGCCTGTGACGAGGCTGCAATAGAAAAATACAAAAAAGAGGAGATTAGTGATGTCAGTAAAAAAAGTGTGAAAACAATAGAAAAAATATTTGTTTGAAAATTAAATGTGTCTTTTTGTGAATGAGGGACTATCATAATAGTCAGACGCCTACTACCAACATTAAAAATGGTTGTAAACACAGCTCTTATAAGCCTAAACACATTTTTAAAAAAATCAGAGACACACCGTACTATCACATTTTCTATCTTTTTGTATCCACCTGTGCGAGCCACACCAAAACTCCTTAAACTCCAAAAAAGCCTGCGTAGTTTAACATATTTTCCTAATATAAGCAATGCTAGACTATAGTTTTTTTATCTACTGTTAATAAGAACATCTGCCTCTTCTTCTGTTATTACATTTTCCTTTACAAGCTCATAGAGCTGCAAACTATTTGTCTTTCCAAAAAACATCAAATCATCCGTTCCAAGAGAAACAGGAACTCCAGCTCTCATCATCTTTCCTATTGGATGCTCTTTCAAACTTTTCACAGCACCAAGACCTACATTGCTTGCTGGGCAAACATTACATCTAATTTTTCTATCTGCTAAAAACTGCAAAATTTTATCATCACTGGCAGCCCCTATACCATGCTGAACTTCGTCAAGAGAAAAACACTCAACAAATTGTTTAACAGACATAGCATCAGAAAATTCCCCGACATGAGCTTTTTTCTTAAGACCATATTTTCCTGCCATATCAAAAATATAAATAAAGTCTTCAATTCCTTCCGAAATCTCAGGCCCATATAAATCGATATTCTTAAAAACCCCACTAGAAATGAGAGGATGAACCCATTTTTTAAAAAAATCACGTTCAAGAGTCTTGGCTATTCCAAGCTCAGGAACAACTGTAATTTTATCCTTATATTTTTTGACCAATTCACTAATTTGAAACAGGAAGGCATCAACATCTTCATTAAAGTGTCTAATAAAATTCATGTCAACAGAACCTTCAAGAAGCACAACATTATCATTAATTGCACTTTGTATTGACATATCAATTAAATCAACTACATCTTGTGAAGTTTTGCAACGTGGTCTTGTATATTCACCTATAATTTCATGCATCTCTTTAAGACCATTCAATTTACGAGGAAAATGTGGTATAGAAAACCCTGCCCATTTCTTGTAACGATAATAAGACATACTAAGATTTAGGTGATTATGTGTATCAGACTTTTTTGCCTTTTTATAGTATTGCAATTCTCTCATTAAATTATACCCTTAAAATGTTGCCTCAAGCCTCCCCTTATGCAACAATCCTTCTATTTTCAACTATTTTTCTTCTGAAGTTTAAGCAAACTTAAATCTCAAAATATCAAAAATGAGTCTCCATTCCTCGATATCGGCTAATTGATACCCAAAATAAATAGGAGCATTGCATAATCTACTATAAAGAGGTAGCATTTTTCAAGTAAGGAATTAAAAAAGGTATTTACAAAATAAAAGATATTTGCTATATTACTCATGACTTCATTATTGCCGGCGTGGTGAAATGGTATACACGATAGACTCAAAATCTATTGGGGGCAACCCCGTAAGAGTTCAAGCCTCTTCGCCGGTATCTTTTTAAGAGATCCCTCTTCACTAATAGTATTAGAATTAAAGATATTTTACTTACATAATCTTACAAACCGTGATAAATATTTTTTCAGATTAATACATTTCAAGGGACGTTAATCATCCTATCGCTAAAGGCAGTGTTTCGTATCATGTTCAAGAGAACAAATTCTTATTATTAATGTCTATCTGTATATCTTGTTTATAGCTTTTTCAAAAGATATATTCATCTAACCATCCATATGTGAAATTTTAAACACTACCTCTTTTCCTTAATGTCATTGAGATGTCTATAAAACATTAACCACAATTTTTGCTCTCTATTTTTAAGCTAAATTTAGAAAAATTTAAAGATATTAGTGATGATAATAAAAATAATTTTTCATATCAAAACTACACAACTTCACATAACGAAACTGTACAGTTTCGCTATCGTAAACTGTACAGTTTGCGATCCCTAAATAATACAGTTTCGCACCCCTAAACTGTATTATTTAGCCCCTGTACATTAGCTAATGTACAACCATAACATTAGCTAATGTACTACTCTAACACAAGGTAATGTACAATCCAAAAATGCGTGAAAAATCAAGTCGAAAAAACTCAAGAAGTTTAATAGAAAAAAGAATGAATAAAAATATTAAAAAATAAAACAAAACCATCATAATATATTTGGTATTATAGCATATTATGATGGTCTAAGTTAGAAGTCTTTGATAGTTTTCTTTTCAATTCTTTGAAAATTAAAACTTACCGGAAGTTTTACTAAGTTCAAAATATAATATAGGAGAATTTTCACGCCTTACTACTATGCCATCTTCAATAGCATTCTCAGAAACGGCTTCTAAGATTAAAGAGCCATCTTTAATTCCATACATAAAATCAATACTATCTTTAAGACTGTAAAACTGGAAAGATAAAACTCCCACATAAGCGGTTTCTTTTCTTATCTTTTTTGAAACAAAATACTTTATGCTTACCTTGCCTGCATTTTCTGCACCACTCGAAATTATAAAAGGAGTGAGTGCTTCATAATTTGTCCAATAAAAAACACCTTCCTCAGCTATACTCAAATTTCCATAGTTTTGAGAGATATAATTCGCCATCAATTTTTTAATTTCTTCATTTCTTCTTTCTTTTTCGTTTTCAATGATTGTTTCAACCTCTGCGTTAATTGTTACAAAATTTTCATAAAGGCGTGTACCAGCCTCATCAGTAAATTCAATTGTAATCACATCTACATTTCTAATATACATGGAAAGCGGAGAGCCAGAAAAGCGATATTTATCTCGCTCTTTTTTTATTTTAGAATATGGAAATGTTCTTTGGATTGTTGGTAAATTGACCCTAGCAACATTTGTCTTTGCTCCTGGGAAAAAACCATATGAAGTAGATATCTTATCTAAGTTTACAGTTTTTCTAACCAACATTGTTCTATAATATTCAGGCACCCATGTTGCATTTAGAACTTTCATTAAAGCAGGGTCTTCAGTCTCCTCTTCTTCTTTTTCAACCATTATCCCAACAGTATTTTTAGCTCCTTCTTTTCTACCTATTCTTCCATCATAGATATCTAGATAATGTGAAAAACACCAACCTTGGATGCCTTCATTTGTCATCACCTCATACCATGCACCTTCAACCCTCTGCTCTCCCCTCATAACAGGGATTCCATCTCCTTCCCAAAGCAATTTAACAACTTGATCCTCTTTGAGTCTATACACTTGTTTTGAAAGATTATCTGGATGCTCTCTTATAGGAAGACCATCAAAAGTACTTGCAGCATACATAAATTGCAAGCTTTCAAGTTTTGCCTCTAGTTTTTCTATTTCTTTTTTATTTTTTCTAAGTAAGATTTTCCACATTGGCACTTCTTTTTTGTTTTCTTGATCCAAGTTAGAAACAATATAAGTCTTAGCTGCATCAGATTTTGCATACACCTTTACAACATCTCCAACTTCTATCCCCTCTCCTGTCCAAATAACTATTCCGTAGCCAAGATAATCAGAACAAGAAAGAAAGAGAAAAGTCAAAGTAAGAAAAAAAACAAGTCTTATAAATCGCATAAAAGACGCTCCAGAATAGAGAAAAAAAATTAGAAAATCATATGAAAAAGCTCATCTAGCTCCTTCAAAAAATCACTTACAAAGTCAACACAGAAACAACTTTGCCATCAGCACCATAAGAACGTTCATGATTGGTGATGTCAACTTTCATTTCAGTGCCTAAGAAATAAGAATAGGTGTATGTACCTTTTGGCAGGGGAAGAGTTAGCTCATATATTCCCTCAGATGTTTCTTCCATAAAGTACATAAAGGGATCCCAATTATTAAAAGAGCCTGCGACGCTTATTTTAAGATGTGGAACACCTACATAGACAAAGTTTACACTTTTACCGTCAATTATTCGAGTTCTTATGTCTCTACGAGGTGGGAAAGTTACGGTTGAAACTGTCATTCTGTTTTCAAAATCAAACTCTTCATTTGCATTTAATGGATCTTGCGTCATAAGTCCATCAAAACTAAGTCTATACCTAAGTTTGGTCATATTCTCAGGAATTTCCATTATATAGAAAAGCACAGGTTCCAACAAAACACTACCAGCTTCTTTATCAGGAACTAGTCGTCTAAAAGAATGAAGAACAGCATATTTTTCATGTTCAAAAGCAACAGCAACATGACGAGATGAACTACTAGCAGTGAATACAATATATTTATCAACAATTTTTGGAGCAGAGCTTTTTATTATGCCCCCTACAAGACTTAAATATGTATCACTTTCAATACCATCAATATTTGTAGATTCTTGGCTAGACAAAGAGAAAAAGCATCCTAAAAAAAACACTAAAACAAAAAAATATTTACTAAATCTTAAACACATTTTTAAGTCCCTTATAAATAGAATATACCTACTGGGTATCGGTAAATATAAAAAAACCTTAAAAAGGCAAGTTATCAGTGAAAAGAATGAAGTCTAAGTGTGCAAAGTCTTCTATTACATCATCAGAATATTCAGGCATTGTAGCTCTGTGAAGTCTTTCGGTAGCATTGTCCCAGAGAGAAAGGGACATTTCATCAAAGGTTTCTCCTTTTTCTAAAGCTACACTTTTGAATGGATGCTTATGTACGGCAATATTTCCAGCCATAGGATTATTTATAAGATGCCAACAAGCATGAATCTTGTCTCTCACAAAAGTAAAAAGCTCTTCTCTACTCTCAATAAAAACAATATCATATTGAAAAGCATAACCTTTTTTGTCATTAAAATAAAAATCCTTAACTTTAGGATTATTGGTTATGATAAGTTTTTTTTGCATTCATTTTCTCCCATCAAAAAAGATGTTCCCATTTGCAAATAGCAAACTGGAACAATCCAAAAATATTTCTAAAAGGGCTTTAGAAATTCTTTATTAAATATTACTCTATTGGCTATCACAATTATTTACAAATAACAAGCTAGAACCAATAAATCCCCACCTGTTGTTTAATAAAGTGGGGATTAAACACTTACTTAGCAAATATTGCGTAATATAGTTGCGCATTATCAGGCATAGTAACACCAATAACAATTAGCTTTGGAACTTTTTCAAGTGTATATTCAGTATAATTAACCATCTTAGCCTTAAAAGCCTTATTCCCTTTAACATCCAAGAATGGAAGAACTGCAAACCTAGTTCCACCAAAGCCCTTAAATGTAATTGGAGCTGAAAGATTAAGAGTTTCAATCATTTGATAGTGTGTAGGATCAATTTTTTTAGTATTTTTAGCATCATTTAATTCAAACCTTACCTTATTCGCTGAAGTAAACTTATAAACTTCAAAGGTTTTAAGTACTTTTGAAAAGCCATTCCTTGCCACAGCTTGTACTGCAATATAATTCATTCCTATTTCTGTTGTTATTGTTCCTGTATTCTCACTATCAAGGGTTATGATTTTCTCCTTCTCAAATCCTTCAAGCTTACCTTTATTATTAAATTTAGCAACTGCTTGCTTTGCTTTGAAAGTAACTCCACTAACCTTTGCTTCTAACTTAATTTTAATTTCCCCACCATTATGATCTTGTGGAGGAAGACGGATACCACCTTTTCCGATAGCTGGCACAGTTAACAACAATCTCCCATTACTATCAAAAAATGTTGCATCAAAATCAGCAACTATATCATCATCAGGTGATACAACCGTAATAGTATAAGTTTTGCTTATAGAAGAATTTAAATCAGAAATAATTTCAATTGACAAAGTCCTACTTTCTTTAGGCGACATGCTAAGAGCATATAGATCAATTTTGCTTCCATTATTATTCTTAAAATATTCTTCTCTATCCGCTAATTGACCATTAATACGAACTCTAATATCAGCCTCTTTTATGATCGGAGCTGCATCAAAAAAGATTTTATCATCTCCTGCTTTTAATTCTAACCTATATTCCTGCACGTAAGAGGTGAAAAGAGGAGATAAACGCTCAGAATATTCTTTAATATACCCATCATCACCTATATCAATTTTTTTAGGATAGAACTTAAGATATTCAAGCAATGTTCGCTCTTCAGCTACAGCTCTCTTAAAACGCACCTTAGTGCGAACCTCTCTATCTGTAACAGTTGTAATTACAAAACCTATTTCCGCTACATCATCACCGACATAAATCTCTGCAGGAAAATCACTTCCGTCTTCTTGTTTTAATGTTGAAAGAGGATCATAAGCTGCTAACTCAAGTTTTAATCTTCCACCTTCTGAAAGATAATTCATCTTTGTTATAAGTGGCTCAAAGGTCTTTGAACCAATTATAGCTTTAGGTCTTTTCAAAGCTTCAGCCCAAGCACCCTGAAAACACATCTTACAAGACACAGTTTTTTCTTGCATGTTATGCTCTTGTATTTTGATTTTTATTTCTTCTATAGAAGATTTTGCACTGTCTACTTCTTTAAGTGTCAAGTTATAAAAAGAAATTAAACCTTCAGTTTTAGTTAAAGCAATCTCTTGTCCATCTGCACCAAAAACATTGATAACATCTGAAGCATTTAATTTTTCAACTCTTAAAGTATACTGGTTAGCTCTCGTAATCTCATATTTTACAGTCTCTTTCGTTGAAGGAAAATCTTTGTCTATCTCAGAAAAATTACGAACAGCATCATGACCTATAGCAATCATTATAGACTCAACAGTAGAAGGTCGTGGGGAAGATGGGACATTTTCTCTAGTAAGGTTTAACGTATAAACATGAGATAAAACTCCTGGCTTACTTACTGTTATCTCAATTTTTTTTAGAACACCTTCGGTTAAATCAATCTTATTTTCACTATCCAAACTAGGATTAAAACTTACATCAGTGCCAAACTTACCAACAGCTTCAATCAAAGCCTTAGCTTTAGCGTAAGTTGTGTTAACGTTCATTTCATCTTTAATTTCGATGATGTGCCCATTAACTTTTAAGCTTCTAAGCTCCGCCTTTTCTTCTTCCCTTTTGATATTCAAAAAATAAGAACGAGAAGCAAAACCATCTTTCTTACAAGTAATTTTAACCATGTTTTCCTTTTTATTAAAAGGCATTCCTATTTTTCCGTTTTGTATTGGAGGCTCAGTTTCAACAGTTCCACCGTTATTAGCTAAAACTTCTAATGGAATATTATATGGTGCATCATGGCTCAAAATAAAATCATTTCTATCTTTTATTGGTCTAATCTCTTTGTCATATACTTTTAAAAAAATAAGCCTAAGTTCATCGTCTGTACTATTTGCGTCAGCCAATCTAACCATCAACTTATAAGTCTTGGTCACTTCTCCAACTAAGTTAATTTTTATTTCTGTTTCTCTATCAAAAGAACAATTTACCATTCCTTCGTCTAGTTCAGGAGAAATACTCACATTACATTCTCTATCAGTTTGCCACGAAATTGGAAGACATTGGGAAAAAGACGAAAGAAATACACTCATTTCATCCTTTATTTCTGTAATTGTTTTCTCACCTATAGTCAAAGATTTAAGACTTGGTGCCATATTTTGATTCTTTTGAACGCAATGAATCTTAAACTTATATTCAGTAGATATTTCTTCTCCTTCAAAGCTAATTTTGCATAAAATGTCCTTGTCAGTATTCACAGTATAAGGTGTGCCATTAAGAATATTTTTTGTTATTTCTCTTTTGCTATTTCCAAGGCTAAAAAAAGCCTTAACATTCAAAAGCTCTGCATCAACTTTTAAGTCAAAATGACTATCTTGATAGTCAATTGTTGCATCCCCTTTTTTTAAGGAACTTTCATTCATAGATATACCATCAATTGAAATATTATGAATCTTTAAAATGCTTTTTACAGAATTTGAATTTTGCTTACAAGAAAACAAAACAAAAAAACTAAATATAAAAAAACTTAATTTTTTCACCATAATATCCTCCTACCTACAAACTATCCTAAAACCAGCTTCTTTAGAAAGCTTACTAATTCCCAAACTCCATTTCCTATTTGTAATGATACATTCTGTCACTTCTTTAGGGTCTCCCAACGTAGGAAAATTATAACAATAAAACCCTTTCAACATTCTCTTATCGCCCTTTGTGTTTCCATCAATAGGCGTTGTAGAAGTTATAGCCCCAACTCTATCCCACACCCATTCTGAAACATTGCCACACATATCATATATTTTAGCATACCCATCCCCTCTTTTATCATTAGTGGGGAGTTTTTCTTTTGGCTTATGAGTTCTTGGATTGCCATATACTTTTGAATTAAACTGATGCCACATATATTTATCTATCTCTTTTCTATCATTAACATCTTCAGCATTTCCTGTTACACCTGCATATAAGTAATTCCATTCAGGCTCATTTGGATGTCCACCTCTTGCAGCAAATTCCCATTCAATCTCTGTAGGAAGCCTATAGCCAGACTTAGTCTTATCCATTTTTATATTACCATCGACCTGGCTATGCGACTTTATCTCCACTCCATCCTTTGTGGTATAAACAAGCTCTTTCCCTTGCATAGCACTATAAGCATTGCACCAAAGAATAGCTTCTGCCCACTCTTTACCCCACAAGCTGGTTCATTTTCTTCTTCATCTTGGCTTCCTTTTTTTACAGATGACTCATCTTTAAAAGAAAAACCATTATCTTTTGCCCATGTTTTAACATATGCATAAGAAGCATAAGTTATTTCACATTCACTCATCTTATATGGCTCCACCTCAACTGTACGTCCTTCAATAAAAACACCCTCACTATCTTTTCCAACAACCTCTGTCTTGGTTGTAATCACATCTACCATTTTTAAATATTGATCATCAAAACTAGACGCCTTAATTTTCATTTTATATATTTTTTCTGCACCACTTTGAGCAATCACCTTAAGAGAAAGAGTCATAGACTTATCAGCCCCCTCTGGTTTGAATGCCTTCCATTCCATAGGATAAACCGGGTCTGTTATCGAATTAGAAGAATTACGCTCGAAAACAAAGCGAACAAACTTTGTTGTGAATGGCACAGTAGCTTCATAATCAGTTATGTTTGCATTAAAAGAAGGAGTAAATTCAACATCTTCTGATAAATAATCTCTTTTAAGAAGCAAATATTTAAGGTTAGTATCTTCATCTGCGGCATCTCGATTAAGCGTTATAGTATAATTTTGATTTGCAATTCCATTCTCAGCTACAACCGTAATAGTAAACACTTGGGTTGCACCACTTGTATTTTCTAGTGTTTTAGGAGTTACCTTATAGGTAGCTATTGCATTTTTATGATTTTTCACAAAGACTGGTATAGCTTTAGAATTAAAGCCAAATGGCACTGAAGCAGTATAGCCAAGGTTTGCACTAGTAAACGCAGGACTTATACTTATGACTTTTCCATTTGCATCTTTTAGTGAAAGCTCTTTCAATGAAGCATCCTCAGAAAGAACAGCTGACTCGCTTCTAGTAGCTTTAACAACATATGTTTCTTTGTTTCCAGCTTCTGAAGTTACCACACAACTTAAAGTTATAACATCTCCTGCATTTTTACCTAAAATTGAAGGTGATGAAAACACTTGAGTTTTAGAAGTACTTGCCTCTGGCGTTCCTTCCAATACCAAAAAACCATCAAAATTTTTAGCTATTCTTGCCTCGTACAACTTTGTAGTCTTAACAAAATTAGGAACTATTGGAATGACATCACCTATCTCATTTTTTAATGTCAAAGATGCCAAAAATGTATTGTCATTTCTGACTACATCTCTAGTTACCTTAACAGTATAAGTTTTAGCTGGAATACTACTAGAGGGAATAGAAACTGTTAAAGTAAAAATAGTAGGAGAGCCAACTATAAGGGATGTTTCTCCATCTGGAGAAACTACAACATTTGCATTTTTGTTTAGTAGAATACCTTTAACCATAACCTTATCAACATTATTTGGAACTTCCACATTGTATGAAAGAACACTAGATTTAAAGCTAGGTGTTAACGTCTCATGGTTTCCCACAACAATGTCAATTAAGTCTGCTGTTTCTGCACTACTTTCTCTTCTACATGTAAAAACATAGTTTTTCTTGGTAACCCCATCTTCTGCTGTAACAGTAACTGTATAAATCTTTTCGCCACCTTCTTGTAAAGTACCTTCTGGTGTTTCTTTAACTTCGACATTTGCATTTTGATCTTCAGGTAAACAAAAAATCTTAGTGTTTGAAATACTAGAATCTAAAAGAAGTACATATCCTGTTTCTTTTGTTTTATCAAATTTAGGAGTTAAGTCCCCTTTTGAAAACTTTACAAACTTTAAAAAAGCATTGTTCGAAAGCTCTTTATTAGCTTTTCTTAATCTTCTTACTTCAACGGTTGTCTTTTTTTCATTTCCATTTGCAGCCCTGCACTTTATTGTAAAAGACACGCTTTCTCCAATTTCAATAGAAACCATGCCACTAGGAGAAATTTCAACTGTAGCATTTTCGTCTTCAGGAAATGCAAATAAGCTAATTTCTTTAACATCTTGATGCAAAATGTAGGTACTATAAGAATACACAGTTGGGGAAAAGTTAATATTCTTTACACTTGAACTAAAATTAATTGAAATGAGTCTATTGTTCCTACTTAATTCTGGCTTTGCCTCGTTAATAGTCTTTTTGCAAGAAAAAAGAGCTATGGCTAAAAATATCAATATCCTTAGTTTTTTCATAAATCTATTTCTCCTATTTTATTGTTTTTGCCAATCTAAGCCCTATATCACTTGCCTTACTTTCTGTATAATAAACATCTTGAAAATAAGGTGGTGTAAATGGAAACAAACCTCCAGTTTGATATGAACCGCCTTTAACAAAGGTATTATATCGTGCATCAAAAGAATCATCAGGATTATTAAATTTTCTCACCTCTTCACAAATCTCATAGACATTCCCTGCCATATCATAAATACCTAATGAATTAGGTTTTTTCTCTCCAATATCATGGGTGGCTTTTTCTGCATTTTTTAAATACCAAGCACAATCAGCTAAAGAAGAAAAAGCATAAGCTTGATTATCAAACAATGTTTTCCCATCTTCATAACCTTGAACGCCTGGAAAAGCATAATTCCACTCTTTTTTTTCTACATCTCCACCACGTGCTGCTGCCTCCCACTCTATCATTGTTGGTAACCTATATCCATTTGCACTAGTATCTTTTACTGCCATATCTGCGTAATAATAGTCATAATTTATGTATCTACCATTTGTTGTCTCCACTTGTTTCCTCTTAAACAAAGTAGCATCTTTTAAAACCTTTCCATCAAAGTAATACACAGGTTTAAGATCGTGCATTTCACTATAAGCATTACACCAAACAATTGCATCTCTATAAGAAATACCTGTTACAGGGTTATACTGTTTTTCAGAAGTTGGAGATACACCTTCATTTGGAAATAGCTTACCACCACTTATTTTTCCAGTATTTTCACCTTGACAACCTTTATTGTTAAAATTATAACCTTGAAGTTCAGCCCATTTTCTCACTTCATACCACAATTTATAATTCACCTCATACATGCCTATTTCATAAGGTAAAATTTCTACATCACGTGAGAAAAAAGCACCCGTAAACATAGGGTTTCTTTTTTGAATATCATTTAAATAAAGTAGATCTTTTTTAATTATTTGCTTTTTTTCAGAAAATACTTTAACAAAAGCATTCAAACTTTTATGTGCACTAACCACATATTTTTTCTCAAAGCCATTTTCTGCTTGCACCGTAATCACAAAATCTTTTTTCTCATCCATATTAATAGCAGTTGACGACTGAGGGGAAACACTTAAAGTAGCCTTATCATCAGCTGCAAGTGCAACAACTCGAATACTATTAATTTTCTTATTTACAGGAACATTGTACACATCATTTAAATCTTTTGTGCAATCTATGGGATTTATCTCATCAACATCAGTTATAAACTCAATCCTAGATAAATCAGCATTATCAGATTTTCCTTCTACTATTTTCTCACCTCTAACCAAGAAAAGTTTATAATTTCTATTCTTTCCCTTACTATTGTATACATTTATGAGATAAAGTTTCTTAGCTCCTTCTGTTGTAGCTAAAGTTTGAGAAGGATCAAAATCACTTAATGAACATTCTGCATAAGTTTTAATTTCCAAAGCAGTTTTAATATCACTTTCAACATCTTGGGTAGGCACATTTAAAAAATATGAGTTTGTGTTTCCATCATACTCTGCATATTTTCCTTTATATAAAATATAAAGCACACTTAAATCTGTAGCCTCATCGTTTGAAAATTTTTTAACTTTAGAAACAGTCACGCTATATTTTTTTGAAGTAGCATTTTCATCCTCCGCCTTTACTTCTACCTCAATCTTAGTAACTTTCTCAGTTATATCTTTTCTCACATATTCACTTTTTGCAAAAACTGAATATGGAAATGCCCTAAGTTTTAATGAACCATTAAAATCATCAGGAACATCAGCTGTATATTCAGTTCTACCACTATAGAAAGCTTCGTTTAATGGAACTATTTTTCCATCATCATACGACAAAACTAGAGAGGTTGCTCTTACTTCCCTACTAGGGATTCTACTATTTAGTTGCACAAAATATCTATGTTTTACTTCTTTGTTAGGAGAAGTAACAGTAATAATGCAAATAGTGGCTTTTCCTGCTATCTTTCCCATTTCAATATTTTCTGGACTTATTACAACAGAAGCAGAACTAACGTTTGCCATTGCTTCTAATTTAACACTCTGAACTTTATACGGAACAGTTGCTTCATAATTATATAGGTTTGGTTTAAAGTTAGTATCCGAAGGAACTACCACATCATCAGCTTTTATGGTAATGCTTTTTAGAAAGGCATCACTTGCCTCGCCTAAACTCACATGAAAGTTTAAATTAGAATTACTATCCTTGCAAGAAAAGCAGAAAAGAAGTGTAAATAACATACAAATCCTAACAATATTTTTCATCAACACACCTCCAGAAAATGCTAAACATGACATTATAAGAAAAAATCTTCACCTAATATGCCAGCTCTATTTTGAAGCATGGGTAATTGTACCATGAAAATTAAAATAACAAAAGAAATTTTTAATAAGTTTTATTTTCAGTTTTAAAGAAGAAAAACAGCAAAAATAAATTCTTATAGGTCGAAAATTAATTAATTAAATCTAGTGAAAAAAGAGCAAAATCATATTTAATTGGATCATCAGGGCAAAAACTACGTAGTACATTCGTAATTTCTTCAACAGTCTTTCTGTCATTTTGTCGTCTATTTGTAAATTTTAAACCTCTTGCAATATTTGCAACATGGACATCTAAAGGCAGAAAAAGTTCTGATGGCAAAATGAAACTCCATATTCCAAAATCAACACCTCTTTTTTTGGAGCGTGTCATCCACCTTAAAAACATATTACTCCTTTTTCCTGCAGAGCCACCATCAATAGAAGCAACATGTCTTTTTGTTCTTTCAGGTAAAAATTGTTTAAAAAAATTATAAAACTTAGCTATTCTTTCAATTAAGGGCTGTTCCTCAGTCTCTTTTCTAAAAAAAGATTCAAAACCACCTTCTTCATAAACATGCTTTAATGCCTTTACTATGAAAAACATATCATCACCATTTAAGGTTCGATAATAAAAGGTTTTCAATTTCTCATATTCAACATCTGTAGCATTTATTACAAAATCATGTGGTGTATTCTCTAACAATTCCATCAAAAACGATGCACTTTTTAATATAGCCTTTCTATTTCCCCAAGAAATAATAGAAGTGAGAAAAGCTGATGTTTCAATATCTTCTTTTTTAGAAAACCTATGAGGAATGCTAATTGGGTCTTTTTCGATAAACGAAGGGGTCTCATATTTTAACCAAGCCTCATCTAATAGCTTTTTTAGCCCAACACTTTCCAAAGAAGGCATTATCTTGCCCACATCAAGCGCTGAGGCGTATAAACATATATTCCTTTCTCGCTTTCCAAACTCATAAACTCACCTATTGCTTTTAACATTTTTATATCTTTATAACTTCCATCTCTTTCCAAAATATTTTTCATAAATTGATTCATCACAGTTAATGGCTCTTTCACCTCTTCCACACTATAATCTTCTATATTGGAAAGCGAAGCAGCTTTTTTAATTGCATCTTTTAATGTGCCAATTTCGTCAACAATCCCTAATTCTTTTGCTTTTGTTCCTGAATATACTCTACCTTCTGCAATCTTTTGAACTTTTAATTTTTCCATATTGCGACCTTTTGCAACAGTCTCAAGAAACATATCATAGGTGGCATTAATTCCAAGTTGCATTTTTGCCCTCTGTTCATCAGTTAAAGGAGAAAATTTGCTATAACCTTCCTCCATCACACCAACTCTATCACTTGTAATTCCTAACTTTTCTTCCAACAATCCTTGGAAGTTTGGAAGCACTGCTAATACCCCAATTGAACCTGTAATTGTAAAAGGAGAAGCAAAAATATAATCTGCAGAGCTACTAATCCAATAAGCACCAGAGGCTGCCACAGACCCCATCGAAATTACTATAGGTTTATCATATTTCTCTCTTGCCTCACGCAAAGCTCGCCTCATAAGCTCTGAAGCAAAAACTTCACCACCACCAGAGTCCACCCTCACAACGATAGCTTTTATCTCACTATTTTTCATAGCCTTGTTAAAAAGAGCTACAATTTTCGAGGCCACCGCGACATCTGCCGTAGTATTAGAACGTTTTGAATTTGTAATTGCACCTGTTAGATATATAAGTCCAACCTTATCTGAATATTCTCTTTTTTTCAAAGTTTTAACATAGTCCGTATATGGAAGAAAAGTAAGCTCATCAGCTGATGAAAGGTCTTTGACCATTTTTTCTTTAAATTCTTTTGATGTCATCACATCAGTTACCACACCATAATCTAAAGCCATTTGAGCTTCATTTCCATTTTTTGCCAAAAGCAATTCATAAGGAGTTTGAGCAAAATATTTAATCTCTTGTTCAGTTTTTGAAATATTTTTTGAGACTTCTTTCACATAGTAATCCCACATGTCAAAAAGCATAGCAGATAAGTTTTCTCTCACTTCGTTAGACATAGATTTTCTTGAAAAAGATTCCACTGCTCCCTTACATTCACCTGCTTGAAAAGTTTGAAACTTAATACCAAACTTTTCTTCCATTCCCTTAAAATAGAGATGCTCAGAAGCAAAACCTGATATGCTCACATCTCCTAAAGGATCAAGTCCAATTCTTTTAGCAAATGATGCGATATAATAATCTGACATTCCATAACTAGAAGAATATGCCCAAATAGGTTTTTCTGTTTGTTTAAATGCTTTTATTGCTGCCTCAATTTCTGCCAGATGGCTCGAAGACATTCCACGTAAATATGAAAAATCAAAATAAATTGCTTCTATTCTTTCATCGCTTATAGCTTCATAAATTGCGTTTGTAATATCTTTAAGAAGTGAAGTTTTTTGTCTTTCTGAAAGTATCACTTCCATCCATTCATATTCACCTTCTTTTTCTTCTATCAATCCTTTAGGAGAAATCTCTAAGATTGTGCCATAATTAAGTCTTTTTGGCTCTTCTTTCGGCTCAGAAAGCCCTACCAACATTGCCAAAACAACAAACAATAAAATAAAAAAGATAATATTAACTATTACAAGTCTTGCAACATTAATGCCTTGTAATAAAACTAAAAAAAAGTTTTGTCTATTACTCATAATGACTAGGATTATACCATTCAAATTAAGGCAACATCAAGTAAGTAGCCAATCAAAAGAAGTTTACAAATGAATGAAATTAATTACGTCTTCCTTCTCTCACTCGCCAGTTTTTATCAACTTTAACTTTTAACTCCAACGAAATAAAATAGGGAAAAAGCTTAAACAGTTCCTTTTCTGCATTTATTCTTATCTTTTTAATTACAGAAGCATCTTTACCAATCAAAATACCTTTTTGACTTTCTCTATCGGCATACAATGTGGCTTTTACATTAAGTCTTTTGCCATTCTTTTGCATTTTCATATCATCAATTTTGACATAAGTAGCATGTGGCACTTCATCTTTTGTATTTAATATAATCTGCTCTCTAATTATTTCTTCAATTCTAAAAGATACATCTTGATCTGTATAAAACTCAGGTGGATATAAAAGCGGTGAGAGTGGTAAGTTTGCTACAATACTTTGAATAAGTACATCTATTCCTTCTCCAGTTTTTGCAGAAACATCAAAAAGTTTGGGTACGCCCACCATTAGAACTGAATTATCGTTAGATAATTTTGGGAAATATGTTTGTAAGCTAACAAATGAAAGAGACCTATTAGCATGTTTATCATCAATTTTATTAAATGCTATTGCTATAGGCTTAGAAACATTTTGAAGTATCTTAATAATAGCTTCTTCTTCTTCTCCAAAGCTTCTTGTAACATCAATAATATATAGAATGACATCAGCATCGTTCAATGATTGCACTGCAATTTCTTGCAACTTCAAATTAAAGACACTGGTAGAAATATTATAGCCCGGAGTGTCAATAAAAATTATCTGCCCATTGGGTAAAGTAACTATTCCTCTAATTGCATTAAGCGTAGTTTGAGGCATTTTTGAAACAATTGAAACTTTTCCACCTGATACATAATTCAAAAATGTAGACTTTCCTGAAGATGGGCGACCGATAATAGAAACAATACCACAACGTTTTTCTTCCATAAAGTTTTAAGCACAAGATGGACAAACATCACAAGTTTTCACTGTAACTTTGTCTTGAACATAACCCAACACCTTTGTAGGGCATCCTTCAATACACTTTCCACAAGAAGTACAAAGAGAATAGTCAACAACAGGAATACCGTCAGTCACTTTTATAGCACCTGTTTCACATACTTTTTCACATTTAAGGCACTTAATGCAACCCCGTTTACAGTTTTTCATAATAACTGATTTTTTAGGATTTCTGCATGAGCAAAGAGCAATAGCACCTCTCTTTTCATTCCCAATAGTTGCTAAAATATGCTGTGGACAAGCTGCAACACAAATACCACATCCAGTACATTTGTCAACATCAACAAATGGCAAGCCATCTTCTCTAACATGTATCGCATCAAAAGGACAAGCATGTTCACAGTCTCCAAAACCAATACATCCCCAGTCACAGTTTTTGGTTCCATTTATGGCAACTTTTGCAGCCACGCAAGTGCGAACACCAACATACCCCGATTTGTTAGCACAAACATCATGTGTTCCCTGACACAGAAGAACTGCAATTTTCTTTGAAGCATCAGCTGAAACACCCATAATCTCGCCAACTTTTTTTGCAACTGGAGAAGAACCAACAGGACATCCATTAGTTCTAGCTTCACCTTTTGCAACTGCAGCTGCAAAACCATCACACCCAGGATAACCACACGCTCCACAGTTAGCCCCAGGCAAAACACTACGAATCAACGCAACTTTTGGATCAACAGCTACATAAAACACCTTTTTGAAAGTTCCCAACAAAAGCCCCAACAAAAAGGAAACAGCCAAAGAGACAGCTAATGTTAAGATTATATTCATCATTTCATACCCCTTACAAGAATGAAGGTCAAAATCTTGCATACTCTAACCTTCATTCTCTCATGAAACTCAAAGATCATTCAAAATATAAAAGCCTAAACTGACACTCCCTGAGGATTTGCCCTAGAGATAAACATTTCTTCACCTTTCTTATTTCTGCAAAAAAAGTTAATACAAGCACTTGCAATATATATGGATGAATATGTACCCGAAAGCATACCAACAACTAAACACATAGCAAAATCTTTCATACTGCCTTCAGTAAAAATATAAAGAGAAAGAGCTGCTAGCATTGTAGTCAATGTGGTAATAATAGTCCTTCCCAAAACTTCACTTAAAGAAATATCCAGAATATCAGTACAAACATCTTTAGGGTGAAGCATTATATTCTCTCTTATTCTATCATAGATAACGACAGTATCGTTTATTGAATAACCAATAATAGTCAAAACAGCTGCTATGCTAATAGAATTAAATTCCATCTGTGTCCACACAATAAAAGCAAATATTGCCAAAGTATCGTGCAACAACGCTAAAATGCCACCTAAAGCGAAATCCCATCTAAATCTAAACATCGCATAAATAAAGATAAGAACCAATGCTCCGAGTACTAATTGCACAGCTTGACGTGCTAAAGAAGTTGAAAACATAGAACCCACAAAGTCAGTACTCATTACAACTATGTTATCCTCTCCAAATTCTTTATTTAATGCGTCAGTTATAAGCTTACGTAGCTCAACATTTGCATTTTCATTCTTACCATCATCTGCAATACGAATTTGAAAAACTCTATCAATAGCTTTTCCAACTTGCTGAACAGAAGCCGAAGGAAGCTCAGAAAGAGCATGGCGTACATTGTCAGTATCGATAACTTCAATATCAGAAGGTAAATAATGAAACTTAAATGGTGTAGGAGAAAGGCGAGGCAAAACTTGAGAATCAATGAATAGATTTTCAAAAGGAGTAGAAGAGTTTGCCTTAATCAAGCTAACTGTAAGACCTTCAAAGTCCTTTAGTTTTTCAAAAAAATCTCCAACTGTTGCATAGTCCCTATACATAAAACTAATTGCTTGACTTTCTCCATCTACAGCAGTAGAAGTAATATCAAGCCCATTTGAGCTTAAAGAAACGTTAACAGTTTTAGGCCCATCATATGAAAGAGTAAATGCTGTAGGAGCAACGCGAACCTTTTCTATAAAACCAGCTTGAAAATCAAGACCAAAATTAATTCCTTTATAAAAAAGCCCAACAATAGAAAATATCATCAAAAGAATGCTTAAAACAATGCAAGGTATAAAAAGTTTACTAAATTTAATCACAGTTTTCATTATGCTAATTTCCTCCAACTAATTCCTATTGTCTTTCTTCCCAAAGTCTCTGTGCCAAAATCAAAAATGAGGCGAGAAACAAAAAGAGCAGTAAACACAGAAGAAATAACACCAATAGCTAAGCTATAAGCAAAACCTTTTATAGGTCCTGTGCCAAGAATAGACAAAAACAAAGCTGCAATAAACGTTGTTATGTTTGAGTCCATAATTGCCCAGAACGCCCTGTCAAATCCAGCATCCAAAGCTTCCTTTCTTCCCTTTCCTGCACGCAATTCTTCCTTAATTCTTTCAAAAATAACTACGTTTGCGTCAACTGCCATACCTATAGTCAAGATCATACCAGCAATACTTGGCAAGGTAAGAGTCAAGTTAAAAGCTGACAAAATACTAAACATGATATATAGGTTTAACACTTGAGCAATACAAGCATTAATTCCCGCTTCTCTGTAATACAAAATCATAAAAAACAAAACACCAAGTAAGCCCCATAAAAGAGCAGTTTTTCCTTGTGCTATAGCTTCTTCTCCAAGGTTAGCACCAATAACTTGTTGATTTTCTAGTTGTAGTGGAACACTAAGCCACGCAGTACGTAAAATAGTCTTTAAGTTTTCAGCTTCCTGTGTTGAAAAGCCTGAAATGCTTCCTCGACCTCCTAAAATAGGCTCCCTAATTGTTGGAGCTTCCTTAATCTTGTTATCCGAAACTATTGCAAGTCTTTTTTTCTCATTTGCGGTAGTTAAATCGCCAAAGATTTTAGCTCCTTCACTATCAAGTGTAAAAACAACCACTGGTTTTGAAGTTGCATCAGTAGAAGTATCCACGCTAACTAAATACTTTCCATCAAGACCAGCTTCTTTTTTAACAACCAAAAATGGCTCTCTAGTATCCCTTTGGTCAATTCCATACTCATCTTTATGATACACACCCATAACAACAGTATCTTCAGGAATTATGGAAGGATCAAGAAGGTTATACTCAGCATCAAAAGTTTTTCCAGGATTATTTCTATAGTATTCCTTAAACTTTTCTGTAGCTTCATCATCAACTATATGGAAAGCTAAAATACCACGCCCCATAATTATTGAATTCATTCTATCTGCATCAGCAGCACCGGGCATCTCAATATATATCCTATCTTCACCTTGTTGCCTAATAACAGGTTCAGAAAGACCAAACTTATCAATTCTACTAGTAAGAGTTTCCATAGCAAGTTTCATCGCATCATCTTTGGAACTAGCTTGCCCCCCCTCTTTAACAGAAACAGCATCAAGGTCAGCCTTTATTATAATACTCATACCACCAGACAAGTCCAAACCTAACTTCACAGCATTTGCCTGATAGTCTTTAGTAGTAAGAATGCTATCTCGGTATACCCTTTCCATTATAGGATGCAAAATTGGAACAATATCTTCTTTCTTCTTCACAGGAAAGCTCTTCACAACTTCACGATATGTCCATTCTGTAGGCATTTCCATTTTTAGAAAACGTCTATTACTCTTTGCTTTGTCAACAATTGGCTTAAACTTAACATCAACTTTTTCATTTGGTGTAGAAAGAGCTGCTTCTATAAGTTTATCAACATCGGAACGTGCCATGTTCTCAGCATAATCCCTAATTTTTTCCCTAGATGCCAAAGCTAGGGCTTTATCTTCTTTCCCTGTCCAAAAATACCAACGCAACGTCGGGTATAAGAACACAAAACACAATCCTAAAACAAGCAGAATCAAAATGAATCTAGCTCTTTTTCTCATATATTCTACCTCTACTAAAGAAATTAACAATCTTAACTATTTATCACTCTTACTCTTTTTGCCAAAAAGGCCAAACAAACCTTTATTAGATGTCTTTTCATCATTTTTATCAGATGCAACATCTGCAGTTTTTTCTTCTTTAACTTCAGTCTTTTCTTCTTTTTCACGCAAAACAGTTGCTATGGCACTTCTACTAATCTCAATCTTGCAACCTTCATCAACCTTCATAATAACAGTTCTTTCTTTAGTCAAAGTTACCATGCCGTGAAGACCACCGATAGTTATTATCTTATCACCTTTTTTGACAGTTGCAATCAAAGCTTCTCGCTCTTTTTGTTCTTTTCTCTGTGGTCTAATCAAAAGGAAATAAAAAATTAAAAAGACTAAGCCAAGTGTAACAAAGAACATGTATTGTCCTCCGCCACTAGTTTGCAACAATGGAATAAGATTCATAACCATACACTCCGAATAATAAAGAAAATCAGTTTGTTATAGTAACATAAGAATATTTATTGGTCAATTGGAAATAAGAGTACTGACAGGGCTTCTAGCTACGAAAAAAGTATTTTATATCTAAAATTTCTATCAAACTTGCAACCTTAGTTTATCTAGCTGTTTTCCTTGAAATCTTTTATAAAAATCAGAAAATTATATAAATCTTTAGAAATATATTTACTTATTGAATTTAAATATTTTGTATCAATAATTTTTTTAGCAATTTCTTTATCAATCTCTTCGCTTTTTGTTGATTCTATTCCTAAATTTTTAATTACCTTCAAATAATTATCTTTACTTAATAGTGCCGACAAAGAGCCTTTTGATAACTTTCCCAATAGCCACATAAAATTATCGAATTCATCAAATTTAATATTTTCATCTTCGCAAAAAGATATTATTCCATGTAAAAAATTACTATCTTTCCGTACCCGTATATTTGAATACCCAAAATATTTTAATACATTTTTTATATTTGATTTGAGTAAAGAATCTTCAATTGGAAACTTATGCTCTGAAACAAAATATAAGTATTTTGATATTAATTAACGTGCCTCTCCAAACTCATCTCCAGATTTTTTTATACCATAGTTACCCTCTAATAATAGATTTACTTTTGATTCTTTAATATTTTTCTTATATTTTTCTACTTCTTCTAATAAAGCGTCATCATTTCCAATAGAAAATATTTTTTCTGCCAACTCTGTTATACCAAATAATCTAACTCTCATATTTGTGGAATATATAGAATCTACTATTGTTAGTCTCATATTTATTGAGTCTATAGAAAAATTCTTTTTTGTATCTTTAAACACACTATCTATTCGATTTCTTGCAAAAAAATATTCTGTTTTATTTCCTAATATTTTTACAGCTAATTCAATTAATTTTTTCACATTCACATTCACTTTTCATAATACTACCTCTCCTTAAAAACTCCTCTCATTCCTTACGAATGAGAGACTTAGTTTTTTCACTTCAAGTCTCTCTAGCCAGCCTATCCAACTAAAGAGACTTAAAAGCATTAACAAACAAAAATCTCTACTGCATTTAGCATTTATTGGTTAATACATCTCAATCCTATTCTCAGGATAGTCTGAAGCTCTCACTAATCGCTTAATTTCTTCATTTGGAACTAGCACTTTTTGGCAATAAGTTTCATTTTTTTCTCCAAAAGCTCTTCCCTCTACCTCTTTTTCTCCAAAAGGTCTTCCCTCTACCTCTTTTTCTCCAAAAGCTCTTAACTCTACCTTTGTAATACTCGCAGGTAGCTTAATCACTGCATTTGTACAACCTGAGAAAGCCTGACACCCAATCTTTGTAAGCTTGACACACGGCGATAAATCTATACTCTCAAGACTGCTACACTTAGAAAAAACACTACGCTCAATCTCTATAAGCTCACTACAACCACTTAAATCAACACTTTTAAGTTTGCTACAACCTGAGAAAGCAACATTCCCAATCTTTGTAAGCTTACTACACAATGATAAATCTATATTTTCAAGACTGGTACAGCCATTAAAAGCACCATTGCCCCAATCATCTCCTTCAATCTCTGTAAGCTCAATACAGCTAGCTAAATTCACACTTTTCAGTTTGCTACAACCTTTGAAAGTATTTTTCCCAATCTTTGTAAGCTTGGTACACGGCGATAAATCTATACTTTCAAGACTGGTACACTCATAAAAAGCATAAGCACCAATCTCTGTAATCTCACTACAACCACTTAAATCAACACTTTTCAGTTTGCTACAACCTTTGAAAGTATTTTTCCCAATCTTCGTAAGCTTGACACACGGCGATAAATCTATACTCTCAAGACTGCTACAGACCTCAAAAGCATCATCCCAAATATTCGTAAGCTCAGTGCAACCACTTAAATCAACACTTTTAAGTTTGCTACATACTGAGAAAACCTTCGTCGTAATATTTTTAAGCTTGGTACACGGCGATAAATCTATACTCTCAAGACTGGTACACTCATGAAAAGCATAATCACCAATCCATGTAATCTCACTACAACCACTTAAATCAACACTTTTAAGTTTGCTACAATCTGAGAAAGCACCACCCCCAATCTTCGTAAGCTTGACACACGGCGATAAATCTATACTCTCAAGACTGCTACAACCTGAGAAAGCACTACCCGCAATCTCTATAAGCTCACTACAACCACTTAAATCAACACTTTTAAGTTTGCTACAACCTGAGAAAGCAACATTCCCAATCTTTGTAAGCTTACTACACAATGATAAATCTATATTTTCAAGACTGGTACAGCCATTAAAAGCACCATTGCCCCAATCATCTCCTTCAATCTCTGTAAGCTCACTACATCTAGCTAAATTCACACTTTTCAGTTTGCTACAACCTTTGAAAGCATTTTTCCCAATCTTCGTAAGCTTGACACACGGCGATAAATCTATACTCTCAAGACTGCTACAACCTGAGAAAGCACTACCCGCAATCTCTATAAGCTCACTACAACCACTTAAATCAACACTTTTAAGTTTGCTACAACCTGAGAAAGCACCACCCCCAATCTTCGTAAGCTTGACACACGGCGATAAATCTATACTCTCAAGACTGGTACAGCCATTAAAAGCACCATTGTCCCAACTATCTCCTCCAATCTCTGTAAGCTCACTACAGCTAGCTAAATTCACACTTTTCAGTTTGCTACAACCTTTGAAAGCATTTTTCCCAATCTTCGTAAGCTTGACACACGGCGATAAATCTATACTCTCAAGACTGGTACAGCCATTAAAAGCACCATTGTCCCAACTATCTCCTCCAATCTCTGTAAGCTCACTACAGCTAGCTAAATTCACACTTTTCAGTTTGCTACAACCTTTGAAAGCATTTTTCCCAATCTTCGTAAGCTTGACACACGGCGATAAATCTATACTCTCAAGACTGCTACAACCTGAGAAAGCACTACCCGCAATCTCTATAAGCTCACTACAACCACTTAAATCAACAGCTTTTAAACCATCACATTCTTTAAAAACTTCGTTTTCAATGATTTTAACAGTTTTAGGAATAAATATTCTTCCTCTAGGTTTTCCTCCTTCATAACCTTCAAGAGTAGTACCCCAAAGTTTGAATCTCTTGTAGTTTGTTCTAGCATAAACGGTTATATCTTCTGTTATCTGAGTGGCATCCTGCATTTCCTCCCCTTTTTCTCCACCTATCCTCCAATCATAAAAAGTGTAGTCTTCGCTTAACCATCCAGATGCTAAACTAGCCTTTGCAATTATTTCAGCTTTTATGTCTTCAATTTTTTTATTACTTCCAATTGGAACATCCATATATTGAGGTTCTGCAACTTTAACACGCTCATCTCCTTCTATAGTCACCCTATATGCTGTCTTAGCTCCCCATTTTGCAGTGTAGACCGTCTCATCATTTGCAGGAAAATTAGTGGGTAGCTCAGGCTCCCAACCTTCAAATTGCACACCTTGCTTTGTAGGCGTTTTTATGCTCACTTCTCCTTCAAACTTTCCAGTTAATAGCTTTTTGCCACCAGTACCATCTTGTAGCTCTGTAGTAGTCTCGCCTCCTTTTAAGTCTATAATTAAAGAAACAATGTTTCGCTTATACAAAATTCGTACTAAAGTTTTACCATTTGCTTTTATTTCTTTTTGCTTAAAAGTATGAGCTGTGAAGCCAGGATATGGCTTAGCCTCTGCTTCTGTCTCCTCTCCTGCAAAACCTTCTTTTTCTTCTGTTTCTTTTTTTGTGTACTCTTCATTTAGAAGATTTTGTTGATGATGCTCCACCTTATACTTAGCTTTTGGTTTTTCTTTTGAAACAGCAAAGACTGTTGCGTTTTCTTTGAATTCAGTTTCATCCGTTATAAGCGTTCCAGTGCTTTCGCTTAAGTGCCATTCAAGAAGCTCAAAATGAGCTTTTGCCTTTGCTTTTTCTTCTGCCTGTGTTTTTATGCTAGCCCATTTTGAGCCTGAGTCAGCACTGAAATTATTAGGTGAGCCAACTTCCACCCCTTCATCACCTTTCACGGTAATTGTAACTTTTGGCTTATCTGGCTCGCCTTTCTTTTTTGATGTTGCAAAAATGAGAGCATTTTCATTAAAAACTGCTGAATCCTCTAGGTAGCCACCGTCTTTGCCTCCTAGCTTCCAGCCTGTTTTTTCATAGCCATCTTTTAATTCAATCTTAGCTTCTGCTTTTGCTTTTATGCTAGACCACGCACTGCCTTTTTGAACTTCTATTGTGCAAGGCTTTATTGCTTCTCTGAATGTGTAGCCTTCATCTGCTTCTATTGTGATTGTAATTGGATTGGTTGGTGGTTTTTCTTTATTTTTTGAAACACACCAGACAGTCTCATCTTTTTTAAAAGTGTCAGTATCTTTTAATACTTCTCCCTTTGCGTCTTTAAGTCGCCATTCTTTGATTTCTTTGTTTTCTTTTGTTGTGATTTTTTCAATTGCTTTTTGCTTGATATCTTTCCAAGTTAGGTTAAGACTTTTTTTGACTTTGATTGTGTTTAATTTACTGACTATTACACCATCATCACCTTTCACCGTGATTATAATTTCGTTTGATTCTATTGGGGCATCTGGTTTTTGCCCACCGCCATTATTAGCTTGTTTGCAACCAATTGCAAACACTAACACTCCTAAAGCTAGACACCACCATAACTTATACGTGTATACCCCCCCCCCGATTATTGCTTTTATGCAAATACTTCATACAACACTCCTTATAGTTAAATTAAAGATGCTTACATAATAATTTAGAATATCTAAATCGTCAAGAATAAGAAAAGTAACCTATAACTTTGATATTTCTTCTTTAGAGAGTCCTGTAATCTCTTGAATAACTGAAACGTCAAAGTTCGCTTTTTTCATACGTAAGGCGGTAGTCAAAAAACCTCTCGCTTCACCTCTCGCTTCGCCTCTTTGAATGCCAGCAAGTATCCCTGCATTATAACATTCTTCTCTTTGCACTTGTATATCTAAATCATAATCATATTCTGCTATTAACATACCTTCAATCCCCTTCGCATTTTCTACGATGTAGTCTTTTAAAATGTTGTGCTTAATACAATATCTTATGGCTTTATCATAGCCTTCTTTTCCATATTTTACTCTCATTTCTTTTACTATACGCACAAACTCAGCATATTCTTTTAAAATAGGACAGTTGTCTAAGAATTCATTATTCTCTTTAGAGTTTAGATTTATGACTTTGACAATTAGTTCAAGCTGAGGTTTTTCTGTTTCTTGAATAAATGCTTTTGAAAGAGCTAATTCATGTATCGCAGGTAAATTTTCATCACCTGTATAAAATACATAGAACTCAGGTGTTGGAATCTTGATTAAAAGCCTTGCGTAACGTTCTCTCATCTCTAGTATTTTTTCAAATACTCTCCCAATATATTGAAGACAGCGTAAGGGCATGTTTTCATTGACCGTAGACTGATGTTCTATTAGGAAGATTAGCTTATTCTCTACTTTGCAAGAAATGTCATTCTTTAGTCCTGTATATAATGTGTTTTCTAATGTAATAAGCTCTATTTCTTCTGACTTTATTGAAGGATCTAATGCCTTGCAAACTGCCAAGAGCTTCTTGAGGTAATGTGTGAATAAATGCACAAAAACACTATCTTGATATTGCCTGTTTTGATTATCCTTCTCTTCCATAGCCTTAACTATATCATAAAAAGCTGTAAAACTCCAGAAGATGATAAGAAAAATCGTTTTTGTATAAATTAGGCAATATGTCATCTCAATTTTAGACAAATGGACAAAATGTTGATCTGTAACTACCAGAATTTGTAATAATTCATAAATAAATTGAAGCAACCTATAGCTTTGATATTTCTTCTTTAGAGAGTCCTGTAATCTCTTGAATAACTTTCCTCAAAATAAACTATTCTAAAAAGACACATCCAACAAAGATTTAATTTTTTCATTAAACAATTCAAATGAAATTTCATTTTTGATAAAAGCTCTGACGAGCTTTTTAATTTGAATAGGAAAAGCGTCCCAATATCTTTTACTCCATAAATCCCCAAGATTTTCTTCCAATTCTTTAATTTCTTCTTTAGGCATTTTTCCAATGCCAAACCTAACAAATTGAAACACCATCTCAAACATCATAGAAGATGGAATGCCGTTTATAAGCCCATTTTTCACAACGTTACTTGACAAACCATTAAAGTGAGGAATCCATTCATCAAGCAACATTTGCTTATGTTCTTCATCCAATTCAGGAGCTTCTCTAGCTATTACATCATAAGCGAAGCTCCTAATAGTCTTGCAAACTCCTTCCATACTCACTTTTATTGAAGTGTTAATTTCATCTTCAATATTTTTTGCAAAACCTTCTATAAAATGTTTATCTAGCAAAGCAAGCCTCAATTTTCCTTACTCGCCACAACCTTAGCAATTAATATTCTATAGTCAGCTTTCATCGTTTTTTCAAAAAGTGCTACCTTTTCACTTGCAACTTCCACAACAACACAACTTGCAGTCTCTCCGTAATATGCCAAGAATTTAGAAGTTCCCAATAACTTTTCAAAATCTAAAACAAACTTAGAAACAAGATTTCCATCTTTCATTTCGTGCAAGGTCTTCATAACTCCACCTCGACCAACACTGTGAGATGAAAGAATTAAACCTTTTTTAATGCACTCATGAAGCATTTCATAAATCTTAGGAGCTTCCTTTGGAACTTCTGCAACTCCACTATCCTCACAACACTGCCCACCAAATGTCTTTTCAAACAAGCTTCCACCAAAAGCAAAACTAGGCTTACCAACAAGATAAACGTAAGAACCTTCTTTTTTAAGATTACTGGAAACCACCATTTTCTCATCTTCAATTCTACCTATTGCAGAAATTAAAAGAGATGGTGGAATCGCTATAGAACCATCCTTTGTTTTATATTCATTATTAAAAGAATCTTTTCCAGAAATAAAAGGAGCTTCAAACAACTTGCTAGCATCATAACAAGCCCTTGATAATTCAAGTAAATCGCCTAAAACTTTTTCATCCTTTGAGTTCCCTAAGCAAAAATTATCTAGTAATGCAATACGAGAAGGCTCCACCCCCACTGCGACCAACTTTCTAACAGCTTCATCAATTGTCAAAAAAGCTGCCTTGTATGGGTCTACCATAGCTTCTCTTTCATGCAAGGAATTAGAAATAGCCATACAATAACTAGATTTTACTTCTATAGGCTTTAAAACTGTAGCATCTTGAGGTACATGCCCGCTCTTTCCCATATATGGCTTTAAAATAGTGCCACCTTGCACCTCATGATCATACAAGCGTACAACACTTTCTTTTATCGATATTTCCCCACTAGGGCATATTGCTTCTAAAGCTTCTTTTTCTGACGGTTCTCTATACTCGCATTTCTCTTTTTGTTTTTTTGTAAAAGAAGCTTTAAGCTCCATAGTTGGAACTCCTGAATGCAAAAAGTCGCAAGCTAAGTCTATAACAGGTTTTTCTTTATAATTAACCCTTAATCTTTTATCTCCTGTAAACTCTCCCAAGTCCGATGCTTCAACATCATATTCTTCACAAATCTCGAGTAATCGGCTGATATTTTTAGGAGCAACTGCGATGACCATTCTCTCTTGTGTCTCTGAAATCCACATTTCATAAGGAGTCAAACCTTCATATTTTGTCTTGATATTAGAAAGCTCCACCACAGCTCCAAGTTCACTAGCCATCTCTCCAACACTAGAGGAATATCCACCTGCTCCACAGTCAGTAATAGCAGAATAAAGCTCTTCATCTCTTGCTTTAATGAGTACTTCAGAAACCTTTCTTTCTATTATTGGCTCACCTTGTTGTACAGGTGGATTTTCCAGTTTTTCTCCCATAAGCATAGAAGAAAAAGTTGCTCCACCAATACCATCACGACCTGTTCTTTTTCCAAGCGATATTATCCGATCTCCAATTTGTTGACTTCGTTTATGCTTTCCCCTAGGGCAGATTCCAACACAGCCACAATAAACTAATGGATTTGTCGCATATAATGGATGAAAATGAATATTACCATTCACCGTAGGAATTCCCATCTTATTGCCATAATCTTTCACACCTTCAACAATTCCTTCCATCATTTCTTCAGGCATAATCGTACCTTCAGGTAAGTTAGAAGTATCTTTCGGTGCAAAACATAAAACATCTGTTGTTGCAATAGGACGAGCAGAAACACCTATAATATCTCTAATAACTCCACCTACTCCTGTATTTGCTCCACCAAAAGGCTCCAAACTAGAAGGATGATTATGTGTCTCCACCTTAAAAGAGACTTCATATTCATCATCTAGCTCTATTATTCCCGCATTGTCCACAAAGCTAGAAATCACCCATGGTTTTGCAAGCTCATCAGTTGCCTTTTTAATATAGCTTTTTAACACTCCCCTAACTTTATCAGGATAGTTCGAAGCTATGCTGGCATTTTTATCAACACTGATATTTGCTTTAAAAGTCTTATGTACACAATGCTCACTCCAACTTTGTGCAATAGTTTCAAGCTCAACATCAGTACATTCTCTTTTTTCTTCTATAAAATAGGATTGTATCTTTTTCATTTCTTCCAAATTAAGTGAAAGTTTTCTATTATTAGAAAGACTAACCAATTCATCATCATTCATCTTAGCAATGTTAAAATAAAAAACTTTTCCTTCTTCTTTGAAAGATGAAGACTTAGGCTCAATATAAGAAAGAGAATAATATTCATTGATTGGATTACAAAGCAAGGTTCTTGCAAGAAAGTCCAATCTTTCTTCTTTGATATTTCCACTAACAATATAAGAATGCCCAGTATTAAACTCTTCTATTTCGATACCTAAAGTTTTACAGATTCTCAAAGTTTCTGTCACAGTTGAATCACTAACTTCTTTTTTTACCAATACTTCCACTATATGTTCATTTTTAGAAAGATGAGGTTTTTCAAGCTCACAACATTGAAAGACAATGTCAGCAAAAAGCACGTCTTTTAAAAGTGAAATATCCTTTTCATTTAATTGTTTGCACTTAACAAAATAGATATCAGACGTAGTGATGGTCTCCACCTCATTAAATCCTTTTTTATGTGCCTCAGAAAAAAGGTTACCCTTTCCAGTATCCAGTTTATTTTTAACAGTAAAACGATATGTTTGCATTGTTACCATCTCCCCAATTTTGAACTATTCTTTTAGTCTACAGTTTTTTCTCTAATTTAGGAAGTAGGATAAAGATTGCTTAAAAAGCTAACACATTTTTCAAACTTGAGTTGTTGATGTTTGGCTTATGCACTGAGAGGAAATTTTATTTGAAAGCGACCGCATTCGCGGTCGCAACATGTCAAGTTTCGCATATGTAAACTGTACAGTTTCGCATCTCTAAATAATGCAGTTTCGCATAGCAAAACTGTACAGTTTGCGACCCCTAAACTGTACAGTTTAGGGTCAGTACATTAGCTAAGGTACAATTATAACATTAGCTAATGTACAACCATAACATTAGCTAATGTACTAAGGAATTTTAGGGTAATAGTTAGATGTTTTCTAACGTAATATGACTTTTTAAATAAGCTCCTAGTCATAATAGAATTCATCAATTTCACCATCCTAGATATATAGTCTTAATTTATCTTCAAATAAAATCAAGTGCTGTTGGTTCTAAAAACAAAGAGGTTTTAGGACTAACATTATATATTCCACAATACAAAATCTGCAATTAAAGAAGAAGAAAGTCCTGCTTCCTCCAGCACTTCTTCACGTGTTCCTTGAGACAAAAAAGTATCAGGAAACCCTAATACATGTACTGATCTTTTCCTTTTTTCCAACATATCCACTTTTAAGATTAAAGCTTCTATATATTCTCCTATTCCTCCAATTTTAGCTCCATCTTCGAAAATAAAAATATGAGAATATTTTTGAATAGCTTGAATAAAATAATCTTCATCAAAAGGTTTTATAAATCGCAGATTATAAATGTCTACGTCAACACATTTTTCTTTTAGTCTATCACTTGCTTCTTTTACTTCTCCATATATAGAGCCCAGACACACTAAAAGCGTTGTATTTTTTTCGTTCGCTGTTACAAAAACCCCTCTTCCAGTTATCATAGGGTAAGAAAATGAGTGTATTTCTTTAGGACAAGATTTTTTAGGATATCTAATAATAACTGCTTTTTTTTCATTTAATGCCCAATCCATCATCAACTTCATTTCTACATCTGATGATGGAGACAATATTGAAATATTTGGCACACACCTAAAAAGACTTATGTCAAAAACTCCTTGATGTGTCTCTCCATCATGAGGAACAGCTCCTGCCCTATCCACTGCAAAAATTACATGTAAACCTTGCAATGCAACATCATGAATAATTTGATCAACGCTACGTTGTAAAAATGTACTATAAATTGCAACTATAGGAATAATCCCACGTGTTGCAAGCCCTGCAGCAAAGGTAACTGCATGTTGCTCAGCAATGCCAACATCAAAAAATCGTTTTGGAAATAAATGCTTAAATGCTAAAAGTCCAGTGCCTGATGCCATAGCAGCTGTTATTGCAACTATATTTTCATGTTTTTTTGCATTTTCAATCAAACTATCAGAAAAGCTTTGCGTAAAAGTAATCTCACTCTTCCTTTCAACCATTCCATCTTCTAAATTAAAAGGGGGAGTACCATGAAAATCTTGTGGATTAGCCTCTGCAAATGGATAGCCCTTTCCTTTAATTGTGCGAACATGCACCACAACAGGCCTTTTTAGTTTTTTTACATTCTTCAAAACTTTTTCAAGCACTGTTATATTATGCCCATCAAGAGGTCCAACATATTCAAAACCTAATTCAACAAAAATATTATGCTTATAAAAAACACTCTTGATTCCTTTTTTTATGGCATAAATCACACTAGAGATTTTTTTCCCAATAAACGGAATAGCATTGACAAAAGAATCAAAATAATATCTAAAATTTTGATAGCCTGAATGCATTGTAAAACGACTTAAATATTGAGACATTGCACCTGTATTTTTGCTAATAGACATTTGATTGTCATTTAAAATAACGATGAGTGGTCTTTTTAATTCTCCTGCTGAAGATATTGCCTCAAAAGCCATGCCACCCGTTAAAGCTCCATCGCCAATGACAGCTACAACGGCACCTTCAATATTCTGAAGAAAAAGAGATTGACTTATTCCAATTGCAGCTGAAATAGAAGTACTCGCATGTCCTGTGTTAAATCCATCATGCAAGCTCTCCTCTCTTTTTGGAAAACCAGAGATGCCACCTTTTTGTCTTAGTGTATGAAAATCTTTATATCGCCCTGTTATAAGTTTATGAGCATAAGCTTGATGACCTACATCCCATATGATTGTATCAGTAGGAGTAGAAAAAACTCTATGCAAGCTTATTGTTAGCTCCACAACACCAAGATTACTAGAAAGATGCCCGCCATTAGTTGCTACAACATGTAAAATTTCTTGTCGTATCTCGTTTGAAAGAACATCCAGTTCTCTCTTGTTTAACTGCTTTAAGTCATTTGGATTTTCTATTTTTTCTAATAAAGTCATGTTTTTCATCCATAAAAAAGAAAAAGGATACACCTTAAAAAAGATGTATCCTCCTTTTATAAACACTCGAGATTTTTATTTGATGAAGAAAACCTTATTTATTCTTGTGTCTATTCTTTCTAAGCTTCTTCTTTCTCTTATGTGTTGCAATCTTTTGCTTTTTTCTTTTTTTTCCGCAAGGCATGATCTTAACTCCTTAAAATAAGATGTGAAAGATGATATTATAAATGTTTATATTTTGTCAATCTACAATATAAATATAAAACTCTGTACAATTTTCATCTTTTCAACTTATTTTTTTTATGTTAAACTCAAGAACAGACTTCTACATCATGAAAAGGGGATGTTTCTATGGAAGGTGGGGTTTTTATATCAGATAGTCGTCTATATTTTTCACAAGAACTTTCAGCAATTTTGCGAGAAAAAGGGGTGAAAGTTCTTTTGACAGGCAATAAAGAAGATGTTGAAGAAAGCATTAACTGCAGGTATGAAATTGAATGGGATAGATCATCAATTTTTTCGTTACAATCTGTTCCCTTGCAATTAAAAAACTTAGGAGCTTATTTAGATGTTGCAGTCATAACATTTGATACTCCGGCCTATCTTAACCTATATCCCGTTTCCAATATTATGGGAGTAGACCGTGTTAGTACAGAATTAATCACTGCAAACATAGCACTCACAGCTATATTAAAAAGTTACTTTGAAAAGCTTAATAATGGCAAATTAGTTTTTGTTTATAGAGCTGCCCCCCTTCCTTCAGAAAATCCATCTGTAATGGCAGCATCTGGTGCTTTTATAAAAATGGCAGAAGAAGTTGTTTCTTCTCTGGTAGAACAAAAAGATTCAAAAGTGCAAACTCTTTTAGTAAAAGTTGAAGGGAAAGAAGAAACAGAGACAGCTTCATGGCTTTCATCTCAATTAGAACTTCCAAACTTTTATAAGTTTCAAGGCAAATGGATAAAGACAGGTCAAAAAAGCTTTTTTGGTAAATACTAAAACAAGTTTTCAGGGGTTACTGATTAACTCTCCAGCTCAAAAAGCAAGTTTTTCTCTCGTGATTAATTTGTGTTTTCTTTATGTGTGGGCCATTGTCTTTTTATCTATCACTTTTTTCTTTATTATGCTAGCTGATACAAACAAAAATATAGCACCTTGAAAGAATATTGAAACATCAAAAGAAACATTCCCCGTTGAAACAGTTGCTTCACTAGCATTTTGTAGCCAAGCATATAAAAAACTTGAAGGTATAAGCAAAAGAATATTTTGCCTTGCTATTAAGGCTACCACAATAGCAGCCCAGCCCAAACCATGTGAAAAGTTTAAGTAACACAATTGATATGTTCCAATAATTGCAAAAAATCCTGTGAGAGCATGTGCCAAGCTACTAAATGCCATGCCTACCACTATAGAAAGTTTTTGGTTAAAACCTGCAAATATCGCAAATTCTTTTGCAATACCACAAAGCTTAAAATGGTAGCCTATCCTCGTTTTTCTAAAAAATATATACACTAAAAAACAAAAAATAACTGCTATAAAAAATGAAAAATTAAGAGTAGAAGGATAGAGAATGCTTTTCATCACAAAAGATGAATCTATCCTACTCGTAGCTAAAAGTATATTAGAACTTTCTTTCATCCGAGAAATAATTAAGTAATTGAGAGTTGGAATTAAAGCTGAAGATAGAAGATAAGAACTAATTAGTTCATCAACATTATAAAAAGCCTTTAATATGCCTAATAACAACCCAATAGCTACTAATATAAAAGAAACCATGACAAACACAAAAAATAAATGTATTACACTCGGTATCTCTGAAGGATGTTCTAACATAATACTAGTGATAAAAGCAGATAAATATATCTGCCCTTCTCCACCTAAATTAAAAAGCCCACATTTTAATGCAAAACATACTCCTACACTAGCAAAAAGTAATAACCCCATTTTGTCTAACATATTGCCAAAATGCCATAATGATGAAGTGTTTATGCTAAAAAATACCTTCAATGCTTTAAGTGGAGCATTTGAATAAAGGACTACTAAAAGGCATACTAAAGAAAATCCAATGATAAGAGAAAAAAGAATTTGAATATATTTATTCATAGCATTAAACCCATTTTTAAAATAGGTACACATATTAGCATACAGTTTTCCTTAACACAACAGTGTTTAATCTATTTTACGAATCATTATATTACAATAACTTATATTAAGAAAACACATTTTTTTAAACATTTCCTTTTACTACTTGAAAATATATGTTAATATCTAGCCACTTTAGGTTAGGACTCTTTTTAAGAATTTTAACTTGAAATTTTAAGGAGGAAAGAATGGTTAAAACAGTAAAAGATGTAGAACTCAAAGGAAAAAGAGTTATTATGCGTGTAGATTTTAATGTTCCTATGAAAGATGGGAAAGTACAGGATGGCGAGCGTATAGTAGCTAGTATTCCAACAATCAAGTATTTGTTGGAACATGAAGTCAAATCTATTGTGCTTATGAGTCATTTAGGAGATCCAGAAAAAGATGTAAAAAAGGCAGAAGAAAAAGCAATAAAGGAAGGGAAAGCTTTTGATAGAAAAGATTACATAAAAGCAAAACATCACCTACTTCCTGTCGCCAACTATTTAAGTAGCATATTAGGAAAAGAGGTTAAGTTTGCTCCATCATGTCTAGGTCAATTAGATCTTGTCAATTCATTAAGCAATGGAGATATTTTGATGCTAGAAAACACAAGACTCGAAAAAGGAGAGAAAGCAAAAGACGAAACAGAAAGAGAAACTTTTGCAAAAGAACTAGCAAAATATGGAGATATCTTTGTTAATGATGCTTTCGGCTCTGCACATAGAGAACATAGCTCCACATCAACTATTGCAAAGTTTACAAATGAAGCTGTTGCAGGCTTATTGATGGAAAAAGAAATTACACATTTGGAGCCAATATTAAAAAATCCGGAAAAACCTTTTACTGCAATTATTGGAGGAGCAAAAGTCTCTTCCAAAATATCTGTTTTACAAAGTTTACTCTCAAAAGCATCCACGATGATTATAGGAGGAGGGATGGCATACACTTTTTTGAAAGCAATGGGGCATTCAATTGGTTCATCCATTCTAGAAGAAGAGTATTTGGATGTAGCTACTTCATTGCTCAATAAGGCAAAAGAATTGAATGTAAAAATAATTTTGCCTGTTGACCACATTTGTGCAGAAAAGTTTTCAGAAAATGCTACACCAATTTATATAGAAAATATGGATATACCTGATAATATGCTAGGGATGGACGTTGGAAAGAAAACTTTATCAGAATATAAAGAGGCTATTCTTTGCTCTAAAACAATTATGTGGAATGGTCCTGTTGGGGTTTTTGAGTTTGAAGCCTTTGCCACAGGCACGGAATATATAGCAAAAATGATAGCTGAAGCTACAGAAAAAGGAGCTATATCAGTTGTTGGAGGTGGAGATTCTGTGGCAGCATTGAATAAGTTTAATCTAGCAAGCAAAATGACACATGTTTCAACAGGTGGTGGAGCATCACTAGAATACCTTGAAGGCAAAATCTTACCTGGCATTGCGTGTCTTCAAACAAGGTAGTAAGTACTTATTCTAGCTTTGCTTATTCAAAATAAATTATTAGTATCTCTAAAAAACTTTTCAAATGTTCTTTAGAGATACTTACTAAACATCATGATATGCTGTTTGTGTTAGGAAAAACTTCGATTAAAAATGAACTAGAAATTGGTACAAAGTATTCCGCAAAGAATTTAATCATTGATTTTCAAATCTTGAAATTCTAGGTGACATTTCACTTTTAATGGACCAATCTTTTCTTTCAAATTATAGGTTTTCTAGATAGATTCATTTGAAGCATAAGCTCTCAACCCATTAAATCTCAAATGACAATTTTTTTATGGCTCAAAATCAAATCATACATATTTGTAAGAAAAGTCCTATAAATTTAGGATAAATAAAAGTGTTTATGTCGGAGTTAAAAAAAACCTTCTATTCACGCTTTTTTTTCAAAAACATGAATAAAAGGTTTATCAAAATATCTTTGGAAAAAAGAAAAATGTTCTTTAAAAGATCCTCAAAAAGCTACATATCTTTCTTTATATTAAGTTCAATAAGTCTTGATTTTCCAATTAATGCAAACTCATTATCAGAATATTTCTCAAATAAATCTGTATATGTAGCAATAGCCTCATCAATTTTTCCTAATTTTTCTTGTAAACGTCCAACACTAAGCATGACGCGAGGTTTAATAGGGAAATCTTCGATCTTGGTAGCTCTTTCATAATATTCAAGCGCCTCGATAAGCTCTCCTTTCATTTCTTCTATACATACACCAATATTAAAAAGCAAAACACCTGCCACATAAGTATCTGGTAAAGCATTATACGCTTTAAGATAACAGTTCTTTGCTTTTTCATAATATTTCCTTGAAAAATACATATCAGCTATATTATAAAATGCAAGGTACGAAGCATAGCCTCTAGCTGAGTTCCCGAGTTTTTCAAGCTCAAGTATGGCAATATCCTCTTTTTCTAAAATCTCAGGCGATGTTTTTTCGTCTTCCTGTTTCTTATTACTTTCATCTGTATCTGAGTTTGCATTTGTTTCTTCAAGTTTTATTGCATCTGTTACAATCTCTTCAGATTTTTTCTTAAGTTCAGCCTCTTCTTTTTCTTTCTTTTCTATATCTTCTCTATCTTTGTTTAAATTAAAAAGAATACGTTCAACACTTGCTAAATCATCTATCCTCTTTTTGCTAGCAAAAGAAAAATATACAGTAACAGCAACCACAAACAAAGCTATAACGGCAATAGAACTTAAAATAAGATATCTATGTCTTGATAAAAAATCATTAACCAGATCTGACAACAACATTCTATCATCACTATTTTTAGCCATTTTAACACTCCTCTATATTGAGTTCCTTTATTAATTTCGACAAATATGTCCTCTGAATATCAAGAACCTTAGCAACCTCTGTCCTATTACCAGCATTTTCCTTCAACATTTCTTGTATATACAATCTCTTGAAGTCTTCTGTTGCATCCTTCAGAGTCTTACCTTTAATGACGTAGTCGTCCTTTGGAGTAAAATCCCGAATACCAAAAAACAAGTCTTCCGAAGTAATATATGGGGGACTTCCTATAACACAAGCTCTCTCAACAGCATTCTCTAACTCTCGCACATTACCAGGCCATCTATAAGAGACTAGACTATCTAAAGCACCATTAGTAAAACCCAAAAAATTCTTCTTAACTTCCCTACTAAATCTTTTAAGAAAAAAATTAGATAGTTCCAGTATATCCTCAGGTCGCTCTCGTAAAGGTGGCACAGTAATAGGAAAAACATTTAACCGATAATATAAATCAGATCGAAACTTTCCTTCCTTTACTAAGGTAGCCAAATCTCTATTGGTAGCTACAATTACACGTACATCAACATCTATTGTTTTACTAGATCCGACACGTTCAAAAGCCTTATTCTGTAAAACTCGCAACAGCTTAGGTTGACAAGAAAGCGGGAGTTCTCCAATTTCATCTAAAAAAATAGTACCCGTATGAGCTACTTCAAAACGTCCAACCCTATCCGATACCGCGTCAGTAAAAGCACCTTTAACATGACCAAATAACTCAGTCTCTAGAAGTCCTTCGGGCAATGCAACACAATTTACTCGTACAAGAGGCTTATCAGAGCGTCCAGAGTACAAATGTAACAATTCTGCAATAAGTTCCTTACCAACACCACTTTCCCCTAAAATCAGAACAGATGCATTCGAACTTGCTATTTTTTTACAAAACTCAATCAACTCAAGCATAACAGGGCTTTTAGCAATCATAGTATGATAACCTTTATCCTGTTTAACTTGATCTTGTAAGTTCATTATTTCTTCATTCGTCTTTTTTAACTTATACGAATTATGATAAGAAAGAGCAGCTTGACTAGCAAACAATTCCAGCGTTGCAAGATCATCGTTACTAAAATCCTCACCCTTAGATTTATTTAAAACTTCAATAACGCCAACGCACACACCCCCAACCCGCATAGGACACGCAAGCATATTTCTATTCTTATAGCCTGTAGCTTTCTGTACACTTGGATCAAACCTTGAATCGTGCAAAACATCATTAATTACCAAGCTCTTATTATTTTTTACAACCCAACCAGCTATACCTGTAAGTCCTAAAACAATATTCTTAACCTCAACACCCTTAGGACCTACAGCAACCTCAAATCTCAAACTATTCTTATCATCTTGAACCATAAGCAATGACGCAGCCTCACCAGAAACCACATTCATTGCCTGCAGAACAATAGTATTCAACAAAGCATTAAAATCACCATAATCAGAATTCAACAGCAATGTTGTTTGAACTAATGAATCAAACCTCTTCTTATTTAAATCTTCAGTCGTAGGAACACTCATCAAACTTTAGGATTTTTTTGTTTTTAACAAATCTCCAAGTGTGTAAGGACCATCATCCTCCTGGCTACTAGACATATACTTAGAAATCTCAGCTTGTTGCTCTTTTTTCTTTAAATCTTTCACGGAGAAAGTAGCCTTTTGCATCTTAGGATGAACTTCCATAACTACAGCTTTAACTTTGTCCCCAACCTTATACTTTGCAAGAGCCTCATCTGGAACATCTCCCTTATTCTCAACAAGATTTTGCTTATGAACCAAACCCTCAATGTCACCAGGCACCTTTAAGAAAAGTCCAAAGTCTGTAATAGATGTTACCTCACCTTCCACAACAGAACCTATCTTATAGGTATTAGCAAAAACTTTCCAAGGATCATCCGTAAGCTGTTTAATACCAAGTTTGATACGTCTATTCTCCGCATTACATTCAATCACAATTACATCAATTGTCTTCCCAACTTCCAGCTCCTTGGAAGGATTCTTAACTCTCTTTGTCCATGAAATATCATCAACATGTAAAAAGCCATCAATTCCTTCTTCAAGTTTAATGAATGCCCCAGCGTTAGTTATTTTCACAACCTCACGTGAAAGCCTAGTTCCTACAGGATATCGCTCTTCTATAGAATCCCAAGGATTTGCAGTAATCTGTTTCAATCCCAATGAAACGCGTCCAGCTTGTATATCATAGCCTAAAACCATACATTGGACATTGTCTCCAATTCTTAAAAGATCTTCAGGCTTATTAATCTTCTTAACCCAGCTAAATTCGCTAATATGTGCAAGACCTTCAATACCTTCTGCAAGCTCAATAAAAGCCCCAAAATCAGTAATCTTTGTTACAGTACCCGTAACAACATCATTAACACTAAATTTATTCTCAAAATCAAGCCATGGATCTGGTGTAAAATGCTTCAAAGAAAGATTAATTCGCTTAGTATCAGGTTCAAGTCTTATAACCTTTAATTGAATCTTATCACCCTTTTTCACAAAATCTCTAGGACGAGCTACATGCCCCCAACTCATATCATTAACATGAAGTAGTCCATCAAAACCATTCAAATCTACAAAACAACCAAAACTGGTGAAGCTCTTAACTGTTCCTTCAACAGTATCACCAATCTGTGCAGTCTTAAAAAATTCTTCACGAGTTTTCTCCGCAACCTCTTCGAGATACTTACGTCTATTTACAACTATATTATACTCATTGTTCTTTTTGTTGTAAGACATCTTTTCAATGTAGAAGAAAGACTTTTCTTTAAGTAAACTTTCTGGCTCTTCAACACGTTGTGTATCAGCTTGACTCATGGGTAAAAAGGCCATTATATCAGCCCCTAGTCTGACCCTATACCCCGATTTAGAAAGTTCAGCAATAGTCCCCGCAATAGGCGTTCCGTTCTTATAAGCCTCATCAATTGCTAATTGCACTCTAACCCTATCAGCTTTCTTTTTAGAAACCTCAAGAACACCATTATTTCCCTCAGTGCGTACTATGTAAACATCAACATCTTCCCCCACTTTAGGCTCTTCATCGAATTCTTCTAACGGTATATGCCCTTCTGACTTTCCACCAACGTCAACAAACACGATACCGCCACTGATGGCAACAATACGACCTGCTTTTATCGTCCCAACCTCAGGAGTCTCAAAATTGTCATACTCTTTTTTTAATGCTTGAATACTTTCATCCGAAACCCTAGCTTCTGTAGCAACTTCTTTTCTCTTCATATATAACCCTTTGTTGTATAAAGTATTGATAATAATGTCATAAACTTCTTTTATAGTCAAGTGTGAAGTATCATAATATAGAGCGTCCTTTGATTTAATCAAACTACCTTCTTTTTTATTTTTATCTTTTTCATCTCGTTCTTTAATTGACAAGACAAGCTCATCAAGCGTCATATTACTGGTGCCTTGCTCAAAGCGTCTTCTAGCTCTTGTTTCAACATCAGCGTCAAGATATATCTTTACATCTGCATTTGGAAAAATCACTGTTGTAGCATCCCGACCTTCACTAACAATATCTAATCCTTCACAAGCTTTCTGAATTTTCTTATTAATTTCTTTTCTGACACACGGGAAAGAAGAAATACTTGAAACATACTTTTCAATCTCATCACTTCGTAAAAAAGGAGATACATCAACACCATCAATGCTTATCTTCCCATCATCGTATCCGACATTCAAAGTCCTTGCAAAAGTAGTTATATATTCTTCACTTATAGTATCTATTGATATATTATTTTTCTTTGTTTCTTGTAGCAAAGTATACGTCAAAGCTCTATAAAAGCTACCTGTGTTCATAAAAACAGCATGAAGGCGTTCACTTAACAACTTTGCAATTGTACTTTTCCCTGACCCTGCAGGTCCATCTATTGCTATAACCATATTCTCCTAATTATATAATACATCTATTATTTTTGTATATATACAAACTGAATTATTTTTAAACAATCTTATCTAAATCCTCAAGATACGAACAAAGAACACTTGATTGTGTTTCTATATCTAAAAGATGAGCCTTTTCCTTTTCTATAACTTCACTAGGAGCATTTTGGACAAAGCCCTTATTAGCTAGCTTTCCTTCTATCTGTTTTTTCTCTTTTTCAATAGCTTCTAACCTTTTGGCGAAATTCTTTTTTAAATCTTCAATATTTATGTCTCCATCAACAATAACAAACACCTGAAACCCTGAGGCAACAGTCCCTATTGAATTCTTTGGTTTTTCCTCTTCTTGCCATAGTTTCACATATTCAGAACGTGAAAGCATTTCTATAAGTCGCATATCTTCATCTTTGAGAGTAATTGCAAATTCTTTTTCTAAAATAAGATAGACTTTAGACTTTGCACTTGGCAAAATATTCAAATCAAGACGCAAAGCACGAATAGAGCGAACGATACTTTGCATTAAAGAAAATTTTTCAAATGTGTCATAATCTTTTCTAGTCTCATCATACTGAGGATAGCTACTGGTCGCCAAAACTTCAAAACGTTCCTTAACATAAGGTTCTTTTCCAAAACTTTGCACACAATTAATAGGTAGTTTTTGATAAAGCTCTTCAGTAATAAACGACAAAAATGGATGTAAAAGACGCAAAGATTCTTCCAAAATAGAAAGATAAACTGATGTTGCTCTATCTTTTTCTTTTTCATCTTCCTTAAAAGAAAGTTTTAATCCTTCAACATACCAATCACAATAGTTATTCCAAAAGAATTCATAAACCAATTGAGAAGCCTCACTATAGCGATAAGTTTCTAATGCTTCACGGATTTTTAACGCTGTTTCATTTATAGAATGAATGATCCATTTTTCTATTTCTTTAAGTTCTTCTTTTCTTACGGGAACTAAATGCCTACCTTCAAGATTTGAAAAAATATAGCGTGTTGCATTCCAAATCTTATTAGCAAAACGTGAACCCATCTTAAATGTGTCCATGTCAATCAATATATCCTGCCCTTGAGCACACAAAAATGACAATGTAAACTTTAAGGCATCTGCTCCATACTCATCAATTACAAGAAGAGGATCTATTCCATTCCCCAAAGATTTACTCATCTTTCTGCCTTTTTTATCTCGAACAAGTCCATGCAAATAAATATCATGAAATGGAACATTTTTTGTGAAATGCAAGCTAGACATAATCATTCTGGAAACCCAAAAGAAAATAATATCATAACCTGTAACAAGTGTATTTGTCGGATAAAACTTTTTATAATCAGGTGAACTACATTCTTGAGGTAAACCTTGAGGCCATCCAAGCGTTGAAAAAGGCCAAAGCCAGCTAGAAAACCATGTATCTAAAACATCTTCATCTTGAACTACGTTAGAAGAGCTACATTTCTTACACTTTGTTATATTCTCACGGGAAACCATCACTTCTCCACAATTCTCACACATCCAAACAGGAATGCGATGCCCCCAAACAAGCTGGCGTGAAATACACCAATCACGAATATTTTTTAACCAGTGAGTATATGTATTCTCCCATTTCTTTGGATGAAAAACAATTTCTTCTTTTTCCCATGCTTTTAATGCCTCATTTGCCATACTATCCATCTTTACAAACCATTGCTTTGAAAGATATGGCTCAATCGTACAACCACAACGATAACATTTTCCAACAGCATGCTTTAACTTTTTTGTTTCCTTTAGAAGATTAAGTTCTTCAAGCTCCTTTAAAATAAGAACTCTAGCTTTTTTAACTGTAAGTCCTCTATATTTTTCTGGTACATGGTTATTTAGTGTTCCATCTTTGTTTAATATATTGATAACCTCAAGATTATGTCTTTTACCCACTTCCCAGTCATTCCTGTCATGTGCAGGTGTTATTTTCACTAAACCAGAACCAAATTCTTTGTCAACATAAGAATCTGCTACAACAGGAATCTTCTTATTTATTATTGGTAAAAGAACGTATTTACCCACCATTCCCTTATATCTTTCGTCATCAGGATTACATGCCACTGCTACGTCTGCAAGCATTGTTTCAGGTCGAGTTGTTGCAATTTCAATATGAGAAACAATTTCACCTTTCTCATTTAACAATGGATACAAAATATAATACAGAAAGCTTGATTCATCCTCATGAGTTACCTCTTCATCAGACAAGGCTGTGCCACAAGAAGAACACCAATTGACAAGATATTCTCCCTTGTATATCAGTCCCTCTTCGTATAGTGTACAAAACACCTCATTTACAGCTTTTGAAGAAGATGTGTCCATTGTAAAGCGAAACCTATCCCAATCAACACTCACACCCATTGTACGAAGTTGGTTTTGAATTATTTCTTTATGCTTCATTGCAACTTCAAAAGTACGATTTACAAAATCTTCCCTTGTTAAAGTTTTAGGTTCAATTCCTTCTTTTCTTAAAGTTTTTTCCACAACATTTTGAGTTGCAATACCTGCATGATCACAACCTGGCACCCAAAGAGTCTCAAAGCCACACATTCTCTTATATCTGACAACGATATCTTGCAAGACATTATCCAAAGCATGCCCTATATGCAAAATCCCTGTGACATTAGGAGGTGGCATAATAACAGTGAAAGTCTTCCCCTCTCCTCTATCTTTAGGAGTAAAAGACTGTTTTTCTAACCAGAGCTTGTATATATGATTTTCAAAAGTTTTTGGATTATATGATTTTTCCAAATCGATAGACTTTAATTCTTCTTGCATTTTTTCCTCTCAAGGTCTCTTACAGAACACACAGACCTTGCATTTTAACAAATCAAATTGAGATATGCAAGGTAAAAAATGGGACTGTGTTAAAGCTCAATGAAAATATCCTTTTTTATTCGATCAAAATCGTATCTTCCTTAATGATTTTTTGTCTAGTTCAATAAAGGTTAATTCTTTATTATACCATTCTAAAAGTTCTCTTAAAATTATGCTATTTTTAAGTCTTGGTAAGTCTTTACTTGTTTTATTGCAATTTCCCATAATGACACAAAGCTTGAAAAACATCTTTTAAAAAACCAAAACCTTTTTTTGACTTTTTTATTCCAAATAAATATACCATTGCTACTTTTTTCCCTCATCAACAAAGTTACAATACTATTTGAAAAAAAATCCTTTTTCATGTTACACTAATAGCATGCCAGAAAAATACATGTCATTTTAAGACTCAAATTAGATGGCAAACCAGCTAATGCTATTACTAAAATTAAATAGCAATATTATGCAGAAAAATACAAAGCTACAAAAATATTTTTATAATTGATTCTAGCATAATCCAAAATAAATACACACTTGGAAAATTGTTAGTTAAAAAATAAAATAACTAAAAGGATTTGTTTATTGATACGTCATGGAAAGAAAAATTAGAATAAATCAAGCGACAAAATTAACTCAAAAACAAGGGTTAATCCTATCAAACAAAATGGAAATGTCCTTGAAGATAATGCAACTTCCTATTATTGATTTAAGAAGTTTAATATTCCAAGAATTAGAAAACAATATTGCTTTAGAATTAGTAAAAGATAAATACGAAAAATTAGATAGCTCCATTAATAAAAAACATAACTCAAGTATAAATGGAAATAGCGATTTTATTGAAAGTATAGGTATAGAAAAAGAATCACTTCAATCGATCTTACTTTCCCAGCTAGGTTTTATAAAAGAAAAGAAAAGTATAACCAACTTAGCTAGCATTATAATTCAAAATCTTGATGATAAAGGCTTTAACCTAGTACACATTGATGAACTACTTAATGACAAGATATATAACAAAGAAAAACTAAGAAAAGCACTTAACATTGTAAGAAACCTTGAGCCTAAAGGCTGTGCTTTTGATAGTATAGATAAATCTCTTTTATTTCAACTATATCTTTCATATAAAAACCTAAAAAAACCATTAGAAAAAAAGATTATAAGATTATTTAGATTAGCAATACATGTGCTTCATTTTGCTTTTCCTTTTGAAGAAAGAGGATGCGAAAAATATATAAGAGAAAAACTAGGAAGAGCAAATATTTCAATTAAACCATCTGAAGTGGTAGAAGTGATTACGTTGATAAAGACATTAAATCCATATCCTGGATATCTATGTGATAAAGTAGATGAAAGCATTAATTATATCACTCCAGATGTTTACGTTGAATATGCAAATGGAGAAATTAAAATACAAACTAATAAAGATATTCTACCTGTAATAAAGATTTCGCATGATATCGAAGCTTTAACAGAGACTAATAAATTTGCACTTGATAGGGTAAAAAAAGCAAAAGAATTAATTTCTGCCATTGAAGATAGAAACTCAACACTTTTAAAAGTGGTTCAATTAATTACTATTTTTCAACGTGATTTTTTTTGCTATGGTATTTCATATCTTTCACCTTTAAGACAAAAAGATATTGCAGAAGAATTAAATATGTCGCCTTCTACTATTTCAAGAATTGCGTCTAATAAGTATTTATATTGCAACTGGGGTTTTTTTAAAATTGGATATTTTTTCACACAAAAGGCTACGTCTACTAGCACAAAAAACCTTTTGGCTAACAAAACCTCATATATTGCTAGTGGAGTTTCAAAACAAGCATGCAAAGAAATGATAAAAGCAATTATAAAAGATAGTCCAAACATTCCAGATCGTGAAATAGGAGAAGTTTTAAAGAAAAAGGGGATTACAATTTCAAGAAGAACAATAGCAAAATATAGAAAAGAATTAGGCATAAAAAATTCAAGTAAAAGATAAGCTACTTTTTAAGCACACAGCCATCAAACATTCTTCCAATTTTCAAAAAATCAATAATTAAAATTATTTAAGTTAAGGAAAATATCTGAATTCCACCAAAAATTAATGGAACTGTTTTTGAAAGTTTAATTGTAAGTGTTTTTTCTAGTAAATCTTTTAGAATTAGGAGGGAGTATGTTTCCACTGCCTTTGAAACATTTCCTACTTCTAAGGCAAGAGAAGAAGTGAAAAAAAAATATAACAATGTATTATTTTTTACATCTATAACAATTTCCTTTTTATCTTTAGTGGTTTTCATCCATCCATCTGCTTTTTCAGAATTAAGCATTAAGTTAAAATCTCGGCTCATACCATAACTAAAAGTTTTTTCATCCCCACTAAATTCATAAACTTCAAAAGGTCGTAATAAAAAAGCTTGCTTAACATTGCTTTCCAATAAAAATGAATAGGTAATAGGAGTAATAAATCTTTTTATACATGGCAATATAGTAAACTCAGAGCTTGAAGCATCTATAGTTGCACTACTCAAACGTGCAATAAAATTTCTTTCTTTATAACTTGCTCCTTCAGGCAAGATTAAAAGTTCTGTAGTTTTACCACCCTGCCACATAGAAGTATTAAAATTATCTTTCGTATAATATTCCATCATCATAATTCATACCTTTAAATCCGCTTCAATCATTGAAAGAATTTCTTTTTTCCCATATCCTTTTAGTGTTGAGGTTGGAATTACAGAAACATCACCAAGGCATTTTTCCAACTCTTTCACTCTATTTTGTATTGTAGTTTTAGCAATTTTATCTGCCTTTGTTGCAATAACAATTGAGTCTATGTTTAGTTCTTTAAAAAAATCAATGGTTTTAATTTCAACATCTGTTACATCTCGCCTAATATCCATCAATAGAAAAATCTTTTTCAAATATTTTCTATTAATGCAATACTCATATAACATTGCATCAATATTTTTAACAGTTTCTTTATTTAATTTTGCATAGCCATAACCCGGTAAATCAGTAAGAATAAAAGATATCTTTTTATTCGATGGTTTATTTTCCAATATAGCATTAATTAAAAAGAAATTAACACTCTGCGTCATTCCGGGTTTTGAGCCAACTTTAACAAGATTTTTTCTATTCAATAAGAAATTGATTAAAGAAGATTTTCCTGCATTAGACCTTCCAAAAAATGCAAACTCCACCGATTGAACATCATTTGGGTATTCAGCTTTTTTAATCGCACTTTTAATGAATTCAGAACTAAGTATTTTAAACATAAAATTTAATGTGAAAAATAAGTTTCTGCCAAATCAATAACTGTCACAGCTCCTTCAGGTGCTATATGCTTTGAAGAAAAACCTATCCCAATACTTCTAAAATTAGGACTTAAAATAAGTTTTCTATGTTTTCGAGTTGCAACATTATCATCAACTAAAAGATGGATCACAATATCTTTTGCATTTTTACAGCCATAAACACAAATTTCATCAAGCGAGCCAATAGGTGTTCCATATCTACGCATTCTTTCTTGAACATTAGAGCCATCAGAAGCAGTATGTCCTTTATTTCCAGAAATTGCTTGATCATTTGCCAAAAATTGAGTTGCCAAACATAAACCTTTTGACATTTCAAGTGCATCTAGTTTACCAGTTTTTTCCAAAACCTTAATACATTCTTTCATAGCTTCTTTACCTTCTTCCGTCCTTACTAACTCCCCTTCATCATTGCGATAAAGATAGCCTGTATAACGCGTTAAACGTAGCTCCAGAACTTCTCTTGCATAAAGACTAGGATTAGTACGAACTTTGTTTATTTCTAAATGAATGTCTCGCAAAAATGAATTACCTGTGTCATGACCTGGTACCAAATCTCCTTCAACATGAGAATCATCACCATCTCCCAAAAAGAAAAAACAGCCAGAAAACAAAAAACATAAAGCTAAAATTAACACATTCTTAATAATTGGCTTCACACTAATTCCTCCAAATAAAATATCCACACAGATTAAAACAAATACCTATTTCAATGTTACTAATGTTTTTCCTGTCCCCCCAAATTCAGGGCGTGCAAAACAAAAGTCCTTAACATACTTTGATTTCTTTAACATATCATGCACAATCTCTTGCAAAATTCCATTTCCCTTTCCATGCACTATAGAAAATTCCCTGATATTATAAAGCAAGACCTTATCAAAATGTTCATTCAAAGCCTTAATTGCTTCATCAGAACGAAGTCCTAATATTTTAAGCTCAAAAAGAGCAGAATCATCTCGAGAAATCTCATACACTATGGTGGATTTTTCCGGACTTCTCTTAACACATCTTAAATCTTTTATAGGTACTTTGAGTGTTACATTGTTAAAAGCAACCAAAGCCTTTTCCTTTTTTTCAAAGTGCAAGACAACACCTTCCATGTCATATGTCGTAGAATAAACTGCATCTCCAACTTTTATATCTTCAAAACCTTCATCATAGGAAGATGGATTTAACTTTTGTTCAAGTTTATCTTCTTCTATATTTATAGCCTCTTTTTCACTAGCTAAAGCTTCATCTACAGAAGAAATCCATGTCTTTAATGCTACAGTATCTTCCCTAGATATTTTACCTTCTCTCACATGCCTAACTAACCCTTCTATCTCTTTTTTCTTTTCATTAAAAAGTCTTCTAGCATCTTTTATAGCACCTTTTTTTAATTCTAACTCTTTTTGCTTCAAAGATAACATTTTAAGTTCACACTCTCTCAATTTTTCAATTACTTTTTTTTCATCATTCTTTAATTTTTCTTTTAATTCATCAATTTCAGTTTGTTTCTCAATCAAATTATTAATCAAAAAAGATATCCTAGAAGAATTATTGCTTAAATATTCTTTTGCTTTTTCTATAATATTATTTTTTAAACCATTAAGGCTTGCCACTTCTATTGCATGACTTTCTCCAGGAACTCCTACAATAATGTTATATGTTGGCAAAAGTGTTTTTGAATCAAACTCTACAGAAGCATTAAGACAATTTGAATTAGAAAAGCCATATTTTTTTAATGCTCCGTGATGAGTACTAATTAAAGTAAGCGTTTTTCTTTCTATCATCTCATCCAATATTGCCATTGCTATAGCTCCACCTTCTTCCACATCTGTACCACTTCCCATCTCATCAAAAATGACAAGACTTTTATCTGTTGCTTCATTTATTATAGAAGAAATATTTTTGATTTGACTTGAAAATGTTGAACAAGCCTTATCTATAGATTGTTCATCCCCAATATCCACACCAATAAAATCAAAATATGGTAAACTACTATTACAATCAATAGGTAATGGCATACCTGTTTGGTTCATTAAAGAAAGAAGTGCAACCGTTTTTAGCGCAATAGTCTTTCCACCTGCATTAGCTCCAGTTATAATTAAAACATTTTTATTTTCTTGCATTATAATATTTAATGGAGTGCAATGACTAACCAATGGATGACGAGCATCTTTTAGTTTTAAGGTTTTTCCTTCTTCCATTAAAAAATTAGCTTGGTTTAAGATCGCCCATTTTGCAAAAGCAAAAATTAAGTCAATCTCTTTTACTATTGAAAGAGCTAGTTTTAAGCTTTCATTGTTTTCAAAAATAACATTTGAAAGACGCCTTAATATGCTAAAATATTCTTTCTCCCATTCTATTTTTAATTCTTGCAATTGATTATTTTTTAAAACTATATCTTCAGGCTCAATATAGAAAGTCTTTGCACTATGAGAATATTCGTGAATAATTCCTTTTATTCTTCCCTTAAAATTTGCCTTGATCGCAATCACTTGTCGATTGTTTTTTGTAGTTGGAATATTTGATTGAAGCATGTCAGAAAAATTAGCATCGTTAAAATAATGCAACATTGAAGTTCTTATTTCACTTTCAGCCTCCTCAATCTTTCTTGAAATTGCTCTAAGTGATGGTACTTCTTTTAAAGAACCATTTTCGTCAATAAAGGAAAATATACTAAAGTATATTTCATCTAAGTTTGGTAAGTCATTTATCTTTTCAAGAAAACTGTTTTTTTCAAAAAGATTTTTACTCACCTCATCTTTCCAATTCACAATATTTCTAGTCAAAATAGTAAGAAGAAAAATAGCATAAATTCCTTCTATTTCTAAAACTTCTCCTAAGCTTAATTTTTCCAAAAAGGGCATTATAGGAGGCAAGTATTTTAACGGTGGCGAAAAAGACTTTTTCAACAAAGAAAAGCAATCATTACCACAAGATTTAATATTTTCAATTTTACTTATTTCAGATGTTGGCTTTATGTTCTCACACAACACCTTACCTTCTTCAGTTATTGCATGTTGAGAAAAATCTTTACACACTCTTTTATATTGCAATAATTCTAGTGTATGTTCTTTCACTTACTTCCTCTGCCTAATTTCTTCTTTTATTCTTAAATAACTTTCATATCTATCGTATAAGATTTTTCCTTCATTAAGAGCTTTTAACACCTCACAACCTGCTTCTTTTTCATGATTACAAGAAAGACCAAATTTACACTTACCCTCTAAATCTTTCATGTCTCTAAAATATAAGATTAATTCTTTCTCATCTATATTCCATAACGAAAAATTTCTAATGCCGGGAGTGTCAATCACAATTGAGTTATCAAACTTAAAAAGCATTGCCTTTGTTGTGGTATGAACTCCCCTATCATATTTATAAGAAATCTGTGCAGTTTTAAGTGAAAGTGATGGGCAAAGAGCATTTAACAAACTAGATTTTCCAACTCCCGATTGACCTACAACTGCAACTTTTAGACCTTTAATTCTTTGTTTTAATGCCTCTATATTAATGTTTTCTTTTGCCGAAATTTTCAACACTTCATATCCATATTTTTCCCAATCTAAAAGACGAGTCTCCATAATAGAATCTTGCGACAAATCTATTTTATTAACCAAGACCAAAACTGAAATATTTTCTTTTTCCCCCTGAATCATCACTCTATCAACAAAACGAGGCCTAAAAGGAGGAGAAGAAGGTGTTGTTACACAAAGAATTAAATCAATATTTGAAGCTAAAAATTGTGGATTGCAAGTTTTGATATTAAACCTTGTAAGAACATTCTTACGAGTATGAAGTGATGTAATGACTCCTTTCCCATCTTCTACTTCGTCAATTTCGACAATATCGCCTGGGCAAAGTGGATTATAAACATTACTATCCAATTTTAATACTTTCCCTTTTATTGAACACAAAATTTGATTTCCATCTTTTTTTTCAACAGTAAAAAAATTATTTGTACCTGCAATAACAAGTCCTTCCATATGTTTTAAACCTTTTTCAAATATCGCCAAACTATTATAGCAAAATATGTTATAATAGTTTAGTGATTCACCCTCATTATAAAAAACAGAAAAGAATATAGGCTGTTTTATAGCAAATATTTTTGTAAACAAAAATATTCAAAGCGGAATTTTATTGTAGTACGTTGGAACTTTTTTTTACCAAAAGCGACAACGTAGACATGCCCTATTCTTAACAAGACTTTTCAAAATAGAGGGCGTGGATACTAGGAGCTTGGTAAAATTAA
>JBQNBL010000009.1:0-78143 GCA_052169955.1 Treponema sp.
CATTATCACAAGCAATATATGTATCAGGAATCATTGATATAGCTGCAGAAACAGACTCATATCCTTTTCCTTGTAATGTTTCCAACACTGTTGCAAAGCTTGAAGGATCTGTGGTTACTGTAATGATTCCATCTTCATTTGCCACGTCATCTGCACCAGCTTCCAAAGCATCCTCAAGTAAAGAATCCTCATTAACTTTTTCTGCTTCATACTCTATAACACCCTTTCGATTGAACATGTAAGAAACAGAGTTAGTAGCACCTAAACTCCCACCACCTTTATTAAAAATATTACGAACGGAAGCCGCAGTTCTATTTTTATTATCAGTTAGAGTTTCAACCAAAACTGCAACTCCTCCTGGAGCATAACCTTCATACAAAAGCTCTTCATAATTAACAGAACCTGTCTCTCCAGTTCCTTTCTTAATAGCTCTTTCAATGTTGTCTTTTGGCATATTTGCAGCTCTTGCCTTTAAAACTGCTGTACGCAATCGTGGGTTCGAGTTTACATCACCGCCCCCCATCTTAGCTGCAATAGAAATTTCTTTGATAAACTTTGTAAACATTTGCCCACGCTTCGCGTCGGCTGCCCCTTTAGCATGTTTAATAGTCGCCCATTTACTATGTCCTGACATAAGTCCTCCAAAATACGAAGTATTTATACTATAAAAAATACCTCTTTAGGTCAACAGATATATTTATAGTTCTGTTGAAACTAAAGCAAAAACGCCATCTTAATCTAAGCTTAAAGATAGAAGTGTCAAAAATTTGAAATTAATGTTTGTCATTTATTCCAACCTTTTCATTTATACCTCAATTTCAATATTCATTCTATATCAAAATTTTCTAAAATCATCTTATTATGGAAAAATCTGTATATCCTTTAAGCTCAATTTCTTCTTTTTCAAAGGAAAGTACATGTGCGTAAGGATGTTCTTCTCTAACAAAACTTAAAAACTTTTCAACTCGTTCTATCTTACCTTCAGCTTCAAGTTCAACACTTTCACCATCACTTAAGTTTTTAACATAACCTTGTACATTTAGCTTTATAGCAAGGCATTGTGTCCAAAATCTAAAACCAACATGTTGAACTTTTCCCCTCACAACTACACGATATGCTTTCTTCCCCACATATACTCCTTAACATACTACTGATTAAATGTTAAGGAACCGCTGATTAATTCGCTTTCGAATTAATCAGTGCTAACCTTAACTTTATAGCTATCACGTAAAACGTTCATAGCTTTGCTTTCAATGCACAACCACTCCTTCTAAATCAAATCCTAAAACCTTAGTAAGTTTCACTTTTACCAAAGCACCTTCTTCAATAAGTTTTCCATCAATAGCAACATCATCATCATTAAAATTAACTACTATAGCTCCATCAACTTCAGGGGCTTGAAACCAAGCTCTACCAATAGCAAGTCCTTTTTCATTTTCAATTAACTCTTCAATTAAAACATAAAAAGTCTTTCCAACAAAAACTTCCAATAATTTTGTAGTAATATTAGATTGTTGTTCCTGCAATATCTCAACTCGTCTTTTTTTAATTCTTTCTTTTATATGATTTTTCATAATAAAAGATGGAGTATCTTCTTCCTTTGAATAAGCAAAAACACCTGACCAAAGACATTTCAATTCAAGCAAAAGTTTCTTTGTCATCTCAAAATCTTCTTCAGTTTCACCAGGAAATCCTACCAAAAAAGTAGTACGAATAATAGGAAAACTATATTTAGTATCAGTAAAAGCTTCTCTTATCTTTGAAACAAGCGTTAAATATTTTTCAAAAGAACCTTTTCTATTCATTTTTTTTATAATAGAGTCAGAACCAGATTGAAAAGGAATATCAAAATAAGGCAGAAATCGCTCATCTTTTGCCATAACAGGAAGAATATCCAATGGAAAATGGTCAGGGTGAATATATAGAAGACGAATTACAAAATTTCCTTCTAGCTTACTAATTTCAGATAGCAACACTGAAAGTGGAGTTAAAGGCATCTCAACATAATCGGTCATTCCAAACACACCCAAATCTTGACCTACTAAATTAAACTCATAAATACCACGTCCTATAAATTCTTTAATTTCACTTACAATCTCACTTACTTCTCTACTTCTCAAATTTCCTCTGATAATTGGAATAGCACAAAAAGAACAACAATTGTTACAACCTTCAGTAATTTTTATATATGCTGAAGCTTTAAAATTAAAGAACTCAGGACGCTTTCCACAAGAAATCCCTATTTGTTCAGGTTTAATTAAAGGTTTCTTTAGAGATATTCTTTTATAATTTACAGAGTTTTGTTTAAAAACATTGTCTTGAGGATATAAAAAAGCTATAAGGTCAGGAAGTTTTGATAAATCTCCATTACCAAAAACACCATCAAGCTCTTCCATATTTTCAGAAAATTCTTTTGGATAACGTTCTGCAAGACAACCGGCAAGAATAATTTTCGCACTTGGAAAAGAAGTTTTAAATTCTATGATAGAGTTTATAGATTCTCTTTTTGCATCCTCAATAAATCCACATGAATTAATAATAATCAAGTCAGCAAGTCTTGCTTCTTCCGCCCTAGTCCAGCCTAGAGAAAGCATAATTCCATTAATTATCTCAGCATCAACTTGATTTTTAGAACAACCATGCAGATCAATAAAAAAAGTTTTAGTCAACATCAATCTCTACAAACAAATACCTACCATTCTCCTCATTTCTTATCCATTTTAAGTCTTTAACAATCACTTCACCAGGTCTACCAACATCTAAGTCAACGGTGTTTCCACCACCGATTAATCTACACTTAACAGCATTTCCATTTGAAGCCCATATTCTAAAACCATTTTTTGCTTGAACACCGTTTAGTTGTCCACCCCTTTGATAAAATTGTTCCCTTCTTTCAGTTTTATCAATCTCTGTTCTAAAAAGACAGTATCCCCTAAAAGAAGCATTCAAAATGACAGGATATGGATGCGTTCCTTGAAAAAGCACTTTATTCTTCTCAAGTTTTTTAGGTAATATCTCATTAGGTGTAAAAATTTCACCAGATTGCACATCACTTCTAGCCATATCAGCTGTTCCTATATCACTACCACTTGCTATAGAAACACTAGCTCCCCCAGTATTTTCTGAAATATCATTAACAGTAACTTCAATATCAGGAGTTGCATCATTATTTAAATCAAAAGAACGTGTTTGAGTTAGTTCCACTAGCTGAATACTATCTGCAATGTTTAATTTAACCACAGGAGTAGTTCCTAACACTTCAATCACATATTGTTCGCCTTCAATTGTTGCAACAATTTCATCTCCTGAAAATATTTCTTTTTCAAAAAGAACATCTTGAGTAATTTCATAAACCTCTTTCTTCTTACTCGCAATTTTTTCTGTTTTATTTTCCATTTTTACGCTTTCATCATTAGGAGCTTTATATTGATAACTCAAAACAAAGAGAAGACTTATATAAACCCCACCAACTATAAAAAGAGTAAGAACTACAAAAATAAAAACCTTTGCTGTAAGTATTGATCTTTTTTTGGGAAGCAACATTTCCTGAGGAACTTCGGTATCTTCCATCTTTAGATTCTTATACTGTTTTATAACATCATTAGGATTTAATCCTAAATATTCAGAATAATTTCTTAAAAAACCAACAATATAGGCCTCAGCAGGCATTTTTTGATAATCATCATTTTCCAGTGCTTCAATGTACAGTCTTTCTATATTGGTGTCTTGCTCAACTTGAGCTATATCCACACCTTTTTGCCTTCGTGCTTCAGACAGTATACTTCCAACCATACTCATAAGAATCTCTTTCCTACTCCATATATAAAAAATCGTTTAGAATGGTAGACGTATGTTCAGGCTCAAATACAAAAACACTACCAGGAATCCCAGGATTTATTCTATAAGAAGAAAAATCAAAAACAACCTTCTCTCCTATTACAGGAAAACCTTCTATTCGTCTTATCAAATTTGTCTCAGGAGAAATCATAACACGTAGTTTCCTAAAAGGTTCTGAGCCATTTCTCCTTTCCATTGAAAGGACAATAACCTCTTCTTTACTTCCTTCTTGAATTGGTTTAGGGCTTGCACTAGTTTCGTATGCTATGATGTAAGAACGTCTCATAAGAGATAAACCTTGTCCCGTTGCAAGAGAAGGGGCAGAATTCGCTGGATCTGCCTTTTGTGAAAGCACTATATCAAGGGACGGTAAGTATATGTTCAACACATCATTTGCAAAAAGGATGTATTGATCTTTAGGATAATGAAAGTCTATCCGCAAAAAATTAGGCTTTTTAAATTTAATCACACCACTTTGCGTGTTATTTCCTGTTCTTATTGTAATATTTGCAACATAATTATTGATATTTGCATAACGCTCAGACAACCTAGAAAAAAACGCAGAAGCAGTAGTAACCCCTTGTGCAGATAAAACATGTGAAAAAATAAATGCAAAGAGCAAAAAAAACAGCCTTCTCATATAATACCGCCCACTAGTATCAACTTAAAACATGTTGACTATTCTTGAGATTTTTCAGCTTTGGATTCTGGTTCGACAACATCAATAAGTTTGATTTCAAAAATTAAAAGAGCGTTAGGAGGAATAATCTCATGTCCTTCGTACTTAATACCTTGCTCCCCATATCCTTTCTCAGCAGGAATATACGCCTTAACCTTAGTACCTACTGTCATTAAAGGAATAAGTTCTTTCCAACCTTCAATCACTCTTTCCAAAGAAAGCTCTGTTCCTTCTTCAGTAGAAGAATCAAAAACTTTACCATCTAAAAATTTTCCTTCATAAGCCACCTTTACCAACGATTCCTTGGCAGGCTTCTTTCCATTTTCATCTCCTTTTTCAAGGATTTCATATTGAACACCACTTTCAAGAGTAATAATCCCTTCTTTACCTTTGTTTTCAGCTAAGAATGCATCTGCTTTTTCTTTGTTTTGAATTGCATAAACCTTCTTTGCTTCGCTAAAAGCTCGAGTTAAAACAGCTTCTTGGCTTGACATATTAATTTCTTCGTTGTTTAAATCAATATTATCTAACAATCCTTTATACACAGCACCTGCGTCAATCTGTAAATGATTCATTTTAACAGCCTTAGCTAAAATCACTCCGTAAGCATAACCAATTTCTTTAGCCGTTGGAGGAGGCAAAACCTCTTCTACTGCTTTAGGAGTTTCAGGTGTTTTCTGCTCCTCATTACTTTCTTTAACCTCACCATCTTCTTTATTTTCAACGTTTTCAGTATTTGCCTCTTTTATTACATTTTCTTCGCTCTTATTACAAGAAAGAACCATTGAGCCAATAAAAAAACTGATAAAAAACAATCTAAACAACTTATTCATAAATCCCCCAACTTACCTATGAGTATTGGGGAAGGATATAACACTTTAAGTAAGAAAGTCAATTGTAAAATAGCAATATTAGTAAAAATTCAATAAGTAATTTATGTTTCTTTAGTTTGCACTATATAAGTTACAAGCAATTTGTTCTATAATTTAATTTTCCTTAAAAGATATTGAAAAAAAAGAACTAACTATCTACCATGTAATATGGGAAGATTATAATATTAATCCCATTCTCTTTAATTCTTTCATATATCATAAGGATTAAGCAATCATTAAGCTAGACATAGGCTCCAACATTAGCTAATGTTAGAATAGTACATTAGCTAATGTTCGGATAATACATTAGCTAGTGTTATGATTGTACCTTAGCTAATGTACTGCCCCTAAACTGTACAGTTTTGCTATGCGAAACTGCATTATTTAGGGATCGCAAACTGCACAGTTTGCATATGCGAAACTGCACTATTTCAAGGATCGTAAACTCTACAGTTTTCATGTTATGGTCAAGGTAAATGAAAGTAGAACACTACTTAAAATGAATCTGCCTTCAATTCTGTAGCTTACCTATCAATTTTCTTATGCTAAAATATATGATGTTCCTATTGTGCTTTAACATTAATACACGCACCTACTAGACATTTTTCATGTTTGATATAAAATACCTCAGTTGTATTTTTATGGAAAGTTACTTATGGAAAACTACAAATTTATAAATTGGGATGAAAGTCTTAGTGTGGGATACATAGAAATAGATGGTCATCACAAAAAACTAATAAGTATTATGCAAGAGCTTCACTCCATTTTAAGTTTGCCAGCTAATGAGTATCGCTTAAAAGTAGGCAAGATATTAAAAAAGCTATCAGATTATACTGTCTACCACTTTGAACAAGAGGAAAAGATAATGAGACAGCATAAATATCCAAGTTTAGAAGAACATGCAAAAATACATGCCTCCTTTATTAAAAAATTAAATGAATCTCTTCCCTTAATGGCTGGTGGAGATAAAAAAACTGCTATTGAAATGTATAATTTTTTAGGAGCATGGTTAGTTCGACACATTGCCGTAGACGATCATAAATGGTCAAATTTCATACATGAAAAATATCCAAACGAAACATTTTAATGAAAAAGGGGTTAGTGTTTTGAAAAGATTTATACCCATTCTATTTATTTTTTTATCAATACCTTTGTTTTCACAAGTTGCTGTAGATATTTTTGATCCGTTCTACGAAGATTTAAGCATTTGGCAAGACGCAGGACTCATAACAGATTGTCCTCAACTAAAACCATATCCACTCCAAGAAATAAAAAGGATTTTAGAAATTATCAAAGAAAAAGGTGATGAAGGACAAGTACGCATTGCAACGGAATATTATAACCGTTTTTTTTCTAAAGCCTACCATTTAGGTGGTGGAATAGATGTAGCTTTTCAGTTTCCAAATAAGGCAAAAGAACTGACAATCCAACCTTTATTAGAGGTGAATTATACCCTATTTCGTCTTTTAACAATTTCTGCCAGTATTAGTGGAGTACTTACCAATAAACTAAATAGTAATTCAATACAATCTACCTTTAATTCATCTAAATATGACCTTGCAAGCGATAATGTTAAAGCAGGCTCTTTTTATATTTTGCCACAATTTAATTCGGGATTTGCATTAGGAATAAGTGAGTATTATTTTTCTGCAGCTATTGCCAGAACACATTATGGCTCTTTCTTTGATGATTCTATATTCATATCTAAAAATGCAGTTCATCAAGGTCAATTTAATTTTGTCGTTAATAAGCCAAAATGGTCATACAATCACACTTTTCTATGTCTTACCAGCACAGATGACTTTAAAGGAAACAAAAATCCAAAGAAATTTTTATCTTTACACTCTTTAGACATAAGACCTCTTTCATGGTTATCGTTTGGAATTGTTGATTCTATGATTTATGGAGATAGATTTGAACCTATATATTTTCTCCCATTTTCTGTATTTTTTATAAGTCAAGGATTATATGATTTTCCAGATAATAGCCTCATAGGGCTTACCTCAACTATAAGACCATACGAAGGAATTAGCCTTGACATGGCTTTATATGCTGATGATCTAGGTTTTAACGAAATAGTAAGATTTAAAAAAGATGCAAAATGGAGGATGGCAGGACAATTTGGTTTTTCATACACAATGCCTAAAACTCATTGGTTCACATTTATAAAACTAGACTATACATTTATTACTCCATACACTTACACACATGCTTCATCGTATAGAAGTGATCTTCCAAATTATTCGTCATATACCCATGCAGGACAAGCTCTAGCAACTAACTTAGCTCCAAACTCAGATAGACTTTCTTTAAAACTCAAATTTAGACCGAAGCATGGAATAAATCTTGACCTTTTCAATACTTTTATAAGACATGGAAATATAGTTGAAAGCATTGATGACATCACTTTTATGAAAGAATATCTTTCAAAATCATACAACACTTCAGGCTCTCACTTAACGCATGCTACCATTACAACTGAGGATGGAAGAGGGGGAACAAGAAATAAAGACCATGCTTTTTTATACTCAACTCCTTTTATGAAACAACAAACAATTCAATATATAAACCAATTAGGTTTTTTGCTTTCTTTTAATATTCCAATATTAAAATCTGGTGGTAAAATATTATTTTCTATAGGATATACATTTGAAGCAAATATAAATAAAGGTGTTTTAAATAATATCTATAGACCTATTGCTGCATGGAAAGGTTGGAGCGATAAAACTTTAAAAGAAATTGCAACAGAGCGTGGTGGTGGACTAACAGCAGAAGATATTAAAAATGAAATCATGGAAAAAAGAAATGAGCAACTTGCTGAATGGAGAAGACTTGCAATAAGCAAAGATTTCAACCATTACATTAGGCTTTCATTTAAAGTTACATATTAGTCTTATTTTTATATTTTAGACATACAACTACTAAGCGAGTTTTTATGTTCACTACTAATACAGTAGCACCTTGACTAGTAAACATAGTTTTTAATATACTCCACTATTATGAAGCGAAGATATTTTCAAATAATTCAATTAATGAAAGAAAATGAGTCTATTCCTCAAAGAGAAATAGCAAAAAGGCTAAATATTTCATTAGCCTATGTGAATAAAATCCTTTTTTCTATGGAAATAGATGGTTTTTTGCATTCTGAAGGTACATTCCCACTATTAAAAAGGTTTCTTACAGAAAAAGCGCTTACTGACTATGAGATGAGTAAAGTTGACAATGCCATAATAATGGCTGCAGGCTTTGGTTCTCGATTTGTTCCACTTACTTATGCAACACCAAAAGGTCTACTTGAAGTATTTGGGGAGCGAATGATTGAAAGGCAAATAAAGCAACTACATGAGGTTGGCATTAAAGATATTACAGTTGTTGTAGGCTACTTAAAAGACACATTTGAATACTTAATAGATAAATACGGAGTTAAACTTCTTTATAATCCTGACTATAAAGAAAAAAATAATCTTTCCACTTTGTATCATGCAAGACATGAATTAAAAAATACATATATTCTATCTAGCGATAACTGGATGAGAGAAAATATGTATCATTCACATGAATATGACTCATGGTATGCATCTATAAAGGTAAGCGAAAAGACAAAAGAATGGGTTATGAAATTAGGTTTACACGATAAAATTACAGATATAAAGATTGGTGGAATGCTAGGTGGGTGGATTATGTATGGTCCTGTATTTTTTTCAAAAACATTTTCTTCCTATATAAAGCCTCTTTTAGAGAAAGCATACAACAAAGAAGGCACAGATGAATGGTATTGGGAAAATGTCCTAAAGGAAAATTTACACCAATTAACTATGTTTGCAAATAAACAACCTTCAAACCAGATTTATGAATTTGAATCTTTAGATGAGCTTCGCCTTTTTGACTCTTCATATCTTCTTTCAACTAAAAATGAATATATGGCTCTTATTGCTTCTGTTTTAGGCTGTAGCGAAAGTTCAATTATGAATATTCATCCTTCTCACTTTGGTATGACAAATAAATCATTTTTGTTTGAAGTATCTGGAGCAAAATATATATTCAGGCTTCCCGGTGAAGGCACAGAGCAGATGATTAATCGATATGAAGAATATGCAGTATACCAAGCAATTAGAGAATTAAACATTTCGGATAAGTTAATCTATTTTAATCCTGAAACAGGAATTAAAATAACGCAATATGAAGTAGGCTCACATAATGCAAATGCTAACAATATTGAAGAAGTTAAAAAATGTATGGAAGTAGCTAGACAACTTCACTCATCAAATATAAAAGTTACACATACTTTTGATTTTAGAGAACGCATTTCATACTACGAAGAATTAGCAAAAAGTCGTCATGGCATTTTATTTAATGACTATGAAGAAGTAAAACAAAATATGGAAGAACTTTTACTTCTTTTAGATGGAATGACACTGCCTTCTACACTCACTCATATAGACTTAGTGTCTGACAACTTTCTCATAAAAGACGATGGTACTATTCGTCTAATTGACTGGGAGTATGCAGGAATAGCAGACCCAATAATTGATATTGCTATGTTTGCAATATATTCATATTACGACCATGAAAAAATAATTAACCTATTTGAAATATACTTAAAAAGAAAACCCACTAATGAAGAGATTTTACGTCTTTATTGCTATATCTCTCTTTCAGGTTTTCTTTGGACGCTTTGGACATGCTATAAACAAGCACTTGGAGTTAGCTTTGGAGACTATGGCTTAAAGATGTATCGTTATGCAAAGGACTATTATAAAAAAGCTATAGAGCTAAAACAAAATAGTTAATTTTGTTTTTAAAAACATCTCAATCATTTCTTAAAATGAGGAACAACAAAATGAAAAAAAATACAACAATAGATTATTCACTAATCTTTATTCCACTAGTTGCTATAATATTAATTTCAGCTAGCTTATTTTTATATCCTCAATCTTCCAAAAATGTAATTGACTATCTTTGGAATGTCATGGTAAATAAACTAGGTTTTTTCTACATGCTTTTAGGTTTCTCACTAGTCATAATTGCTTTATATTTGGCATTTTCTAAATATGGAAAAATAAAATTAGGTAATTTGGAAAAACCACGCTATTCAAATTTTTCATGGGGAGCTATGATTTTTACTTCCACTATGGCAGCAGATATTCTATATTGGTCATTGATTGAGTGGGCATATTATTACAATTCCACCCCATTTGCTAAGACTAATTTAACTCTAGCAGAAAGACAAGATTGGGCAGCAACTTACCCTCTTTTTCATTGGGGGATTACCCCTTGGGCTTTTTATATGGTGCCAGCAGTTGCATTTGGCTACATGCTATATGTAAGAAAAGCTAAAACTAAAAGAATTTCTGAAAGTTGCAGATCAATATTGAAGTGTCATACCGATGGCATTGCAGGAAAAGCTATTGATATTTTTTCAATCATAGGGCTTTTAGCAGGAACTGCCACAACCTTTTCTCTTGCAACTCCACTTCTTTCTCTTTGTGTTTCAAATCTTTTTGGAATAACACCATCCACAACCTTAACAATAGTAATACTTTTAGTGATTGCATTAATATATACATTGGCTGTTTTGTTTGGTTTTAAGGGTATATCACACCTTGCAAACATAGCAGTAGCATCTTTTGTTGTCCTTTTAGTTTTAGTCTTTCTTGCTTCAAACAAAGTGTTTATGATAGAAAATGCAATAACAGGAATTGGAAAAATGCTTCATAACTTTATTCCGATGTCAACATGGATGGATCCATTACGTCTTTCAGGTGATGGGAATGCAGGTTTCCCACAAAATTGGACTATCTTTTATTGGGCATATTGGATTGCATGGTTTGTTGCAACTCCATTTTTTATTGGAACAATTTCTGAAGGACGCACAATTAAAAATACTGTTTTAGGCGGAATATTGTGTGGAATACTTGGAACATATCTTTCTTTTATTATATTAGGATATTTTGGGCTTAACTTGGAAACACAAGGTATTTATTCATCAGCCTCAGCATTATCTAATGGAGATGAGCCTTCTTTAGTTATTATCGAAATATTAAAAAATATTCCATATAGCAAAGTTGTTTTAGCTGTATTATGCTTTACCATGATTGCTTTTTATTCAAGTACGTTTGATGCTATCACATTAATTATTTCGTTCTATTGTCAAAAAAATACAGAAGAAATGCCTAAAAAGAGTTTGCGAGCATTTTGGTCAATAGTTTTTATAATTTTACCTATTGCTCTTATTTTAATTAAATGCAATTTAAGTCAGTTACAAAGTCTTTCTATTTTAGCCGCCTTTCCGTTGGGCTACATTATCATATTGATAACAGTAAGTTTTTTCAAAAATGCAAAAGAAAGTTTGAAATAAAATATATTTTTCATAAATGTGTAAAGAATGTTATATTGAGCAAAGTAGAATAACTCCTCTTTTAAATCCGTTGGGATGTTTAAAGAATCATACACAATATATTTGTGGAACTTGTGGTAGGTGCATTTGTATTGAAAGAGATCCTAATAGAGGTTTGCAACGTTGGAACTTTCCTTTTAAATCATTAGAAATTGCAAAATTATACTTACGTACTGCTGATTATACTATGAAAAAATCTTGCGGTATTTATGAATTGAAAAATGAAAAATCTAAAGTGTCATATAAGATTTTTGCAAGCGATGAAGATTTACTGGACTATCTAAAAAAGAATAAGGGAAAGACTTGTGATATAATGAAGCCTATTTTTATTGTTAAGGAATATAAAGAATACGCTAACACACAAGTAAGAAAATTAACATCTGATGAAATAGAAGGGTATATGTTGGGAAGGTAAAATATTGCTCATTGAGCTTTTTATCTTCATCAGAAAAAGCTTGCTTTAATCTGCTTTGTGTTTCAAGCATTTGGTCAGTAAGAACATAATTGCACCGGATCCGTTTCAGTTTTGCCAATCAAAAAACAGCGGTAACTGTGAAAGTATTCCACTGTGGTTATTACCTCGCTACAGAGTGGTGTCTACTAAAATCATATCAAACTTGCCTTACGTAATTCGGTTACTGCATCTGGATCAAGATGAATTTTCCCTGCTAATGCAAAAAAGTCTTGCTTATCTTTAAGCTTTGCTTGCTTAGTATAATTTTCCGTAAAATCACCCGCCAATAGCGACTCCGGCAACATTTTTACTTGTTCAATAACTGTGTCGTAGGACATTGGGGGGCTTCTGTGTAATTCATAGCATCGATAACTGTTTACCTTAATGATGCAATTCCATAATTACCGATTTGCAAGGGAATAGTAGGTATTGAATCCAAGTCATTGGGATAACAATAATTAGGTGTTATAGGATTGGTCGAAATAAGTCTTTTTAGTTCATCAATTGAGCTTACCCCAAATAATGGGAGTATTTTCTCACAATATTCTTTTGAAGATAATCTAATCCAGATATTCTCGGGATTATCTGCATAGATATATGATAAAGCAAACCAATGCTTTTTATGGTAGGTTTGGTTTAATGCAAAAGATATTTGGGTTAGAAATATATCCGTTTCTGCAAAAGATCTTTTTGTTATTACAGGTTCCTTAACTCTGGAAGTCATTATATCAGCAGTTTTTGAAACCAAGTTTTCTTTATATCGATAAGTATCATCAACTATTGTTGGATAACATCTAAATCTTACAAAAGAACACGGCTTGATATTTTGCGATGAAGAAATTCTTTCTTGTAAATAGTAGGTATGTGTTAATATATCGTGAAGTAATGAATATTTTTCATAATGTCTTAGATATGCAATCGTGCATACAAATAATTCCCAGATAAATATTGTGTAATGATCAAAATAATATTCAAACCATGAATGAACGTTTTTATCAACCAGCATTAATTCGTTATATGTTGTTTCAAAGGAATTATAAATAAATGATGTAATATCTTTTTCAGATGAAATAACTTCTTTAAGGAAATTCAAATAAATATCGCGTAACGGTTTCATGGCATCTATTTTTGAAACAATCTCAGAAGCTATAAAATCTTTATCTGAATTTGAGGTATCGATTTTAAATTCCTTTATTTTCGATGCAAAATTTTTTGGAAAATCAGAAACAGCAGTATTTTTTCTCAAATCATTATTTGAAGTCTTTAAAACAGTAATTCCACTTTGTAGCGAAAATAGATCTACCAAATTATTTTTTAAGTATTCAGGTTTTGAACCAAGCTTCGGTTTTGATATAAACGGTTCATCATAAATATGTCGTATAAGTTTTTCATATTCATTTTCATAGTTATTTACATCAGAAAAATCAAAGTAAATTCTCGACTTTATATAAACAGGCATAAAAGGAGTTGAATCTTCATTTCTTTCTAAAATGAGCGGTAAAAATTTTTCTTGTTTAAACTGTCCGTATAATTCTGACGATATAATTACTGTTTCATCACCGACCCCTCCAGTTCTATCATTGGCTTTCTCTGTATATGTTTTATCACATACAATTAAAACAAAATCGATTGTTTTATCTGTAACCATAGATTCCATAAATTTATATTTATCATTTCCAGGCTTTAAATTCCAAAAATCTACCATTGTATCAATTCCGTCATTTACTAATCTTTGAGCAAGGTTTACTATCCACTCTTGCACAACCCAAGAATATGATATAAAGACTTTAGGATGATTTTCTGTAGGCATAATTATTTCTCCTTAATTTGTCCTGTTATTATTTTTTAAATCTCCAATTTGATTAATTGCAATTTTTACTACTTGAACACATAATTTTGCAGTATCAATATTTGGTGAAAATTTTTCATGCAGTTGCTGATATGGATGAATATAATTTCTAAAGTTTTGAAGTACATGGCTAAATTTCTGTACATCCAAATCAATGTAGCCAAGCTCTTTAGCGACATCAATATAATCTTTCAACGTCCATTTGTTAAATTGTCTTACACTTCCCGTTGCATTATCTTTCGGACTAGATTTTGCCATGTTGAATAGTTGAGCCTTTTGAATAGCTATTGCAGACAAAATTCCTTCTAATACAGAGCCACATAAGAAGATTGTAGCTAAAGGAGCATTGTTTTTTGCACATTGATCAATTTCATCAATCCTTTGCTGAATTATTGGCTGTAGACATGATTCTATTGGTAATTTTGCAATATTTAACTGTTCAATTTTGATATTTATAAATTCTTCTTTTGTTTTCTCTATAGGAGTATCTCGTCTAAACATACTTCTGAAATCAAAGTTTACTTTTCTGAAACAAACATCTTTTTCTGAAATAAAAACATTCCAACCATCATAGGCTAAATGCTTGTTAAATTCTTCAAGTAATTGAAATAACAAATCCGATTTCTCAATAAAATTATTTGGTGCAAAAACAGCTTTAATACATTCGTCAATTCCTGATGTTCCGTTTAGATGCTTTATTTTTTCTTCGGTATACATCCATCTGCTCGGAAACCCCTGTCCATAACAATCATGGAAGCCAAGATTGTTAAAAAACTCCACTAATTCTGGACCTGAACGATATTGTGATTTTTCATTTATGATTTCACGTAAATTTTTGATTGTTTGCCCGCTTAATGTCATTCCTTCCCCTCCACTATCTTCACTTCTTCTTCTGTTAAACCGTATAGCTGGTATACTGCCTTGTCTATCTGCCTATCAATAATTTCTGCACGTTGTTCCAAGAGCTTTTTATCCTCATCGGAAATAGCCTGCTGCAATCTGCTTTTAGTTTCAAGCATTTGGTCGGCAAGAGTGATAAGTTTGGATTGCTGTTCTTCGGTTGAACAGGGTATTGGAAAACTTGCTAATTCGTTAATTTTAAACTGTGGGAATATTCCTCGTGACAACTTTCCGAATTTATGTTCAAACCAAAAAGACATGAGGCGTGAATTTAATAGTCCTAATAAAAATTTAGGATTAAACTTGATGTAAATGATATTCATTGAGTTTAAATCATTTAAGATAACACTTTCTGTATAACAAGCATTAATGCAGTATGGTGGTTTTGAAGGAATTTGACGCACTAAAATTCTCGGTGAAGAAAATAAATCCCAATTATTTCTAGGAGCTGCAAGATTTTTCCCATATTTTAGATATTCTTTATTTTTCCATGTAATACTATATCGTTTTACATCGTTTCCTTCCAAATATTTGTAATAGTCATCAGTTTGTTTCTCTTGTGAATGATATATACGTTTATCTTTCATATTTTTAGTCTGCTTAGGTATACCTTTACCTACTTCATAAGCTTTCAATCCTGCTTTAACTTCTGCATAGTTTTTTAGCTCGCAAGTATTTTGTTCAATTTTATTTATCAGTGCTACAAATTCACTACGTTTGAACAGATCTATATTTATTATATATTCTTTTGTTGCAAAGAAAACATCAGTTTCAGTTTTTGAAATCAGTTTATATTCACCTTTTTCAATACATTCCAATAAAGAAATAGTCTTATTATGTTTACTGTTTTCAAAGTTGAGAATACACGTATCAACATCAGCTCCTTCAAAAACTTTATACTTAAAATTGAGAATTGATATATTTGCTTTTTGTAAAATAAATTCCCGTAAATCTTTGTTCGAATTTATCGTAAGCCAATTATTAGGTATAATATAAGAAAAAATACCGTTGTCCTTTAATAGCAAACAGCCCTTTTCAATAAATAAATGATACAAATTGATTTGATATTTTGCCGTTTGATATTTTGAATAATAATATATTTTATCATCATCGCCCATACCTTTTTCGCCACTTTCACGAGCAAAAACATAAGGCGGATTCCCAATCACACAGTCAAAACCGTCTTGTGCAAAGACGTCGGGAAATTCCTTCTCCCAATCAAATGTGTTGATTTTCCGCATGGCATCATCGTCAAAAAGGCTTAAATCTTTTTCGTTATAATAGTCAGAAGCAATAAGACTATTACCGCATTTAATATTTGAATCAAGCGATGGCAAAAGCTTAATATCTGAAAACTTAAATAGCTGTCCTTGCGTTTCGCTCCCTTCATTTTCCAATAGCTTTAAGTAGAGTGAAAGCTTAGTAACCTCTACAGCTTGACCGTCTATATCTACACCATAAATATTATTCAGTAAAATACGTTGCTTTTCTTCAATGGTAAGCTTATAAACATTTTTCGTTATTTCATAAATGCGAGCATTTTTCAGAGCTTGCTTCCGTTGTTTTTCATTTGAGTAATAGTTCAAATGATAATCCAGTAATTGCTGGTACGCTTCAACAAGAAAGGAGCCTGAACCGCAAGCAGGATCAACTACTTTAAGCTTTGCAATAACTTGGGGAGTTTTTCCCTCTATCTTTATGCCGAGTGTATTTTCCACAATGTATTGAACGATATATTGAGGTGTATAGTAAACGCCACCAGCTTTTTTCACTTCTGGCTTTTCTTCAATCAGGGCAGTATGTCCACCTTTCACATTGCGGAATTTAATGATCTTTCCTAAAAACTGCTCGTAAATATTACCAAGTATTTCAACCGGTAAAATAGAAAACTCGTACGGACATTCAGGATAATAAAGGGCGTTTATAATAGAAGAAAGAACCGTATCGTCAATAGTCAAACTGCGGAGCCAATCATGCGGTTTAAAGAGTCCCGAATTGTATTTTGCATTAGCCCTGTCAAAGACACCTTGCAGCTTTTGATACACTGTACCGCTTTCGGTTTCATGTGAATCAAAGGTCTTTTGGGAATATGTGGAGCAGCTACTAGGCACGGCACCCAAAATAAACGGAGGTGTACTGACAGTACATTGAGTATTATTTTGGGTGCCGTAACGACGTAGATGCCCGCAGATTCCCAAAAGGGTGCCGTACTCTTCCATTTCCTTATCTTCTGCAATCCGCAAGAAAATAATGCGGTCGATAATTTTTTGTACGGCAGTATTTAGATGATAAATATTGAGTGAAGGATTTCGTAATGCGATATTCTTTGCAATATCCGTCCGCCAGCTTTCAATCAGTTTCAGTAATTCCTTATCAACCTCAGAAGTACCTTTTTTGTTTTTGTTCTCTTGAATATATAAATCGAAGCTACCCTTTAAAATCGCCTCTTTTGAAAAGGTATTAAAAATAAAATCAAAATATTTATGATACTCATCAAATGTACAGTAAAAGATACGGGCTGTACTCGGTTTATCTGATGGCGAAGGTTTTATACGAGTGTCATACACGGCAAATTCTTCAAAATCAGTGAGTATACACAATGGAAGCTTTGCCGTATACCCATACCGTCTCACCTGAAACGCAGGTTCAAGTTCGTCTTTGATATTAACGCTAGGCTTTTTCGCTTCTACAAAAAACTTCCGCATCCCGCCTATTCTAAACGCATAATCAGGTGCCTTAACCCTTCCGCCTATCGTTACCTTATCTTCACGCACAACTTCCCGATATTGCTCGGAATAACCTTGTGTATTACGAATATCCCAACCTAAAAGTTCAAAAAACTTGTCAATAAAATCTGTGCGAGTATTTGCTTCATCATAAGCTGAGGCATTGTAGTCCCTTTTATTCCTTTCAAATAATTCCGTCAATTCTGTAAGTTGTATAATTCTAAGTGTTTCATTATTATGCTGTTTTGATGAGTTATCCATATTATTTCACCTCAATGCTCGTTATAGCATAGTTTTATGGAGTTCATAATGATAAGCTACACACTATTGCTATTCATAACTAAAACTAAGACAATGAAAAATTATAAAATCCTTATAATTTAATAACACAAAAATTTAATCACTTATTTTACACTAACATCATCCAAAGCTCTTACAATAAAGTCTTCTTGAAGCTGCTTGTCAGTTTTTATAATTGTTTTATGACCTTGTGCAGTCCAACTAATTTCTTCTTTTGTTGTGTAGTCTAGTAACTTATAGCAATCATCTTTGATTGACGCAATGTTAGGAGCTACATATTCAATTGGAGTGCCTAAACTGAGTTTGTTTTTAGGAATAAACTCATATTCATTACTAGATAGTTTTTCACCTATTGTACCTATCATCTTATAAGGACTTGTAGTCTCTCCTTTCACAGTTTCATTTGCGTAATTAGGAGAAAAATAAAAGCCTGTTCCAAATTTTCTGTGTGAAGTGTTATAAAGCTCTTCAATAAAAGGTATAGCATCTTCTTCTTTTATTTTTCCATCTATTAAATCTAGTTTTTTTCGATATGCTCTTGTAACCAAAGCTGTGTAATATAGGCTTTTCATTCTCCCTTCAATCTTTATTGAATCAACTCCTGCGTCTTTCATTTCTTTTAAGTAGTCTATCATACAAAGGTCTTTAGAAGAAAAAATAGAAGTGTAGCCCTCTCCTTCTTCTATTGGAAAATATTCACCCTTTCTTTCTTCTTCTTCACACAACCATTCATTTTGTTCACTTTCTTTTTTATAAAGCTTGTAGTTCCATCTACAAGAATGTGTACACAAACCTTTATTTGCACTTCTACTTGTAAGATACGCACTAATTAAGCAACGTCCAGAATATGCAATACACATAGCCCCATGCACAAAACATTCAAGTTCTAAATCTTTCACATCATTTTTTATTTTTTCTATATCTTTAAGACTTGCCTCTCTTCCTAACACAACTCTAGAAAAGCCTAAATCTCGATACACCTTGCAAGCCTCACTATTAATGCAATTAGCTTGAGTGCTTAAATGTAGCTTAGCTTTAGGAAAATAAGAAGATATGATTTTGACGAGTCCTAGGTCTTGAATAATGAAAGCGTCAATTGGATAAGAAGTAAAATACTCTATATTTTCTAAAAGAGAGGTAATATCTTCATTATGAAAAGATATATTTAAAGCACAGTATAGTTTTTTTTCTATGCCAAGCTTTTTATACTTTTCTTTTAACAAAGAAATCTGTTTATATTCATCCTCAAAAAAATTATCTGCTTTTGCACGAAGAGAAAAATTTTTTAAGCCAATGTAAACAGCGTCAGCACCATAGCTATACGCAAATTTTAACTTTTCAAAATTACCTGCAGGTGATAGAAGTTCCATAGTCAACCTTTAAAGATGAATTATATATATTTTACCTCAGTTATTAAAGACTAATATAGCAATATAAGCTAGTTTTAATGTATAATAAACCGCAGGTAAAGATATTTTTAAGGAGATAAAAATGTTTTTTGATAACTACCCCATAACGACGCACGATTTTACTTCTACTATTTTTTTGCAAGGTTTAAAAACTTCCCCTGCAATTCTTTTGCTTCACGGCTATAGTGCAACTCCTTATGAGATGACATGGCTTTCAAAACAATTAAATGATTTAGGTTATACTGTTCTAGTGCCTCGCCTACCGGGACACGGCACTTGTAAAAAAGATTTTTTATCTTCTAGTTGGAAAGACTGGTTGCGTTGTGCTTCCGATGCTTATATTGATTTATCAAGCAAACACGAAAAAGTTTATGTCGGGGGACATTCCATGGGAGCCTTATTAGCAACAATTTTATCTCGCTACTTTGATGTTCAAAAACTTTTCCTTTTTGCTCCAGCTTTCAAGGTAGTTAATAAAGGCATTCCATTACCACTGATGAAATTTGTAAAATACTTCTTAAAAGAAGTTAAACGCGAAAATATTACATCTTTTAAAGATGAAAAATATGACGAAGCAATAAAAGACTATAAATCATATTATTACATGCCTAAACTAGACGATTTTTATCATATACAAAAAATGGCTATAAAAGCATTACCACACTTAAGAACAACACCTTTAGTCGTTATATCTAAAAAAGATAAACTAGTTCCTTTTTATGTGAAAGACTTTATAGATTCAAAGATTAAGGTAGAATATCTTATGTTGGATAAAAGTTCTCATTTCATTTTTAATGATGTTGAAAAAGAAATAGTTGCAAATAAAGTTATTGAATTTTTGAATTAGTTTGACCTTTTAAGCAAAAAAGAATATTTTCAAATAAGTTTCTCTGTTATTCCAAAACTTTTAATGAAGTTATTCAAAATATTTTGTTTTAGTTCTTCCTTTTCAAATCTTCTTAAATTAGATATTCTATTTACCACTTCTGCAATATCAGTTAAAGAAGAAAAAGTTTCACCTTTAAGGCTCATATAAGGAGCATCTGTTTCAGTGAGTATTCTTGAAATATCAAAAGACTTTGCCATTTCTATTTGTGATTTCTGACCTCTTAAAAGAGCCTTCCCAATACAAAAGTAAGCATTCACGCCCTTTTTTAACAAAGAAGAAGCTTCCCCTACACTCCCAGCCCAACCATGAAAAATAACTGAATTAATTTTTTTTAATATCTTTTCATAACTAAAAATTAAATGCAAAGCTTTTCGACAATGAATCACTAATGGCACTTGATATTTGATGGCAAGTTCTAATTGAGCCTCCCATACTTTTTTTTGAAAGGAAATGCTTGCTTTATATGTCTCATTAAAAAGATCAAAACCACACTCGCCTATTGCTATAATCTCTTTTTTTCTCAATAAGTTCTCTAAAAATTGTAATTCATCAATACAAGGAGCTTGTGGATGAATTCCAAAAGAATAGTACGCTTTAATACTATTGGGTAATGCATCACAAATCTTTTTTTGTTTTAGAAATCTCAAAATCTCATTAGAAGACGTACAAAAAGAGAGAGAAAAAGTAGATGGATATAAAGCACTTTCAAAACCACCTACTTCTTCCAAATAATCTAAAACATGATTATGTGCATCCACAAACATATTAGTATGAAAATTAAATATGCTTTTAGAATGCTATTGTAACATCCCTGTCATTTCCAATTGTTACTGTTCTCACACTACCACTACACACAACATTGTATAAGCCAGGACGCAATCCTTTAATTTCTGTATTTGCAGGATATCCATAAGTTGCAGACATAGCAACCAAAACACCAGTTTTTTTATCATATACATATACAAATTGATTTGAATATGTAGTACTAACTTTTAAAGTCGTTTCTACATATTCTTTACCACGAGCTGGAACATTACCCTCCACAACCATCTTAGTAGCTTTGTATACGTTAACTCTTCCATATCCATACCAATTAGAAAAACCCTTTTCATCATATTTACCAACAGGGTCTTCATTTAGAGCATCAATCTTGTCAGTTGATTTTTCTAGTATTGTCATAATTTGAAAAGGTGTAAGAGTTGGATTAAAAGAAAGAAGGTAGGCTATCATACCTGTAACAAATGGAGCTGCCATAGAAGTACCTGACATGTAAAGATAATCATTTTGCGAAGAATGTTTTAAACTTATAATGTTTAAGCCGGGTGCTACAACATTGAGCCAAGAGCCATATGTACTAAAACCTGCTTTTTTATCATCATCTCCTGAAGCACCAACTGATAAAACTCCAGGATATGCTGTAGGATATGAAATAAAAAACTGTCCATCATTTCCATTAGATGCAACAGGCAAAAATCCTTTAGAAATAGCATAATTTAAAGCCTCTATAGCAAAAACACTAACTGTAGGTGCCCCTAAAGATAAATTGACTGGAATAGTTGCTTGGTCTTGCCTAGAAACTTTGCTTCTAACTGTATCTACTAAATCTTTTAGAGAGCCATATATACCTTCCATGCTTCCACCACTTTTCGTCATAGCCTTATAAGAAGCAAACTTCACATTTTTCCAAGCTACTCCTGCAATTCCTTTTCCATTGTTTCCAACTGCACATATACTACCAGTACAGTGAGTCCCATGTCCTATTGCATCAACTTCATCTTCACTATTCCAACTTGGAACATCTACAATTTTATTTAGTGGGCCAAAGGCTGTTTTTAATACTTTAACCACTCTCTTTCCATTTTGATCCTTTAAATCTTCATGGTTTGCATTAGTTCCAGTATCTATAATTCCCGCCCATACTGTATGTTTTCCATAACCAAATTCTTCATACGCACGCAAAGCTTCCGTAATCTCAAGTGCATATTCCTTTAAATCTCCTACAGGGTCATCATTAAGGTTTCCTTCAGTTAACCCAAATGGATGAAAAATAGGAGTGGAAGGTCTTGCAACATAAGAGCCAATTATATTCACCTTATAATCAGGTTCAGCATAAAAAATAGATGTAAGCTCTCGTATCTTCTTTAATGTTTCAGGATAATTTCCATTAGCTCTAACAGTAAGATACATTTCACCTTTTTGGAAACCTTCCATTCTAGTTTTTTCAACAACATCAAGATTTTTTAAAGATGCAACAAACGCATCCATTTCTTCATTATTACTTGCTTTTACCTTTATATTAATTGAAGCATCATTAACTTTGTCTAAATCATATCCTAAAAAAGCCTTTTCTTGCATCGAAAGTGAAGAAATCTCATCCTTTTCATAAGAAACCACTGCACAAGAAAATGCTAAAGAAAGCAAACATATTAAATATATATTTTTCATAAAAGCTCCTAATCAAATTTTATAGTAAATTCAGCTCTACCATTCCAAGCATTGTTTCCATTTCGTACGTCATTTGTCTCACTGGTTATAGTAACTCCGTTAATTTCTTTACTTATAATTTTGCAAGCTCTATCATCAGCGTCAGAATATGCGTTTATTCCCCAGTCAACTATATCCCAATAAAAAGCTGTTCCTTTCGAATAATAAATAGAAGCATTATTCATTAGGTTAACCTCAGTAAGAGCTGTAAATCTTTTTGTTAATCTTATAGTACCAGTACTTTTGTCAATTTTTATGAGTTCTTCCACACGTCCATGGTCCTGGTTATTTCGCTTAATAGAATAATCAGTGCCAATGTAGTAGTAGTTCTGATAGAATTTTGCATCATTAATAGTTGCAAAGTAAATCTCATCTTTGCCATTAGAGTCATCGAAAACATATTTAAATTTTGAAGCATATAGCACAGTACCAGTTCTATCCGAAAGTAAAAAACCTAGATGAATCTCTTTAGCCGTATCTAATATTTTAGGATTAGATAGCTTAAAGACATAATCCATATTTTGAGCTTCAGAAAGCGAAATAGCTTGCTTTAGTGGATATTCTAGCAATAACGAAGTGCTTTTTGGAATTTTAATTTCTATTTCATCCGAAGAGTCTAGCACACTTTTTTTACCATCATTTGTATAAGCGATAACCTTGTATTTATAAGTTTTTTCATCCTCCAACACTCCATCATTATCATAGATTCTATGCCACCTAGTCTCACTCGAATCTCTTGGAGAGTCATAGACAAAATGTTTAACTACTCTAAAATCATCCCCATCTTCAACACATTTCCTATAAATATCAAAACCTATGCACTGTATATGGTTAGCCCCATCTTTCACTTTAAACTTCAGTTTATTAGTGTAATGTGAAGATTTTTTAGTAAATGCATCTTCTCCAACAGAGAACGTACGTGAAGGAGTTGGATAACTTCGCAATTCAATCTTCATGTCATTCACTTTTATTGCATTATCTTCATTAATATTTCCAGAAGTATTAAACCGTGTATGATATTCAATCCTATTATTTGCAATATCATATAAAACAAGGATTACATCAAATATATCCCCTTTAATTAATTTTATGTTGTATAAAGAAGACCATCTCCAAGCTGACTCATATTTTCCATTTGCATTTTTAGACGTAGCGTTATATTGCTCTGCATAGAAAACATCAACGTCTTTAACTCCATCATCTGTTGGCACAAAACCTACGCCAAGCATTGGATAAGGAGAATTATCTTGTAATTTTTCAATAGGAGCTGAAGTTTCAACCTCAATATTTACATTTTGCATGTATGTTATAGGATTGACTACTCCAGTTTGTATCAAATTATTGTTAAACTTAACTCCCTTAATAATAGGAGCTTCTGCAGGACGAGTGAGACGTTGTAAAGGATACTGTATAATTGGAATCACCTTTGTATTTCCATCAACAAAATATGAAATTACATCCGATGCTGCGTAGCGAATACGGGAATAATAAGTATTTCTTCCTTCAACCTTAAAATCATAAAACTGATTTTTTTCCAAATTAACATTAGCTTTTCCATTCCTAATTAAAACACGTTTTAATAATGTTGTCTCTTTTGTCTTAAAAATATTTACATAAGAGCCATCTACAGGTGAACCATTAACCCCATCTGAAAGCACGAGTTTTATCTGCACTTCTTCAGCACTTGGCGATTTAGGTGAGTCTTCCTTAGGATATCTAATAACAAAAATTGAATACGTATCTATTAAGTTAGATGAACTATATAACTGAACTACAATTCTATTATTTCCTTCCATTAAAGAAACATTATAAATTCCATTACCACCAACTTTACTATCATTGTTAAGCACTTTTATGTTTATGCCATGAGTTGCTTTAGCTTCAATCTTAACTACAGTCTTATCATTATTGTAAGGAGCAAGTGTTATTGTATTATCTTTTGAAAGAAGATTTAGCAAATCTTTGTCATCAGCCTTTAGCATTAATAGTTTTCCATCATTATTGGAAGGAGAAGGACGCGTAAAAATAATATCATAACTCTTACTTCTTACTCCACCTTTTCCTCTAACAACCACTTCAATAGCATTTCGTCCAAGTTCTAAAGGAATCCTGTAAGAACCATTTTTAAATGGTATTTCTTTTTCATTATTTTTTATTATGAGTGTTGCATAATCTGCTTTTGCCTTTGCTTGAACTATTGCTTCTGTCTTTCCTACCATAAATCTTATATTGTTCTTTTTAATCTTACCATTTTCACAATATTCAGTGCCGTCAACATTGAATGATTTAAGGCTTAAGTCTTCTTCACGATATATTTTAATAATATGTTGCTTAGCTCCTTCAGCCTCTGAAGTGATTACCACACATATCCTATTTAAGCCAAAATCTAGACTAATATCATATTCTTTATCAGATATTCTATTAAGCGAATTATCTTCGTTTGAAATATCTACCTCAGCATTTGTGTTGTGTGCTTCAACATAAAGAGTAACTTTATCCTTTGTTGCTACAACATCAGGAAGCTCTGCAATGTTTTTACTATCAAGCGATGAAAGAATACTATTTCCATCAACTTTTAATTCTTTCAATCTTGAAGATAAATTATCTGGAGCTGTTGATATTTTCTTTGTAATTTTAATTTTGTATATTTTTTGATTTGAGGCATCTTTTTTAGAGCTAGAAATAATTTTGATTTCATTGCTTCCATCGGCTAACTTGCAATCATAATATTGATGAACGCCTATAGTCTTTTCACCATTTGTCATCACCTTCACATCTATAGCATTTTCATTTTTTGCTTTTAGCATTAAAGAAACAGAGTATTTTTCCACTTCACCAAAATCATAAAATAAGTTTTCATTAAATCTTTCCAGTATTGAATCGTTTTCAAGCTCTAGTTTTTCCAAACTAACATCATCTACTGTGTTTTGTAGTCTCGAATTATCTTTGCATGAATAGAATAACAAAAGAAAACTAAACAACAAAATCATTTTTTTTCTCATACTCTAGCCCTCACTTGAGTTAAAAAGCATTTATTTAAAAGTAATATAATAAGGTAATTTTACCCAAACGCCCCGATTTTATCACTATTATCTTCCTTTTACAACAGTAACTTTTTAGTTAAGGTAGCACTGATTAATTCAAAAACAAATTAATATGATGTATTCCGAAAATATTTCTCCTTGAATGGTGTGAAAACTTAAAAATTTAACACTATATTTTCTTGCTGAAATAAACTAAGAATGCTAGAATAACACGGCATTATTTCTTATCTTAGGCACACCCCCAAATACATATTCAAAGAGACTACAGTAGGCAATGTTATGGCACTACATTAGCTAATGTTAAGATAGTACATTAGCTAGTGTTATGATTGTACCTTAGCTAATGTACTCAGGCAAAACTGTACAGTTTAGGGGTGCGAAACTGCATTATTTAGGCATCGTAAACTGTACTATTTAGGGGTCGAAAACTGTACAGTTTCGAATATCGTGAATGCAGAGTTTGCAAGCTTGAATGAAGGTGCATTCAAATAAACTTTCACATCAAATATGTCAAATATGAAAGAGAGTAAAAAACTATAAATATCAGATAAAACAAATGGATTTTTTAAGCTATAAGTTTATTCAAAAATTGGAAATGTTTCGTAACCTTCATTTTTAAGACGAACTCCTGTGTTGCCATTTTCTTTTTCTATAACAAAAACAGCAAAATAAACAGTGCCACTTTCTCTTTTTTCTTCTTTGAGTTCTACAACATAACCTTGCGAAGTAAGTTTTTTAACTTGAACATTAGCATTTTCTTTATTTTTGAAAAAACCAATTTGATAAGCTATTGGAATACTTATTCTTGTACTAGAAGAATCAAGAGAAGGGAGAATGAGTTCTTCATCATAATATGCTTTATTACTTGGAAGAAGATACCAAAAAGTTGTAGGTAAGATAATCACATCACCTTTAACTAACATAGCTTCCATACTTTTAGGGTATTGCCTTAAAATAATATTTTCTGCTTCTTTATCATTTGAAATAAACCAAAGGATAAAAAGTATTGAAGGTTTAAATTGAGCAAAACGCTCACTATTTGCATATTCTTTTAAAGTGCGAATTATGGAATTAAACTCAAGAGTGGAATCGTTTAGGCTTTCCTTTAAGAGAAGATACTGTAGATAGAGCTCTGCTTCTACATCATAATTTGACAACTTTGCTTGCCTGAGAGAAACAAGTTTTCCATATACTGTATATGCCTCACTTATATCTCCTGAAAGAATAAAGCATTTTAATGCTTTAAGTAAATCTTTTTTATTGTTTTTGTCGGCAGGATCAAGCTCATAGCACTTAAAATAGTGTTGCCCTGCATTTTCAAAAAGCCCAGCCCTTATAGCATATTCTGCAAGAAACTTATTTACTTCTTTTAATTCCTTCTTAGAATTTACATCCTTTAACTTAGACACCAGATGCTTATATATTCCAAAGTTATCTAAGTTTTTAGGAGATGAATCTAAAGCACTGACTATCTTAGGGGATATATCAGCAAATAATGAAAAACTAGAGAAAAATAGAAAAAAAAGAAAAACTTTTTTATTTAAGCTCTTCGATAAAAGGCTCATCATCCTTTTTCTTAAACATCCGACCAAAAAAGCCACCTTTTTTCTCGTTTGCCAAATCAATAGTTTGAATATCTTGCATTAAAGGATTTGAAGTTTTGGACTTACTCTTCCTTTTTATAAAGAATGGTAAAGACAAAATACTTCCTGCTATAAAGGAAAAAACTGCAGCTGTATACACAGGAATATTCTCAAATTCATAAAAGAAAAAAGAAATTGTACAAGTATTTTTGATGTTAAACATAGAAAAAATACCAAATACTAAAACAACAAATAAAAAATAAATTAATGTCCAAGACATAAGTTCCTCACTATAAATGCACATACATTATATCATTATTCTAAAATTATGTAAGGTAGACTACAACTTAGGTGTAACTAGAAAAGTAGCTTTTATTTTCTATTGACATAGGGCTTCTATTACTGCTAGAGTAGTAATTGTTACTTGAATACAAATTGGGGGTGTAGCTCAATTGGTAGAGCGCTTGCATGGCATGCAAGAGGTCAGGGGTTCGATTCCCCTCATCTCCAAACCTTACAGTATTAATATAATCCATTTTTATTTTAGTTTATTGGAGTTTTATAGTGGGCGATCCAAATATTGAAATAGACTTAGAGGAACTTTTACGAGATGTAACTCCTCCACAAACTACAAATGATACATCTTTGTTAGATAGCTTAACATCAGACCTTCCAAAATCTTCCTCAAATAATGCTGCTTTTGAAGCTCCATCTCCTAATGTTCCAGCTTTAGATGATATCTTAATGCTTTCAAAACACAGGGAGACTATAGGAGAGAAAGCTAGAGATCCAAGTGAAGTTGATTTAACGCTAAAGGAATTTCCTGAGGTTAAAAAGTTTTTTAATGATAAACCTCATAATCTTTTTGACACAACAGATTTTTATAAAAAGGTCTTGCAAGATAGTGGAGACGATAAAACTAAACGCCTTCATTTAACACTGACCAAATACCTTACATGTAAAGATCCAAAAGACAAGACAATCTTTAGGCAAGACTTAACTCAAGCTTATTGGAACTTTGTTTCGATATTGCCAACAAGGATAGCTGCAGGCATTTCTTCTGAAGAAGAACGGTATGCTTTAAGATATGGTCTTCTTTTACCAACTCTTCTAACTGAAGAACAAAAGGCTATTTTTGCAAAAATTATTGATGGAAACACTTATTGTGAAGCTGTTTATTATTTAGATGAATGGTTTCAAGCGATAGGAAAAGGTCTTTTTCCTCCTTCGTCAACAGATGAAGTTCGTGTTAATCGCTCTAACGAAACAGCTCGTGTAAATCAGCTATTAGAAAAAGCTTCGGGAAAAATGCAAAGTAGCCAAAATCTTTTGCGTGCAAAGTCTGATGAAAGAAGTAGGCTAGAAGAAACTATTAAGCAAAAAATTAGTGGACTTTTTGCTCGTTCCCCTGTTAGTGGTATGCCTGAGATTTTAGAGCCTTATGATGCTATGCAAAAACAAGCAATTTCTTCTTTGCCTGATATGGCTAAAAATCTTTTAAAACTAGACAAAGAGTTGAATGACTTTTTGAATGCTTATAGGCATGCAGAAGGAGATACTCAAGCTCTAAAAGCTAGGGTACAGGCAACTGAAGCTTCTGCCAATGTTGGAGAAGCAGAGGGAGAGTATGACACTATACGACAAATGGCAAAGATGTCTTGTGGAAGAAAGGGAAATCATTTTCCTATTCTCTCAAGAGAATATTTTAGAACTTCTACAAGAGATATAGGAACTAGAGAAAACGTTTTAAGAGAATTAAGATGGATTGAAAGCATCGATTCTCAAGCCTATTGTAGACAGTATAAAACTCAGCTTAACAGAATTCCGCCTTTTGTTATTTTAGTGCCTTCCTATGGGGATATAGGTTTTTGTTGGGAGCCTTTTGATAGATATAACAGAGTTACAAGTAGAGGGCGTATTGTTATTCCAATGTATTCAAGAAGTTTGCGTTTAGTGTTGCTTATGGCTACAGCAGACTTAAGATGGCAAGTAGCTAAAGAAAAAGCCTCGTATTACTGGATGGAAGAAGGTTTAACAGGAAATTATTACCAATGGTTTCAAACACAAGATATTAAAATGGACATAAAAGATTCCTTTGTGCAAGATTATATTTTGTGGATGACAAAAGAATGTGATGGAGTACAAAAGCTAGACAAAGAAGTACGTGATATATTTTGGAGATATATGCCTTTTACAAGTGAGATTAAAGAAAAATTAAAAACTCGCTCATGGGTCTATCAAGAGTTATGCCAAAAAGACTTAAATAGGCAGATGTCCGACGGATATTGATGCACATAGTATTATAAAAAAGCTATAAGGATTACATCCTTATAGCTTTTTTTTATTATGAGTATTTTATCACAAAAATAGACTATATTTAAGAGAAAACATCTCTAATCATAAATGACATCAACACCTAAGCCAGTTGTATCATAAAATATTTTTTGATAAACTAGCAGGATTAATTAAATGCTTTAAGGAGAATATATGCCAACCCCACATATTGGAGCAGAAAAAGGAGACATAGCGGAGCGTATTTTGCTTCCTGGAGACCCATTAAGAGCTAAACTAATAGCTGAAACTTTTCTTAAAAATACGGTTTGTTATAACGAAACCAGAGGTGCTTTAGGCTTTACAGGTGAGTATAAAGGAGAGAAGGTTTCAATACAAGCTACAGGAATGGGAATCCCTTCCTTTTCTATATATGCTCATGAACTTTTTACTCAATATGGCGTAAAAAAAGCTATCCGAGTTGGAACAGCAGGTGCATTGAGTGAAGACATTCCATTAAAGACAGTTGTTCTTAGCATGAGTGCTTCTACAGATTCTGCCTTAAATGCTCAATATTTTAATGGCTTTGGCTTTGCTCCAACAGCCAATTTTGAATTATTAAACACTGCTTATGAAGTAGCCAAAACTAAAAATGTTAACTGCAGAGTTGGCTCTATTGTAACTTCAGATGTATTTTATGATGATGCTCAAAGATGGAAAATGTGGGCAGAATATGGATGCCTTGCAGTTGAAATGGAGACAGCAGCCTTATATCTATTGGCAAGTAAATATGATGTAAAAGCTTTATCTATTCTTACAATATCTGATAATGTTGCAACAAAAGAAGCTACAACAGCAAAAGAAAGGCAAAATGATTTTTTAACTATGATGGAACTTTCTCTTGAAACAATAATTAAATGAAATTATCAAAAAACAAGGCAAAAGCTAATAATTCTTCATTACTAAAAAGTGGTTCATTTCTTTCCTTTCTCACTTTTTTTTCTCGCATTTTAGGACTTATTCGGGAAATGGTGAAATCTCATTTTTTAGGAACTTCCCCACTTGCAGATGCATTTACAGTTTCTTTCTTAATTCCCAATCTATTGCGTCGTTTGTTCGCAGAAAACAGCATGACAGTAGCCTTTATTCCAACATTTAAAGAACTAATAGAAAAAAATGAAGATGAGAATATAAAGAAAAAGGAAATGAAAGAATTCTTGTCTTCAATCTTTACAATTCTTAGCTTTTTCACAGTTTTTATTGTGATTTTAGGCATTCTTTTTACTCCATTAATTTTACATTTACTATTTCCAAAGCTTGAAGATAAAACTAGTGCAATTTTATTAACCAGAATTATGTTTCCATACCTTTGTTTTATTTCGATAGCAGCTTTTTTTCAAGGAATACTAAATGGAATTAAAGTATTCTCTCCTTCTGGCTTTACCCCTATTCTCTTTAATCTTTCTGTGATAGGAACTACTTATCTTTTGGGAAATGCAGCTATAGCTATGTCAATTGGTGTTCTCATAGGAGGTTTTTTACAGGCCGCCTTTCAGTTGCCTTATGTTTTAAAACACGGCTTCTTTTTTTCTATAAGAGGATTGAAAAAAGCTTTAACCAATCATTACACAAAAAAAACACTACGTCTTATAGCCCCAACTATAATAGGAATGGCAGCCTATCAAATAAATGATTTGATTTCTACATCTTTGGCTACAGGTTATGGAGTAGGCATTGCTTCTAGCTTACAATATTCATTAAGACTTCAAGAACTCTTGCTTGGTGTTTTCGTAGTTTCCATTAGTTCTGTGATATTACCCGATCTTTCTTCTTACGCAATAAAAACTGACTGGCTCTCTTTTGAAAGGCTTTTCTTACAATCTATGAAAATTATCGCATTAATCACCATTCCTGCCTCTTTCTTTGCATTTTTTTCTAGTGAAGAAATTGTTTCAATTGTTTATAAAAGCAATAAATTTGATGGTAATTCTGTAAATCTTACCATGTTAGCTTTTAATTGCCACATACTAGGACTTTTTTTTATTGCATTAAACAGAGTGATAGCTCCTGCCTTTTATGCTATGCATGATTCAGATTCTCCAACCATTTCAGGCATTGCATCTTTTTTTGTGAATATCATCTTTGCTTATTGCTTGGGTATTTTCTTTTTAGGCGGTGGCATTGCCATAGCCTTAAGTATTGCAAGTCTAATTAACACCTTACTTTTATTCTTTTTTTTGAGAAAAAAGAATGTATTAAATATTAATTTCCTATTAAAAGAAATATCTTTATTCACATTAAAAATTACTCTATTTTCTACCATGGCAAGCATTCCTCTTTATCTTTTTAAAAAACCGTTAGAACAATTTTTAATTCTTTCATTTAATATAAATACTATGTTTTCTTTTACTATATCTTTATTTATTATGTTTTCCATTTTTGCATTCATAGGATTATTTTTATTAATCATCTCAAAAGATGATATAACTTTAATAGTTTTACGAAAATTAAAGATGGTTAAAAAAAGATAAATCTTTGATGTATTCTAATTAAGATATATTCTATTATAGAGAGGTGGTTTTATGGATAAATTATTTTGGCGTGAGAAGATCGCAATTCTATTAAATAAAATTAACAAAGATGGTACATCTCTTGTTTCTTGTGATGATGTTTTAGTGGAGTCTCCTCCAAAGCCCGAACTTGGGGATATTGCTTTTCCTCTTTTTCAATTCTCACGTATTTTGAAGCAATCTCCTGATAAAATAGCTCTAGCCTTATTAGAAGCTCTTGAACTTGAAGGAAAAGTAAAAGCGAAAATAGTAGGCCCATATCTTAATATATTTTTGGATAGAAAAGAAGAAGCAAAGTCTGTCATTACCAAGATATTAAATGAGAAAGAAAATTATGGAAAGTCTGAAATATTAAAAAACAAAAAAGTTATGGTAGAGTTTTCAGGACCTAACACAAATAAGCCTTTACATCTAGGACATTTAAGGAATGATATTATAGGAGAAAGTATTTGTAGGCTTTTAACCTTTTGTGGTGCAGATATATATAAGGTCAATATTATAAACAATAGGGGTATCCATATTTGTAAATCTATGTTTGCATATCAAAAATTAGCAAATGGAAAGACACCTGAAAGCGAACATATTAAAAGTGATCATTTTGTAGGAGACCTTTATGTAGCTTTTCATAAATACCAAACAGAACACCCAGAAGCAGAAGAAGAAGTAAAAAATATGTTAAAAGAATGGGAAGATGGTAAAAATCAAGAATTAATGAAGCTTTGGGAGCAAATGAATGAATGGGCATTAAAGGGAATTGAACAAACTTACCGTCGCACTGATGTTTCTTTTGATAAACTTTATTTTGAAAGTGAAACATACCTAAAAGGAAAAGATGAGGTACTTGAAGGTTTAAAAAAGGGTGTGTTTTATAAAAAAGATGATGGTTCTATTGCTGTGGATTTAAAGTCTATAAATATTGAAAAGGAAAAAATCTTACTTCGTAATGATGGTACTTCCCTATATATAACTCAAGACATAGGAACTGCAATATTCAGACATAAAGATTGGCCTTTTGATAAGATGATCTATGTTGTAGCATCAGAGCAAGAATATCATTTTAAAGTCTTATTTTACATCTTGAAGCTTTTAGGATTTGAATGGGCTTCTGACATGCACCATCTTTCTTATGGTATGGTTAATTTACCTGAAGGTAAGATGAAAAGTCGAGAAGGTACTGTTGTTGACGCTGATAATTTACTTGATGAGCTTCATGAAGAAGCAAAAAAACAGATATTAGAAAAAGGAAGAAGCGAAGTAATTAAAGATATTGAAGACACATCCGAGAAAATAGCTTTAGCAGCCCTGCACTATTTTCTTTTACAAGTAAATCCTAAAAAAGATATGCTTTTTGATTCTAAAAAATCTCTTTCATTTACAGGAAACACAGGGCCATACCTTCAATATATGGGTTCTCGCATTTCATCATTATTAGAAAAATCAAAATCTTTTAATGTAGAAGTCTCTGAAATTGATTTTACCCTTTTGCAAACAGAAGAAGAGTGGGCTTTAGTAAAAGTTTTAGAGCAATTTCCTGAACGAGTTGAAAAAGCTTACAATGATATGGACTGTAGTATCATTGCTACATATCTTTATGAACTTTCCAAAACATTTAGTAAATTCTACCATGATAATCAAATAATAATTGAAGATAATGAACATCTAAGTGGTCTGCGTCTTGCCTTATGTAAAGCTTCTTTAAGCGTGCTAAAAAATGCAATGAACTTGTGTGTTATTCCATTTTTAGAAGCAATGTAAAGGTAAATCTATATAAACTACATATTCACTGTCTTACAGGTAGCTAAAATATTGCATGATATAAATCAGTTATATCATGCAATGTTTTGCTCTTGATTTTTATCAATATTTTTTGATACACTCCAGTCGTTCAATCGGGGTGCTTATTTAGGCTGAGAGATACTCGAAAAGATGAGATTCATCTTAAAACCTGATCTGGATAATGCCAGCGGAGGTAAATTGTGAAACGTTATTTATTTTTATTATTTGTTGTCTTGTTTTTTTTGGCATGTGAAAAAGAGAAAGATGTAGATGAAGTTGTAGTTTATGCCTATAGCTCTTTTACAGGCGAATGGGGCTTAGGACCAAAAGTTGCCAAGATGTTTGAGGAAAAGACGGGTACTTCTATCCGCTTCGTCACGTGTAAAGATTCTGGAGCATTTTTAACACATGCTGTTAGAGAAAAAGCGAAACCTAAAGCTGATGTAGTATTAGGTATTGATAATTATCTATTAAGTAAAGCATTAAAAGCTGATATCCTACTTCCATACAAGCCTTCTCGAATTGACGAAATAGATAGTGAATTTTTAATTGATCCACAATATCACTTAATTCCATTTGATTTTGGTTACTTTGCATTTATGTACAATACAAGCTCGAATATTTCAGCTCCTAAATCTCTTAATGACCTAATGGACGCAAAATATAAAGGTAAAATAGTGCTTATGAATCCTATGACAAGCACACCTGGTTTGGGCTTTCTTCTTTGGTTACATAGTGTATATGGAGAAGAGTATCTTAATGTTTGGAAAAAAATAAATGGAAACGTACTTTCTATGCCAACGAGTTGGTCGCAAGGTTATGCATTATTTAGTTCTGGAGAAGTTCCTCTTGTCATCTCTTACACAACAAGCCTTGCAGCCCATGTTTTATATGACAAAACAGATAAGTTTCAACCTCTTATTTTTGATGAAGGACATGTACTTCAATTAGAAGGAATGGGTATTTTAAAGGGAGCTAAGCACGAAGAAAAAGCAAAAGAATTCATAGAGTTTATGCTTTCAGATGAGGTGCAAAAACTCATTCCTGAAACACAATTTATGTTTCCTATAATCAAAAAAACAACATTACCTGAATCTTTTGCTAATATTCCATCTCCAAGCAAAATATTAGAATTTAATGGTGATGACCTTGAAACCATCATTGATAGTGCAATGAATGTATTGAAATAAATAGGGAAACACATTCAAAAAGATGATGTGCTTACACATAGATAAAAGCTCAAAAAAATTAATTTTATTTTTGGGCTTTCTTTCTTTTCTCACCTGCACTGTCTTTTTTTTGTTGCCACTTTTTGCTTCTTTTACTCCTCTTTTTTATTCGGATCTTTCTGTCATCAAAACAAAGATGAGTAATTCATCTTTGCTTCATATTTTTGTTTTTACGCTAACTCATTCTTTTTTCTCTTCATTATTGGCAATATTAGTAGCCGTTCCTCTTGCTTTTTTTTGTGCAAATAGATCATTTTTAGGAAAACAAATACTTTTATCTCTTTCTAGTATTCCTCTCACAGTACCAGCTATTATAATAGCTATTTCATACATTCTTTTTTTTGGTAATAATGGGATTTTCACAATAGTAGTAAGTAAGATAATTGGAATTAGAATAAATAGTTTTTTATACTCAATTTTTGGAATTATAATTGCACAAGGTTTTTATAATTTTCCTATAGCGATGAGACTTATAACTGAAAGCTGGCAAAAAATACCACAAAATGAAAAAGATTGTGCAACTCTTTTAGGAGCTAGCCCTTGGTTTATTTTTAAGACTATTACTCTGCCCTACATTCTTCCTTCTATACTTTCATCTTTCTTGCTCATTTTTTTATTTTGTTTTTTTAGTTTTGTCATTATACTTTTATTTGGTGGTGTAGGTATTTCCACGATAGAAGTGGAAATATATAAATGTATCAATTATTTATTTGATGAAAAACTTGGAGCTAAACTATGTTTGTGTGAATTTATTTTTGGATTTCTTTTATTAAATATTTATTCTTATTTTAAAACACAAACTGAAATAAACACCAATAAGATAGACATAAACAAAAACGTAACACGGATTCAAGGAAAATTTGAAAGATTTTCTTTCACTTTATTGATTATTATAATAATAACTTTTTTACTTTTACCCATTGCTTCAATTTTTTTATATTCATTTTATTCAGTTCAATATGACTATAGTAGCTTATATTCACTAACATTTAAAGCTTGGGGTAATATTATTTTTTCTTATACTTTTTATAAAGCTCTTTTTAACACGCTTTACGTTGCAATTTTTGTTGTAATTATTTCTATTTTAGCAACTCTTTTTTTTAGTTATATAAGGATTTTTTATATTACTAGCTCTTATTTAGATTTTCTTCCATTTTTACCATTAGCTACTTCTTCCATTATGCTAGGTTTTGGTTGGAATATGTTAAATGGTGGGAACGTATTAACATTAATTTTTACACAAAGTTCACTTCTTTGGCTCTTTGCATATTCACAGTTTCAGTTAAGTGTTGCAAAAGTTCCAAAAAACTTAATTGAAGCATCTCTTTTGCTTTCAAAAAGCAAGACGCTTAGTTTTTTTAAGATAATCTTGCCACTTTCATACAAGGGATTACTTTCAGGTGGGGCATTTATTTTTGCTATGTCAGCGTCTGATGCATCCCTCCCTCTAATACTAGGAATAGAAAACTTTAATACGTTAGCTTTACAGCTTTTTAGCTATGCAGAAACTTATAGATTTTCTGAAACTGCAGTACTTGCCATAATTCTTCTTTTTCTTTCTTCTTCTTGCTTTATGATAAAAGACTATGCAAAATAAACATTATATTGAAGTACATCATTACGCAATATTCAAATGTATGCTTGAACAATCACACATTTAAATACCTTGACTTTTTCAAAATACAATCATCACATCTTCTTTATAATTTTGTAGTGTTGCATTTAAGCTAGCAGTCCATCCATCAATAAATACTTTGCCAGAAGTAGAAAAAGCAGTTTTAATAACTTTAGCATAATCTTCTGTACTTATTTTTTCACTATTGGTTATGTAGTAGTTATTGTCTATTTTATAAATGCAATCTTTTAAGACTTCTTCAGGAACTTGAGTAGGAGCATCTAAACCGACAGTAAAAATCATATTGTAGATGCGACTTAAACTATCAATATTATTAAAAGAGATAGAAATTTGTCCTTTATCATCAACTTCTAGGCATGGCTTTTCAACGCTATCAAAGACCTTAAAACCAACGTCGGGGGGGGGGTAGAACATACACTCTCAAGCAAACTGTTTTTATTGCGTTCCGTCTCTATTTCTTTTGATATTTTTTCTCCTGCCCTTTTTAAGCGTTCTATAGTAATGCTAGAAATAACAGGTTCTAATTTGTTTTCAATGCAAAACTTATAGGCTGACTTTTCTTCTTTGATTGGCTCATCTATTTGGCAAAGAATAAACTTTCGATTCCCTCCGTCTTCTGCATTAAGTTGCATTACAGCATGACCTGTAGTTCCTGAGCCTGCAAAGAAATCTAGAATGATGTCATTAGATTGTGTTGTAATACTTAATAAATGCTGTACTAGTTTAAAAGGCTTAGGATTATCAAAAGGATTTAGTTCAAATAAGTTAAACACATCAGTTTTCCCTGTTCTGGTTCTTCCAAACCTTTCTTCAACTAATAAACTTCTAGGGATAGCCCCTTCTTTTTGATAGTTTTTAGTATACACGTTTCCATCTTTAAATACTAATTCATCATATCTTTCTTTTACCGTTTCTTTTCCCCAACGCCAACGAGCCACCTTATTATTGGGATCTTTATGAAAAACTCTATATTCTTTCCCATCTGGTGATATAATTGGAAAATCTAAACTTTTCAAATAACCTAAACTTTGTTTATCCAATCTATCCAAAGAATATTTTCCTTTTTCATCTTCTAAATTATATATTGTAGATACCTTAGCTTCTTTATCCATATGTAAAACAAAATCAACATGGTTTTTTGCATAGCATAAGATATATTCATGATCTATCGCAAAAAATTTGCTATCATTTGCTCCGCCACTTTTACTTTTCCAAATAACATTCGCTATCAAATTCTCTTCTCCAAATACATCATCACAAAGAAGTTTCAAGTTTGCCTGCTCATTGTCATCAATGCTTATAAAAATTACTCCGTCTTCGCTCAAAAGCTCTCTTGCTAACAAAAGACGAGGATACATAAAGCTAAGCCACCCATTATGGCTTCTTTTAGTCTTAAAACTAAAATCAAGGCGAGCAAAATCATCTTCGCTTAAATTTACTAAACCCAGCACTTCTGCTTCTTCTCTGTCAAATTTGTCTGGATACACAAACACATCATCCTTACTATTAGTATTATATGGTGGATCTATATAAATACACTTTATTTTACCTGTGTAATAATTTTTTAAGATTTTTAAGGAGTCAAGATTATCTCCTTTTAGCACTAAGTTTTGAGTTGTTTCAATATTTTTGCTTAAATCTTTATTAAGTCTTAATTCCTTTGTAGTCTTTTGTGCATATTTCCCTCTTGCAAAGTTCCTACCCACAAAGTTTAAACCATAACCATTTACTTTTTCATTGACTGGCAAGCCTGCAATCGTTTTTAGCTCATTGAGGTCTATTTCCCCATCTTTTATAATGCTAGGAAAACGTGTTTTTATAAAATGCAATAACTCATTCTCACATTTTTCAGTCTCTAAAACACTAAAGCCAGCTTCTATAAAATCTTGACTTTTCATTCATTTACCCTCATTTAATTTAGTACATTTCGACTACGCTCAATGTACAAATTTAAAACTCTTGTAAGCCAAATGTAAAAATATAAGAGCATTGAGCAAAGTCTAAACACTCATTATCAATTGTGCCAATTCTGTTTTATTAATTCTTTCTTTAAATGAAATCTTAATGTTTTTATTTTGTAGTGTCGCATTTAAGGCTTCAAAATATTTTTTTGCAAAATCTATTTTTGCTTTTTCAAGTAAAGGTACTTCTGTCAATGTTTGATAACCTTTAGCTTCCACAACAAGAAAAACTTTTTTCTCGTCTGCAGTTTTAATCACATAGCAAAAATCAGGATTATACTCTCCTAAAGGTGTTTTGATTTTTAAGCGTGGTAGTTTCCCAAATATTTCAATTCTTTCAATATCTACATCACCTTCAACAATATCCAACTCAAAATCACTATCATATTCTATAACTTCTTCAAAAATCCATTTGTTTTTTAACGAAAAATTACCATTAATATTTTTTTGAAATTTTCCAACACTTCCACTGGCTAAATAACTCTTTCCATAATCTAACCCTAATTCCTGCTCTTTTTTGAATACATTGGGCAAACCTTTTCCATTAATACCATCATATCTAATATTTGCTTTAAGCATTGCAACTAAATTTTTCTTAATTATTTCAGAAATCTCTCTTTGTGCTTGTTCAGGATTATTCATAAGTATTTTTCTTTTAAACTCATCATTCAAAGCATTAAAAATTTTTATAACAAATAAAATAGGCGTTTTTGTATTGCTAGATAAGGTGCGAACCAATTCAAGATAATCCACCTTACTTTTGTATGAAGATATGCCAACAAGTTTTTCTGTAATTGCATCAGCTTTATCAATCTTATCCATATCAAATTCAGCTCTTACTGTTTTTAATAATATTTCGTCAATGTTTAAGCTTTCAATTTCTGACTTAATATTTTGTATTAGTTGCCTCTCTTGAGCTTCTTTTAAAGAATCTAAAACATAAAAACTATTTTTATTTATAGTATTCCATAAACTTTGAAATTCTTTCAAATGTGTTTCTTTAATAAATACTTTCTTTTTATTTATTTTATTTCTTCCATCTCGAATATAAGTAGATGCATCTGGCGCAAATAGACTTTTAAGTACTTTTTTCTGTTCTTCATCTAAATTTAACCCTCTTAAAATTGCAGAAAATTGGGTGGATTTTTCAAATATATCAATACCATCTTCAGTAGTTTCTTTAAACACTATCATTCCACTATCTTCCATTGTTCGATATAATTTTCTAACAATAAGGTCATCAAATCTCCCTTTTTCTTTGAGAGCTTTTTTAAGTTCTTGTTCTGTAAAAGTTTCACAAATAAAAAACGAATTAGTTAAAATTTCATTTTGAATTGCCTCAACAAAACCTCGCTCTTTATTTGAAACTATTACATCAAGATTATTAATTTTCCAGAAAGCCTCTTCGGCTCCTAATAGCTTTTTAAGCGTAATTCTTTGCAAATCTTGATTCACACAAATACGTAAACCTCGCCCAATTTGTTGAAGTTTAGATATTTCACTTCCTTGATAGGAAAGTTTACAAATGGTAAACACATTTGGATTGTCCCAACCTTCTTGCAAAGCCCATATAGAAAAAATAAAACGAGTGGAACTTTCAAAAGATAATAGCTTTTTTTTATCTTTTAGAATTTCATCTACCCCAGCTTTTATTTTTTCATCAACATTCCCCTTATCTCCTGAGAAATATCCTTTATGAACTTTTAAATTGCCTTCATCATCAAAATCTTGCTCTAAATATTTATAATACTCACTTGATTTATCAATATTTTTTATAATTTCTTTTCGTTGCTCTTTATATTCATCTTCAAAAAAAGATTTTATCTTAGGATTATCCCCACGAAAAAGACTAATATCACTTTCCATAAAAAATAGTGTGAGTGCTTTTATACCTTGTTCAAACAAAGCTTTTTCTTTTTCGAAATGAATTTTTATTGTTTGGCTAATCATTGCCTTTAATGAATCATCTGACAAAGAATAATCATGCTTTTCAATAGTACCGTCTTCTAAAATGAGTTTATCTTTTAGAATCTTTTTAATATTTTTACCGTTAAAAATACTACCAACATTTAATTTATGCCTAACTATAATTCCATTAGTTAGAGTGTCTACTACAGCCTTTTTGTTTTCAATACCCATAAATGTATCTTTTTTGGATATGCCATCTTGAGTGTAGACCACAATTTTTTTAACCAGATTCTGTCTAAATGATGAGATACTGTCTAATACATAAGCTACATTTGACAATGGTAAGGTATCTTTTTTTGTAGGAAAAGTCGCCCCAAAACGCAAATAGTAATTATTAAAACCATCAAAATAAGTCTTAAAGGCATCACCTTCAAACCTATGAGGCTCATCCATTATCACAATTGGGTTTAAACGTTTTAAGCATTCCAAATATGATTTAGGCGATTTTTCTGTGTTAAAAAAAAGCTCTGGTTGATTTATTTCTCGTTCTAAAGGACGGTTTAAAATATTATTATCGCTATTAAAAGAACTTGGAGTCATCACCAAAACCGATAAATGCGAAGTATTAATAAATTGATTTATAACTGAGATATTCCTACTTTCATAGATAAATACCTCAATTTCCTTCTCTCTTTCATTGGCATAAAGACTTTTGAAATAGTCTTTTGTATCTTTCAAGTTCGTTTTAGTCCCTTCACGAATAGAAACGGAAGGAACTAAAATGATAAATTTCTTATACCCACAATGTTTATTAAGTTCAAAAATTGTTTTGATAAAAGTGAAAGTTTTACCAGTTCCTGTTTCCATCATGATATCTATATTTTTAGTATCTTGGACAGGAAAATTATATCCAAACTTATTCCCATGCACCTTCATTACTTGAATAAAACTTTCTTTATTTCGTAACGCATCAAAAATACTTATAATGTTATTTACACAATCTTCCTGATAGTCCTGTATTTCATATTGAAACTGTTTTTTCTCCAATCTTTCCACAATTTTTCCTTAAAAACAATAATTTACAAGAGAACTTTTATATCTGAATCTTTTTTAAATCTTCTCCATAAAGGCTTGCTCTAGTCTTTTTCACTTCTTCATTTTCAATGTATTCATCAAAGGCCATCATCTTATCAATTATGCCATTAGGAGTAATTTCAACAATTCTATTAGCAATAGAAGAAATGAATTCGTGGTCATGTGAATTAAAAAGAATTACACCATTAAAATCAATTAATGCATTGTTTAAACTAGTAATCGCTTCCAAGTCAAGGTGGTTAGTCGGTTCATCCAAAATAAGTACATTGGCTCCTTGAAGCATGATACGAGAAAGCATACATCGAACCTTCTCACCTCCAGAAAGTACCTTAACAGGCTTTAAACCTTCATCTCCTGAAAAAAGCATTCTTCCAAGAAAGCCTCTAATATAAGCTTCATCTTGTTCTTTAGAGAATTGACGAAGCCAATTAACTAAATTCAAATCAGTTTCAAAAAAATGTGCATTATCTTTTGGTAAGTATGCAAAAGAAGTCGTCTGTCCCCATTTAAGACAATTCTCATAACCTTTAATTGTATCAGTAATTATGTCAAAAAGATAAGTTTTTGCTAAGTGTTCTTGACCTACAAAAGCAATTTTGTCTGTTCTATTAATAGTAAGCGAAAAATTATTCAACAATTGTTTAGTTTCTTTCTCATCAGAAAAAGTATAATTAAGATTTTCTATTGAAAGGACATTATTTCCAATTTCGCGTTCTGCTTTAAAATTGACGTAAGGGAACTTTCGTGTAGTAACTTCAATTTCTTCAAGTGCTAGCTTGTCATATATTTTTTTGCGACTAGTTGCTTGGCGACTTTTAGAAGCATTTGAAGCAAAACGTAAAATAAATTCTCTCAAATCTTTCATCTTATCTTCACGTCGCTTTTGCATATCTTTTGTTTGACGTTGCATAATTTGGCTCATCTGATACCAAAAGTCATAATTACCTGAATAAAGACGAATTTTTGTGTAATCAATATCACAAATATGAGTGCAAACAGAGTTAAGAAAGTGTCTATCATGAGAGACTACAATTACAATATTAGGAAAATCAATTAAAAACTCTTCTAAGAAATGAATAGACTCAAGATCAAGTCCATTAGTAGGCTCATCTAATAATAGAATATCAGGATTTCCAAAGATTGCTTGGGCCAGCAAAACACGCACCTTTTGATTTTCGCTTAAAGCTGACATCATACCATTATGATATTGCTCTTCAAGCCCTAAACCAGAAAGTAGTTGCTCCACTTGGTTCTCACTTTCCCAGCCCCCTAGCTCTCCAAATTCTTCTTCAAGCTCTGCAGCCTTTATTCCATCACTTTCAGAAAAATCTTCTTTTGAGTATATTTCATCTCGTTCTTTCATAACACTAGCAAGACGTGGAAAACCTTTGTAAACAGTATCTTTTACACTAAACTCATCAAAAGCAAAATGGTCTTGTCTCAGGATTGCCATACGCTTTCCCGTAGTTATGCTAATTTCCCCTGTATCTGCCTGTAATTCCCCTGAAAGGACTTTTAGAAAGGTAGATTTACCTGCACCATTTGCCCCTATCACACCATAGCAATTGCCTTCTACAAATTTTAATGAAACATCTTTGAATAGTGGCTTTTCTCTAAACTTTAGACTTAAATTATTAATTGTAATCATAAGAACGAGAATGATATTGTAATTTTCGTCATCTTGTCAACAATGTTTTTTAAAAAAGACTATAAAAAAACAAGCTAGATGCACTAAACAGCATGAAAAGTTTATCTATTAAAAGTTCTGTTAAAATGCGAATAAGCAAAAAGAAAACAAAAGTAATTAACAAAGTATGTTTTTCACGTGTAATATTATTCTTGAAAAAAGTTTTCATAATAAAAGATTTTAACGGATAAAAAATCGTATCAATCACAACACAAAGTGAAGATGATCTATACCGATAGGAAAACTCCAAAATAAAACGCAAAAGCGAAATGAATACTAACACATTCAAAAAGAATTTAAGCACGCCCCAAATAGATGAGATCAATATAATGATAATACCTATAATAGAAAAATATCCTAAAGCATATATCGAAAAAGCTACATTAGCAAAAAAAGATAAAACACCTAATGCTAAAACAGGAGAAAAATCTAAACCTGCAATATATGTAAACCTAAATTTCTTAAAAAAGCTCAAATATGGATCACAAAGTACAATAAAAATACTTCCAAGAGGAGTCATCAAAAAATGAGGCATCCAACTTAAAAAAATGCGAATAATACAACCCCACGTATATAAATCAATCGCTTTATATAAAAGATAAAAAGTATTTGAAAACATAACCCTATTCCCCCCAAGCATTTAATACACAAGGTATCTCTAATATATCATCAATAGTGTCTTTCTTTCCAGCTATTTTAAGTTTTTCTGTAATTTTGACAACATAAGAAATAGCATCTTTTTCAAAATGAATAAAAAATGAAGCATCTCCTTGGTGTTTGCTTACATACTCTTTTACACTTTGCAAAGCTTCCATGTTTTCAGTTGAAGTAATCTCTATATGCACTTCAGAAAAAACCTTTTCTTTTTTGCTTACTTCCTTAAACTCTTTTATGTTAATAATATTTTTAACAATAAACGAATATTCAACTGTATCATCCTTTTCTTTTTTACTCACCTTTCCTTCTATACCATAAACACCATCTATAAAAACTGAACTTTTGAGATTTGCCCAAACATCAGAAAAAAAGACTAAGTCAACATGTCCTGTTAAATCTTCAAGATTTGCAAAACACATCTCCCCCTTTTTTGCTTGATAGGTTTTAATTGAAGAAATGCTTCCCATCATTAAATATTCTTTTCCTTCTGTAGCTCTATTTAAGTGTTTAGTTTCAAGTGTTGCATACTCTTCTATTTTGTCCTTATAAATATCCAAAGGATGCCCTGAAACATAAGAACCAATAAATTCTTTTTCAAGCCTTAATATTTCTTTTTTAGGATATTCGTCACATCGCTGGAAATTAAAATTTGAAAATTCTGTTATCCCAGTCTCAGAAAACAAACTAATTTGTCCCACTTCTTGACCTTCCTTTTTTTGGCTAGAAAAAGAAACAGCACGCTCCATATTGGTTATAAGCGTTGAACGAGTTTCTCCTAAACCATCAAAACACCCTGTATTAATTAAAGACTCTAATGTCTTTTTTGTTATGATGTGTAGGTCAACACGATCTAAAAAATCTATAAAAGATTTATACTCACCACCTTCTTCTCTTTCCTTAACAATTGTAATTGCAGCTTGTTCGCCAATTCCTTTAATCCCCAAAAAGCCAAAAATTATATTTCCATCTTTACAAGAAAAATAAATATCAGATGAGTTAACATGAGGTGGTAAAATTTCAATATTTAACTTTCTAGCCTCTTCAAGATATTCAGGAAGCTTATCAACCGATGTGATTTCATTTGTTAAGTTTGCTGCCATAAACTCAGGAGCAAAGTGTGTTTTTAGATATGCCGTTTGAAAAGCTAAAACTGCATAAACTGCAGCATGGCTTTTATTAAAGCCATAACCTGAAAAAGGAATAAGTATCTCAAAAATATGAATTGCAACTTCTTTTGAATAACCTTGCTTTAATGCTCCTTCAATAAATGTCGCTTTATAGCCTTCCATATCTTTCTTTTTACTCATAGCACGACGTAACATATCTGCTTGACCTAGTGTATAACCAGCAATTCGTTGAGCAACTTGCATAACTTGCTCTTGGTATACTATAACACCATAAGTCTCTGACAAAATATCTTCTAGCGAAGGATCAGGATATTTAATCTTTGAAGGGTCCTGCTTTGAAGTAATAAATTGGTCAATGTAATCCATAGGACCAGGTCTATAAAGAGCGTTGAGTGCAATGAGTTCCTCCACTTTAGTAGGCTTTACTCTCTTTAAAATATTTTGCATTCCTGCACTTTCAAACTGAAAGACTGCACTAGATAAACCTTTTGATAACAATGCAAAAGTCTCCTGATCTGTATAGTCAATATTTTTAAGATAGAAATTGACATATTCTCCACCTTTTTTATGGATTAAGTCTTCTGTTCGCTTTAGAAGAGTTAAAGTTTTAAGACCTAAAAAGTCCATTTTCACAAGTCCACATTTTTCTAGTAAATCCTTATGAAATTGCGTTGCAATTTTTCCTGTTTTTGAATCTCTATATAGAGGAACATAATTGACTAAAGGTTCTTTTCCAATAACTATTCCTGCAGCATGCAAACTCGTGTTTCTATTAGTATTTTCTAGTTTTAATGAAATATCGAAAAGTTCTTTATATCTTTCATTTTCTGCCATCTTTTTAAGCTCAGGACTTCTTTCAAAAGCATCCTTAAAGCCTTTTAGTTTTGGATCATCAGGAATGAGCTTTGCAATAGCATTCACTTCTTGCAAAGGAATATCTAAAACGCGACCTACATCCTTAATTGCAGCCTTTGGTTTCAAGGTTCCAAATGTGATAATCTGCCCCACATTTTCATCAGAATACTTTTGCCTAACGTACTCTATTACTTCACCACGCCTTTCATAACAAAAGTCAACATCAAAATCAGGTAAACTTATACGTTCTGGATTTAAAAAACGTTCAAATAGGAGATTATATTTTAATGGATCAATGTCAGTTATTGTCATAGCATAAGCTACCATAGAACCAGCTCCTGAACCTCTTCCAGGTCCTACAGGAATATCATGGTCTTTTGCCCACTTAATAAAATCCCAAACAATCAAAAAATAACCTACAAAGTCCATTTTTTTAATTGTATTAAGCTCAAAGTCTATTCTTTGTCTAATTTCTTCTGTTATCACTCCATAACGTTTTATTAAACCTTCTTCAACTATGTGGTCAATATATTCATTTTTATCTTTAAAGCTAGGTGGAATCTCATAAACAGGTAAGATAGGATCAATATCATTAATTTCAACATTGCAAGCATCAGCTATTCGTGTTGTATTTGTAATAAGTTCAGGGAAGTTTGGAAAAAGTTTTTCCATTTCATCTCCACTTTTAATGTAAAACTCACTTCCATAAAACTTCATTCTATTTGGATCATTTCGAGTTTTTTTCATTCCTATACAAAGAAGAATATCTTGTGCTGTAGCATCTTCTTTTAAGGCATAGTGGCTGTCATTAGTTAAAACCAGTGGAATTCCAAGCCTACGTGCAATTTTAATTAAAAGAGGACTAACTTTTTTTTCATCACTAAGTCCATGATCTTGCAATTCAATATAATAGTTTCCATCTCCAAAAATATTTAAGTATTGCCTTGCATGTTCTTCTGCTTCCTTAATTTTGTCATTTAGTAAAAGATAGGGGAGCTTCCCTGCAAGGCAGGCAGAAAGACAAATTAAGCCTTCACTATGGGTTTTTAGTAATTCTTCATCAATTCTAGGCTTATAATAAAGCCCTTCTATGTATGCTTTTGAAGTTAAAAGCATTAGATTCTTATAACCTTGCCAATTTTTTGCCAGCAAAACAAGATGATAGTACTGTCTTTCGTTCTGATATTGTTTTTTTTCAAATCGACTATGAGGAGCTACATAGACTTCACAACCTATAATTGCCTTAATTCCTTTTGCCACACAAGCTTTATAAAATGTAATAGCACCAAACATATTGCCATGATCTGTTAAAGCAATGGCTTTTTGCCCTAAGCTAGAAGCTTGATTTACTATTTTATCTACAGAGGCAGCCCCATCCAAAAGTGAAAAATCTGAATGCACATGAAGATGAACAAAATCCGTTGACATAGCGAGTATTATAAAAAGAAAAGAACTAAAAATGCAATAAGTGAGTAAGATTTATTGAATGTGTATGTATACATAGCTTATAAATCAAGAATTAAAGCTTTTGAAAACCACATCGTAAGCATAAATAACTAAAGCCATTACAATGAAAGAGATTTTATTAGAAGGTAAACATTTTTTTTCTAAATTTCAGTAAAACTAATTTCTAGCTTAGGCAAGTCTAGTTCCAATACTTTCACCTTTATTTTTTCATTTAAACTAGCCCTTCTTTTTAAGTGAATAAAAGACTCAACTCCGATAGAATGAACATAAATATAAGCTTTTCCATCTTGAAAAGAGACAATCGTGGCATCTCCTATCCATTGAGGATTTTGAATTAAATATACTATAACAAAATGTCTTTTAGACATTCGCTCTGCAACTTGTGACTCCTTATGTGCCATGTCTCCCATCGCAAGTTTCGCGAGAAGTTCTTCAGTTAGTATATAAGGAGTTTTATCAATATAATTTAAAAGTTGCTTCTGAACAATAATATCGTCATATCGCCTCAAAGGGCTTGTAATTTGGCAATACATAGAAAGCCCCAAGCCTGAATGTGCTGCAGGATGAGTGCTAATGTTCCTAGCTTTCATACACTTTCGTTTTTGAAACTCACCTGCTAAACCTTCTTCAATTTTATTTGGCATATTTGCCACATTTTGACTTATATACTGAAAAGGAATACCATTCTTAAATGCAAAAAAAGCTGTTGCCTCTCCAACTAAAAGCATCATTTCTTTAATCATGCGAAAAGCATCATCTTCTGTTTGTTGTATTATAGAAACAATATCATCCTTGAAAGAAAGGCTAACATCTCCTATATCTATATTAATAGCCCCCATATTAATTCTTTTTGTTAAGTTAGCTCTTGCAATTTCAAAAAAATACTTTAACTCTTCACTATTTTTTTTCTCCGTTGCTTCTTTATAAGTGAGCCTCTTGCAATTGATTTTTCCTCTCATCACATCAACACTTTCAATACTTGCATCCTCTTTCAATTTTAATTTAAAAGAAAGTGCATAAGATGGATTTTTAAGCCCAATTGCAAAAAGAGATGTCTCGTCTTTTCCCAACATATAGTAAGTACCTTCAGGTAAATACAATGTGCGACCTCTTTGCAAAAGAACATCATCAATTTCATCACCAAAATTAATACTATCACCTATAATAGCAATATGAATCCAAAGATGCTTTCCATCATACGAAATTGCATCATCTGGATCTAAGGTAGTCTGTCCATCAATTGCGTAAGAAGTCATATAAGTTAAATCAACATACTTTTCTTCCATTATATTGGCTATCAACTTCTTCTTAGGTTGACCAATTATTTTTTTATATCGATATGGATATGGGTCTTTAAATATAGACCAATAAGAAGTTTTCAACAAAATACTATGTGCCATTTCAGAAGACATAATTTTACCAGACTTTAATTTTTCTTTTTTGCCAAGAGCCACTTCTTCAATATCTTGAAAAAAAGGCAAAAACTTATCAAAGTCAACATCAATATGTTCTCTAGTAGAAATAATCTCTTTCAATAATAGTGAAAATGCTTCTTCTTTATCAGAAAAAGACTTTTTTTCTTCTTCTTTTTTTTGTATCTTCTCTATTTCTTCTTGACTTCTAATAGAAATAGGAACTTCAGGGCTTATTCCTGTAATAAAAAATATAGATGATGATATGAAAAGCCATGCTTTATAAAAAGCCTCTGGAGAAAGTCCATTCCAAAGTAGAGAAACAATTGAAAAAAAAGAATGTTTATCTCCCTCAAGCAATAAAATACCTTCTTCAAGATCACAAGCTGGTAAAATTGCATTAAGAACATCATCAATATTGGTAACACCTTCACTTAAAAAGCAGACATCTTTTTCACGAATCTTCTTAGTTTCACTTCCCAAATCAATTACAATTTTCTCCCCTTCAAAATCTTTTAATACTGCAGGTTTATTTTTATATAGCACTAAACTATTTTTTTTCATTATTAAAGACCTTGTTTAAAAGCTTGAAAAATTGCGATAGACCTCACAGTGCCAAAAGATGAATAAAACACGTGAATAGCTTTTTCTTCGTAAAAATAGACCTCATAATCACCTGCTTTATATATAGACTTACCAAAAGTTTCTTCAAATGTTTTTCTATCATCTCCTATTCTAATGTAATTTTCAAGTGAAACAGTAGAATGAGGCAAAAGAATAATTTGCATAACTAAAGGAGGGGTAGAATAGCTTGAGACTACAACTAAAGCTTTTAGATAGTTGTAAAACCAGCGTTCAAAGTAATAATTGTATATTATGCTGGAAGGCTCTCCCCAAAGCTCTGTAAGTTTATCTGTAGTATCCCCTATTTTTAAGCCTCTAACTACTAAAGGCTCATCATTTTTGTTTGCATATAATTTTAATTTTAATGCAACAATGATGCTATTTATTTTTGTTTTACTCACCTTTTTTAATTTTGAAAGAGCTATAGCATAATCGTATAAAGCTAACCTTTCATCAAAAAAAATACCAGAAGCTAAAGAGTTTTTTTCTTCCTTTAACCATATTTTTTTGAGTGTTTCTTCTAAAAGTGAAATAGCTTTTTGAGTGTTTTGATTAGTCTCTAATAAAACAATTGCATAGTTAACTTTTTCTATTAATGATATGTTTTTTCTTTCCATTTTAGCTTTTACTTCTTCTAAAACATTTGCTTTTTCTTCTGTCATTGATAAAAGAGTGAAATAAGAAGAAAGCATAGAGAAATCTTTAATTGAAGCGTTGTATTGCTCATACAAAAAAATAGATTTTTGCAAAAAAGAAGTATTCATTTTAAGGTTTTCATCTTGATCGTTAGAAAGAAAAGGAACTGACTTTAATTTATTTTCAAGATTTAAGTAATATTTTTCTGCATAAGTGTATCCAATGATAGCTACAGGAAGGACTGGAAGTAAAGAGGACGTTGTTTGGCTCAGATTTTCTAAATATAAGCTATGGTTTGCAATTGCTTCAAGTCTTAAAAAATAAAGAGATGAAGGATAGGAAGTTTTTAATAACTCAATACTTTGTAAGCCTTCTCCAATGCCTTTTTGCGTGTTGAGTTGAAATATAATATTTGAAATTTCTTCGCTAGTTTTTTCTATTGCTTGGCGAGATAGAGCTAGTCTATTAAGTCGTTCTTCTATATTCACATTTTTTTGAGATGAACGATTGTCATCTTTTAATCTACTAAGATGGTCTTCCATTATCTTATCATCATAACCTGCCACTTTTAGAAGAATTGAAGCAAATTCATCTATTATAAATACATCATCATCAGAAAGTGAAAAAGGCGGTGTAGCTTTTCTATTATTGATAAAATTATTAAGGTCGACATCCAGTGCAAAGCGAGCTACTTCAAAAGCTAAAAAAGGAGCTAATAAAGTCTCTCTTTCAGTATTTAATTTTTTAGCTTTCCTAACATTTTCAAAAATATAGGCAAAAAGTTTTTCGTCAATATAATCAAATAAACCTGTATTGATAAAAATAGAGCCATCAGGATATATTGCAGAAGAAGCTTCTTTATCTTCTATTATATGTAGATTTTGTACATCCCTATAAACTTCAGTCTTTCTAAGAAGTGCAAAAAGCACATCTTGTGCAACGTCTTTCCATTCTCCTACATCTTCACTTTTTATCTTATTTTTTAAGGCATCTTCAATTGTAGGCTTTGCAAGCGACATAAGCTCTTCTCTTAATTCGAGACGTGAAGTAGTAGCTCCTGCAATTTCAAAATAAAAGATAAAAAAGAATATAAATAAAAAGACAGGTGTTTTTTTCATTAAAAACCTCGCAAGACGTTAAAAAATAGTGATTTTTACATATTTTAACGCAAATATGATAACATAAATATTAGTAATTTACCAAGTACCATCACAAAACTGCTTGATGTGTGCCAATCAAAATTAATAAATATCGCTTAAGATTTTGAACTGATTAGCTTATAGACGTATTTCTAAAAATGTGTATAATGCTTTTCCAATTTGTCAAATCATGTAAACATTTTCGGAGGTATAAATATGAACTACATTAAGCTATTAAACCAATCTGCAAAAAAAACTGGGAACTCAGCTTGCATGGGGCTTGACCCAATATTAGAATTTTTGCCACAAAAAGAAAATATATCTCTCTCAATTATCTCTTTTTTTGAAACATTATTTAATAAAATGAAAAAAGCAGGGCTTTATCCATCAGCTTTTAAACCAAATATTGGATATTATGTAGCTTATGATGCACCTTTAGAATGTGATTTTTCAGGATCTATTGCACTATCAAAAGTCATTAAAATGATTAAAGAACTCTTTCCCGAATCTCCTATAATACTAGATTCTAAGCGTGGAGATATTGCAAGGTCAAGCTTAAACTATGCAATTGAAGCCTTTGACGGTTGGAAAGCAGATTGCACAACGGTAAGCCCTTACATGGGTAGTGATTCAATAGAACCATTTTTCAAAGAAAACTATAGAGAAAAAGGCGTATATCTTCTAAACAGGACTAGCAATAAAGGAGCAAAAGATTTTCAAAATCTAAGTATTTTTGAATCACTTGATTCAAAAGCAAAACCTCTTTATTTAAGCATTTCTCAAAAAATTTCTTCTTATGTCTTAGAAGGCTATTCAGTAGGTGCTGTAGTTGGAGCTACAGAACTTGAAGAATTAAAAAGCATTGCCTCCTTTTTTGTCAAAGCTATTCAAGGAGGAGTCCCTCTTCTAATTCCAGGAGTTGGAAGCCAAGGAGGAAGTGCAAAAGAAGTTATTTCAATATTAAAAGAATGTGGTTATGACATGAGCTTAGTAAGAATTAATAGTTCAAGTGGTTTAACACATCCTTGGAAATCTAAAAATATACCAGATGATTACATAGATCAATGTTTAAAAAATATTGAATGTCTATTAAACGACACTCAAATATAAGGAGTATTATATGAAAAAAATTAGTTTGGTTCTCTTAAGCTTTTGCTTTTTGCTAACCTCAATGTTCGCTCAAAAACGTCTTTCAATTGCTGTAACATTCAATGCAATGGAAGAATTAACTAAGGCAATTGTAAAAGAGGTAACAGATGTTTCTCTCATTATTCCTGAAGGAATGGAGCCTCACGAAGCAGAACCTACACCACAAAATCTAGCTTTTTTAGCCAATGCAGATGTCCTAATCTATAATGGACTTGGCATGGAGTTTTATCTTGAAAAAGTTTTAAAAGCTGTTAATAACAAGAACTTAGTATTGGTAGAAGCTACAAAAGGTGTAAAACCAATAATGATTGAAGACCACGATGAAGACGAAGACGAAGAACATGAAGGTCATCACCATGAAGAAGAAGAACATCATCACCATCATCATCACGGAAACACTGATCCACATGCATGGCTTAGCCTTCAAGCTTCTCGCATTATGGTAAAAAACATTGAAGCTACTCTTTCAAAGTTAGATAAAAAGAATGCAAAAACATATAGCAAAAATGCAAACCTATATATTAAAAGCATAGATAAACTTTATTCAGAATATGCTAAGAAATTTAAGAACTTAAAAAACAAAACTCTTGTAACCTCTCATGCAGCTTTTGCATATCTTTGCCGTGATTTTGGCTTGGTACAAAACTCCATTACAGATGTTTTTGCAGAGGGAGAACCTAATGCAAAACAATTAGTAGAATTAGTTGAATATTGCAAAAAACATGGAGTTAAGACCATATTTTCTGAAGAAGTTGCAAACCAAGCTTTAGCTAAAACTTTAAGTAGCGAAGTTGGAGGGAAAGTCGTAAAAATCTACACAATCGAAACAAATGAAGATGGACTTTCTTATCTAAAGCGCATGGAAGAAAATTTAAAAAGAATATATGAAAGTCTAAGATAGATTTTCAAAAAATAAGCCTTCTACATATAGAAGGCTTATTTTTTTATTATACAGTCATTTTTCAGTTGATGTGACTTTTTTACAATCTTTTTATATAATATAAAAACCATGAAATATAGATTTTCTGATTATGATGTAATCGTAATAGGAGCAGGACATGCTGGAATTGAAGCAGCCTTAGCTTCTAGTCGTATGGGAGAAGCAACTCTCTTAATCACTCAAACCTTAGATACAATAGCTCGCCTTTCATGCAATCCTTCTATTGGAGGAGTTGCAAAGGGTACAATTGTTAGAGAAATAGATGCGTTAGGTGGTGAAATGGCTCGCCTTGCAGACGCTTCGATGATCCAATATAGACTTTTAAATAAAAGTAGAGGAGCTGCAGTTCAATCTCCTAGAGTGCAAGTAGATAAATCTCTTTATTCCTCGTTAGCTAAACACTCCGTAGAAATGCAAAAAAACTTATATACATTTCAAGACACTGTAATTGACATCATCACTACAAAAGACAAGGCAGGTAAAGAAAAAATTGAAGGCATACTTACAGAAAGAGGTCTTATTTTTTCTAGTCGCTCTGTAGTACTGTGTTCTGGCACCTTCATGGAAGGAAAAATATACATAGGTGAATATGAATCAAGTGATGGCAGACTAGGAGAAAGAGCCGCAATTGGCTTAGGTCAAAATCTAGCAAAAAGAGGCTTTAAAACAGCTAGATTAAAGACTGGCACTCCCATGAGAGTATTACGCAGTTCTATTGATTTTTCTAAAATGGAAGAACAAGAAGCAGACAAAATTATGAAGCCATTTTCCTTTCAAACAATGGAAGTTATGCGTCCCTATGCAGCTTGCTATGTTACACATACAAACGAAAAAACACACGAAATTATTAGATCGGCATTTGATCGCTCCCCTCTATTTTCAGGTAAAATTAAAGCAATTGGTGCTAGATATTGCCCTTCGATAGAAGACAAGGTGAAAAAGTTTCCTGAAAGAACTCGCCATCATCTTTATATTGAGCCTGAAGGACTTGGCACAGAAGAGCTATACATAAATGGGCTTTCTTCATCTTTACCTGAAGATGTACAAGATGCCATGATTCGAAGCATACCTGGTTTAGAAAATGTTGTAATCACTCGCCCAGCTTATGCTGTTGACTATATGTTTTTAGCTCCCACTCAATTAGATAGTGGTTTACAAACAAGAAAGGTGCAAGGTTTTTTTCTAGCAGGACAAGTAAATGGAACCTCTGGGTACGAAGAAGCAGGAGGACAGGGCATCATAGCTGGAATTAATGCAGCTTTATATTCACGCTCTTTAAAACATAAAAGCGAAAAATATAAAACATTTACCATAGCACGTGATGAAGGTTATATTGGAGTGATGATCGACGATTTAATCACTCAAGGTGTAGACGAGCCTTATAGAATGTTTACAGCACGTGCAGAATATCGGCTAAAATTAAGGCACGACAATGCAGATGAAAGACTTACAAAAAAAGCATATGAAATTGGATTACAAAAAGAAAGTAGCATGTCTTTATTAAAAGATAAATTAAGCACTAGAGAAAATATTTTAAACATCTTGAATGAACAAAAGATAAAAGCAAATCATATTGAAAAATATGATTGCTTAAAACCACATCTTGGAAAAAGGTTTTCAGACGCTTTGCAAGATCCAAATGTTCCATTAAGCTACATATTAGAGTTTACTCCTTCACTAGAACATGTAAATGAAACTTCTTTAGAAGATGCAGAACTAGAAATCAGATACAAACATTATGTAGAATTGCAAGATAAAAGATTGGAAAAGATTGAAAAAATGGAAAAAACCCCAATACCAGCTAATTTTGACTATGACAAAATTTCAGGCCTTTCAACAGAGTCAAAAGCAAGGCTAAAAAATGTAATGCCTGAGACCATAGGCCAAGCCTCCAGAATACCGGGCATTAGACCTTCAGACATCATGCTTCTTACCATTGCAATCAAATAAGTCTTTAGGCATTTTCCTTTTACAAAGACATCACCTTAAAAAAACTACCCCTAGACTTATTGAAAATATCCTTAATAAGTAAGCATTAAAATACATTAATCATAGCAAAATCACATTGCATTAACAAAATATAAATTCAAAAAGCTATAAGGCTTCTTAATAAAGAAAAACCTTATAGCTTTGAAAGAAAAATTAGAACTTTATAGAAACATCTTCAGTATTTCCAATTGTTACATCTTTTCCTACTCCATTATACACAACTTTATAAAAACCAGGTCTTAAGCCCCAAATATCTGCATGTGCCGGAGTTCCATATGTTAAAGCCATAGTTACCAAAACACCTGTATTTCCATCATATATGTGCAAAGGTGCATTTCCAAGCTCTGCTTCAACATGCAACTTAGTATCAACATATTTTTCTCCCGGTGCAGGCACTCTATTATCTTTTACCATCTTAGCTGCTTCATACACATTTACACGACCATAACCATACCATAAAGAAAAACCATTTTCATCATATTTTCCAACAGGGTCCTGATTAGCATGATCAATTTTATCAGCTGTTTCTTCCAAAATTGTAATTATTTGGCTAGGTGTTAATTTTGGATTGATAGAAAGTAGATATGTAACAACACCAGTAACAAATGGTGTAGCCATAGATGTACCTGACATATAAACATATCTACTATTTGAATCATGGCGCAAACTTATGATTTCCTGTCCGGGAGCTACAATATTAAGCCAAGAGCCATATGTACTAAATCCTGCTTTAACATCTGCTGCAGTACTAGCCCCCACAGTCAAAACGCCAGGAAATGCTGCAGGATATGCAGGCAAAATCTGCCCATCATTACTACTAGCAACTACTGGCAAAACACCTTTAGAAAGCGCATAACTTATATGCTCCATTGCATAATTTGTTGCACCAACCCCACCTAAAGACATGTTTACAGGAATAGTTCCCTGCACCTCTTGAGAAACCTTAGCTCTTACTGTATCTACCAAATCTTTTAGTGAGCCATATATTGACTGTGCGTTACCCTCACCATTATCAATACCCTTATAGGAAGCAAATTTAACATTCTGCCATGCAACGCCAGCTATGCCCTTATCATTATTTCCAACAGCACAAATAATACCTGTACAGTGTGTTCCATGCCCTGCCCCTGATTCACTCGTTCCAATATCGCTATTTCCACTTGTAACGTCGGGAAAGCCATTGGCTTGCATTCCTGTTTTCAATATTTGAACCACCTTAGTTCCACCAGAATAAACTAAATCTTCGTGGTTTGCATTGGTACCTGAATCCACAATACCTGCCCAAACTTCATGTGTACCGACTCCAAACTTTTTATATGCATCCAATGCCTTTGTAATCGCCAAAGAATACCCTTTTTTCTCTGCTTCAGGGTCTTTTTCAAGATTTCCATCCAAAAGTTCAAAAGGTTTTATTATGCCATTCCTTCTACCATCAGCATAAGAGTCCACCAATCTAATTTTATAATTAGGTTCGGCATAAAACACTTCATCTCTTTGTCTAATCTTTTTTAATGTCTCAGGATAATTACCAAATGCTTTAACTGTAAGGTACATCTGCCCTTCTCTAAAGCCCTCATCTCTTGCAATCTCTTTTACATTTAAGCTCTTTAAGGAATTAGCAAACTTATCCAACTGTTCTTCATCAAAAGCCTTTACCTTTATGTTTATAGAAGAATCGTAAACCTCACTCTCATCATAGCCAAAAAACATCTTTTCGACTTTGCTCATTTCTTTTTTTGTATTTTCACTAAAATCTTTTTCTTTTGTTTCTTTTGTAAAATTATTAGAGCAAGAAAAAAGAAAAGAAATTAAAAATAAAACATAAAAATATCTTTTCATAAAAATCTCCTAATCAAACTTAATAGTAAACTCACCACGTCCATTCCATGCATTGCATCCATTTCTTGAGTCATTTACAGTGCTAATAATAGTAACATTCTCAGATGGTCTTTGTATTATTTGGCAAGGCTCATCATCATGATCAGACTGATCAAGTTTTCCATAATCAACCATATCCCAATAATATGCCTCACCTTTTTTATAGTTAATAGGACATATAGTAGTATGGTTAATCTTTGAAATAGTGAAAAAATCTTTTTGTATCTTTACGATACCTTTTTCTCTATCCACATTAATGAGGTCTTCAAGTTTAATTCCTGTAATATCACTTCGCTTCATAGAATACTTTGTGTATTCATACTTACTCTCAGTCTCAGGCCTACCAGGAATAGTAGGTGGCCATGCATCCCCTTTTGTTGCAAAATAAACCTCAGGTTTTCCATCAGTATCAGCAAACACATATCTAAACTTTGAAATATGCAAAGTAGTTCCTGTTCTATCAGATATAAAAAGTCCTAGTTTCATTTCAGTAGCTTCTTTTAATATCTCAGGATTAGAAAACTTAAACACATAACCTAAATTTTCTGCTTCAGTTGAAGTAATATTTTGTCTTAAAGGATAGTCCAATAATAAAGACGTACTTTTTGGCACTTTCACTGAAATCATATTTGAACTAGCTAAAACACTTTTTTTGTTATCATTCGTGTAAACTATCACCTTATATTCATATGTCTTTCCATCTTCCAAGCCACTATCAGTGTCCGCAGCTATGTGTTGTTTTCTATTTTCAGCACTTACTCTAGGAGTTTTATACGTAACATGTTTTACAAGCTTAAAATCTCCCCCATCTTCATTGCATTTTCTATAAAGATCAAAAGCCTTTACTAGAACATCACTATTATCTTTTTTTGCTCTAAAAAACACACTAGCTCTGTATTGTGAAGAATTCTTTGTCCCCTCATCTTGTCCCACAGAATAAAGAGTAGATGGAGTTGGAAAGCTTCTAAATTCCAAAGACATTTCATTAATAGAAATTTTATCATCTTCTGTCATCACTACATTATTTGTAGGTTTTATTCTAAGATGATATTCAAGCCTGTTACTTGCAACATCATAAAGCACTATAACCACATCTTCTTCTTTAACTAAAGAAATATCACTATTCCACGCACATGTAGCCTTCCATTTATCACCAAACTTTTCAGACTCTTTTGTCATAGTACCTGTTATCACTCCTGACCTATTTACATCATAAGTAGAAGGCACAAAACCTACCCCAAGCATTGGCAAAGGAGTAGCAAAGCGAAGTTCTTCAATAGGAGCTGCTGTTGTAACTTCCATGCTAATTTGTTCGAGTTTGTCACTCATAGTCAAAGCACCAGCTTTTACTTCGCTTGAATCAAATGTAAGCTTATCCACTACAGGAGCTTCAGCCTTTACAGTAACTCTTTCTAATGCTCGCTGCACTATCGGAACAACTTTTTTTGGCTCAGTTCCAATATAATAAGAAATAACATTTGATGCTGCATATTTTTTTGCTGCATATTTATCATTTCTTCCTTCCACTTTAAAGTCATAATATGAAGATTTTTTAAGATTTACCTTTGCTTTTCCATCTTTCACTAAAATACGCTTAAGAGGCTCTGAAGGATTTATTTTAGAAATGTTTAGATAAGAGCCATCAACGGGAGAACCGTTTACACCATCAGAAAGAATAAAAGTCACCTCAACTTCATCAGAAGCTGGAGTTGTAGGAGTTTCCACTTTTTTATGTCTTTTTACAAAAATAGAATAAGTTGTCGAAAGGGTAGCCCCCTTATGAAGCTCTACTACAATATCATTATCCCCTTCTTTTAGGTTAATCTCATAAACGCCAATAGTTCCAGTAACCTCAAAATTTTCAAGCTTCACCTTCACTGTAACATCTGAAGTGGTTAAAACTTCCAACTTCAACTTTGTTTTTTCATTATCACGTGGAGTAAGAGTTACAGAATTAGACGATGAAAAAAGGCGAATTAAATCCTCTTTATCAGCTGCAAATTTTATTAATCCGCTCTTTGTTGGAGATTTTCTTACAAGAACAATTGAATAAGTATTACTTCTTAAACCACTTACTATAACCTCAACACCATTATTTCCATTCTGCAAGTTAAGTTCATAAAGGTCAGCATTAGCCTCAATTACTTTTCCATTATGCTTAAAAGTAATTTTTGCATTAGTATCTTTTGCCTTAACACTAACCTTAACTTTTTCTTTATCTGTTGGAAATTCCAAAACTCTCTCTTTTAGTTTGTTATTACTTTCATCATAATATTCTGTATCTTCAACCTTAAATGATTCTAGATCTAATTCCTCTTCACGATATATCGTTATTTTATATACAAGGGTACCTTCTTTTTGAGAGTTCACTGAAATATGAATATTATTCAGCCCTAAACTAAGAGAAACTTTATATGTCTCATCAGCTGTTCTTTCTACATTTTCACTTCCGTTTGTAACAGTAACTGTAGCACTTGCGTTATGTGGCAAAACATAAAGCTCAAGATCAGTTTTTGTTTTTTTAGCATCTTTAAGGTTACAAACAAAATTACTGCCAAATTGTGAAATTATGCTTTCTCCATCAACCTTAATGTCTTTTAGTCTTGAACTTTCTGCCTCACCTACAGCATTTCCCACTTTATTAACTTTTATCTTGTAGGTTTCTTTCTTTGATGGATCAGTTTTTGATGTTATTGTAACTTCAATAATATTATGACCATCTATTAGATAACAAGTATAGTTTGGAACACTTCCATGAGCTATAGCTTCATCAACTTTAACACTAACATCAACTATTCCTGCATCTTTTAGTCTTACAACCAAATCAAGACTATACTTTTTAACCTTACCGAAATTACAGAAATTCTGCTTATTCATTTTTGGTAAAACAGACACACCATCACAGATTATATCTTCAAGACCAAGCGTACTTTTGGGTTTCTCTGGTACACTTGGTTTAGGTGTGTTTTGCTGATTAGTAGTGTTTTGATCTTTACAATTTATAAAGAAAAAAACACTTAAAACACATAATAAAAAAAGTTTTCTCATAACTAATCCCCCTAACTGATTGAACTGGCATATTAAGAATACACCATGCTATTCTAGTATCTTTTAAGTTCTTATACAAGATTTAAGACTTTGCTAGCTTTTTACTGTTTTTATCAATAACAACCTCTTCTATTTTTGCTCCTTTAATTTTTCCAATCTTAAACTTCACTCCATCAATTAAGATTTCTTCATTTTCTTTAGGTAAATATTGGCATTTCTCTAAAATTAAACCTAAAACAGTGTCATAATTTTCTGAATAAAAAGAAAGACTCAAACAATCGTTTAATTCGCTTAACAACACAGTAGGTTTAACTCTAAAAACCCCATGTGAAATATACTGTATACCTTCATTTTCTTCATCTTCAGCCTCAATATGTTTATATTCATCCTGACCTTTTCCACATATTATAGCCAAAATATCTTCCATAGTAACTAAACCTAAAATATCTCCTTCTTCATCAATAATAAAGACCATGTTTCTTTTTTCTTTATTCATCACATTTATAATGGAAAAAACTGTCAAGCTTTCAGGAATAAATATTGCACTTTTTATAAGAGTTTTTATTGAAGGAGCATTATTAAAATTAAATAATACATCTTTATAGTGTATAAGGCCTAAAAATGTTTTTCCATCTTTTGATGTAACAGGTAGGCGAGAGAAATTACTTTCCCTAAAAACTCTCACCGCATCCATAAATGATGCATCTTCCTTTATAGAGACAATTTTATTTATTTTAGTCATAATATTTTTACTTTTTATTTTTTTCAAATGAACAGCTTTTTTTAATAATGTATGTTCTAAATTCACTAATGCTCCATCTTCCCTACTTATATTAAAAATTTCTTTTAATTCATCTTCTGTCATTTTATGTTTTACTTCTTTATGAAATATTCTAATAAAAGATACAATAATTTTTGAAAGATAGGAAAAAACCAATACTATAGGGTAATTTAAAAAATAGCAAATATATAATAACCATGAAGTTTTTTTTATTATATTTATAGCATAGTGAGTTGCTAATGTCTTTGGAATTATTTCAGCAAAAATAATTATAGAAATGGTAGTTATGACTGTTGTAATTGGTAAATACGTAGCTCCAAGCGTTTTAATCGTAAAAACAGTAATTATCGAAGAAGTAAGAATATTAATAAAATTGGTTGCAATGAGAGTTGTAGAAATAATCTTTTCTTTTTTATCTATTAAGTAAGTAATTCTTTTCTCTTTTTTCTTTTTCACTCTTTTTATTTTGTTGTATTCTGCTTCAGTTATTGCAGTTATCGCAGTTTCTGTGCAAGAAAAAAAACCTGCAAGAAAAACTAAAATGAGAAATTCTAAGACAACAATTATGCTCATTCTTGCATTTCCTTAATAAATACTTTTTCTATTCTATTCCCATCAAGTTCTTCAACAATAAAAATCATCCCATCCATTTCTAGTCTAAAACCTTTTTCAGGCATTTTTCCACATACTTCCATTATAAAACCTGCAAGAGTTTGATTAAACTGAGAAAAAAGGTTTATATTAAAATGTTCATTCAAGAAAATAAGAGGAGTATTTCCTTCAGTTATATATCCATCTTTATATTTTTCTAAGAAAATTGAATTTGAAGACTTATCATATTCATCCACAATATCACCAAATATTTCCTCATTTAAGTCCTCTATAGTAACAATACCCAACGTTCCCCCATATTCATCTATAACAATGCCTAGATTCTGCTCGTATTTACTCAAAGTCTTACGCACTTTTGTCAATTCTGTATTAGCAAAAATAAAACATGGTTTTCGCAAAAACTTTTCAATTTTCATTATTTTAGAAGATTTTTTAGGATTAGAAATGTAGTCATCATATTCTTTAGAAAAAATAAAGTCTTTTATGTATAAAACACCTTTTATGTCATCTATATTTTCCTCATAAACAGGAAAACGTGAAAGTGATGAAGTTTTTGATATATTTATAACTTCTTCTATACTGGAATCTACATTTATTGCAACTATCTCAGTACGTGGAATCATTACATTTTTTACCTTCATATCATCATATTTCAAAATATGGCTCATTATTTTTTTTTCATCAAGTGTTAAATCTGCTACTTCTCCACTATTTTCAAAGAATATTTTTAAGTCATCTTCAGTAATAAGATAATTCTTAAAATCAACCTTCAACTTAAATAATTTCATAAATATTGAAGTGATGTATAAAAATATTGAAGAAATTGGAAGAAAACACTTTATTAAAAGACTTTCTAAAAAAGAATAGCTTATTGCAATTTTTTCGGGAAAAACCAAAGCTATAGACTTTGGCATTATCTCCCCAAAGATCAAAACAAGATTTGTTGCAATAAAACTTGCAATGCCTATAGCATTCTCAGTAGAAAAACGTAAAGTTAGGCTAGTTATAACTACACCTACAAGAATGTTTACAATGCTATTTCCAATCAAAGAAGTAATTAAAAACTTATTCTTCTCTTTTATTATTTCGAGTACTCTTTCAGCTTTTCTATTTTTTTTAGCAAGATACTTAATCTTTAATGTGTTACAAGCAAGATATGCCGTCTCTCCTGATGAGAAAAACATTGAAAACAAGAGAAGTGCTACGAGACTAACATAATACCACACGCCAGGTGGAGGCTCTCCAATCATTGCCTATAATGTATAGAATTATTTCATAAAATGTCAAGAGTTTAGGTTTTGAGTGTTAATCAAGCTACTTACTAATCATCAAGATGTAAAACTTCTTCAGATGTGTTGTATATCTCGATTCTCTTTTCTATATCTATTTTTTCGACAAGCCACCCTCTAAATTGGCATTGTTGAATAAAATCCTGAATGCGATTTATTCCATCTATGGCTTTTAAAGTAATAACTAAACCGAATTTTAGCTTATTGGAATCTTCAATTCTTTTTTTTGTTTTAATACTCAGCCCCCATAATCCACTTCCTGTTTTTGTTTTAGCTTTTTTATTATTACCTTTTAGAGTTTGTATATTTTCTCTTATATGTTTTACATTATCCCATTTCCTATAAAGTTTTCTTGCAGTACTCTCAGGTAATAATAATTTTATTGGTTCACTTTGATCATTATCATTGATAGTTTTAATTATAATATTTCCTTTTTTATCTTTTTTTAATCTTCCAAAATGGATATCTAGTTCAGAATTAGTATAGTCTACACCTTGATTTCTAAAACATTCTGGAAAATAACATAGAGTAGCCTTTGCTACAAAAGGTTGCTTACCTTTATCTTCAGGGACAGGAATATTATAATTATAAGTATCAAACTTTTCACAAGTTCCCTGAATCATAAACTTTATTTCATCATCTGGAGTTTTAACAATCTCTTCAATTTTTATTGGAACAACACCAAATCCTATAAGTCTCGGAGGATGTATACTATCATTCCAACCTGTTGCAGAGTCAATTAGTATAGCTTTTGCTAATTCTCTTGTAAAACCTAATATCTCGATAAGGTATGCTAATTTCCTAGCTATCCATGGAGCTGCAAATGATGTTCCTGAAACATGAACTAATCCAAAAGGAGAAACCGCACGAATTTTTTTCTCTTTAGAACCTCCATAATAACATACATCAGGCTTATTAAAAAAAGAGAGTACTATACCTTCTCTTGAATACTCTGCAGGTTTACCATCAAAATCAACAGAATTTACCACTAAAGAATTAATAGAATCTGCTGGAGAGCCAATTTTTTTAATATTTGAATTAACAGGTTTATTTGTTCCTGCAATAACAAATATAACATCATTTTCATATTGTATTTTATCTAAAATTGCAGCTTCTGGTGATATAAAATTATCACTAATTTCCATTTGAGAACCTAATGATAAATTCCACACTTTTATATCTCTATTTGCCTCTACTATTTCTTTAATACTTTTTATTACAGTAAAAGAGCTAAATTTTTTACTTGTTGCAACACCAAAATGTCTAACTTTAAATCGACCACAACCATCATCCAGAGAAGGATTAATGCTAGAACCATCAACAATAATAGAAGAAACCATTGTCCCATGTCTATAATCATCTATATCATTTGATGTGTAGCCAATTTTATTTTCAAATTCAACCCATTTTGAAAAATATACTTTCTCATCAAACAATGTGTCTATCACTCCAACAGTAGGCTCATTGCTGGGTAATGGTATTGAAAAATCAGGTTCTTCCACCATAGAAACATCACATTTTTCGAGTCGTGAAATATCACTTACAGCCATTGCAATTAAATATGGTGCTTTTTCTTTTAATAATTTATATTGAATTGGATTAAGAAATACGGTGGTTTCATCAAGCTTTCTTCTATCATCTATAAAGTCTATATCAAGTTGTTTCATTATATCATTAGTTTTAACACCTGTATTATACAAGCTTATAATTGCACTATCAGTCATTTCTATGGAGCATTGTTCTATACCAAATCTCTCTAAATAATAGGCATCAACTATTGTATTAACGAATCTAGTTTTTGATATTTTTACCTTATTAGGAAAGTTTTTATTAGAATTAATTACATGCAGATCGCTATTTGTAATTTTGTTATTAAAATTCGTTTTTACTATTTCAATTACATTTTTTAGGTTTCTTATTGCTTCAAGTAAAACATCACGACTTATACAATGTGTTATAACATGTTTTTTATCTTGGCTATATTTTACACCAACAACAGAATTATTATTTTTTTTTATATCATTTTCTAGTATTCCTTTTATCCTGTTGCTTTTGGCTACAATACCAGTGTAATAAACAGTAATAAGAGGTGGAATATTTAAAGTTTCATTACTCCAAAAAGAAGATATTTCAACTAATTGTGTTTTTAAAGATATCAAGTGTTCGAGTGTTACATGTTGATTTTTAGGAATATTTGCAAAGCCAGGTTTTGTATTAGAATCTCTATACTCTAAGTTACCTTTGAGATTTAGAATACTATTCATACTATTTCTCCTTATTATTTTTTAATTCTCTTGAAACCTTGCTTTTGGAAACACTTGTTAAAATTTCAATTTCTCTTACTGTAAATCCTTGTTTTTGTAAAACTTTTAAATCATTCTCTGATTTATTATACACTGCCGAATATAGTCTTTTTAAATAATCATATTCGTTATCTGGGGAACTAAAGGCTAAAGATGTTTTTATAAGATTTTTTAATTCTCCAGGATATGGTAGTACTTGTATTAAGGATATTATTTTTCTGAATAACCTTATGTTTTTAGTTGCATTTTTGAATTTCGGTATATAGTAGTTTAATATGATTTCTGCTATATCCATTAAATCCGTTTTCGAATATCTATTAAAATCCACTACTGAATCAAAACGTCTAATTAGAGCTTTATCAAAATGTTTAAATAAATTGGTTGTTGCAATTAAAAGAGTTTTTTCATTTAATTCATCCAAACCTTTTAATACTGCTGTTGTCGCTCTTCCCATCTCCCTAACGTCTTTTACATCGGTTCTATCTAAAGCTAAAGCATCTATTTCATCAAATAGAATAACTACTTTTTCTGGAATGCTTAAACTATTAATCTCATCAAATAATTTTGCAATATTTTTTCCTGTCTGACCTAACTTGCTATCTATAATAAGAGAAAAATCGACAATAAATAATTCTCTATCTAACAATCTTGCAATATGTTTAACTGTTTCTGTTTTTCCTGTACCTGGTGAGCCTTGAAATAAAAATTTATTAATTCCTACATCATGCCCTACAGCATTAATTATGCCAACAATATCATCTTTTATTACATCAGGAAGTGGTAAAGGTTCACTATTCTCTTTTATTTTTTTTAAAAAAACTAATTCACTTTCATTAATTTGTGGGACAAAAACATTAGTATTAGAAAGTAACATCATTATATACTCTGCTAATTGATAATCTCCTGCTTTGTCAAATTCATCAGCTATTTTGTACGCCTCATTTCTAAAGCTACAATCATTATTCTCAGCATAGTATTTTATCAAATTAATTATATTTGCTTTTTTCATTATAGAACCTCCTATAATATTATAATATATTTAGGACAATTCTTCAACTCTTGGGACAAAAACAAATACACATAGTATTTATAAATGATTATACTTTAATACGTTGAAACTCTTTGAAAATGTTCCTTAAATCAGTTTGGAGGTTTACACAAACTTTGGGATAGTCTCAAATTAGTTTTTATCATATCTTTATTTACTTTTAGCTTACCATGCCATAAAAAACCATCTTTAACAAGAAACTTTTTCTCTTCCAAATAAAAAACACAATTATTAGCATTTTGCAAATTCCAATATTTATTCATTTTTTCTATTTTCGCGACTAAACTAGCTTTTCTCACCTTTCTATTTTTAATGTAATTCAATATAGAAAAGACTTCATTTACCTCTAATTTTGCACTTCCATTACAAATATCACAAGATGTACAAAAAGGTAACTCTTCATCTTTTTTGAAAGCTAAAGCCTGCAAAAGAACCTTTCTTCTACATACTCCACTTTCTGCAAATAAAACCATAATACTAGCTCTCGCCTTTTCTTTCTCACCAAATAATGAAAATCTTTTTTTATCTTCATCTGACCAAAGTAATAAAGCACTAGACGGTTTTCTATCTCGCCCTCCCCTTCCAGCTTCTTGTATATAAGCTTCAATAGTAGAAGGACAATCAAAATGAATCACCGTCCGCACATTTTTTTTATCCACCCCCATTCCCCAAGCACAGGTCGCAACTAGCACAGCTTTTTCTGCATTGTTAAACCATAATTCAACCTCTTCTTTTTCTTTTTTTTCTAAACCAGCATGATAAAATCGCACTTCTAAATTTTGAAAACTATTTTGTATTAGCCTAGAAATTGTTTCTGTTTTTTTCCTACTTGAACAAAAAACAACTAAAGGTTTTTCATTTTTTTCAATTTCTTCTAATAATGCAGGCTCTTTCACACAACAATGACGAACAGAAAAAAATATATTTGGTCGATCAAGAGAACTAGCTATTACGTGAGCTTGTCCTTCAAAAATAATTTTTTTCATTCTTTCTAGCACAATAGGGCTCGCTGTTGCAGTGAATGCCGTAATAATATTAGGTTTTAGCTCTTTAATAATAGAAGAAATTGATAGATATTGACTTCTAAAAGTTTCTCCCCACTCTGAAACACAATGAGCTTCATCTATAGCTAGATGAGAAATACCTCTCATTTTAATTTTTTCTAGCACTTCTTTGTTCCCTAAAACTTCTGGATTTGCAATTATAATATTTGCAGTTTTTAAACCATTATACGCTTCCTCTCTCTCTGATTTTGTCTGCCCACCAATAAAAATAACAGTGTTAATAATAGTTTTTAGTTTGTTATATTGATCTCGCATTAAAGCAAGCAATGGATAAATTACAAGTGTTGGCTTTTTTAGGAAAAGTGAAGGAAGCTGAAAACAAAGAGACTTTCCAGCTCCAGTTGGAAAAAGCACAATCTGCTTATTCAAATAATCATCAGTTTCTTTTTCAATACATCTTCCTTTAATGCCAATTTCGGCATTCTCACATCTAGCTTCTATATCTAATATATTTGAAATTACTAGCCATTGATATGGAAAAATTGTATTTATTCCAAAGGTTTTTTCAGCTATTTCTTTAATTTCTTCATATGAAGCCATTCAAGCCTCCCATAAGTTTTTTATTTTTCTTATAGATATTTAATATTTTTTGATATAAACTTGCCTCATGTTAGAAGTAAAAATTATAAAAAAACTTCTTATATTTCTCTTAATAGATGTAAAAAATCTTCTTACATTTCCTTACTATCCTCTTAGCATAAAGACACCTCTAACATTAGCTAATGTTAGAACTGTACATTAGCTAGTGTTATAATTGTACCTTAGCTAATGTACTGAGGCAAAACTGTACAGTTTACATATGCGAAACTGCACTATTTAGGGGTTGCAAACTGTACAGTTTACATATGCGAAACTGCATTATTTAGGACTCGAAAACTGTACAGTTTTGAATAGAATGAATGTAGAGTTTACAACATCGAATGAAGTTGCATTCCAATGAATTTCCACATCAGTTACCACTACAAAGAAATAGGTATTTTGCAAGAGAAAAGTTGATTAATTCATAATTGTAAATGAAAAAGTTTATGTCTTAAAAGAGAAGCGTTTCAAAGGCTACGGTGATATAAAATACTTTTTATATCAATATATTTTTTTGGATTATATAAAATAAGGTAGTTAATTAGCTACTTTTTTCTTTTTTCTAATCTTTCTCTTATTTCTTTTTCTTTACCTTCGTTAGATGGATGGTAAAAGATTTTATCGCTAGCTCCATCTGGCAAATATTGTTGAGCTACCCAATGCCCTTCATAATCATGTGGATATAAATATCCTTTTCCATGAGATAAAGATGAATCTCTTGAAGGGTCTTTTAGATGCAAAGGCACATCATGTTTCGCTTCTTTCACATAAGAGAGAGCTTCAAAAAAACCACCTACGCTATTTGATTTATCACAAGTGGCAAGATATAAAGTTGCAAAAGATAAAAAATAATAACCTTCGGGAAAACCAACCATGTCGAATGCGTCTTTTGCCGATGTTACTATGGTTATAGCTTCAGGTGAAGCTAATCCTATGTCTTCTGCTGAAAGGATTAAAAGTCGTCTAAAAATGAAATGAGGGTCTTCACCTCCTTCACACATCAAAGCAAGATAATAAAGAGCTGCATTAGCATCTCCTCCTCGCACAGATTTGATAAATGCACTAATTACGTCGTAATGGTAGTCCCCTTTTTTATCATAAGAAATATGCTTTGTTTGAATTGCATTTTCTAAGGTTTTAAGGCTAACTTTAATTACCTCTCCTTCTTTCATTGGCCACGAAGGTGAAGAAGTTTCAACACAAAACTCAATAGTGTTTAGTAGGATTCTTGCATCTCCTCCTGATGAAGCGATTAGTTTTTCTTGAACTCCATCTTCTAACGCTATATTAAATTTTCCATAACCTTTTTTTTCATCATTAAAGACAGAATGAAGTATCTTTTCTAAATCCTTATTATTCAGTAGTTTTAACTCAAACACACGGCTTCTACTCAAGAGTGCTTGATTCACTTCAAAAAAAGGATTTTGTGTTGTAGCTCCAATCAAGATTATAGTTCCATTTTCGACGTGTGGCAAAAGTGCATCTTGTTGTGCCTTATTCCATCTATGAACTTCGTCAACAAAAAGGATCGTTCTTTTATTTTGACTGCGTTTTATGTTTATTGCTTTTTGAATCTCATCCCTAATTTGTTGAACACCAGAAAGGACTGCATTCAAACTTGTAAAAAATGCTTTTGTGTGCTTTGCAATTAAATAGGCTAGAGTTGTTTTTCCAGTACCAGGAGGCCCATATAGTATAATGGAAGAAATTAAATCCCTTTCAATAGCACGTCTTAAAATGCTATTCTCACCTATAACTTCATCTTGACCTACATACTCCGAAAGAGTTTGAGGTCTCATACGATAGGCTAATGGTTCTCTTTTTTCATTACTAATAGAATCTTCAAAGACATCAACTTTAGAATTAAAATTGAGTTCTACCTCATCAAACAATGAATTGGACATCGACTATTCTCTATTCCATTCAAGTTGACTAGGATTATAAAAGCCCCAAAGTCCTGTGTATTTTGGATCTGCTCCACCTATTCCTGCATAAATGACATATCCTGTTGGTGTTGTAATCAATGCAATAGGACGAGTAAGCCATTTTCCAACACTGTTATTATATTGATTGTAACATGAAGGTGGCGTTGTAGAAGAATTACTACCTGGAGTAATAACTTGAGCTCCAGCTAAAGAAGAGCCTACAACCTTTATTTCTTTATATCCTTGTGAGCCTCCAATAAGAACAAGTGAGCGAGCAACTGAATAACTTATGCACCAAACTGATAAAACTTGATGTTTTATGCTTGTGAGAGTTGTAGTAGTACGATCATAATGAAAAAGTGTTGATGAAGTGAGAATAAAAACTTTATCTGCATCATTACCTTCACAAATATCTCTTATGTTTTGCACACCACTTAAATTAATTTTAGCTCCTGAATCTGAAGAATAAAGTGAAGATTTATCTGCAAAGTAAGCTCCTCCACCTCCTTTCAACCCTTCAATTAATTTAATTGGTTTACCACTTACTATCATTTTATTAAAAGTGATTCCAGTAAGTTTAAAAACTTCATTATCACTATTTATGCCTATTATAGATTGTCCAGAAACTATTTGAACGATTTCTTCAGTGCTATCAAGCTTTTGCCATGTATTGCTACTATAAACATACGCACCATAACCTAAAAATGTTGCATATAACTTTGTGCCATCACTTGCAAGAGATGTACACATTCCACCAGGAGATGCAATAGCTGACCATTCTCCCCTATCTCCAACTTCTTTTTTGAAAACATTTTTTGGGTTTGCAGAATATACAGTATTTCCAATTTGGATAATACCTAAAACTAATCCTTGAATTGACTGTTTTTTTAGTTTAACTTCCTCCTCTATTGCAGCAAAAATAGGCTCATTCTTGCAAGAAAAATTAAAAAGAGAAAATACACTCAATAGAAAGAAATATTTATATATCTTATTTTTCATAAAATTAGCCTCTTAATAACTAAAAGTGATACCTTGCTGCAAAACTTATGCCCAAGATATTGCCTGTCCTGTTGTTGTCAGTATTTTTATACCATTGAGGCACACAAGCCCAAGAAAGAGTTGCTCCAAAAGACCAATCAGGAGAATATTGATAGTAAAAACCTGCCTCAGGTCTAAAAAGCAAACTAAAATATTTTGTTGAATTGTATGTTTGAAAGTCGCCACCAACGCCTATTCCTAAAGGAAAACGCCATTTACCAAAAGCAAATGTATACATCATGTCAAATGTAAAAGGAACGGCAAAATATAAATTTGTTCCAAGAGTTAAATAAAAATCAAAGCTTAAACTAACACCTAATGAAAAACCGTTTGTTAAAAAATAGGCAAAACCAAAATAAAAGCTACCACCTGGATATATCTTGGTAGGTATTGCAAAACGTTTATTAGATGTGTTGAATAGGGGTGAGTTTAAACTAAGCCCCATTTTTATATACTTATCTTCTTTTCTGATAGGTCTATACACCTGCACTGTATTAATAGAAGGAGATGTGTTGTCATCTTCTTCATTTTCTTGTGCAGACAAGACAGAAAAAATACTTAAGAATAAAAAAGCAACAAATAACTTTTTCATATTTGTTAGTCTCCTAAAACTCTTCTAGGTAATATACACATATTAGTATATTATGTATAATCTAAACAATAGCCATATAGTTACCATGTGAAAATTGGCTTTTTATGGAGGCATAAAATGAGTGCAAAAATTATTGATGGTTTTACGATTGCAAATGAAGTAAGAGCAGACGTAGCAAAGGAAGTTAATGCTTTAAAAGAAAAGGGAATTACTCCAACGCTTGCTGTAATTCTAGTGGGAGAAAATCCTGCATCGGTTTCTTATGTTACAGGAAAGACTAAGGCATTGCATGAAGCAGGTATGAAAGATGATACACACAAACTTCCAGAAAGTACAACCGAACAAGAGCTTTTGGATTTAATTAAACAATTAAATGATAATCCTTCTATTAATGGAATTTTAGTGCAATTACCACTTCCAAAACAGATAAATGCTGATAAAGTAATTGCAACAATAAATCCAAAAAAAGATGTTGATGGTTTTCATCCAGAAAACATAGGGCGTATGTTTTTAGGAGAGGAGACATTTATCCCTTGCACACCATACGGGGTAGTACATCTATTGCAACATGAAGGAATTAAAACAAAGGGAGCAAATGTTGTAATTGTAGGCAGAAGCAATATTGTAGGAAAACCACTTTCTCTTTTAATGCTTTCAAGAGATGTTAATGCAACTGTTACAGTTTGCCATAGCGGAACAAAAAACTTGAATGAAATTACTAAAACAGCTGATATTTTAGTTGCAGCTATTGGCTCCCCAGCTTTTATTAAAAAAGAAGGAATAAAAGAAGGAGCTGTGGTAATTGATGTTGGAGTTAATAGAGTTGATGATGCAAGCAAAAAATCAGGTTTTAGGCTTGTGGGCGATGTTGACTTTGAAGGAGCATCAGAAGTTGCAAGCTACATTACGCCTGTTCCAAAAGGAGTAGGACCTATGACTATTGCCATGCTCATTAAAAACACATTACTTGCAGCAAAAAGGCAAAACGGAATTAAGTAATGAGTGAACAAATATTGAAAGATGTGCAATCTCTAGCAGATGACAGAGAGATTGCACTAAAAAAGGTTGGCATAAAAAAGCTACACTATCCAATTACCATAATGGATAAGGAAAATGGGAAGCAAAATACAGTGGCATCTGTTTCTTTGTTTGTCAATTTACCACATCATTTTAAGGGGACTCACATGAGTCGCTTTGTTGAAGTGTTTAATAAATATTCCACAAACGTCTCAATGAAAGAGTTTATCAATATGTTGGATGATATGAGATGTCACCTTGATGCAAAATGCTCTTATGGAAAGATTAGTTTTCCATACTTTATCAAAAAATCATCTCCTGTTACAAAACAAGAAGGTTTTATAATGTATAAATGTGCTTTTTCTGGTTCTGCAACAAAGACAAGAAAAAAGTTTCACGTAGTAGCGGAAGCTCCAATACAAACTGTTTGTCCATGTTCTAAAGAAATTAGTAAGTATGGGGCTCATAATCAAAGAGGACGCGTGAAAGTTGATATGGAAATAGGTTCTTTTTTTTGGCTTGAAGATTTAATTACACTGATGGAAGAAGCTGCTTCTAGTCCATTATATTCGCTTCTTAAAAGACCTGATGAAAAGTATGTAACTGAACATTCATATGAAAATCCCAAGTTTGTAGAAGATGTAGTGCGGGATGTCTGCATAAGGCTACCTCGTCTTGGGGATTTTCCTCATTGCACTGTGGAAGCTGAAAATTATGAGAGCATTCATGCACACAATGCTTTTGCTTCAAGCGAAGGCTGTTGTAAAGATGGAAAGTTTTTGCAAACTAAAAATCTTTATCTATAAGAAGAAGGAGGCACTTTGTTGCCTCCTTTTTAGTATTTATTAATAAGTAACATCAAAAACTGCCCTATATTTTTTTAACTTCTCTTTTTTCGATTGCTGCTTCAAGGAATGGGGTAATCTCAAGCTTTTCATAAATGTCTCTGGCTGTTTCTATATTTGCATAAAGCACTGGATGCTTTGGTGCGAATAAAGAGCAACAATCATCATAAGGAATTATAGAAGTTTCATAGCTACCTAACATCTTTGCTTCCTTTATGATTTCTTCTTTATTCATGCCAATTAATGGGCGCAACACAGGATATTTTGCTACAAGATTTACAATGCTAATGTTTTCAATTGTTTGACTCGCCACTTGTGAAAGGCTCTCTCCTGTAATAATACACTTTGCATCTATTTTTTCTGCTATCACATTAGCAATTTTCATCATGCAAATTCTCATCATCAATGTAAGATAGCTATGAGGAGCTTTTGCTTTAATTCTATTTTGAATATCTGTAAAAGGCACAATATTAAGATAGGCTGGCCTTTCATATTGAGAAAGAATTGCACTTAAATCTTCAACTTTTTTTTGTGCTTCTGGAGGAGTAAATGGATGAGAATGAAAATATAAAAAATCAACTCTCATACCTCGTGTAAGCATTTTATATCCTGCAACAGGCGAATCTATTCCACCTGAAAGAAGTAAAAGCCCCTTTCCACTCATCCCTGTAGGAAGCCCTTGTATTCCTTTAGCAGAAAGTCTATATACAAATGCTTTTTTTCTTATTTCAATTGTAATAACAACATCTGGCTTATGTAAATCTGTTTTTAATAAACCTGAAGTGTGAATAAGTCCACCTACTTCTTTTTCAATTTCATTGGAATTAAGAGGAAAAGTTTTATCTTCACGTCTTGCTTCAATCTTAAAAGTTTTTGCACCATCATTTTTTGCATTTTTTGCTTGTTCCATCACAACTAAAGAGATATCTTCTATTGTCTTTTCTGTAGGATAGGTTTTTGCCCAACTTGTAATTCCAATCAAATGCGATAGAGTTTTTTCTATTATTTCACAGTTTTCTTTTTCACATTCTACATACATTCGACCAGCCAAAACTTTTGGTTTAATATTTTCATTATCACACAATGCACAAAAATTGCTAATTAATTTTTGCTCAAATGTTTTTTTGTTTCCACCTTTTAGACTAAGTTCACCTATTTTTGCAAGATAATATTCCATGAGTTACCCCTTAAAACTAATTGAAGCGAGGATTATATCACTTTTATCTCAATATAGTAAACCAAAAATATATTATACTTAAATTTTATAAGTACAATGTGTTTTTTATTGACAACAAAATAATTCAATACATATAATTATATTTGCTAGAATGAAGATTTCTAATTTATAGGAGAATAATATGAGTGAAAAGAATACGTTTGACGGTGTGGAAGATACACTATACATTCCACTTATAGCAAGGATATATGCATCTGAAAAATTTCCACACTTCTTTTATGATGAGAAAGCCTTATCATTAAAGCAACATATTCCAACAAATAGCATAGAAAAAAATACAACTGAATATTTTTATATGGCAAGTGTTTGTAGACAATATACAATAGATAAAAAAATTGTAAGATTTCTTGAAGAAAAAAAACAATGCAATGTTGTTTTTTTAGGCTCTGGTTTAGAAACAGCTTATAATCGAATAAACAACACCAAAAATAATTTTTATCAAATTGACTTACCAAATGTAATAGATATAAGAGAAAATGTATTAGGAAATGCAAAAAATGAAAAATTAATAAAAGGAGATATGTTCAATATTGATTGGATAAAAGAAATAGACAAATCTTTACCCACTTTAATAGTCGTTTCTGGTGTGTTTCAATATTTTTATGAAGATAAAATTGTAGAATTAATTAAAAAAATGAAAAGTTTAATTCGTAATGGTGAATTAATCTTTGATGCAACCAATTCTCAGGGCTTAAAATTAGCAAATGAGTATGTCAAAAAAACTGGTAATAAGAACGCAGAAATGTATTTTAGTATAGACGATCCAAATAAGTTTGCATCTATTACAGGTACAAAACTTATAAGCGTTGATGGTTTTTTTTCTGATGCACTAAAGAACTGTAAAGGCTTAAAGCTCAAAACTAGGATATATATGTATTTTGCAGACCAATGGCATAGAACACTGGTAGTTCATTTGAAGTTTAACTAGATTTCTAAGTCTCTCATCGCAATAACTGTCTTGGCTAGAAAAGTATTTAACAACCTCCAGCCAAGATATAATTTTAATCATCAAAAAAACTAAGATATTTTTGTTTAATTAATGTTTATTAAAATCTTTCAATATGGTCTTCAGTATATAAACAAGGAGCATCAATCACCAAATCCTTCACCTTATCTCCTTCAGCCCCATTAAGGATACGAACTTTCTTGCACCTATGATCGTTTCCATTTTCTACTTCACCAAATGCTTTTTCTCCTAATTTTTTAATACTTAATGGCAAAGTTATAACCAAAGATGTTGCACCATAAAATGCCTTATCTCGTATTTCTTTAAACGTACTTGTATTGGATAAATCTATTTTTGCTAATTTACTTGCACCATAAAAAGCATTTCCTTCTATATTTTCAAGAGATAAAGGCATTTTCACTTCTCCAGTTAAGTTTTTACATTCTTTAAAAGCATCTAGTGCTATATGTTTGAGGTTTGAGCATGAAGATAAATCTAAACTGGTTAGTCCTTCACAAGATGCAAAACCTGATAAACTTTCAAGGCGTTTGCAAATAGAAAAATCTAAATTACCTAGATTCTTACATCCCTTAAAAGCATTAATACCAATTGCTTCTATACTTTCAGGAAAAATAATTTCTTTTAAGTTTGTACAACCTTCAAATGCTGAATCACTAATAGATTCGAAAGAATTACAACGTGATATATCTAATTTTTTTATTTTTGTACAATCTTTAAATGCATTTCCATCAATACCATTGATAACTTCACCTTTTATTACTGAAGGAATTATAAGATTTTCGGGTAACTTATCCATATCAACATTATAACCATCTATTCCTCCTGCACCAGTAGTTCTAAATATTGAGCTATTATCTTGCATGGAAGTTGCAAATATTGTTGTATTTGTTTCAAATTTATAAGCATTATGTAATTTTTTACCTGATTCATTATTAAGATGCCAGTTATCTAATATATAGCCATCATTAAATTTAACATTTGATACTTGTGAGGATTTTTTAACTGTTTCCCATGTTCTATTCTTTTCTATCTGAAAAGTTGAACCTTCCCCATCTTTTAGATTATTTCCTCTTATTGTGATAGTTATTTGATTATTTGTTTTTAGAATTGATGTAATGAAAATTGTTGTATTTGTTTCAAACTTATGATTATCTTCCAATGTTGCACCTGTTCTATTGCCCAACTTCCACACACCAGCCTCATAGCCAATATTAAAAGTAATACCTGAAATTTTAGAATCTGTTTTGACAATAGCCCAGCTTGTGTTTTTATCCACTTTAAGTGTTTCACCATTTCCTTTAGCTAGATTATCCCCATCTATTGTAATTGTAACTTTATCAATTGTAGGGCTGTCCTTTTGTTCAGTTTTTTTGAGCTGATTACCTTGGTTACAAGATGCAACACACAATATAAAAGATATTAATAAAAATATTTTCTTTATGTTTTTCATAACTTCCCCCTATCAAGTCTTAAATTTGAAAAACTTTCAAAAGTTGTAATGTAAATATCAAAGCATGAGTATAGTATAAAAATTTAAGGATGTCTACATTAAAAAGGCTAGGAGCTTTTATTAGCATATAGCATAACTTTATTAGTCATACAACAATGAAAAGCTAAAACAGAGCTTGTATCTTCATTATTTCTTCAATTTCAAGCTCGGTAATTGCTTGAATCGTTTCAATTGGCATATTTAAAGTAAGACATTTTCTGACTGTATTGATTTTTGCATCATAAGAGCCTTTTTGCATTCCTTTTTGCATTCCTAACAACATTCCTGCTTCACGCTCTTCGGCTCCCCTAACTGCAAGTTCTTTTTCAAAACTATATTCTGTTTGTAGCATATTCTTAACCCTCTTTTGTTGTGTTATAAGATATCGAGCTAATATTCCGTGTTCTATACAATCTTTTATTGCAAGATCAAATTTATGCTCCTCATCTATTGTCTTGTATTTTTTTATTCTATCTATCAAATATGAATATCCTTTTAATGTTTCACATTTTTCCATTATTTCTCTGTTTTGTCCATAATTTATATTAATCACAGTAACTATCAACTCCAACTGTATTGGAATCTTTTCATCTTTTAACATAAAGGCATCTGAGAGCCGTAACTCACTAATTTCAGGTAAAGTTTCATCCCCATTATATAGAACAAAAAAACGAGGAGTTGGAATGGGTTTCAATATTCTTGCATATCTTGCATCTTCATCTAAAATATTTAGATATAGCATAGCTATGTAAAGAAGTAAACGTGTAGGCATGTTCTGATTTACCGTAGACTGATGTTCCACAATTACTATTAGTTCATTTTTTATAGTAAAAGCTAGATCACAACGCAAAGATGTATAAAGTGCATTGGATATTTGTAA